>JBBIJY010000014.1:0-84296 GCA_037445735.1 Armatimonadota bacterium | reverse complement strand
GGGGATGGGTTATGAGGAGGGGTAATCAAGTGGGGTTCAGGCACTGGAGCAGGCGGGGGGACCTGATGGCGAAGTCGGGTGCCAGTGGTGCATATTCGCCTGCGCCTGCAGCGGTCTATAGATAGATGGGAGGCGAAATAATGGCTAATGGCAGGGACCAGAAGCAGGGCAGTGTTCTACTAATGAGAGTAATTCGCTACCTGATAGCCCTGATTGCAGGATTGATCCCCTGGTTGGTACTAAAGGGGATGGTCGACTATGTGTGGGACGGGAGGGTCGACACGAGCCTGGAGGTATGGACGGTGAGAGTTGTTGTATTTGTACTGGTCTATTCGTTGTGGGTCTTCAACACGCGTAATCGGATCCGCGGATGGATATTGAGATAAGGATTCAGAGGCGATAATTGAGCATGCCGAGATTGACCAGTACCCCCTCCGTGAGTTCCCCCTGCTTCGCAAGGGGAACCGCGGCTTGGTTCCCCTCACGCAGCGGGGGGGAACCTGCAGGAGGGGGTGCAACCTGTGTCCAATCGGGTGTCTTTTGCAACTGAGCAGCTGAAGCCGTCTGGTTCAGGTAGTGAATCCTTGGACAGTCTCTAAGGAAATCGGAATTTCAATTCATGGACCTTTACCTCATCGATGTTGCAGACCCGATAGCCATCATCCGAATCGGCAATCTCCAAACTTACTGTGGCTTCGCGATTTTTCCCAAAGCTCAGCCGATACTCTACACTATAGTGTCCGGCGTGGTCAGCATGCTCCTCTGAAATCCTTGATCCCCAATCAAAAATCAACACAACACGCTTAAATTGCCAACTACGCAGTTTGCCTTGCCGATCTATAATGCTTCGCCACTTTCGATGAATACGTGCTGCACAGGCGTCGCACCGCGTTAGTTTGCCCAAGTTGTTGAGGTCACCACGGAATAGCGCGAGAACAGCCTCATCTGCAACCTTCACGACAGAGCGCAGAGACAGGCTCAGCGACCACACAAAGCCAACAGCGCAAGACAAGGCCGCCAGCAGCACAACAGATAGCAGCCACCATCGATAGCGTTTCATCACCTTGATAATTGCTCGAATAATCTCACCGCCTCTCAAGCAACAGAAAGGCTTCATCCGGTGGGATCGGTTGCTCGCCTAAAGCTCTGGCGGCGTCATACGCCTGGACAGCCTCCAGCTCTTCCAATGCATCCAGCAGTTGCTGATAGACCTTGATGCCAGTATAACAGCGACGGGATTGCCTTCAGCATCCACCACATATTGCCCATGCAGGGCGGTCATGAGTTTCATCTTGCGATAGATTATACCTGACTATACATTCTTCACAGTCTGCTGGTGGAGGGCACGGGCGCATTTTGTGAGCAGGGTATAATCGCGCCGTCAGGAGGGATGGATGGCGAGATACCGCTGGCGCGTACGCCCGACAGACCCGAAAGCAGCGGAGCATCTTCAGCGCGAGCTGAACATCAGTCGCCCGCTGGCGCAGCTGCTCACGGCACGCGGCTACACCGAGCCCACCGACGCCTACCGCTTCCTCCATCCCTCGCTGAGCGATTTAGCGGACCCGCTTCTCCTGCCCGATTGCGAGAAGGTTGTTCAACGGCTGGTGCGAGCGTTCCGGAATCGGGAACCCGTGCTGGTCTACGGCGACTATGATGCGGACGGGGTTACCTCCACGGCGCTGTGGTTGTTCACACTGCGTCGGCTGGGCGTGCCGGCGGAGCCAATGTTGCCCCGCCGCCATGAAGAGGGCTATGATCTGCACCCGAACGCGATTGAAGCCGCGCGCCAGATCGGGGCAAAGCTGGTACTGACCTGCGATTGCGGCGTGCGCGCCCATCACGCCGTCGACGCGCTCAACGCCGCCGGGCTGGAGGTGCTGATTACCGACCATCATCAGCCTGACAGCACGCTGCCGAACGCGCTGGCGGTGGTGAATCCCCATCGCCCCGATTCGCGCTACCCCTTCGCCGATCTCAGCGGTGTGGGCGTATCGTTCCGTGTGGCGGAAGCGCTGGTGCGCACGCTGGGCTACTCCGTCGATAAGTTCCGTCAGGCGGTGCTGGAGCTGGTCGCGATTGGCACCGTTGCCGATGTGATGCCGCTGCTGGGCGAGAACCGCATCGTGGTGGCGTGCGGGCTGGAACGGCTGATGACCACACCGCGCGTGGGACTCAAACAGCTGATCGAGGTGGCAGGGCTGGGCAAGCGACGCCTCACGGCACGCGATATCGGCTTCATGATTGCGCCCCGCCTGAACGCCGCCGGGCGACTGGAAGATGCTCGCCTCGCGTTGCAGCTGCTGATGGAACAGGATGAGGACACGGCGCGAATGCTTGCCCAGGAGTTGAACCGCCATAACCGTCAGCGTCAGCAGCTCCAGCAGGCGATTCTCGACGAGGCGCTGGCGCAAATCGAGCAGGAGGGTCTCCTGCGCCATCGGGCACTCTTCGTGCGCTCGCTCGGCTGGCATCACGGCATAATCGGGCTGGTCGCCAGCAACCTTGTGAAGCTGTTCTATCGCCCCACCTTCGTGGTCAGCCTTGAACACGAGGCGGGGCTGGCGCGCGGCTCCATTCGCAGCATCCCCGCCTTCGATCTCACGCGGCTGCTCGACTCGATGAAAGCCGTCTGCCAGCGGTGCGGCGGTCATCCCGCTGCAGGCGGGTTCGTGGTCGCGCTGGAGCGGCTCGACGAACTGCGCCAGCTGGTGCTGGAGACCGCCGAGCGCGCGCTGACCGACGACGACCTGGTGCCAGAGCTTTGGATCGACCTGCAGGTGCAGGGGCACGAGATGAACGGACGGCTATTGAGCGAGCTGAAACTGCTGGAGCCGTTCGGCGTGGGCAACGAGGCACCACTGTTTCTGTGCCGCGATGTGCAGGTGGTGGGCAGCCGCACCAGCCGCGATGGCAAGCATCTGTTCCTTAAAATCCGCCCTGAAGGCTCACCAGTGCTGGACGCCGTGCTGTGGGGCGGGGGCGACCAGCCGCTCGAACCCCAAACCCGAATCGATGTGGTGTTCGAACTCGAAGAGGAGACCTACTACGGCTATCCGACCCTGCGCTGGAGACTGCACGATTATGACGAACTGCTAACAGGAGAGGACATCTGGACGGCGAACCATGCAATAGAGGTGGACAGTGGAACAGGATGGTTTGACACAGGATGAGCGCCTCTGGGCGATGCTGGCGCATCTGTCGGGCTTTCTCGGCTATGCGGTGGTACTGGGGCAATATCTCGCGCCGCTGGTCATCTATCTGGTCTATCGCGACCGCTCGCGTTTCGTGGCGTTCCACGCACTGCAACAGCTCTTCTTCCAGCTGGCGCTGCTGCTGCTGTGGGTGCCGGTGATTATCGTCGCGATTATCACCTGCGGGCTTGGCACGATTTGCGCCCTTGTGCCCGCCCTGTTGAGCCTGATTATCCCGCTGTTAGCTGCCATCTACGCCTATAACGGCGAATGGTACGAAATCCCCCTCATCGGCTCGATGACAAGAGGGATGGTGACAGGGTAGCGCGGGTACCATCTATAGAGAGGAATTGCCATGCCAATCAGGTTGAGTCGGGAACTGGAACAGGAACTGCGGCGAATCGCCGACAGTCGTGCCATCAGCGTCGAGAGGTTGATAGAAGAGGCGGTTCGCCTCCTTCTGGAGCGCGAGTCAGCCGAATATCAACAGCGCGTTCAGAAAGCACTGTCGGTGGTTGGAAAGTACCACCTGGGTATTCGCGACCTTGCGGAAAATCACGATCTGTACCTTAGTGAGGAGCAATGAAAGTCTTTGTAGACACTTCGGCTTTTCTGGCTCTCATTAATGCAGATGATTCCTTTCATGTACAAGCCAGCACCCTTTTTAGCAGACTGTTAACAAGTGGCGCATTGCTGTATACAACGAACTATGTGATTGTGGAAACGATTGCTGTTTTACAGAATCGACACGGATTAGAGCCAGCATATGATTTTATAGATAACATATTGCCTGTGATAAACATAGAATGGATCACATGAGATGAGCATTTACAGGGCGAGAGTTTGCTGCGAGCAACAAATCGTCGACGAGTAAGCCTTGTTGACTATGTAAGTTTTGTGATAATGAACAAACTGAACATTCAACATGCGCTGGCTGTTGATATCGACTTTGAAGACTTTGGGTTTACACTCTTGAATTCGATTTAGAAGTACACTAAGCAACTATATGAACCCAACTGGTACTAATCAACCCAAACTCTGGGAGCGATTGCGTGGTGCAGGGCAGCAGGCGGAGCTGTTCGATCGTTTCGCGCCTGTGCTGGAGCAGGCGTTGCGCGAGGCGCCCGATCCCAATCGCCTGCTGGCGTATCTGGATCGCTGGCTGGAGGTGATGGGCAACCCGCTGACCTACTATCGCCTGTTTGCCGAATCGCCCGCTGTGCTTCAGGCGCCGCTCCGTATGCTTGCGCTCTCGCCCTATATGGCGGACACGCTCCTGCAGAACCCCGAACTGATGGAGCTGCTGTTAGACCCTGCGCTGCTGTTGCGTCGGCGTCGGCGCGCGGACCTCTATCGCGATTTGAAGCGGCTGCTGACGCCCTGCACTTCACACCTGATGCGCCTGGATCGCCTGCGCCACTTTCGCCAGATGGAGTATGTGCGCATCACCGCGCTGGATCTGCTGGGACACTGCACACTGCCTGAGGTAACGAGCGCGCTGTCTGACCTGGCGGACGCCTGCGTGCAGGCGGCGCTGGAGATTTGCCTGCTTGAGATGTTCCCCTCACCCCGACCCTCTCCCCTCTGGGGAGAGGGCGAACAAAAACCCCTCTCCCCCAAAGGGGGAGAGGGTACGGGTGAGGGGGTGAATATCCCGCTCGCGGTGATTGCACTGGGCAAATGGGGCGGGCGCGAGCTGAACTACAGCTCCGACATCGATCTCATCTTTATCGCCAGCGATGAGGCGGGCACGCCCGACCGATTGCCCGCGCTCACGCGGCTGTGCGAGCGCGTGGTGGATGCGCTCTCGCGCCCGATGAGGCGCGGAATCGTGTTCCGCGTTGACCTGCGCCTGCGCCCGGAGGGGCGGTTCGGTCCGATTGTGCGCACGCTCAGCGCCGCGCGGCACTACTACGAGAACTGGGCGGAGGCGTGGGAGCGTCAGGCGCTGCTCAAGGCGCGGGTCGCCGCGGGCGACCCGCAGGTCGGGCAGGCGCTCCTGCAGAGCCTCACGCCCTTCATCTATCGACGCCGCACCAGCGCGGAAGAATGGGAGGCGATTCTGGATCAGAAGCGACGCTCGGAAGCGCAATCCCGCGCCCGCAACGAGTGGGAGACCGACATCAAGAACGGCTGGGGCGGCATCCGCGATATCGAGTTCGGCGTGCAGGGACTGCAACTGCTGTACGGGGGTCAGCTCTCGCAGGTGCGCACGCCGAACACGCTCAATGCGCTGCGTCGCCTGCGCCAGGCGCGCCTGATAACCGCCGAGCAGGAGCGCGCGCTGCATGATGCCTACTGCTTCCTGCGCACGGTGGAGCATCGGCTCCAGCTCATCTACGGTCATCAGACGCATACACTGCCCGCGCCGGGCACAGATGCCCGCGCCCGCTTCGCCCGCTCGATGGGTTTTGAGCATCCTGAGGCGTTCGAGCAGGCGTTGCAGGCGCATCGAGCCGTCGCTCGCGCATTCTGGGAAGAGGTGGCAACTATCTCCGCTGCTTCTCAACCGCTGCCAGAGGGTGAGGTCGAGCTGCTGGGCACGCCGGAGGGTCAATCGCGCTGGCAGGCAACGCTGGAGGCGCTGGGCTTCCGCCAGCCGGATCAGGCGTATGCCCGCCTGCTCGTGCCGACCGTCGGCACCCAGCACGGGTTGCCCGATCCCGCCACACGCCGCGCCTTCGAGCGTATCCTGCCCGAACTGTTGCTGGCATGTGCGCGCACACCCGACCCGGACCTCGCGCTCACCGCGCTGGAGCGGTTAGCCGACGCGATGCCGAACCGTGCCATGCTCTACACCACCTTCGCCGACAGCCCCGAAGTGCTGAACCGCCTCGCCCAGCTCGCGCAGTCGCCCGTGCTGTGGAACCACCTGATGGCGCATCTGGAACTGCTCGATATGCTATTTGGCGAGGAGATTCTCGCCTATGGCGCCAAGTCGCACGCAGCGCACCGCGAATCGCTCCAGCAGCGGCTGATCAGTTGCCGCACGGCGCGCGCCCGCATGGCGAACATCGCTGCCTATGCCCGCCGCGAGTGGCTGCGCATCGGCGCGCGCGACCTGTGGGGCGAAACGGAGCCGACCGACACCGCCGCCGACCTGACCGCGCTCGCCGACACGCTGCTGCGAACCACATGGGCGGAAGCGGCTCGCCAGATCGACGAGGAGCAATTCGAGGGGCAGGCACACGCGCAGGCGGTCGCGAAGGCGTGCCTGCTGATTGGTTTCGGCAGTCTGGGCGCGAGCGAGCTCAGCTATGCCAGCGACTGGGACATCGGCTTCGTCTGCCCGGATGAGGCGAGCCTGCCGATGGCGACGGCGATCGCCACACGCTGTCTGCAGCTCTGCCAGCGGCTGATGGAAGCGGGGGCGTTCCGCCCGGTGGATGCACGCCTGCGCCCTGAAGGCGGCGCGGGCGCGCTTGTGCGCACCCTGCAGGGCTGGCGCGACTACTTCGAGCGTCATGCCGAGCCGTGGGAACGACTCGCCGCGCTGCGCATCCGCCCGCTGAACCCCGAATCGCCCCTCACCGAGCCGTTCCTGAACGCCCTGAATACCTTCCGATTCGGCAAACCGCTTTCAGCAGAGGAGCGTGCAGCAATCCAGCACCTTGTTGAGCGTGCGCTGACCGAGCGCGTGCCGCCTGAACAGCGCGAGCGACACCTGAAACTCGGACGCGGCACACTGACCGCCATCGAGTTCTGGGTGCAACAGCGCGTGCTGGAGACGCGCTCGCAATCGGGCGCGACGGACGACATGCACGAAAACACACTCCTGATGCTGAACTGGCTGCTGCAGGTGGGTGCCCTCCACCGTGCCGACCATGAGGTGCTTCAAAGCGCGTGGCTCTTTTTCTATCAGCTGCGTAACCGTGTCGCCCTGCTGTTTGAGGCGCAACCCGACCTCCTGCCCGCAGGCGAGCGACTGACGATTCTCGCCCGCAGCCTCGATTACGACCCGGCTGACGAGCTGGAGGCGCGCTTCCGCGAAACGGTTGAATCGGTGCTGCAGGTGGTGGGCTAATGCCATTCGCGCCAGGCTTTGTAGGCGATATACGGCAGGCGCAACAGATAGTAGCTGGTGAAGCCCGCGATGCCGCGCCAGAGCGAGGGCTTGAGCGTGCGCAGCGGCACCCGCCGCAACTCGCCATACCGATAGGCGTGATCCAGCGCGGCGCAGGTCGCCTCGATGCCCTCGCGCGCCAACCATTCCGCAATCTCGTCTGACGCTGTGCGGATGAGAAGGCTTTCGGGCAGGTCAACCCACGCACGCAGCTCGCGATAGAGCCGTTGCAGGGCAGGCGTGTAGCCCTCGCACGCCGCCTGCTCGCGCAACGCCGCATAACGCTCGCGATCCAGCGGATAGGTGTGCGGAATATTCGCAATCGCCTGCACGCATAGCAGCAGCCAGCGCAACCGCTCCCAATCCCAGATGGGGTCTAAGGCGCGAATCTCGATTGTGCCCAGTCGCCGCGCGAAGATTAAATCCTGAAAGCGGTAGGTTGGGTCGTCGCGCAGGGCGCCAATCGCGAAGGAGCGCGCCACGCGATAGGAGGGTCCAAAATATCGCCCGCCCGCGTAGGGACTGCTCGCCGAGAGCAGAATCAGCAGGGGCAGGAAGTAGGCGATATTCGCATAGACGCGCGCACGCGCCTCGTCGGGCACGGTCAGATGCAGGTGCAGCCCGCCCGTGTTGGTGGGCGATTCGAGGTCGAAAAGATGTCCCACGGGCACAATATAGGCTTCACGGACCGCCTCGGTCAGTTCACGCCGACGCAGGAGCAGCTCGCGCAGCAGCGCATCGGGCGTGGGCTGCGGTGTCGTCGCGATCTCGATTGTGCTCATCAGGCACTCGCGCGCGTCGGCGCCGCGCGAGAAGTTGGTCGCGGAATAGCGATAGTAGTGGCGCGGATTGCGCAGCAGCAGGCGCGACATGTAGTAGAGCGAACTCAGGTGGGGGCGCGTCGGCTCCGTGATGAACAGTTCCTCCTCCAGCCCGAAACGGCTGATCACGCCGCCCTGCACCTGAATGCCGATGCCCTCCGCTGGCACTTCACTCCCGAACAGTCGCTGCACCGCCATCATTATAGCATGGGTTCCCCTCACGCAGTGGGGGAACCTGCAGGAGGGAGATGCAGTGGTTTCCCAACTGGCAGAATGGGCTTTGCGAAAATGGGGTGGGCAGGAATTGCCAAATTACCTCTTGGTGGGAGGCGTGTATGGAAGCGGTCGTCATCCAGCAGTGCGCCTGAGACCGCAGCCATACACGCCCTGAAGCTTATTTATCCACCGTGACGGCGACGCGGCGGCGCAGGGTCGCCTGAGCGGCGGCTAAGCGGGCAATCGGCACGCGATAGGGCGAACAGCTCACATAGTCCAGCCCCAGCTCATGGAAGAACTCGATGGAGGCAGGGTCGCCCCCATGCTCGCCACAGATGCCGATTTTGAGCTCGCGCCGAACCGCCCGCCCCGCCCGCACCGCCATCTCGATAAGCTTGCCCACACCCTCGCGATCCAGCGTCACGAACGGGTTCTCCGGCAAGATTTTCTGCTCCACATAATAGGCGAGGAACTTGCCTTCGGCATCGTCGCGACTGAAGCCGAACACCGTCTGCGTCAGGTCGTTCGTGCCGAAGGAGAAGAACTGGGTGTGCTGGGCGATTTCGTCGGCGGTGAGCGCGGCACGCGGGATTTCGATCATCGTGCCGAACTTGTAGTCGAGCTGCACGCCCTCGTGCGCCATCACCTCTTTGGCGACGCGCTCCAGATTGTCGCGCACCACCTTCAGCTCGTTCACATGTCCCACCAGCGGGATCATAATCTCCACATGGGGGTCATAGCCGCGGCGCTGCGCTTCGGCCGCCGCCTCCATGATGGCGGTGACCTGCATCTCCACGATTTCGGGGTAGAGGATGGACAGCCGCACGCCGCGCAGACCCAGCATCGGGTTCGCCTCCATCAGCTCCTCCACGCGCTGGAGCAGGCGCCGCTTCTCGACCAGCTCTGGCGAATCGGGCGCGGTCAGCTCCAGCTGGACCACTTCCCGCAGAAGGTCGTCATGGCGGGGCAGGAACTCGTGCAGGGGCGGATCGATGAGCCGAATGGTGACGGGCAGCCCGCGCATCACCTCGAAAATGCCGAGGAAGTCCGCCCGCTGGAAGGGCAGCAGGCGGGAGAGCGCCTCGCGCCGCTCCTTCGCCGTCTTCGCGAGAATCATCTCCTGCACAATCGGCAGGCGTTCCTCACCGAAGAACATATGCTCGGTGCGAGCCAGCCCGATACCCTCTGCGCCGAATTCGAGCGCTTTCGCGGCGTCCTGCGGCGTGTCGGCGTTCGCTCGCACGCGCAGGCGTCGGAACTGGTCCGCCCATTGCAGCAGGGTCGCCATCTCGGCGCCGATCTCGGGCGCCTGCGTGGGCACACTGCCGAGATAGACGCGCCCCGTCGTGCCATCGATACTGATATAATCGCCCTCGCGCACAGTCAGCGTCTCGCCACCGACCTCCACGCGGAAGAGGGCGTTCTCCTCATCCACACTGATGGCTTCACAGCCGACGACGCAGGGGATGCCGAACCCGCGCGCGACGACGGCAGCATGCGAGGTCATTCCCCCTCGCGCGGTGAGAATCCCTTTGGATGCCAGCATGCCGCCCACATCGTCGGGGTTCGTTTCGGGGCGCACCAGAATCACGGGCTGGGTTTTGCCCAGTTCCATCGCGCGGCGGGAGTCGAACACGGCGCGTCCGCTCGCGGCGCCAGGCGAGGCACCCAGCCCCTGCGCAATCAGCGGGTATTCGCCCGTCGCCAGCGCCTGCTCGTCCAGATGCGGATGCAGCACCTGGTCTAAATGCGCGGGCGAGACACGCAGCACCGCCTCATCGCGCCCGATCAGACCCTCATGCACCATATCGACGGCAATCTTGACCGCCGCGCGACCCGTGCGCTTGCCCACCCGACACTGGAGCATCCAGAGCGTGCCCCGCTCGATGGTGAACTCCAGATCCATCATATCGCGATAGTGGCGCTCCAGTCGGTCGGCAATCTCCAGAAACTGCTGATACAGTTCGGGCATCCGCTCGCGCAGGGCATCCAGCGGCAGCGGCGTGCGGACGCCCGCCACCACATCCTCGCCCTGCGCGTTCGGCAGGAACTCGCCGTAAAGCACCTTCTCACCAGTAGCAGGGTTGCGCGTGAATGCCACACCGGTGCCTGAATCGTCGCCCATATTACCGAACACCATCGCCTGCACATTGCACGCCGTGCCCAGATCGTGCGGAATCTTCTCCCGCTCGCGATACACAATTGCCCGCTCATTGTTCCACGAGCGGAACACCGCCTCAATCGCCATCTCCAGCTGAACAAAGGGGTCCTGCGGGAACGCTTTGCCATGCTCGCGTACAATCTGTTTGAACACTTCCACCAGCTCCTTGAGCGCATCGGCGGGCACTTCGGTATCCTGCGTCACGCTCAGCCGCGCTTTCAGCTCCGAAAATCGCTCCTCGAACAGCTTTTTAGGGATGTCCATCACCACATCGCTGAACATCATGATGAATCGGCGGTAGGCATCATAGACGAAGCGCGGGTTTCGGGTGAGGCGAATCATGCCCTGCGCGGTGCGGTCGTTCAGCCCGAGATTGAGGATGGTGTCCATCATGCCGGGCATGGAGAACTTGGCGCCGGAGCGCACGGAGACCAGCAGCGGGTTGTCGGGGTCGCCGAACCGCTTGCCGACCCGCTGCTCGACCACAGCGAGCTTCTCGCGCACCTCGTCCATCAGGTCATCGGGCAGTCGCCCACGGCGCATATAGTCGCGACACACATCGGTTGTGATAGTGAATCCCGGCGGCACGGGCAGCCCGATGTTGGTCATTTCCGCCAGATTGGCGCCCTTCCCGCCTAACAGGTCGCGCATGTCGGCGCGTCCTTCCTCAAAGAGATAGACCCGCTTCATCATTTCAACCTCCTGTTGATGTGGATTGAATCTGGCGGGAACCTGGCAGGGCAAGACTCGGCGCCCGGCTCCAGCCTCGCCGCGTCGCGAAAGCGGACACCCCCACCAGCTGAATTCCGGATGGCTGACGCGAGGCTTCAACCATCCCGAAACGCACCCGTTGAAACCGTCCATTCCGGGGCACTGCTGCCCACACCCTCTTAGACGCCCTCCGCTGCGATTATACCCTGCCCTTATTTCCTTCGACAGGTTCACAGGCATGCACATGCACAGGAAGCTGCAAGCGGGTGAGCTTATCTACACTCCCGCTCCCGATGAGGCAAGGGAGCAATCGAACAGCCAGTCAAAAATCGAGGTATACTATCGGTAGCACAGACCGATGGAGGTGACCGATGAGAACTATCGCTTTGCGTGGTGGCGAGTTTTTACTGCGCGAGGTGGAACCCGCGCAGGTGTTTGTGCCTGAAGATTTCAGCTCGGAAGACACCCTGCTGGCGCAGGCTGCCGAGCAGTTCGTGCGCGGCGAGGTGCAACCCCGCAACGCCGAGATCGAACATCAGCAGGAAGGGCTGACCGTCAGCCTGCTCAAAAAGGCGGGCGAGCTGGGGCTGCTGGGCGCCGACCTGCCTGAAGCGTTCGGCGGGCTGGGACTGCCCAAAACCACCAGCACGCTGATCGCCGAAAAGATGAGCCTGCAAGCCTCGTTCGCCGTCTCGTGGGGCGCCCATGTGGGCATCGGCACCCTGCCAATCCTCTTTTTCGGCACGCCTGAACAGAAGCAGAAATACCTGCCGAAGTTAGCCACGGGCGAGCTGATTGCCGCCTTCTCGCTGAGCGAGGCGAACTGCGGCTCCGACCCGCTCTCCGCCCGCACCCGCGCCACCCTCTCACCCGACGGCAAATATTATCTGCTCAACGGCGAAAAGATGTGGACGACCAACGCGGGCTGGGCGGACCTCTTCATCGTGTTCGCCAAAGTGGACGGCGACAAGTTCACCGCTTTCATCGTGGAGCGCAACTTCCCCGGCGTGTCGGTCGGGCGTGAGGAGCATAAGATGGGCATCAAAGGCTCCAGCACGCGCCGCGTGATTTTAGAGAACGCGCAGGTGCCCGTCGAAAATGTGCTGCACGAGATTGGCAAGGGGCACCATGTGGCGTTCGGCGTGCTGAACATCGGGCGGTTCAAGCTCGCCGCCGCCGCGCTGGGCGGCGCGAAAGAGGCGCTCACCATCGCCACCCGCTACGCCAAAGAGCGCCAGCAGTTCGGACAGCCCATCGCCAGCTTCGGACTCATCCAGCACAAGCTGGCAGAGATGGCGATTCAAATCTACGCGCTGGAAAGCGCGGTCTACCGCACCGCCGGCATGCTGGACGAGGCGTTTCACGGCATCGACCCGCTCGCGCCCGACGCGAATGCCCGGTATCGCGAAGCCGACGAGGAGTACCCCGTCGAATGCGCCATCCTGAAGGTGTTCGGCTCCGAAGTGCTGGACTATGTGGCGGATGAGACCGTGCAGATTCACGGCGGGTTCGGCTACACCGAAGAGTTCCCTGCCGCGCAGATCTATCGCGATAGCCGGATCAACCGCATCTTCGAGGGCACGAACGAGATCAATCGCCTGCTGATGCTGGATCAGCTGATGCGCCGTGCGCTCAAGGGCAAACTGCCCGGCTTGATGGAGGCGGCACAAGCCATTCGCGCTGAACTCAACCAGCCGCAGATGCCCACGCCCGATCCCGTCGACCCGCTGGAGGCGATTGGCAAATATATCACCAGCGCCAAAAAGGCGTTCCTCATGACAGCCGGGATGGCGGTGGAGCAGGTCGGCACCGAGCTGGAGGAGCGCCAGGAGATTGTGGGGCACCTGGCTGACTGCCTGATCCAGCTCTATGCGATGGAGAGCGCGTGGCTGCGCACGCGCAAGCTCCAGCAGAAGGGACTGGACATCACCCTGCCGCTGGCGATGACGCGCGTGTTCGCCTACGAAGCGTTCGATGCGATTGAATCGCATGCGCGGCGCGCCCTGCACGCCTTCGCAGAGGGCGACCTGCTGCAGATTCTGCTCGCCGCGCTCAGGCGCTACATGCGCCGCACCAGCGAGGTGAACACGATGGCGCTGCGCCGCCAGATCGCCCGCTATGTGATCGAGCATGAGCGCGCGTGGCTCGCCAGCACGAAGTAGCCCTGTAAAAAAGGGGGGGACACCAGGCGGTGTCCCCCCTTCGGCAGTGTGGGGTGTGAGGATCAAGGCTTAACTTCCATTGCGTTCTTATCAGTTTGCCTTCTTACGAGCGCGCTCGCGAGGCGGCGCGCTGAACTGTGCCATTGCGCTGTCCGTTGCATGATAGTTGCCTCCATACCTTCACTATACACCAGGTGGGCGCGAACTTCAGAAATTTGCGGAAAAATGCAACACCCTGACCATTCTGAACAGGTCGGGGCGGAAATGGTCGCAGGGATTGAAGCAATCTCAACGCCTGGTGGTACGGACTGCCCGCAGGAGCGATTCAGCACTGTAGAGCCAGAAGTTGCGCCCCTTACTGTTCATCGCGACGATTAGCCCCGCCTGGAACGGTTTGCCCAGATTGGCCGCCGTTGCGTCCAGTCCGTCAGTGGCGTCGGCGCCGATGGCGACAACCGCCACAGGCTCACGCTGCTGACCTGCTCGTAGATAGAGATGGAGCCGACTGTTGCTGGGCAGCTGCTCAGTGCAGAGCAGGTAGCCGCGCGTGCGGTCGGGCGCGTAGAGCGCGATCCCTTCCTGCTCGCCTTTGAACTCTGTGGCGAATCGCGCCAGCTCGCGCCCTGCCTGCGGGTGCTGGGGATCCGCGTAATACTTGCGTACACCCGATCCCTCATCGGCATAGTAAACGAAGCCCAGCGCGTTATCGACGGCGATCGCCTCGATCTCGTTCGAGCCGCTGAAGGCACCGAAGGCACGCACAAACTGCACGCCGACTCTGCCGCTGGCAGTGGGCGCCAGCTGATACTGGTGGAGATAGCCCTGCTCGGGACCCGCTTTGCGCGACACGATGGCATGGATGGCGCCCGTGCGCGGATAGCGATAGAGCGCGATGCCCATCGGCATCGCGCGTTCGCCGCGCTCGTTGCGGAAGACACGCGCCGTCTGCAGATCGGTGATGTCAATCAGCCTTCGGCGTCGGGTGTCGATGTGATAGATACGCAGGCGACTGGCGTAGCGCTCGGTGGCAACGGCGATGTCGAGGCGCGCCCGCCCCATCGCAAAGCCGCGCATCACATCCACATTGTTCGGCTGATCCAGCCCCGTAATGTGCTGGAGCAAGCGCCCGTTTAAATCGTACACGCCCAGCGAGCCGCGAGGCGCAGGCGCTTTGTTGGTGCCGATAATCAGGCTGGCGGAAGGGCGCGTCGGATGCACCCAGATCGCTGGATCATCAGCATCATCGGGCAACGGCTGCGTCACCCGAACGGGATCGATTCGCACCACCACTGTGTTATCCATGGATTGACCCTCTCAAGATTCTCTCCTTTACTCCACATCGCTGTTCTCACCTTTCCTCCAAGCTCATTCAGCAGGCGCGATTCAGCACCCCTGACCGAAGTTAAACAGAACAAGTAAAAGGTCGGCATCATCCACCACGCCGTCGCTATCTACATCTTCGGGCAAGTCATCGCCCGATTGCCCAAAGGCGAACAGCACAGCTAACAGGTCGGCGTCGTCCACGCAGCCGGTGCAATCCACATCGCCCACCTGCGGCGGGCGCGTGCCCGGATTGGCAGAGCCAGGTGTGAGACGGTCAAAGTCGGGCGGCACAGTGCCGTTGACATACCGTTGGGTTGAGGAGGGTCCGAAAGGACCCTGGTTCTGACCTGAGACTAACCGTCCGACATCGCAGGCTATCCAGTTATCGCCGTTGAAGCGCACATAGGCGTCAGGCTCCCACACATCGCCCGTGCTGTCGCGCCGTGCATCCACAGGCACCTCGATGCCGCCCAGCGCCACACTGTAGACCTGATCCACTTCACCAGACGCCGTTTCACC
This sequence comes from Armatimonadota bacterium, assembly GCA_037445735.1. Lineage (GTDB taxonomy): Bacteria > Armatimonadota > Fimbriimonadia > Fimbriimonadales > GBS-DC > HRBIN15. Next base: position 69,126 of record JBBIJY010000014.1, on the reverse strand, counting down.
GTCCAGCCAGCCGATAGCGTCGTACGCTTCATCCCACAGCACATTATCGATGACGCCGTCGTTGTCCTGATCGATATCATCGTTCGGCTGGCCGCGGAAGTTGCGCACCACTGCCACTGTATAGCTGTCGTTCTGCATGCCAGCAGGCGTGAACGCCTCCGTGATCACCACAACGGTCGTGGCAGGGTCAGGCTCTGGGAGCAGAACGCGCGAGGCGTCGCGGATCAAAATCAGCCCGTTCGAACCCGTGCTGTAGGCACTGAGGTCAATCGCCCAGTGGATGTTGCCCGGGTTAAACAACGATTCGCCATCGATGCCAATAATCCAGACGCCCTGCAGCGACCAGTTCGGCTGGCAACTGCGCAGTTCGATAAACTCGCGTCCCGCATCAGGCGAGCCAGGCGGGTTTATCAGCGCTTCGCTAATCCAGACCTGAGCCGGGGCGGCTATCGCCAGCCCTGCAATCAGGGTCAACATGCTCGCTACTCTCCTCGTTGCTCTCATCGTTCAACCTCCAGCCTACTCTACCTCTGTCATTATTAAGAATGGATTAAAAACGCCATTTTTAACAAAATCTTAAAGAAGAGTCGACTATGCTTCTGCTGGTGGAGGACACATCATGCGACGAGACGGTTTTACGCTGATTGAGCTGCTGGTGGTCATCGCGATTATCGCCCTTCTGGCGGCGATTCTGTTCCCCGTGTTCGCACAGGCGCGCGAGAAAGGGCGTCAAGCACAATGCCTGTCGAACCTGAAGCAATTGGGGCTTGCCAGCCAGATGTACATGACCGACTATGACGACTGGCTGTTTGGCAAGGCGGGACCGAATGTACCCAACCGCTTCTGGATGGAAGACTGGTGGCCATTCCTGCTCATCCCCTACACAAAGATGAAGCCGGGCGATATTCAGACTCCACGCGGCAACTTTTTCAGCTGCCCCAGCAACCCGGTTGTGATGTCGCCCAACTTTCGCACGCCGCCGCTGCCCGAATGGGGATTGCGAATGACCTCGCGCCGCACCTATGAGTTCTGGATGAGCTATGCGGTCTCCGAGCATGTGCTGGATTATCCGTTTGCTGGGCAGTGGCGCTACCCCGCTGAGTCTCTGTTCCTGCTGGAGGTTCAGGGGCGAGATGGGCTGCCGAACGGAACCGCCGACACCGACATCGACTGCGCCCAGACCAACGAGATCTGGTTTCAGCACAACGGCGGCACAGACATTCTGTATCTGGATGGGCACGCCCAATGGTTGCGCCCCTCGTTGCGGGGCGACTGGCACACGGCTTCGAACTGGACGAACCCGCCCTACTGCCCTGGCGGGGATGATGAGCCGATAGGTCCCTGGGCGCCGTGGGGCTGGGATCGAAATTAGGTACGGGTGCTCATGCTGGCAGGGGCTGGTCTTTCGTTTCGGGCGCGAGCAGCAGTATCATCAGCCCCAGCAGGAACACGCCTGAAAGCAGAGTCGCTGCCCACTGGATGCTGAAGTGGGCGGTCAACAGCCCGAAGGTGTAGGGCGCGGCGGCTGCCAGATAGCGCGCCACATTATAACAGAACCCGACGCCCGTCGCCCGCAGGCGCGTGGGGAACAGCTCCGGGAAATAGACGGCGTAGCCCGCAAACAGCGCGGTGGTGAAAAAGCCCAGCAGCGGATAGAGCAGCATCGCCCGCGCGAAGGAGGTGGTCAGGAAAAAGGTGGCAGGCACAATCAGCAGGCACATGAAGAAGGTGAGCGCGAAGGTGGGGCGCCGCCCGATGCGCTGCGCCAGCATCGCCCAGCCCAGCATCCCGAAGAATGCGCCCACCTGCTGAACCATCACCGCATACGACTTCTGCTCCTCGACCAGCGGGCGCAGCGCAGGGTCACCTGCAGGGTTCAGGGCGCGAGCCAGCAAATCGGGCGACCATGTGCCGATGCCCCAGAAGCCAACCACACCCACCGCGCCCAGCCCGATGCCAATCAGCACATGGCGACGCCAGAGCCGATCGCCGAACAGCTCGCTGAGGGCGCCCAGCGGCTGACCCGACGCCCGCGCCTGCTCCCAGCGCTGCGGCTCCCGCACAAACAGCCGAATCACAAACACCAGCAGCGCGGGCAAAAAGCCGATCGCGAACACCCACCGCCAGCCGTACTCGGGTCCAACCAGCCGATAGAGGATCGCTGCCATCAGGTTGCCAATCGCCGAGCATGCCTGCATGATGCCGAGCGCGGTGGGGCGCGCGTGCGCAGGGAAGGTCTCGGCGACCAGCGCGGCGCCCGCCGCGAACTCGCCGCCAATCCCCAGCCCCGTCAGAAAACGCAACAGCGCCAGCTGCTGCCAGCTCTGCGCCAGCGCGCTCAGACCCGTGAAGCCCGCATACATCAGGATGGTGAGCGCCATCGTGCGCGTGCGCCCTAACCGATCGCCGATTATCCCGAACAGGAAGCCACCCGTCGCCCACCCGATTACGAACCACGCCTGCACGATGCCCGAATAGTGCGCCACACGCGGGTCCGAAGGGCTGGTGTTCAGCAAATCCGCCACCGCGGGCTGACGCGCCAGCACATAGAGCCACTGATCCATCGTGTCGAACATCCAGCCCGCGGCGGCGACCGACAGCACCAGCCAGTGATAGCCGGTCAGCCCGCTGTACCAGCGGAGCCTTTTCGAACCGTTATGCAACGCCATTCAATAGAGACCCAGGCTGCGCAGAAAGTCGCGAAACTGCGGATATTTATCGATCTCCGCACGCAGACTCTGCAGTTGCATCCGTGCCATTGGCAGCATAGCAGGATTCTGAGCGACCATCGAACGCAGCTGACGAATTGCCATCTGGCGGGCAGCTGCAGGCACAAACTCGTTGAAGGAGCCACATAGCGTATCCTGCACATTGACCTTCCAGTGACCCTCCACTTTGCGCAGCACATAGGTTGGGCGCATGGTGCGGCGCTGACCCTGTGGGGAGGCAACCTCCATCGTCACAGTCGCCTTCGCCGTTTCGCCCTCCACCGTGATGGCGCCCACCTCCACCTTTTCTACTTTGCCAATGTCCTGACGCTGATAGCCCGGATAGAGCAGCTGCACGGGATCGCCCATTTGCTGCAGAAGCATCATCAGCATGCCGGATCGGTCGGTATAGCGTTCGAGCCGCTCGCTGTCGTTCGATTTCGCGGCGTCAAAGAACTGGTTCAGGGCGTAGCCAGGCGAGCGGGTGTAGATGAGGAAGTACCATCCCAGCACGCCCACGATGGCAATCAGCACGAGGGCGAACACCAGCGCCCACACGCGCCCTGCGACTCTGCGTTGCATGCAATCACCTCCGCGGTATCAGTTCGGGGCGCGGGCGTTTTGTCCTGCGAACGCGGAAGAGTGAATAGGCGATCAGGCTCAAACTGCCACCGAGCAGGATGCCTGTGTAGGAGGCGGGACGCGCGGACACGCTCTGAGCGGTTCGCAGCGGGATTTTGAGCAGAGGCTGACCGTCGCGTTGCAGCACCGCCCAGCCAGCGGGGGTGTTCGACGCGACAGGCGCCTGCAGCTCGACGGGCAGCAGCACCCAGCGATAGCGATGCTGCTCCGCTCGCGGCACAACCCAGATCGCCGCCTGCTCCAGCTGAACGGGCACTTCCGATTGAGCGCCGTTCTTCACAGGCGCGCGCCCCACCCTCTGACCTGCCTGACCCAGCGCCACAGGCACCCAGTCGTTGAAGCCGTACTCCATCAGCGCGATGGTGTCCTGCTCGCGCTGGGGGCTGTTCAACACGACGCTGATAAGCCGTCGCCCCGCTTTGCTGGCGGCGCCTGCGAAGCAAAGCCCCGCCTGGCGCGTGAAGCCCGTCTTAATGCCCTCCGCCCACGGGTACATCTCCAGAAACTTCGCCTTCGTGACCACCCAGCGGTCCTGCTGGTCTATCGAGCGCGCAATCTGCACCCTGCGCTGGCACACAATCGCGCGGAACTGGGGGTTCTCCATCGCGGCGCGGGCAATCAGCGCGAGGTCGCGCGCGGTGGAGAGATGGCGCGGGTGATGAAGTCCATGCGGGTTCTCGAAATGGGTGTGCGTGGCGCCCAGCGCTCGCGCCTTCGCGTTCATAAGCTGCACGAAGCCTTCCACCGAGCCAGCGGTATGTTCCGCCAGCGCGACAGCGGCGTCGTTCGCCGAGCGCAACAGCAGCGCATAGAGCAGGTCGCGCACCGTGACCCGCTCACCCGCTTTGAGGTGGAGCGAGCTGGCGCGGGCGCGCGCCGCGCGCGCCGATGCCGTCACCACCTCATCCAGACCGCACCGCTCCAGCACAATCAGCGCGGTCATCATCTTGGTCAGGCTGGCAGGCGGCAGAGGCATGTCGGGATTCTTTTCGAACAGCACCTGTCCCGTGCTGGCTTCGATCAGAATCGCGCTTCGTGCCTGCAGTTCGGGCGGGTTCGACCAGAGCCAGCCAAGCAGGAGGCTCCCGCTCACACACAACAGCCACCGCATAAGTGCCAGTTTCGCGCCGTGCCTTGGTGCTCCTGCCCCCATCCCTGTGCTATAATAGCAATCGGGATGGCGACCAAGCGTGTGGCTCTGATTATACCGACCCGCAATCGGGCGCATGCAGCGTTCATTCAGAATGATCGCATTGCGCGCATGTGGAAGAGCGTGCTGTGGCTCTGGGGTCAGCCTGCCGATATTATTGTGGCGGGTGATGTGAGCAAGAGCCAGTTCAACGCCCAGTACGATATGGGCATCGTGCCCTACCTGTCCGACTACACATCGGGGCTGGAAATCTTCAGCTGGGTGAACTACGCGCCAGGCGATAAACCGCTCTATCTGGTCGGCTACCGAACACCGCAGGGCACAGGCGGCACGCCCGCCACAGGCGTGCGGGGCATCACACCGCTCGATGGCTCGCCAACCGACATTAAAATGATCGGGCGCCGCGCTGTCTGGACCCAGACGGGCACGCGCGTAATCGTGGAATCGTTCACTGCGCGGGTGAATAACATCTATCATGCGCTGAGCGTCGATGAAACGAATCCGAACCTGCAGGTGTTGCTGCGTCCGGATGCCGAGTTGCACCCGCAGGCGAGCCATGTGTATATCGCGCGCTGGTATAATCGCTATTTTGTGCCGACGCTCGGCTCGCTGGCAACCTCGCCCTGGTTGATCCCGTGGATGATGGTGAACGAGGAGGCGGATCCCGCCTGGAGCCGCCCGCTGAGCATGGATATCGACCACATCTGCACCTGGGGCGCACCGAACGCGCCCGGCTGGAGCTACGACATCTATCTGCAGTCGGTGCAGTGGATTCGTGCCTTCTGTCAGACCACGGGGCTGGTCGTGCAGTGCGGTTGCACCACCAGCGCGCTCAGCAATCTGAGTCCGACGAACCCTTACCTGCATCGCAACGCGCGCAACTACAATGCGCAGCTGGCGCAGATTCACCAGATTCTATTGCAGGAGCAGGATGGTTGTTTCCCCTGCTGCTGGCACGACCATTACTGGCAGATTGAAAGCACGCTGGGGTTCGGGAATGCGCGGGCGTGGACGAACCCTTACGGCTCGTTTCGCGAGATGAGTTCGCCGGCGGCGTTCCGCGCCCACTGGAAAGGCACGCTGGACGAGATGCGGCAGATGGGCTTCGCCACCAGCTGGTGCAATCGCCATCGCTATCTGAACTTCGCCAATAACCAGTTCACCGATCGCTATCTGCGCTTTTTGCGGGAGGAGACGCCCGTGCGCGTGGTGCGGGCTTGGGTCAGCTCCTGTGTTGTTGCGCCTGGCGCACGGCTGATGGCGCACACGCCCTACCTGCGCAACCCGCTGGAGCGACGCTACGGCATCGAGCTGGTGGACGCCTATGACCCGCTTTACAGCAATAATGTGAACTATGCCACGCAACCGGCGGACCGTGCCACGCTCGCGCTCGCCGAAGGCTACGGCACATCGGGCGAAAGCGTCGATCTGATGTTCACACGCATGCTGGGCGCACGCCTCATCAGGGACGGGCTGAATAAGTGGCTGCGCGGGGGCGGGATCATCTATCATCACAACTACGAACTGAGCTACGAGTGGCCGTCGGTAGCGGTGTATGTGTATCAGGCGCTGGATGCATGGCGGCGCGTGCTGACCCCGTGGCTCACCTTCGGCAGTGTGAGCGATCTGGTCGCCTGGCGCAATCGGGTGCGCAGCCTCTGAGCCTCACTCCGCCTGCATGGGGCGAACTTCCACCAGAAGGGCGCCCTCCTGCACAATCTCGCCCTCGCGGCAGTTGAGCGACTGCACCACACCGGCGTAGGGCGACCGCAGGGTTTGCTCCGTCTTCATCGCCTCCAGCACAATCAGCGGTTGACCCGCCTGCACCGTGTCGCCTCTCTGCACCAGCACTTTGCGAATTAAGCCCGGCATGGGGGCAGCGAGCATGCCTTCCGCGCTGGAGTGGCTGCCCGACGCTCGCTTTTCTCTGCCCCTTCGAAACCGATAGACGCGCCCCTGATAGCACAGCGTGATTTCGTCGCCGCTGAGCTGGAAGCCCAGCTGCCATACGCCCGCGGGCGTGCGCAGGCGCAAGACGCCCTCGTCACGAATCTGCCACTCCAGCACGCGATGCTCCGTGCCGTCGGGCAGCACCACGCGCCAGCCACCCTGTTCGGGCAGCACCTGCAACCCGATCGGCCCATCCCGATAGAGAAACTCCTGCCGACCTGTTTCGGACATTGTTGTATGAACCTCGTCTGAATGTGTCCATCGGTCCCTGCCCCCTCACCCGTACCCTCTCCCCCAGAGGGGGAGAGGGATATAGATACCCTGCCCCCTCACCCGTACCCTCTCCCCCAGAGGGGGAGAGGGATATAGATACCCTGCCCCCTCACCCGCACCCTCTCCCCCAGAGGGGGAGAGGGATATAGATAATACCCTCGCCCCCTGGAGGGATGGCTAACTTGCTCTCTCCTCTGAGGTGAGGGAGTTATTCATACCGCAGAGCCTCTATCGGTTGCAGCTGGGCAGCCCGCCACGCGGGATACAGCCCGAAAAAGATGCCCACCAGCGCAGCGAAACCGAATGCCAGCAGCACGCCCTCCACAGGAATCAGCACCTTCCAGTTCGCCTGCAGGCTGATGTAGGTTGCCGCCGCATAGCCCACTGCGATGCCAATCAGCCCGCCCGCGACGCTGATGACCACCGACTCGATCAGGAACTGCGCGAGGATGTTCTGACGGGTGGCACCAATCGCCTTGCGCAGCCCGATCTCGCGCGTGCGCTCCGTCACCGACACCAGCATGATGTTCATAATGCCGATACCGCCCACGATGAGCGAGACCAGCGCGACGCCCGCCAGCAGGAAGGTGAAGGTGCGCGCCGTCTGCTCGACCGTCTCCACGAACTCGCCCTGATTGAACACGCGGAAATCGGGTTCTTCCCAGGGCGGAATGCGATGCACGCGCATGAGCGTCTCTTCCACACATTGCTGGGTGGCTTCCATCACCTCGCCTGAGCTTGCCTGGACGGAAAGCCCCTCCACATGCTCCACGCCCATCAGGCGACGCATCGCGGTCGACAGCGGCACATAGATGCGGTCATCGAAGCTGCGGAAGCCCGTGTCGCCCTTGTACTGTAATCGCCCGATGACCCGAAATGGTTGACCATTAATGCGGATGGTCTTGCCGATGCATGCGCCGTTCTGGAACAGCTCTTCCCATACGGTGTGCCCGATGACGGCGACTCGTGCCATCGCGCGCTCTTCCGACTCGTTGTAGTAGCGCCCTTCCGCCAGCACCAGATTGCGAATCTCGGCATATTCGGGCCAGGCGCCAGTAACGCTGGTGCGCGTATTGCGATTGAAATATTTCACCTGGAATGATGAGGAGGTTTCGGGTGAGACGCGAGCGACCAGCCCGCCGCAGCTTTTGAGGATGGCGTCGGCGTCTGATGGCTTCATCGTCTGCACGCTGCCGAATCCCAGGAACGCGCCGCCGCGCCGTGCCTGACCCGCGCGCACGGTCAGCACATTCGCGCCCAGCTTCTGCACCTGCTCCAGCGTGTAGGCGCGGGCGCCCTGCGCTATCCCGATCATTGCGATCACTGCGCCCACGCCGATAATCACGCCCAGCATGGTCAGCAGTGTGCGCATTTTGTTTGCCCGCAGGCTCTCTATCGCCGATAGAAAGCTCTCGAGGATGTTCATCGTTTGCCTCCACAGGTTTAGACGCTTTCTGCCTCGTCCAGTTCGACGCTCTGTGCCTGCAGGCGTGCCTGCAAAATCGTGCGCAGTTTCGGGATTGCCTGCCGCAGCACCTTCGCGCGATGGCTGATACGGTTCTTGAAGGCGGGGTGCAGCTCGGCGAGCGTGCAGCCGAACGCAGGCAGGTAGAAGATGGGGTCATAGCCGAAGCCGTACTGTCCGCGTGGCGCCTGCGCGATACGCCCCTCCAGCGTGTCTTCAAAAAGGTACAGGTCGCCTTCGGGCGTGGCAATCGCGACGGCGCAGCGGAAGCGAGCCGTGCGCCGCTCATCAGGCACCGCCTGCAATCGCTCCAGTATCAGCCCCATCTTGACGGTGAAGGGCGTCTGCTCACCCGCGAATCGGCGCGAGTGCAAGCCAGGTTGACCATTGAGCGCGTCGATCTCCAGCCCCGCGTCGTCCGCCAGTGCGACCTCGCCGGTGAACCGTGCGCAGGCGCATGCCTTCAGCGCGGCGTTGCCCGCATAGGTCGATTCGGTCTCGTCCGGCACAGGCGCGTTCGGATAGTCGCACAACAGCGGAATCTCCACTGGCAAATCGCGCAGCCCTTCGGTCAGCAGTGCAACAATTTCGCGCGACTTGGCGCGATTGTGGCTCGCAATCACCACACGCAGTCGCTCAGCAGCCATCGCCCTCCATCAGCAATCGGTTAACCAGCGCTTTGACCCGCTCGCCAATCGTGTCGCGAATACGGCGGAACTCCTCCATCGGCAGCCCGACGGGATCGGGGATGTTCCACTGCTCGCGCACGCCCCCGAAGTTCGCGGGGCACAGCGTGTCGGTGGACGCATCGCACAGGCTGACCACCGCGTCGAAACTGCCCATATCGAACTCCTCCACCGATTTGGGATACTGGCGGGAGATATCGATGCCGATCTCGCGCATCGCTTCGACGGCGAGCGGATGCACCCGTGCAGCGGGCATTGTGCCTGCGCTGAAGGCGACCACCTTGCCCTGACCGAGCGCGTTAGCGAACCCCTCCGCCATCTGGCTCCGACATGAGTTGCCCACACACACAAACAGTATCGTTTTCATCTCAATAGCCTCGCTGTCTGAACTGTTCGATGCTCTGCTGGTAGCGTTGCTGCCCGTCGGGACGATTGATGCTGGCGAAGATGGTGGGCGGCTTGCCTGCCGCTGCCATTATTTCAACGATACCCGCCACCAGCGCCCACAGCGCGGCGGCGCCGCCGATGCCCGAAGCAGGACAGAACGGCGTCTCCAGCCCTTCAAGGCTCATCATCGCGTCGCCATAGGGCGCAGCGTTATCGATGACCAGATCCGCCACCTCAAAGAGCCGCTTGCCCGACTCATGTTCCGATTCGAGGCGGGACGAGTAGTCAAGGGCGGTGAGCGCAACAGTGAACACGCCGCGCTGCCGTGCCTGCAACGCCAGCTCCACAGGGATCGGCGTCTTGCCCGACACGCTGCCGATAATCAGCACATCGCCTGGCACGATGCGACTGCGATCCAGTGCGGCACGCACAATCGCGCGAACAGTATCGGGCGTGGACCCAGCGCTGATCCCATGCGCCTCGCGATAGGGGTGCGGGTTCTGCACCTGCAGGTCGAAGCTGAACGGGGTGAACGCTGCCAGCCCACCCGCGCGATTGATAAGTTCACGCGAGACAAGATGCCCCGTGTCGTACACATGGATCGCACCGCCGCGCAGCAGGCACTGAGCGCACCGCTCGGCTGCCTGCTCAATCGCGCTCAGCGAGCGGCGCTCCAGCTCCTGTAGCTGCTGACGCAGCCGTTGAAAATAGGCTCCGGGCAGGTTCATCGGGTTCGATTGTACCCGCCCGCTATCTCACCATGGTGTGGGCACGCGGCTCGGATCCTCGATCGCCCGTATCTCCGTTTTGATGCCCCACTGCTGCAGGTCTTTGACCAGCATTTCGGCTTTTCGGCGTGGCAGATTGGTCAGAATGACCACGGGCGCACTCTGGAGCAGTTTCTTCACATCGGGTCGGGTGAGGGTGAGGAACGACTCCAGATGGGCAATGGCTTCTTCTTCCTTCAGGCGTTCCACGCCGAGCAGCACCAGTTCGTAGGGTGTGGGGTCGTCCTGCGGCAGGGGCATCGAGACCTGCGTCTGTGTGGGGGCGACCACGCTGAACTCGCGCTGGCAATGCTCGCAGATGGCGGTTCGGGCGCGGGGCGAGACCTGCTCGGTGGCGCGGCAGTGGGGGCAACGCACCGTCACCACCTCCAGCACATGCCCGTTCTCCACCGGCACGAGCCGCCGACAGTGTTCGCAGGTGAAATCGCTTTGCGGCGGCGCCACGAACACATTCTCCTTCTGGCAGTAGGGGCAGCTCACGGGATAGGCAGGTATGTTGCGCGTTTTATAGAGCGACCAGCCCGCATATACCCACGAGCCGAGCCACACCAGCCCGAAACCCCACGAGAAGGAGTAGAACATGCCCCCATAGCGCCAGAACAGCCATGTTAGCAGCAGCATCACCAGTCCCAGCAGACCATAGATGACAGCTTGTGTGTACTCTTTTTCCACAGCGTCAGAGCGCTTAACTGGCTCTTCCACGCTTATCGCCTCCCTGTGGAAAGGGTTCGACTGCCCACCACGCGATTCCTGCTTTAATGTTCACGCCACCGCGACATATTCGGGCTGCTGCATGAATCGGGGTGGTGTGGGAAATCGGAAGATGAACCGTGTGCCTTTGCCTGGCGCGGAATGCACCTCTACGGTGGCGTTGTGCTTTTCCAGCGCGCGGCGTGCCAGCATCAGTCCCAGCCCTGTGCCGCCCTGACGGGTGGTGACCTCACGCTCAAACAGATGAGCGCTTACCTCTTCGGGCAAGCCGGGTCCGGTGTCGTGCATGGTGAGCACCACGCAATCGGGCTGCTCGATCCAGTCGAACTCGATGCGTCGTTCGCCGTGCCACTCCCGCATCGCCTGCAGCGCATTCAGGGTTAGATTCAAAAACAGCTGTGCCAGATAGCGGCGGTCTGCCTCCATGCGCAGCCCGATCGGGATGTTGTTGATGAGCTGCACGGGCGGCTCCAGGAAGCGGGCGCCCGACAGGCGGGCAACCTCGTTCACAATCTCGGCGGGCGATACTTCCCCTATCTGCAGCTCGCCCTGCTCATGGGTCATCTCCAGCAGCTCCAGCAGGTACTGGTGCGCCTGACGCGTGGCGTTGCCGATGCTGGTAAAGTATTCGGCGGGGTCAAATGCCGGATCGCGTTTCAAACGCATTACGCCCACATCCGCCAGTGACTGAACCGTGTTGAAAAAGTTTTTCAGGTCATGCACAATCCCGCGCACAATCTGCCCTATCGTGCTGAGCCGCTCCTGTTCAATCATCTGGCGATAAGCCGCCTGCAGCTCCAGATGCGCCTGCTTCAAATTGTGGGTCAGCTCATGCAGCTGCGCGTTCAGGTGAGCCGATAAGCCCATCGAGATAATCGCATAGCAGAGATTCCATGTCGGTACACCCGTGATGAGATTGTAATAGGTTGCCATGTCAATTAACACCAGCGGGATAATCAGGCTCAGGATGAGCAGCAACAGGCGATTGGCGCAGCTCTGGCGGCGCCAGGAGCGGTACGCCACGACAAAAGTCGCCAGAAAGGCGGTCAGTGTCAGCGCGGAGAAAGCGTAGCCCAGCGGCGTGCTGCTGCTATGCAGATAATAGCCATGCAGGAGCGGGAGTGCCAGCGTCTCGATTTTCGAGCTAATTGTCAGCCCCATCAGGCTGGTGATAATCAGCAACGCTGTGAGGACCCACAAGCCCTTCAGCCAGCGGGCAAGGCACAAATCCAGCGAATCGTTCAGCTGCGCGATGAACAGCACGGCACACAGAACCGACACGATGTACTGAATCGTGGTGAGCAGGCGCACAGCAGGATGGGGGCGCGGCTCCGCACTGAGCAGCATGCTATCAATCACGGCGAACACCAGGCAGCACACGAGCAGCATGACCAGCCGCAGGTTCGCCCCCCGCTGCTCCGACAGAAGCGCCTGAATCGTGTGATGCACGATCAGGTAGCCATATAGCGCGGTGCTGATCCACAGCAGCCCGTGCTTCCACAGTTCGAGCATGGTAATCGCCAGAAGAGGTTATTCCACATGGCGGGGGATTTTGAGCGGTGGATAGCGCGACGCGGCAACTGCCTCCGTGCTTGCCTCTCTGGAAGCAGTTGCCGCGTGCAGGAGAGGGGCTTCATCGGGATGGCTTCAGCCAGCACGCCGGGGGAGCGGTGAGGGAAGGGCTACTCTTCCTGACCCTCGTATTTCTCTTTGAGCGCCTGCACGACGGCGGGGTCTGCGAGAGTGGTGGTGTCGCCCAGTGCGCGCCCTTCCGCCACATCGCGCAGCAGGCGACGCATAATCTTGCCACTGCGCGTTTTGGGCAGGTCGGCGGTGAAGATAATATCATCGGGTCGGGCAAGCGCGCCGATTTTCGCCACCACATGCTGCTTGAGTTCCTCGCGTAATCGCTCATCGGCGGTGTAGCCCTCTTTGATAATCACGAAGGCAGCCACCGCCTGACCCTTGATCTCGTGCGATTTACCGATGACGGCGGCTTCGGCGACTGCCGGGTGATCCACCAGCGCGCTTTCGATTTCCATCGTGCTGAGGCGATGCCCTGACACATTGATCACATCGTCCACGCGCCCCAGCAGCCAGAAGTAGCCGTCCTCATCGCGCTTGGCGCCGTCGCCCGTGAAATAGATGCCGGGGTATCGGCTCCAGTAGATTTGCTGGAAGCGTTCGGGGTCACCGTACAGCCCGCGCGTCATCGCCGGCCAGGGGCGTGTCAGCACCAGATAGCCACCCCTGTTCGGCGGCACCGGGTTGCCCTGCTCGTCGAAGATGTCCGGGAACACCCCTGGAAACGGCTTGGTGGCGGAGCCGGGCTTGGTCGCCACGATGCCGGGTAGCGGCGTGATCATAATCATGCCCGTCTCGGTCTGCCACCATGTGTCGACAATCGGGCAGCGTCCGCCGCCGATATGCTCGTGGTACCACATCCACGCTTCGGGGTTGATAGGTTCGCCGACGGTGCCCAGCAGGCGCAGGCTGCTCAGATCGTGGCGGCGCGGGTACTCCTCGCCCCACTTCATGAAGGCGCGGATGGCGGTCGGCGCGGTGTACAGGATGTTCACCCGATATTTCTCCACTATCGCCCAGAATCGGTCGCGGTCGGGATAGTCGGGTGCGCCCTCGTAAATCACGCAGGTCGCCCCGTTCGCCAGCGGACCGTACACGATATAGCTGTGCCCTGTGACCCAGCCCACATCGGCGGTACACCAGTAGATGTCTTCATCCTTGAGGTCGAAAACCCATCGGGTGGTGAGGGCAACGCCCACAAGGTAGCCGCCGGTGGTGTGCATGATGCCTTTCGGCTTGCCTGTGGAGCCGGAGGTGTAGAGCAGATAGAGCAGGTCTTCGCTGTCCATCGGTTCTGGCGCGCAGGTGAGCGGTGCGTTCGCCATCAGCTCGTGCCACCAGAGGTCGCGCCCCTGCTGCATCGGCACGGTGTAGTCGCCGCCAATGCGTTGATAGACAACCACTTTCTCGATGGAGGGCGTGTTGCGCAGGGCATCATCGGCGTTGCGCTTGAGCGGCACAATCGAGCCGCGGCGCCAGCCGCCATCGGCGGTGATCAGCACCTTCGCCTGCGCGTCGTTGATTCGATCCGAGAGGCTCTCCGCGCTGAACCCGCCGAACACCACCGAATGGGGCGCACCGATTCGCGCGCACGCCAGCATCGCAATCACCACTTCGGGGATGAGCGGCATATAGATGCAGACACGGTCGCCTTTGCGCACGCCCAGCGCCTTCAGCACATTGGCGAACTTCTGCACCTCGCGATAGAGGTCGTTGTAGGTCAGCACGCGCTCCTCGCCTGGCTCGCCCTCCCAGATGAGCGCGGCTTTGTTGCGCCGCCATGTCTTCACATGCCGATCCACGCAGTTGTAGCAGGCGTTCAGCTTGCCGCCGATAAACCACTTCGCATAGGGCGGGTTCCACTCCAGCACCGTGTGCCATCTCTGATACCAGTCGAGAATCTCGGCGCACTTCGCCCAGAACGCCTCATAGTCGCGCGCCGCCTCTTCATAAATAGCCGCATCGCTGATATTCGCCTGTCGCACAAACTCGTCCGAAGGCGGGAAGACCCGCTGCTCCTGCAACAACGCCTCAATCGCCGTTGTGGTCTGCATCGTCTCCATCATCTCACCTCACAGTGTGGATGATTCGTCAGCCAGCCACCCTTTTCCTGCTTTATCGATGCCTCTGGGAGGCGAAACGGGATTTTTTCTCCCCTTTGCAGGGAACTCTTGACAGAGGTTTGGGGTATAATAGGGGTGAGGTGTTCCATATGCCAACAGGTAACGCGGTTAAGGAAAAGGTTCGCCTGAACGGCATCGACTATGAGATTACGCTGACGCCTGCGACCACGAACGACCCGACCACGCTGAACACGCCGATCACTCCATCTCAGCCGACCACGCCGCAGGAAGTGGTGCGCCGCGCACCCGCCGTCACCGAGCTGCCGCGCTGGGAGGACGGTATCGGCTAAGCCCTGGATCGCTGTCACGGGGATGACACCATGAACACACGCCTGCAGCGGATCGCCTACGAGGCGGCGCTCGCTGCGACGCACTACTCGCAGACGAAGCAAGCCTCCTATGACGACGAGGACGGGGAGTGGGTCATCATTCACGACTTCCCGCTCCCCCGTGGCTACAACTACACCACCACTGATGTGCTGATCCTGCTGCCGCGTCACTACCCCCAGACCCCACCCGACTGGTTCTATGTGGATTACAACCTGCGCTTAGCGAACGGGCAGCGTCCGCCCCATGTGTTCTACGGCGACACCTCCTATGACCCCAATCGGGGTCAGTTCCGTGAGGCGCCGCCGGCACTGAAGGGCTGGACCGCCTGCTGCCTGCATATCCACGAGTGGCACCCTGCAGCGAACCCGCTGGCAGGGCATTCCCTGCTGAGCGTTTGCGAACTCATTAAGAAGGCGTTTGAACGCTGGCGACGCGGATAGGGAGTGGAGCCGTTGCAAGCTCTGTGTGGCGAGGTACGCATCACGCGCACGCTCTGGACGCGCCTCACCGAAGCGCTTCTCGCTGACCGCTGTGTCGAGACGAAGTGCTTCATGCTGTGTCGCACGCTGGAGCTGCCAGGGCGAGCGGTGTTCCTTGTGCGCGAGCTGGTGGAGGTGCCGCCGGACGCCTACGAGGAGCGCTCCGCCAGTCGCGTCATCACCCGCCCGGAGTTCGTGCATGCCCTGCTGACGCGCTGTGAAGCGGAGGGCTGGTCGCTGCTGGAAGCCCACTCCCATCCGTGGACGCCTCAACCGCGCTTCTCCTCGATTGATCACCAGAGCGACTATCAGAAGTTCCGCGTCACCGAGGTGCTGTCGCCCCCGTTTCGGCATGGCACGCTGGTGTTCGGCTCCGACATGGGCTTCGACGGGCACATGTGGGACTATGTGAATCAGCAGGTGGTGCCGATTGAGCATATCCGCATCGTGGGGCTGCCCTGCGAGATGCGCTATGCGACTGACCTTGCACCGCCGGAGCTGGACAAAGCCCAGCGGGAGCTGTACGACCGTCAGGTGCGCGCGCTCGGTGTGGAGGGTCAGGCGCTGTTGAGCCACCTGCGCGTGGCGATTGTGGGCGCGGGCGGGCTTGGCTCCCAGATTGCGCAGGCGCTCACCCTGCTCGGCGTCGGGCATCTGACGCTGATCGACCCCGACCGACTGGAGCTGAGCAATCTGAACCGTATCGTGGGCGCCACCTGGTATCGCGCGATTCGGCGCTGGCGCAAGGTGAAGGCGCTCGCACTCTGGTTCAATCGTGCTCGCAGCCCCGAATGGCGCACCATCATGCCCCTGCCCGCCGATGCGCGCTCGCCCGAACTGCTGACCACCCTGCTCGAAAGCGATGTGCTGATCGGCGCGGTGGACAGCGCGACCGTGCGCCAGTATTTGAACCTGGTGGCGGTGTGCGCGCTGATCCCCTATCTGGACGCGGGCGTCGGCATACGCGCGGAGGCGGGACGCATCGCGCAGGGCGGCGGACAGGTGCAGCTCATCCTGCCGGGCGAGACCGCCTGCCTCAGCTGTGTCGGGCATCTGGTGCGCCAGAGCGTGGAAGAGCAGCTCACGCCCGAACAGCGTGCCATGTCGATCCAGCACGGCTACATTCAGGGCGAGCGGATACCCAACCCGCAGGTGGTGTTCCTGAACGGCGTCGTGGCGAACCTGCTGGTGTGGGAGTTCGTGAAGCTGACCACGGGCTGCCTGCCCGCGCAGCCGTATGTCTATTACGACCTGGTGGCGCAGCAGGCGTTCCCCGCCGAAGCCGAACGCAATCCGAGCTGCTTCCTCTGCTCCTGCGAGGCGGGTAGCCTGCTGGCAACCGGGCTGGACGGCATCAGTGGCTACCTGAAGCCGCCCCGCCAGAAGGCGCCGCCCGCACCACGACCCCGAAGCGAAGCGCCATCCCCCGACACGGAGGAGAGTCCCGCATGAAGCCAATCCCGGAAAATCGCCGCTGGGTCGAGCAGGGCAAACCAGATCAGTCGCCTCCGCGCGTATCGAACGAGTCGGTTATAGAGATCGATCTCCTTGCCAGTGAGCTGCTCGCCCTGTTGACGGAGCAACACGAGCAGTTGCTGGAAGCGGGTGCACCGCTGCTCTTTGCTCGCTATGAGGGCACCTGCCCCGCCTGCCTGCAACCGATTCAACAGGGTGCGCTGATCACGCGCCACGCTCGAAGTGGGCGCTGGGTGCATGTGGACTGCATGAACGCTCCCGTTCAGCACAGTATCCCCGCCCGCTATGAGGGCTTCTGCCGCATCTGCCGCCAGACGATTGCCGTCGGCGAACCCATCACCCGCGATGCCAACCGCGGCTGGGTTCACCTGCGCTGTGTGCAGGGTTGATTCCCGCTTCACAGGTGGGGTATCCTGCTCTCTATGCAACTGGTTCATCGGCGTTGCGACCTCCTGCTGCGCGGTGGCACGCTCTATGACGGCACAGGCGCGCCCGCTCAGCGGGGAGATATTGCCATTCGGGACGACCGAATCGTCGCGATGGGCGCGCTGGACGACTGGGAGGCGGGCATGGTGGTGGATGTGGCGGGTCTATGCGTGGCGCCCGCCTTCATCGACATCCACACGCATTCCGACTTCTCCCTGCCGCACCATCCTGAACAGCTGAGCGTGCTGTATCAGGGGGTGGGCACGCAGGTGGTCGGCAACTGCGGGCTGGGTGTCGCTCAAACCGACACCACCCCCATCTTCCAGCAGGAGCAGCGCTGGCTCAAGCCCTACGGTGCGGAGGTCAACTGGAACAGTTTCGACGAGCATCTGCGCCAGCTGGAAGAGCGCGGCGTCGGCACCAATGTGATTTTCCTGTGTGCGCATGGCACACTGCGCAAGAAAGTGATGGGCTTCGACCAGCGTCGTCCCACGCCTGCCGAACTCGAAGCGATGAAGCGTGAGGTGGCGACCTGCATGGAGGCGGGCGCGTGGGGACTCTCCACCGGGCTGGAGTATGTGCCCGGCTGCTACGCCGACACGCAGGAGCTGATTGAGCTGGCGACGGTCGCGGCGCAGTACGGCGGGTTCTACGCCACCCACCTGCGCAGCGAGGGCGACCACCTGATTGAGAGCGTGGCGGAAGCCATCGAGATTGCCGAACGCGCCGAACTGCCCCTGCAGCTATCGCACCACAAAGCCGAAGGACGCGCCAACTGGGGCAAGGTCAAGCAAACGCTGCAGAGGGTCTCCGATTCGGTCAAGCAGGGGCTGGATGTGATGCTCGATGTCTACCCCTACACGGCGTACCAGACTTCGATGGGCGTCGCCTGCCTGCCAAGCTGGGTACTGAACGGCGAGCCACAGGCAGTGTACGAGCGCCTGCGCGACCCCGCAACCCGCGAACGCATCGTGCAGGAGATGCGCGAGCGGCACGACGACTGGAACAGCATCATGATTGGCTCAGTGGCAGGCAATCGATCCCTGCAGGGGCTGACCGTTGCGGAAGCCGCCGCCGCTGCCAATCAATCGCCCGAAGAGTTCGTGATTGACCTGCTGCTGGAGCATGGTCTCTATGTGGGCGTCGCCTGCTTCAATCTGAGTGAGGATGACCTGCGCACGGTGCTGCGCTACCCGCTCACGATGATTGGCTCCGATGGTGTCGGCTATGACCCGCAGAAGATGAGCGCGGAACGCCCTCACCCGCGCAGTTATGGCACTTTCCCGCGCGTGATCCGACGCTATGTGCGCGAAGAGCGACTGCTGACCCTGCAAGAAGCCATCTTCAAAATGACAGGTTTGCCCGCTGCCCGACTGGGACTCACGGATCGCGGCACCCTGCATCCAGGCGCATATGCCGACATAGTGGTGTTCGATGATGCCCGCATCGCCGACCGTGCCACCTTCCGCGAGCCGCATCAGCTGTCCGAAGGCGTGGTGCATCTCATCCTCAACGGGCGCTGGGTGCTGCGCGACGGGCAGTTCACTGGCAACCGCGCTGGCAGAATCCTGCGGAAGGGTCACTGAGGTTTGATTAGCGGTGCGTACATCATCGCCGCGCAGTGTACCCGGCCCCCAAAGAGCCATCCTACCAGTGAATCATCAAACCCGTGCGCGTCAGTTCCACAAACTGCGCCCCCGATAAAGCCTCAAGAATCGCCTGCTGACTAAAAGCAACTTGTAAACATTGCCATGCAGTAGCAGATTGTCCACGAAATCGCTATCTTTGGTCACCACCACATACTCCTGTAGGACCGATACCTGTTTGATGGCTTCGTCAGGCGTGCGGTTGCCCAGAGGCATCTCGGTGGTATGGAGCACCTCTACACCTGCCTGTCGCAAATAAGCTGCCAGCCGCAGCGGTTGTTGCAGGCGATTGGGAGAAAGGAGCGTATACTTTCCATGATGGCGACGATTGTAACGCGCAAGCAAGCGGTCGATTGGCTAACAGCGACGCTGGAAGTGGTGCTGAGTGGATTCTTGATGGGGGTGTCTCTGCCACCTCATGACCTGCCCCTTGCCTTCGTTGCGCTCGCCCCTTTCTTTGCTGCCCTCTGGGTAATGCCGCGTCTGATGGTGCTCTTGATGGGGCTGCTGCACGGCTGGCTTGCAGGGCTGACAGTGATGGGGTTCGTGCTGGAGTTTCAACGGCTGGTGGAGGCTCTACCCTTCCTGATTTATGGTCTGGCGGTGGGCGTGGTGGGGCTGATTGCGCGTGATGTGGGTGATCTATCGCGGCTGCGAGCCGTCCTGCTCATAGGCGCGGCGGGCACACTGCTGGAATATCTGGTTGGCAGCGTGTTTATCCCGTTCCATGTGGCGCTGGCGGTCTGGCGCGATGTGCCCTTTCTGCAGCTGGCGATGGTGACGGGCGCCTGGGGGTTGTCGCTTTTGCTCTGGGGTGGCTGGGGCGCGCTGGGCTACGCACTCGCGATGCGGCGGTGGACGCCCGCCCTCACAGCCATGCTGCTGATAGTGGCAGCGATTCACCTGCTGGGCGCGATCGCAGCATGGTGGAGCGAATCGCGCGGGACAGCCCTGCGCGTCGCTGCTGTGCAGGGTGAACCCACCGATCCCGTGCTGATTCAGCAGGTTCGTCAATCGGGAGCGCAGTTCGCCGTGATACCAGAGCTATCGATTGCTGAATGGGAGGCAGTGCCGCTGACGCAACAGATGGGTATCCCGGTGATGGTTGCGTTTGGGAGTGGCGACTACAACTGCGCCGCGGTCGCTTTCCCCGGTGGTAGAATGACTCAACCCTATCACAAGATGCACCCTTACATTGGTGAGAACTCTATTCCGGGCACGCAAGCGGAGCCTTTGCTGACGCCATTCGGACCTGTGGGCGCCGCCATCTGCTACGATACGATGTTTACCGACACGGTGCGCCAGCTGTGCCAGAAGCGTGTGGTGCTGATTGGCGTGCCCACTTATGATCCGACTGCTGGCAATCTGGCGTTTCATCATCTGCATGGCGCCATCCATACCATTCGTGCCGCAGAGCATCGAGTGCCGATTGTGCGGTCAGAAAGCAGGGCTGTTTCGTTGATTGTCAATCGGGTAGGTCGTGTGGTCGCGGAATCGCCAGAGATGGAGCCGACTGTGCTGACGGCGACGGTGCGTATCGCGCCCAGCGGCACGCTCTATACCCTGCTGGGCGACTATCTGCCCTGGCTGTGCGCGCTCGCCCTAATTTTGGGCGTTATTCAGCGCAGGCGACACGCCTGATTTCGACCTCTTCGATGTCCGCTTCTGGGGGTTTTTCGAGTCATTTAAAGAGTAGGCGCTCGTGCCTGTCGGCTCTGGCATGAAAGTTGCTTTACAGGCTGTATATCGGACGCACCTGCAAGCACATGGGGTGGGTCCTATCACCAAAGAGGAGGTCTATGAGATGAACCGAACGGGGGCCTTGACTTTTTTGTCAGCCATTTTTTTGTCAGCCATGTGGTATAACAAAGAGGAGGTCTATGAGATGAACCGAACCAACACAGGTGTGCGGCTCAAAGTTGCGGGATTGTTGATTGCGCTAACGCTGAGCCTCTCGGCTCTGCACGCCGTGGGTCTGAATGTATGGATGTCGGCTGACGACCAGTACGACCTGTATGTGGGTGATGCTTCAGGTGCGTCGCTGACCTACATCGGCGGAGTTCTGGGCTGGGGTACCGCCGCCAACTACACCTTCAGCGCCGGCACGACCGACTACCTGTATGTAGTCGCCCGGGACATCGGGGCAGCCGTTTGGGGACTGGGCGGCTATGTGAAGATAGGAAGCGGTCCCTATGTGCCCATCACTCCTGGCAGCGGCTGGGAAGCGGTGTGGATTGGCAACTATCCGCCGCCAAACGACTACTATATGCCGAACCAGTCGACCGTGAGCAGCTGGATTGCTGCTGCCAACAGCAGCAATGCGTGGTCGCCAGCGGTTGCAGGCACCGCCCTCGCCGGATTCGGCTTGCCCACCAATTATGGCGGCATGCCTGCTCTAACCCCAATCTGGCAAAATATTCCCGGCTCACGCCTGCAACAGCCATATGACATGATTCTGTTCCGCTACGCGGTGCCGGAGCCGGCGAGCCTGCTGGCGTTAGGCGCGGGTCTGGCAGGCTTCCTGCGCCTGCGTCGGCGTAAATCATAAGCGGGTTGCGAGCCGCGCTTGTGCCCCCGTCTCCCTTAGCAGCGAGGCGGGGGCTTTTGCTTATTGATAGATGCTCTTTTTAGCGGAGAACATCGGGCGGCGCAGCTGGTCATAGAGCATCCGTCGCGCGTGTCCATCCGCCCAGAGCGTGCTGGCGCCCGCACGATGCAGGAAATGGAAGTGGTCCATATAGGCGGGAATGCGCGGCGGACCCTGCTGCCACTCCAGCCCGCGCAGCGGCCAGTCCGCCTGCTGAAGCCAGTTGCACAGCGGCGTGCGATAGCCATGCTCCCACATCATCAGCGTGCGAGACGGCTCCTCCACCTCCGCGTCGGGCGCGGGCAGACAGGTGCAGTTGAACGAGTTAAATTGCTTGACCGCGGGGCTGTATTCGTTGCCCCGCGCGTTGGGGTTGCGCGCATAGTAGGGCGAGTTATAGTTTGAGTGGAACCAGTTGATGACATACGCGGTCTGCCACATCGAGGGCATGCTGGGACAGCGTTTGACCCCCTCATCTTTCAGATAGGGGTCAATAATGCCTGTTCGGGGCGGTCGGCGCGCGGGCTGGGTGGTGTCGCCATAGAAACAGCCGATCGGTGCCGCGTTGGTGGTGTCGAACCCCAGCCACGGCTTGTAAGGGTTCGGATAGCCAGGCAATCGCTCGCTGGTGAAGGCGGGGAACCACATCTCGTCGTAATCGGTGAGATAGAGCCGCATCGCGCTGCCAATCTGCTTCAGGTTGCTCATGCAGACCACCTGACGCGCCGATTCGCGCGATTGCGCGAACACCGGGAACAGCATCGCCGCTAAAATGGCGATGATTGCTATCACAACCAGCAACTCAATCAAGGTAAAGGCTCTCTGGCGCATCGTTCGCCTCCCACAAATGGGGTTATACTACAGGTCGGGTATAATTCCTGTTGGTGAATCGCAAAATTGGTGGGAATGTCTCGGTGGAGGACTATCTGAAGGCGATCCTGCGCCTGTCCGAGGGTGGGGAACCTGTCAGCACGACCGCGCTGGCACAGCATCTGGCTTGCACGCCTGCGGCAGTATCGCAGATGTGCAAATCGCTGGCACAGCAGGGGCTGGTGCGCCATCAGCCGTATCGGGGCGTGCGCCTGACCGAGCAGGGACGCGCCTACGCCGAAGAGATCGTGCGCCATCACCGCCTGCTGGAGCGCTACCTGTGCGAGCATCTCGGCTTCAGCCCCGAAGCGGCTCATGCTGAAGCCGAACGACTGGAGCATCACATCTCCGAAGAGTTCGAAGACCGCATCGCCCGCCTGATGAACGAGCCTGAGACCTGCCCGCACGGACAGCCCATCCCGCCCAAGCGACCTGTCAGGTAAAATCACCGCCATGCAACGGCGAGCGGCTGTGCAGATCAACGCGGAGCAGTGGGTGCAGTGCGCCAGATGCAAAAAGATTCTTTTTAAAAACGACTTTGAGCGCGCGCTGCGGGTCTGCAGCCACTGCGGGCATCATCACCGCCTGCGCGCCCGCGAGCGAATCGCCATCACGGTGGACCCCGACAGCTTCGTGGAGATGGATGCCGAACTCATTTCCAACGACCCGCTCGCCTTTCCCGACTATCCCGACAAGTTAGCAAAAGGGCGGCAGGCGACGGGCGAGCAGGAGGCTATCGTCACGGGCACAGCGCAGATTGGCGGCCTGCCCGTCGTGCTGGGCGTGATGGATTTCGCCTTCATGGGTGGCAGCATGGGGTCAGTGGTGGGCGAGAAGGTGGTGCGCTGCTTCGAACGCGCGGTTGATGAGCGGTGCCCCGTGCTGATGTTCTGCGCATCGGGCGGGGCGCGCATGCAGGAAGGGCTGATTTCATTGATGCAGATGGCGAAAACCACCGCTGCCGTCGCCCGCCACCATCGTGCAGGACTGCCCTACCTGGCGGTGTTCACCGATCCGACGATGGCGGGCGTGTTAGCCAGCTTCGCCTCGCTTGCCGATGTGATTCTCGCCGAGCCGGGCGCACTGGTCGGCTTCGCCGGTCAGCGGGTCGCCGCGCAAGCCAGCGTCGGCAAAACGCCCGCGAACTTCCAGACCGCCGAGTTCCAGCACGAACATGGCATGATCGACCTCATCGTGCCGCGCCGTCAGGTGCGCCCCACGCTCATCTACCTGCTGGAAATGCTCCAGAGCGACGCGGGAGGGCGACCATGACCATCTTCGATTTTGAGAAGCCCATCACCGAGCTGGAGAACGCCATCGAGGAGCTGCGGCGGCTGGCAGCCGAGAAGGGGCTGGACCGCTCGAAAGAGATTGCCGAGCTGGAAAGCCAGCGTGAACGGCTCCTGCGCCAGATTTTCGCGCACCTGAAGCCGTGGGACAAGGTGCTGCTGGCCCGCCATCCCAAACGACCGTATGCGATGGACTATATCCGATTGATGTGTGAGCAATTTCTGGAGCTGCATGGCGACCGTCTGGGCTTTGATGACCCTGCGATTGTGGCGGGGCTGGCGCGGCTGGGACGCTATCGGCTGGTTGTGGTGGGTCAGCAGAAGGGGCGCGACCTGAAGGAGCGCCAGCGGCGCAACTTCGGCATGGCAAAGCCCGAAGGCTACCGCAAGGCGATGCGGATGTTCCAGCTCGCCGAGAAGTTCCGCCTGCCCGTGCTGACGCTGGTCGATACGCCCGCTGCCGATCCGGGCGTCGAATCGGAGGCGCGGGGCATCAGCGAGGCGATTGCCCGCTCGATGCTGACGCTGTTCGATCTCACCGTGCCCACCGTGTCGGTCATTCTGGGCGAGGGGGGCAGCGGCGGCGCAATCGCGCTGGCGGCGACCAATCGCGTGCTGATGCTGGAACACGCCATCTACTCGGTGATTCCGCCCGAAGGCTGCGCAGCCATCCTGTGGCGCGACCCGAACCGCGCGGCGCAGGCAGCCGAAGCGCTGCGCCTGACCGCCGAAGACGCCCTGCAGATGGGATTGATCGATCTGATTATTCCCGAACCGCTCGGCGCCGCCCATCGCGACCCGCAGACCACCGCGCTCAGCGTTCGCACCGCCGTGCTCCAGCAGCTGGACGAATTGAGCGCGCTCTCGCCCGATGCCCTGCGCGAGCAACGCTACCAGCGATTCCGCCAGATGGGTGTGTACCAGAACATCCGCTGAAAAATGCGCCTGTGCATTATCGGGCTGGGCAGCATCGGCGCCTCCATCGGACTGGCTGCAAAAGCCAACCCCCTCTGGGGTGAGAGGGTTCAGAAAGCCCTCTCCCCCTTTGGGGGAGAGGGTACGGGTGAGAGGGAAGGCAACGGTTCCGATGAGGGGTTAGAAGTAAGCGGCTACGATATCGACCCCGACACGCTCGCCGCCGCGCAGGCGCAGGGCGTGATTGACCGTCCCTGCAACGCGCTTCAGGCGTGCGCCGATGCCGACCTGATTGTGCTGGCGACCCCGCCTGGCGCGATGCCCGATTGCTTTCAGGCGCTGGCGCCCCATCTGAAACCCGCCACTGTGCTGACCGATGTGGCGAGCGTGAAAGCGCCCGTGCTGGCGTGGGCGCAGGCGAGCCTGCCTTATCCAGAACGATTTGTGGGCGGGCATCCGATTGCAGGCACGGAGCGGAGCGGGTTGCACGCCGCGCGAGCTGACCTGTTCAAAGACGCCATATGGGTGCTGACGCCCATCCCGCGCACCGACGCCGACGCCCTCCAGCAGGTGGAAGCGTTCGTGCGCCAGCTGAGGGCAAACCCCATGCGGATGGACGCCCAACAGCACGATCGCGAGTTCGCGTTGCTCAGCTTCCTGCCCCATTGCATCGCGTTCAGCCTGATGGCGTTGCAAAACGAGAATCCCTCTCAGCTGTCGGGCGGTAGCAGCTGGCGCGACGCCACGCGCGTGGCTGGCAGTGACCCCGCGCTCTGGGCGGAACTACTGATGCTCAATCGCGACGCGCTGTCGCCCCTCCTGCAACGCCTGCAAACACACCTGCAACAAATCCACGAATGGCTTCAGCAGGGCGACATCACCGCCCTGCAGGCGTTTCTGGAGCGGCATCGTCGGGTATAGTGAAAGCGTGGAGGTGAACCGATGCGACATCTCGGGTGGAGTCTCGGTCTGCTGCTGTGCCTGATGCCCGCGCTGTGGGCGCAGGCAACGCTCAAAGAGGGCGATAAGGCGCCCCCGCTCAAAGTTGCCCGCTGGATCAAGGGCGACCCGGTACAGCAATTCGAACCTGGCAGGGTCTATGTGGTCGAGTTCTGGGCGACCTGGTGCGGTCCCTGTCGGCAGTCGATCCCGCACCTGACGGAACTCGCCAGAAAGTTCGCGGGCAAGGTAACCTTTGTGGGCGTCAGCATCTGGGAGAACCCACGGGGCAGCACCAGCGATGATTACATCCCGCGCGTGGAGCAGTTCGTGCGCGAGATGGGCGAGAAGATGGACTACACCGTCGCGGTGGATGACCCTCAGGGCACGGTGGCAAAGGCGTGGATGACCGCCGCCGGTCAGAACGGCATCCCCACCGCATTTGTCATCGACCAGCGCGGGCGCATCGTGTGGATTGGGCACCCGATGGCGGAGCTGGAGCAGGTACTGGAGCAGGTGCTCGCAGGCAGGTTCAACTGGCAACAGGTTGCGAAGGAGCGCCAGGCACGCGAGCGCGATGAAGCCGCGGTGGGTCAACTCATGCGGCGCGTGCAAACCCTGCGCCAGCAGAAGAAGTACGCCGACGCGCTGAAGACGCTCCAGCAAGCTGAAAAGCGCTACCCCGCCTACAAAACAACATTCATGCTGACACGCTACGAGATTCTGCTCTATGTGGATGAGCCGAAAGCCTATGCGCTGGCGCGTCAGCTGGCAAACAGCGAGTTCAAAAACAATCCCGGCGCGCTCAACATGCTGGCGTGGAGCATCGTGGAGGACAACACCGAGCGACCGCTCAAGTCGCCCGACTACGCGCTCGCCGTCGAAATCGCCCGACGCGCCGTGCAACTGACGAACGAGAAGGACCCGTTCATTCTGGACACGCTCGCCTACGCGCTGTTCAAGCAGGGCAAAGTGGAGGAGGCGATTCGCTATCAGGAGAAGGCGGTCGCCCTGCTGAAGGAGCAGAGCGGTATACCCGATGAACTCAAGCGCGAGATCGAGGAACGACTCGCCAGGTTCCGCCGGGCGCAACAGAAGCCGTGAGTCGAGCTGAGGCGTGAGCGATGGAGACCCATCTACTACCGACGGAGAAGGTTCTGCTGATTCTGGGTCTGCCATTTGCAGGCTTTCTGTTCCACGCACTGTTCGGCGGGGCGCTCATCCGCTGGCTGGGCGCCCGCGCCGGCAAATGGCTGGTGGGCGCAGTCGGCACGGGCGTGGTGTTCGCCGCCTTCGGGTTCAGCCTGCAACTTCTGCAGGCGCTCCTGAAGCTGCCCGAAGAATCGCGCAAAGCCATCCACACCCTTGCCGACTGGCTCACCGTCGGACAGCTCAGGGTTCCGTTCGAGTTCGTTATTGACCCGCTTTCGGTGCTGATGTGCCTGATTGTGTCCGGCATCGGCGGGCTGATCCACCTTTACGCGACGGGCTACATGGCAGAGGACGAAGATTATCCGCGCTTTTTCACCTATTTCAACCTGTTCATCTTCTTTATGCTGGTGCTGGTGCTGGCGGGCAACTTTCTGGTGATGTTCATCGGCTGGGAGGGCGTGGGGCTGTGCAGCTACCTGCTGATTGGCTACTTTTATCGGAACGCGGACTGGAAATACAACACCGATTCGGCGAACAAGGCGTTTATTGTGAACCGTATTGGTGATCTGGGCTTTCTGCTGGCGATGTTTATGATTGCGGTGCAGTTTGGCACGCTGTCGTTTGAGCAGGTGAACGCGCGGGCGGAGGCGGTGCTGGGCGTGGGCACGGGGCTGGCGACGACGGTGGCGCTGCTGCTGTTTCTGGCGGCGACGGGCAAATCGGCGCAGTTGCCGCTCTATTTCTGGCTCCCTGACGCGATGGCGGGTCCGACGCCCGTCTCCGCGCTGATTCACGCGGCGACGATGGTCACGGCGGGCGTCTATCTGCTCACGCGGGTGCATCCGCTGTTTGTGCTTGCGCCCGCTGCGATGCTAATGGTCGCATTGGTGGGCGCGTTCACGGCGATTTTTGCTGCCAGCGTCGCGCTGGGTCAGACCGACATCAAGCGCGTGCTGGCGTTCTCCACCGTCAGCCAGCTGGGCTATATGTTTCTGGCGTGTGGGATGGGCGCGTTCTGGGTCGGGATGTTCCATGTGGCGACGCATGCGTTTTTCAAGGCGCTGCTCTTTCTGGGCGCAGGGTCGGTGCTGATCGCGCTCCATCATCGGGGCGATATTCGGGAGATGGGCGGTCTGCGCCGCTACCTGCCCCTGACGGCTGCAACGATGGTGGTCGGCTTGCTGGCAATCAGCGGCTTTCCGCCCTTTTCGGGCTACTGGTCGAAAGAGGCGATTCTGTTGAGCGCGTATCGGGGCGGCGCGCCTGCGCTGTTCTGGATCGGCATCGGTACGGCGTTTCTGACCGCGCTCTACATGACGCGGCTGGTGTGGCTGGTCTTTTTTGCGCCACCGACCGCTAAGATTCAGCACCATCCGCCGGAGCGGGAGCGATACCGGGTGGTGCTGGGCGTGCTGATTGTGCTGGCGGCAGGTTCGTTGCTGTTCGGCTGGCTGCTGCCAGGCGAGCATGCGATTCATGAGTTTTTGAAGCCGTCGGCGGAGCCGACCAGTGCCTTCGCGCAGGATGCGGGTGAGAGCGGCAAGACGCTGGTGCTGGCATCTGCGCTGCTGGCGGCATTCCTGGGGCTGGCGCTGGGCATCGCGCGCTATCGGTCGGGCATGCCCGCAAAGGAGGCGCAGTTGCAGGGGCTGTGGGGCGTGCTGTATCGGCAGTGGGGCTATGACGGCGCGATGCGCTGGCTGGGCGTCCAGTTCGGTGGCGCATGGGCATGGGTTATCAGCACCCTTGTCGAGGGGCTGATTGATGGGCTGGTCAATTTAGCCGGGGGGCTGACACGCGCGATGGGCGGCATGGTGCGGCGGTTGCAGAGTGGTTCCGTGCGCATGTATGCGCTCGTGATGATGCTGGGTGCGTGCCTGCTGCTGATTGCTGCGTTCGTGTATGGCTGGCGATAGTCCGCGTCAGGGCAGGAACTTCAGGCGAAAACGCGAATCTAACTCTTCAGGCACAGCCATGCGCTCTCAGCGGAAGCAGCAAGTGGAGCGGCAACAACTGCTTGCCCGCATTGCGGAGCTGGAGCAGCAGGTGGCGCGATACCGCACCTTCCTGCTGCTGGCAAATGAGGGCATCTGGTGCTATGAAACCGAACGCCCCATCCCGATTGACCTGCCAGTGGAGGAACAGATAGAGTGGATCTGGCGCTACGGCTATCTGGCAGAATGTAATCCCGCCTATGCCCGCATGTATGGCTATGATGATCCAGCCCCGATTATCGGCACGCGCCTGAGCGACCGCCTGGTGGCAGGGCATCCGCTGAATGAGGCGATGCTACGCCAGTTCGTGCAGAACGGTTATCGCCTGGAGAATGTGGAGACCGTGGAGCGGGATCGGGACGGCAGGGAGCGACGGTTTCTGAATAGCGCGGTGGGCGTGGTCGAAAACGGGTATCTCGTGCGGGCGTGGGGCGTGCAGACGGACATCACCGAGCTGCGACGCCTTCAGGAGGAGCTGGCAGCGGTTCAGCGGCTGGAGAGCATCGGGCGGCTGGCGGGCGGTGTGGCGCACGATTTCAATAATCTGCTCACGGCGATTATGGGCTATGCGGAGCTGGCGCTGGAGCACACGAGCGACGAGCGCGTGCGCCGCTATCTGGAAGGGGTGATGAAAGCGAGCGAGCGCGCTGCCGGGCTGGTGCGCCAGCTGCTGGCTTATGCCCGCCGCCAGATCGCGCAGCCGGTGCCCCTCGATATCGCCCGCTGGCTGACCGAAATCAGCGATATGCTCCAGCGACTGCTGCCCGATAATATCCGCTTGATGTTCGATATCGAACCGAAAGTGGGCACGCTCTATGCCGACCCTGACCAGATGACGCAGGTGCTGCTCAATCTGGTGACCAACGCGCGGGATGCGATGCCCAGAGGCGGCGTGCTGACCATCCGCCTCTACCGCCGTCAGCGCTGCTACTGCGAAAGCGACAGCACCAGCAACGGCAGCGGTCAGGCACGGGTGATTCTGGAAGTGGTGGACACTGGCAGCGGCATTCCGCCTGAAGTGCTGCCCCATATCTTTGAGCCGTTTTTCACCACCAAGCCGTTCGGGCAGGGCACAGGGCTGGGGCTGGCTGCCGTGCACGGCATCGTCCAGCAGATGGGCGGGCACATCCATGTGGAAACGGAGCCAGGCAAGGGCACGCGCTTTATCCTCTGTTTCCTGCAACGCACGCCCAGCGAACGCAAAACAACTGCAACAGAGGTAGAATAACATGTTAGTGAGGCGATGGATGAACGATACAGGGTTTGCCGCGATTCAGATGGCGTATAAGCTGGACGATTACAGCAGTCGGGAGGCATTTCGCAAGCGCGTGCTGGAGCTGACCAGCGCGGCTCGCCAGCGCGTGCCGCAGAAGCTGTTGCTGGTGGTCTTCCCCGAAGATGTGGGGCTGGGACTGCTGTTTACTCAGGATTTTGAGCGGGTGCGTACCAGCAAGACGATGGTGGAGGCGGGCGCCCGCCTGATGGAAAAGTACCGCATCAGCCCTTACAGCGACCGCGAGCTGGGACGGCAGCCGAACGCCTTCGCGACCGCCGTGCGTAAACTGCTGGCGCATCTCAGCCCCTTTGTGGAGCGGGTCTATCACGAAACCTTTTCGGAAGCGGCGCGCGCCTATCACTGCTACCTGGTGGCGGGCAGTGCGCCCATCGCCAGCGGCGACTGCGTGTTCAACACCTGCTATGTGTATAACCCATCGGGCGAACGGATTCTCATCCAGCGCAAGGTGAACCTTGTGCCGCTGGAGCAGGAGGCGGGTCTGAACCTGTGCCCTGCGCCACGCGACCAGCTCGAACCGTTTGAGACCCCCGCTGGCAAAGTCGGCGTGCTGATCTGCTACGACGCCTTCTTCCACGAGCTGGTGGACGCACTGGTCAAGCGGGGCGTGCCCATCATTACTCAACCCTCCTTTAACCCGCTGCCATGGACCCGAGAACAGCGCGAATCGTGGGAGAATGGGTTGCTCGCCGCCGCACAGCGACATCCTCAACTGATAGGCGTCAACCCGATGGGTGTGGGGCAACTGTTCGATGTGTCCGCCGAAGGTGTGTCGTCCATCGTGGCGCACAGGGAGCGCACGCCCGACGGCACAGGCTACCTCGCCCGCGCCCGAAGCCACACCAGCGAGGAAATCGTCGTCTATCCCTGACGCTCGGAACAGGGGTATAATTCAATCCGTCCAAACACCACAGGATCAGGAGGATTTTCAGATGCGAGCCAGTGTCTGGGGTTGGAGTGTTGCAGTTCTATTGCTTATGGGTGGCTTCACGCTCTCGCTCGCAGGTTCCGCGCAGGAGTCTGCCACCCGTGAGAACCAGATCAGCGTCGGCGAAGCGATCAAGTTAGCCAATCAGGGCAAGATTCAGGAGGCGATTGAGGCGTTTGAAGCGCTCTATCAGCGGGCGCCGCAGAACAAGACGGTCGCCAACTGGCTCGGTTACCTCTATTTGAAAGCGGGCAAGCCTGCCGAAGCGGTGCCCGTGCTGGAGAAGGCGGTGCAACTGACTCCTAACAGCGCGGAAGCCTGGAACAACCTCGGGAATGCCTACCTGCACACAGGTCAAATCGAGAAAGCCATTAACGCCTATAAAAAGACGCTGGAACTCAAGCCGAACTCCGCCGATGCGCACTACAATATTGCCAACCTGTACACCAAAACGAAGCAGTACCAGCTGGCGATTCAGCATTATCAGCAGGCGATTAAGCTCCAGCCGCGCGATGCGAACGCCTATAACAATCTGGGCTATGTGTATCAGATGCAGCGGTTGCCCAGCCGTGCGCTGGAGATGTACCGCAAGGCAGTTGAGCTGGAGCCGGGCAATCACACTTTCCGTTATAACTACGCGCTGGCACTGGCGGAACTCCGGCGCTTCAAGGAGGCGGCGACGGAGCTGGAGCGTGTGATGCCGAAACTGCCCAGCGATTCGGCGGGCTGGCTCAAACTCGCCGAGTGCTACACGCGCACCAACCAGGTGCCGAAGGCAATCCAGACCCTGCAGAAGGCGATATCGCTCAATCCCAGCCAGCCCGATCTGCACTATAATCTGGGCGTGCTGTACCTTCAGCGGGGCGACCTGAGCGCCGCGGCGAGCGCCCTGCAGAACACGCTGAACCTGCGCCCCGACGACACCGACGCGCTGGCGCAGCTCGGCTTCGTCTACCTGCGCCAGCGACGGCTCGACGACGCCATCGCCACGCTGGAGACCGCTTTAGAGCGCAACCCGAAGCTGAACGATGCCCGCCTCAATCTGGCAACTGCCCGACGGCTCAAGGGTCAGAAAGAGGAGGCGATGCGCCTCTATCGGCAGGTGCTGGCGGCGAACCCCCAGCAGTTCGAAGCCCGACTCGCGCTGGGCGACCTGCTGATGGAATCGGGCGACCTCAAAGGCGCCGAAGCCCAGTATCGCGCCGCGATTCAAATCAACGACCGCTCCGATGTCGCCTGGAACAACCTGGGACTGGTGCTGTTGCGCACCAATCGTGTGAACGAGGCAATCCGGGCGCTGGAGAAGGCAGTGAGCCTGAACCCGAAATCGCCCGTCGCGCTCAATAACCTCGGCGCCGCCTATGAACGCAAAGGCGACATCGCGAAAGCCAGAACGATGTATCGCCAGGCGCTCGCCCTCGACGCCCGCTTCGAAGAGGCTCGCGCCAACCTGAAACGACTGGGTGAGTGAGTAAAACGCTTAGCTCACAATCGCCTGCAACCGTTCAATCATTCGGGCGAGGCGGTCGCGGTGGCGAAGAAGCGGGCGCGGGTCGCAGGTGAACTCGGTCAGGCTGCGCGACACATCGGGCGGAACCTGTAAGAGCGACCGCGCCTCCTGAACCAGCTCCGCGGGTGCGCCCCGGCGCTCCAGCGCGTCGCAGAGCCGCTCCAGCAGAGCAAAATATTCATAATCCTCCGCGCCGTCGCGCAGGCACTCCCAGCGGATGGAGGGGATGGGGTCTTCAATCGCGGGTTCGCTCGCGCGGTTGGGGTCGCGGCGCGGCGGATAGAGCAGTCGCCCGTCACCGTTGCCCCAGAACAGGCGCGTGCCCGGCTTCAGGCTCGCGTCCCACACATAGCTCATCGGGTCCTGCCACGGGTCCTGTAACCTGTCGGGATAGGCGAACTCGTTATGCCACCATGTGGTCTGCCAGATGAGAACCCCCTGCACGCCATATTGCCATGTCTGCCAGAGCCAGACGCGCATCTCGGTGCCCGGATGGTCGATAAAGAGCGTGGCGTAGGGCGCGCGTGGACCCGTGCAGACATACCACCAGATCTCCTCGCCCGCCCGACGCCGCTCCCGAATCGATTCGGGATGCACGAAGGCGGTCAGCGGGCACCACAGATCGACCGCGCCCATCAGTGCCTCTTCGGGCTGTTCCGTCAGCATGCGCGTGAGACCGGGCGCGACACGCTTGATCTTCTCGTTCACGCGCCGCACGAAAGCATAGTCGGCGGTTTCGGGTTCGTCGAACCAGTAGAGATAGGCTTTTTTGAGCCAGCCGCGCTCGCGCAGGTGTGCCTCCAGCTGGCGCAGGTAGTCGCTCCAGAGTCGCTCATAGTCGGGCGTGCCCTCCCGAAAGCCACCGAACTCGCCCGGCGAATAGTTCGGGTGGCGTCCGCCAGGCAAGCCGTGAATGGGCAGCACGAAGGCGTTGAAGCCGAACTCGTCCAGGTAGCGCCGGGCGGCGCGGTCGAAGCGCGTGAAGTCCAGCACCACGCGCCGCCCGTCGCCCTCGCCCTCGAAGCGCACCTCGTACGGGTCATAGGCATAGAAGCTGTAGGGCACGAGCCGATGCTCCCGAAAACAGCGCATATAGCGATCCCACAGCTCGCGCTTCTCGGCTTCAGTGCGCGGCTTGTGATACTGCTCGATGCGTCGGGCATCGATGCCGAACCCGCTGCGCAGGGTAGGCGTGCGCGGCAGGTCAAAGTCATAAACGGTCAGCTGCAGAGGGATGGTTGCTGTGCCCCTGTCGGTGATGAGGCGGAGCGTGCCCCTGTAGTCGCCTGCAGGCGTGCCGTAGGGCACATAGACGGTGAACCAGAGCGGCTGATTGCGCTCCGCCGTCAGGCGCAGGGGTGTTTTGAGCGGTGGCAGCGGGTCCGGATAGTCGCCTGGCTCGCCCAGCCCGTCGGTCGGATGCTCCACGCGCACATAGGCAACCTCGCGCAGGGTGAGCTGCTTCGCAGGGAGCCGATTCTTGCCGCGCGTGAGATCGCCGATCTCCACGCGCTGGAGGGTTGTATCCCTGCGGGGGCGCAGAACGATCTGCACGGGTTCATACTCGCCGCGTGCGGCGCTCAGGCGCACGGCGCGGGCGGTCGCATCGGGCAGGGGACGCTCGCGTCCCACCTTCCAGCCCCACTCGCACCACCAGACGCCCAGCTCGGCAGGCGTGCCCGCCAGCCGATAGCCGTAGTGCGCCGCGCCCAGAATGCTCGGCTCCAGCTCAAGCTTCACCTGCCAGAGCGGTCTACCACGCTCGCGCCGCAAGCCCAGCTCCAGCTGGATCGTTTCCAGCCGCGCTGGCGGCAGCCGGAAGCGAATGGGCATGGGCTTGTTCGGTGGGAGCGTGAGCATGGCGGCGCGTTCCGTGCCGACATACGGCTCCACACGCAGGGGTTGCGTCCCTGCGCTGGTGGCAGTACCCGTCAGCCACCACTGCCCGCTGCCATCGCGTTCCAGCCGGAGGTCAGTGACGGTCAGCAGGCGGTTCTGAACCGTGGGGAACAGCACGAGGCTTTTGCCCGTGAGCGTGGCGCGTCCCGCGCCCTCCAGCTCCGCCTCCAGCACATAGCGGTCTACCTGGATTGTGCCGCCCTCCTGCGTTAGCAGGCGAACAAACAGCAGGGGCGTCGGAAACAGTTCGGCGGGCAGCTCGATTCGATGCTCGCCACGCCCGCTGATCGTGCCCACGATGCGCCAGTTGCCGTCCTCGCGCCCCGCCTGAACGCTCAGCCGACCGCCCTGCTCAAACGGCACATTCAGCCAGAGCGTCGCGCTCCGCATGGTGTATCGGGCTGCCTGATGGCGGTAGACCACCTCCTGATTCGGGCTGAACACCCAGCGGTTGGTGTTGAAGAAGGCGGTGAAGCGTTGCAGGGGCGCCTGCGCGTTGGACAGCCGCTGGTCATAGCGGGAGACGAAGCGATAGCGCCCGTCGCGCACCGTTTCGCCCTCGCCCAGCGCCGCATGCACAATCTCCACAGGCATCAGCACGATGCGGTCGAACAGAACCTCGCCGTTCCAGTGCCACTGCCCGAAGCGCAGGAAGGTGTCGCGCGTGTCGGCGGGCGTGCGGAAGATGAACTGGCGTCGCTCCCAGTCGGCAGGCGGCGTCATGTCGCGATTGACCGTGCTGGTGCCTGTGATGGCGCAGACGCCGTTGCCGCTGCCCTTCAGCCAGAACTCGACGGCATAGGCGCGGTTCGGCTGAAGCTTCAGGCGCGTGTTGCGCCACCAGCTCATATCGTTGCCCGTGCCCTTCACGCCCAGCACGATTCGGTCAAAACGGGTCAGCATCGGCGGCTGATTGGGCAGCTCGCTGGAGCGGGTCTCGATGAACACCTCGTGTCGGGTGAAGGTCTGCCCCTCGCCGGGCTGCCAGTCGGCGGGCGGAGGCGGCTGAACCTGAGCGATAGCCCCTATCAACAAACCCATACCCCATTGCCATGTGAACCGCGCATGCTGCCGAAGGTTGCTGCCTGCACGCTGTGAATTCATCAAAGGTCCGATTCGCGGAGGGTACAGCTTCTCCTGCAGGTAAAACAGGCGGTCTAAGGGCGGGGGTGCGGCTACCACATGAGTGGACACACGCGAGTGTCCTCGTGAGGAGGTGCCCGCTGCACGACCTGAAGCGCGGGGAGCGGGCTGAACGAACGCTCTTACCCCGGAAGGAAACGGGTTGATTGAGAGGGTGCGGGAAGGTATCCTGCATGGGATGGACGAGCGGTTGCTGTGGATAGCCAGTCGGGGTCAGCGGATGGCAAGCGTGCTCCATCTGCCCGATGGACGCCGACGCGCGCCTGCGGTGTTGATGCTACACGGCTTCACAGGGAACAAAGCGGAGACCCATCGGCTGTTTGTGCAGACGGCGCGGCGCCTCACGACAGCGGGTTTCATCGCCTTGCGCTTCGATTTTCTCGGTTCGGGCGATAGCGAGGGCGAGTTCGAGCAGATGACGATTCGGGGCGAGGTGGAGGACGCGCTGAACGCGCTGGCGTTCCTGCGGGCGCAGCGGCGCGTGGACACCGCCCGAATCGGGCTGCTGGGCTTCTCACTGGGTGGGTGCGTGGCGGCGCTCTGCCTGCCCCGCGCGGGCGACATTAAAGCCGTTGTGCTGTGGGCGCCCGTGTCGAACCCGATGCGCTGGATGCCGCCAGCGGGCGTGCCCGATAAGACCGTCAATATCGGGGGCAATCGTGTGGGCGTCGCGTTCTATAAGGAGTTGCCCGAACTGAAGCCGCTGGAGGCGGTGCGGACATACAGGGGCGCGGTGCTGGTGCTGCACGGCACGGCGGATACCGCCGTCAGCCCCCAGGAGGGTCGCGCCTATGAGAGCGCCTTCGGGCAGGCGCGCCCGTTCGAGTTCCGTCCTATCCCCGACGCCGACCACATCTTCTCGGAACCCGACGCGGAACAGCGCCTCATCCAGCAGACGCTGGAGTGGTTTCAACGGTTTCTGTAGCTGAAACCACCTGATCCCGCAGGGCTTCGAGCGTTGCAGGGATGCCCTCCTCCAGCTCCAGCACCGCCTGCAATGCGGCGACCGCCACCTCGATCTGGTCGTCGGTCGGTTCGCGTGTGGTCAGATACTGGCTCCACAAGCCGGGCGCCAGCAGCACGCGCGTGAGCCAGCCGCTTTTGAACATCCCCGCCAGCCGAATAATCTCGTACACGACGCTGGCGATCACAGGCAGAAGCGCCATATGCATCGGGATGCGAATATAAGCGGGCGGACGCCCCAGCAGCGCGAACACAAAGATGCTCACCACCAGCACCAGCAGCACGAAGCTGGTGCCGCAGCGCGGGTGCAGGCGCGTCTGCTGGCGGGCGGTCTCCACCGTAACGGGCAGACCCGCCTCCAGCGCATTAATCGCTTTATGCTCCGCGCCGTGATACTGGAACACGCGCCGAATATCGGGCATCAGCCCGATTGCCGCCACATAGCCCAGAAAAATCGCGATACGCAAAAGCCCATCGAGCAGGTTCTGCTCAAAACTGCCCCAGCCCTCGCGCTTGAGCCAGTCGGTCAGGAGCGTCGGCAGCGCAAAAAAGAGCAGGATGCCCAGCCCCAGCCCGAACGCTGCCGATGCGCCAATCGCGATATCCTGCACGGAGCGCGGGATTGGTTTCTGGTTCGGATCGTTCTGCAGTTGTACCTGACTGGAAAAGTGCAGCGCTTTAATGCCCAGCGCCAGCGCGTCGATGAGCATCAGGATGCCGCGCAGCAGCGGGCGGTTCATAAACTGCAGTTTGCCGATGAGGGTGCGGGTGAGGGGTTCCGCCCGCAGCACCAGCGAGCCGTCGGGGGCGCGGCAGGCAATCGCAAAATAGCGGGGGCTACGCATCATCACCCCCTCGATGACCGCCTGCCCCCCGTATCGCCAGTACCGTTTCTGCGGCTCGCTCATCCCTGCTTCCCGTAGTTTTGATATTTGCGCATGAAGCGCTCCACGCGCCCTTCGGTGTCCACCACGCGGCGCGTGCCCTCGCCCGTAAACACGGGATGGCACGCCGCACACACCTCCAGCCGTATCTCCTCTTTCGTCGATAGCGTCTGGAAGGTGTTGCCACACGCGCAGTGAACCGTCGCCATCACATACTTCGGATGGATGCCCGATTTCATCGCTTTCGCCTCCCTGTAGGGTACATTATACCTGTCCTGATGCCCAAAATGAGAGGTGAGATGCCGATGCAGAAGCGATGGCTTTATGGGCTGCTGGTCGCGCTGGCACTTGGTCTTGGCGCGTGTGGTGGGGTGCAGACAGGTCAACAGGCGGTCTGCACCGCCGAGACTTTCACGCCGAACTATGTGCCGAAACTGGAGCGGTTACTGCACTGGAACGGCTTTCCCATCAGCGTCGCCTTCGTCAAAGATGAGAGCTACACGCCTGTCCGTCAGGCGATCGCACAGGAGGGGTTCGACCAGTGGGTGGAGTATAGCGGGCTGAGAATCCGCTATGTGGTGGTGGAGAGCACTGAAAATGCGCAGGTGGTGGTACGCTTTAATCCCGGCACGCGCGACGGCTTGACCCGATACACCTATCGTTCCAACGGCTTGCTGGTGCGGGCGGAGGTTTCGATTGGCGTTAAGGGCAACAGCGCGGTGGATATACGGAGCGTGGCGGCGCACGAGTTCGGGCACGCGCTGGGCATCGGCGGGCACAGCGACAACCCTGCCGATATGATGTACCCCACCTTCACTTCGGGCATCCCACTGCAAATCACCGAGCGCGACTTCAACACGCTCAAAACCGCCTATTGCGACCTGTTTCTGGAATCGCGTGCTCCAGCTCACAGAGTATTCCCCGATGAACCCCTGCTCCATCTTACTATTCGTTGCGGGGATTAGAATCATCGCTCCAGCGATTAAAACAGAACCTGCCGATGAACAAAGCCTGGGAGCACAAAACATCCCTTCTGGGTGTGCCTCCTGGAGTGCGGTTTGGTAGAGCGATTCTACAGGAGGTGCGCCCCCTTTTTGCAAGGAGGGGTAGAGGCTGTGGAGGAGTGGGGGGTGGTATCGATCTGTTGGCGCATTTAGAATACCCCCTGAGGGTGTTCGAAAAATCCTCTGAGTAGGGTATCCTCTCCCCTATGCACGCCAAAACCCAATCCAACACACGCACCCTGCTGGCAACCCTTGCCACCCTCAGCGTCCAACACATGCTCCGCCTCGCCCAGCAGTTCACCCAAGAACATCCCATGCCACCCTGACGCGGACGCCCCCCGCTTGGGGTACGGGCAAGGGGGCGTGGTGTGGGTCGTGGGGGCGTCGCTGGGAGGCGCGTATGCGGATGAGGGGCGTTGGTTGGGGGCGTGGCTACGGGCATAGGGGGCGGGTGTGGTGGGGGTGGGGGCGTTGTTGGTAGGGGATAAGTTGTACGGGTATCGGGCGCGGTTGCTGGAGCAGGTAGGGCGGGTGGGATGGGCGCCTGTGGTGCGGGGCGAGCCGAGTGGGCGTCAGCAGGGGCGTGCGGGTGCGCGGGTGCGGGCGTTAGGGCGTTTGGGGCGGTATGGGTGGGCGTTGCGAGCGCGATATCGGATTGAGCCGGTGTTTGGGAATCTCAAGGGGGCGTATGGGAGTTATGTGGAGTGTCGTTCGGGGGTGCAGGCGCGTCGTTGGGTGTGGGGATGTGGGTGTTGTGGAACAGGGTGAAGTTGGTGAATGTGGGCGGGGGTGGTTTTTGGGTATGGCTTTGGGTGTGGCAGACATCAGCGATTTTTCGAACAGCCTCAGGGGTTGGGAGAGGGAGCAGCTAAACCCCTCTCCCCCGCAGGCGGGGGAGAGGGTACGGGTGAGGGGGCTTCACACAGGCAGATATGATGCCAGCGATTTTTTTTTCGAACAGCCTCAGGGGTTGGGGCGCAAACCAATCCCGGAAGCCTTCGGTTTGACGATAGAGGGTACAATCTCTGTGTGGCGCAGATTCTGCTGGGTGTCTGTGGCAGTGTGGCGGCATATCGGGCGTGCGATGTGGCGCGGGAGCTGATGCATCGCGGACATACCGTGCATGCGGTGATGACCCCCCATGCCACCCGCCTGATTGCTCCTGCCACCTTCGCCGCGCTCACCGGCAACCCTGTTACAGTCGACACCTTCGATGAACCCTGGCCCGGTCAGATCGCGCATATCCGTCTGGCGCAGGATGCCAATCTGATGCTGATCGCGCCTGCCACCGCGCACACGATTGCCCGCCTCGCGCTGGGGCTGGCGGACGATATGCTGACCACCATCGCGCTGGCGACCCGCGCACCGATCCTGATTGCGCCCGCGATGAACCCCGCTATGTGGACGCATCCCGCCACCCAGCTCCATGTGCAGACCCTGCAGGCGCGCGGTGTGGAGTTCATCGATCCCACCTACGGCATTATGGCGTGTGGCGACGAAGGCTGGGGCAAAATCGCCGACACGCCGACCATCATCGAGGCGGTTGAACAACGCCTGCACCGCACCGGTGAACTCAACGGCGTTCGCGTGCTGGTGACCGCCGGTCCAACTTATGAGCCGATTGATCCCGTGCGCTTTATTGGCAACCGCTCCAGCGGCAAGATGGGCTACGCGGTGGCGCAAGCGGCTGCCGAGCGCGGCGCCGATGTGGTGCTGATCTCAGGTCCGACCGCGCTCCAGCCGCCCGCTGGCGTGAAGCTGATCCGCGTGCAGACCGCCGAGCAGATGTTGCAGGCGGTGCTGGAACAGTTTGAGCGCTGCGATCTATTCATCAGCGTCGCGGCGGTCGCTGACTATCGTCCGGAACGGGTCTATCCGCGTAAGCGCAGGCGGGACAACCGCGTCTGGCATCTGCGCCTTGTACCGAACCCCGACATTCTGGGCACGGTCGCCCCGCGCAAAGGGCATCGGCTGCTAATAGGCTTCGCCGCCGAGACCGATAAGGCGCTTGAACACGCCCATCAGAAGCTGCTTCAGAAGGGGCTTGACCTGATCGCCGTCAACGATGTGCTGGAGCCAGAGAGCGGTTTCGAGGTGGACACCAATCGGCTCACTTTGCTCTACGCGGACGGGCGCATCGAGCCGTTGCCGCTGTTGCCCAAGCGCGTCGCGGCACACCGGCTCATCGACGCGATTGTGCGCTTGAGGGAGGTTCGCAGAGGTGAGTAGCGTGATGAGAGCGCGTCGCAGGCGTCGCCGCTGGAAGCGTTTCCTGGCGTATCTGGCGCTGCTCTTTTTGAGCCTGATGCTGGGTGCCATGACCTTTGTCGGCGTGCTGTACTATCAGGTGGCGCAGATGATGCCCTCCGTCGAGGTGCTCGAAAACTACAAGCCGCGCGAGGCGAGCTATATCTACTCTGCCGATGGCGTGTTGCTGGCGCGTATTGCCGAAGAGTATCGCGAACCCGCCGCGCTCAGTGAGATCCCAAAACATCTTATCAATGCCACGATCGCCAAAGAGGATCGGCGGTTCTGGCGCCATCACGGGGTCGACTGGCGTGGGGTCGCCCGCGCCGCATGGGTCAACCTCACGCAGGGCGAGATTCAGCAGGGTGGTAGCACGCTGACTCAGCAGTTAGCCCGCAACGCCTTCCTCACCCAGCGGCGCACGGTCAGCCGCAAGCTGCAGGAGATTATTCTGGCGCAGGAGCTGGAGCGTCGCCTGAGCAAAGAGCGTATCCTGGAGCTGTACCTCAATCAGGTCTATTACGGCAACGGTGCGTATGGGGTCAGGGCAGCAGCGCGGGTCTATTTTAACAAGCCGCTGGATCAGCTCACGCTGGCAGAGTGCGCCCTGTTAGCGGCTCTGCCGCAACGCCCGTCAGCGTATGAGCCGTTTGGTAATCCCGACGAGGCGATTCGCCAGCGCAATCTGGTGCTGGATCTGATGGCGCAGGAGGGCTACATCACGCC
Source organism: Armatimonadota bacterium (assembly GCA_037445735.1). Lineage (GTDB taxonomy): Bacteria > Armatimonadota > Fimbriimonadia > Fimbriimonadales > GBS-DC > HRBIN15. The sequence continues at coordinate 27,958 of JBBIJY010000014.1, read as the reverse complement.
TGCCCAGCGCGACGCCGCCAAAAAGGAGCCGCTGCGCCTGACGAAGCGTCGCCCGCGCATGCAGTTCCGTGCGCCCTACGCGGTGATGGACGCGCTGCGCCAGCTGGAAGACCTCTATGGACGCGAGCTGCTGCTGCAGGGCAACCTGAAGGTGTACACCACGCTCCATTCCCAGATGCAGGCAGCTGCCGAGCAGGCACTGGAGCGGGGTATCCGCGAATTCGAATCGCGCGGGGTCAATCAGGGCGCGATTGTGCTGATCGATCTTCGCACAGGCGGCATCCGTGCACTGGTCGGTGGGCGCAACTTCAGCCAGTCGCAATATAACGCCATCACGCAGGGGCGGCGCCAGCCCGGTTCGGCATTCAAGCCGATTGTGTACGCCACCGCGTTCGAGCTGGGCAAACTGACGCCCACCAGCCGCATTCTGGACGCGCCCATCAGCCTGCCGTCGGGCGTGCCCGGGCGACCCTGGCGACCCCAGAACGCCGATGGGCGCTACCGCGGCGTCATTACCGTCACGCGCGCGCTGGCGTTCTCGGTGAACCTCCCTGCAGTTCGCGCGGGGATGATGGTCGGCGCCGACACAATTGTGCGGTTCGCCCGCGAGCGGTTCGGCTTCGAATCGCCGCTGGAGCCAGTGCTGCCCATCGCGCTGGGCGCGTCGGCTGTCAAACCCATCGAGATGGCGGAAGCCTTCACCGTGTTCGCCACCCACGGCAACCGCATCAAGCCGATCCTCATTCGGCGCGTGGTCGATCGCGACGGCGTGGTGCTGCTGGATCAGAAAGCGGAGGTGTTCGAGGGTGTGCTGTCGGAGCGGAGTGCGCGCTGGATTGATGAGATTCTGCGCGAGGCGGTTGTGCGTGGCACAGGGCGCGCCGCCAGCCGTATCCCGAACGCGCGCGGCAAAACGGGCACCACCAGCGACTACCGCGACGCATGGTTCATCGGCTACACCGACCGCTATCTGGCGGTGGTCTGGGTCGCCAGCGCCCACTATGATGAGCGCACGCACCGCTGGGAATACAAGCCGATGCAACGCATCTTCGGCGGCACCGTCTGCACCCGTATCTGGGCAGATTTGATGGAGCAGGTGCTGAAAATCGATGCCCAGTTGCCCAAAGAGCCATCCCCCTCACCCGCGCCCTCTCTCCCTGCGGGGGAGACTCTCCCCGCTGGGGAGAGAGATACAGTTGAACCTCCTCTCCCCTCTGGGGAGAGGGTTGGGGTGAGGGGTGCAGATGAACAGGAGACAGGGGCGACACTTGCCCAGCCAGCTGCGCCGCCGCCTGCAAGCCAGCCTGAACCCGCCCCTGCTGACCAGACCGCGCAGCCGATACCCACGGGCGCACCCCGCGCCACCCCACCACCCCCACCCTCACCGCCACCACGACCGCCCAAACCGCCTGAAACGGTGTCGGTGCTGATCTGTGCCGACACGGGACTGCTCGCCACCGACTATTGCCCGGAGGTGGTGCGACGCACCTTTATCAGGGGCACCGAACCCAAACGCCACTGCCGCAAACACGGGCTGCGATAGCCATCCAGGCACGCAGTACAGGTGGGGAACCCGATAGAAAGGGATGAGAACCATGCAGGCGCGACCGAAACGCTATCTGGGCATCCGTTCCGAAGACCGGCGCCCCATCCAGCCGCGGGAGTACGCACTGCTGATGCTCATCGGGCTGGTGGTGATGGTGCTAACGGCGCGACTCTGGTATCTGCAGGTGCTGCATGGGGAGGAGCTGGCGACGCGGGCGGAGCTGGTGCGCACGCGCCTGATACGAATCGCGCCCCCGCGCGGGCTGATTGTCGACCGTCTGGGACGCACGCTCGCCACCAACCGCGCCCAGATCGTGGTCAGCGTGCTGCCCGACCTGTTGCGCAAGAACCCGCAGCGCATCCCGCTTGTCGCCAGCCGCCTGAATATGGCGCCTGACGAGCTGCGCGCGCTGGTTATGAACCCACGCATCAACCCCTATGTGCCCCTGATTGTACGCAAGGGCGTCGACTACGAGCAGGCTGTTGACCTGCTGGAGAGCCAGTACAACCTGCCAGAAGTGGAGGTCACCCTGCAGGCGATGCGCTGGTATCCCCACGGCAAGGTGTTTGCCCACCTGATTGGCTATGTGGGACAGATTTCCGAAGAGGAACTCATTCGCTACCAGCAGCAGGCGACGGCTGGCAATGGGTTTGCAGACACGGATGAAACAGCGCCCATCGCACGCCGAGCCATCTATGACGGCACTGACTTCGTGGGCAAAAGCGGGCTGGAACGCCAGTATGAACGCTACCTGCACGGTCTGCCGGGCGGCGAGCAGGTGGAGGTAACGCCGCTGGGACGGCGCGTGCGCACCCTGCAGCAGCTGGAGCCTGTGCCCGGCGCACGACTGGTGTTGAGTATTGACGCGACACTTCAGCAGCGAGCCCATGAGCTGCTTCAGGGTCATGTGGGCGCGCTGGTGGCTCTGGACCCGCGCACGGGCGAGCTGCTGGCATGTGTGAGCCAGCCCGCGTTTGACCCCAACCTGTTTGTGCCGCGTATCCCCTCGAACATCTGGCGGGCGCTGCTCAACGACCCGCGCGCCCCGCTCCATAATCGCGTGGTGCAGGCGGCGTATGCGCCTGGCTCCACTTTCAAGCCCTTTGTCGCGCTGGCAGGGCTGGAGACAGGCGTGCTGACCACACGCTCCCATGTCGTCTGCCCGGGCGGCTATCCGCTGGGGCGCCGATTCTTCCGCTGCTGGCGACGACACGGCTTCGTGGATTTCTATAACTCCATCGCGCAATCGTGCGACACTTTTTATTACATCACGGCGCAGAAGCTGGGCCCAGAGCGGCTGGCACACTGGTCACGGCTGTTCGGGCTGGGCGAGCCGACAGGCATCGACCTGCCGCACGAGCGCGGTGGGCTGGTGCCCGATCCCAACTGGAAACGCGCCACACTCCATCAGCCATGGTTCGGCGGCGAGACGCTCAACTACGGAATCGGGCAGGGCTATCTGCTCACCACACCCCTGCAGATGGCGGTCGCCACGATGGGGCTTGCCAATCGCGGCGTCATCTATCGCCCGCATCTGGTGCGCCAGATTATCGCGCCCGACGGCTCCGTGCTCTACACCGCGAAGCCCGAAGTGATCCATCGCATTCCGGCATCGCCCCAGAACTGGGACGCGATTATTGAGAGCATGGTGCGCGTGGTGGAGCGGGGCACGGCGCGGCGGGCGAGAATCGCGGGCATCCATGTGGCAGGCAAAACGGGTTCCGCCGAGTTTCGCAAGGGCGGCAAAACGCATTCATGGTTTATCGCCTTCGCGCCGGCTGAGAACCCGCGCGTGGTGGTCTGCGTGATGGCGGAAGAAGCGGGGCATGGCAGCGAGGTTGCCGTACCGATCGCCGCTGAATGGCTCCGCACCTTCTTTGAAACGGGCAACTGAGAAATCCCGGTGGCAAACGATGGGGTATCCTCAAGAGATGAGCCAGCTGGAGATTCGGTGGCTGGAGCCATCCAGCGTGCTGATTGAGCGCGTGCCGAACGGTCGGCAGGTGCGCGTGCGCCTGCCCGACGGCGAGGTGCATGAAGATGTGCAGTTCGCCCGCGCCTTCCCCTTCTCCGACCCTGACCACTACATCAGCATCCTCACACGCGAGGGCAGAGAGATTGGCATGTTCCGCTCGCTGGAGGGGATGGCGCCCGAATCGCTCGCCATCCTGCAGGAGGAGCTGGAACGCCGCTACTTTATTCCCATCATCCAGAAGGTCTATGCGCTCAACGAAGAGTACGGGCAACTGCGCTGGGATGTGGAGACCGACCGCGGGCGACGCCTGTTCTATGTGCGCAACTGGCGCGATAATATCCACGAGCTATCGCCCGTGCGCTACCTGATTGTGGCGGTGGATGGCAGCCGCTACGAGATTCGTGACCTGAACGCGCTGGATGGGCGCAGTCGCGCCCTGCTGGAGCGACTGGGCTGAACCCGCCTATCGCTTCGTCCAGATGCGCGTGTTCAGGTTCAGCTCGTCCACCACTGCCAGCGCGAACTGCAGCTCGTGCAGGTACCTGCCAATCGTTTCCGGCTTGAGCAAAATGCCTGTCGGCGCGAACACCGACGGCGCCTCAAAGTAATCATGGGTGGTCGGGATCGCAAGATACAGCTGCGAGGCGATGAAGGCGAGCCGTATCTCGCTGCGGGTCAACTCCCGAAAGCGCAGGATGCGCGCCATCAGGCTCGGCGTCAGGATATAACGCGCCTCTATCTGGTCGGTGGAATAGACCTTGAACGCCCGCTCGAACTCCGGGTCTTCCAGTTTGACCAGCTCGCCCGGTTGCATGCCGAGCCTGGCGCTCCAGCTCTGGAGCGTTTGACCCAGCCAGCCCAGCAGCCCCTCTTCAGTATCGGGCAGCACCAGCGTGATGCCGTTGAAGTGCTTGTTGAAATCGGCGATAATGAACAGCCCGCGAAACAGCGTGTGCCAGGTCGTGTAGCGGTTGCCCTTTGAGTCGTAATGTTCCACCTTATATTCGGCATGCACCTCCGACAGGCGGATGGCGGTCTGACCGACTTTGCCCTGGATCAGGTCTTCGCCCCGATAGCGGTCTGGCTCCCGCTGGAACAGCATGCTTTGATTGAACTCGGCTTCGCTGATGAATTGTTCTGGCAGGTATTCGAGGTCGGGGCTGATGAACTTCACCAGCTGGCTAATCACGCGCCACTTGAACAGTTTCGACCAGTCGCTTGTGATGGCGGCGTAGCTGGCGAGGATCACAACGAGGGCGACACCGAGCGGGGCAAAGGCGAAGATGCCCAGCTCCGGGCTGGCGAACGCCGCCAGCGCCAGGCTCAGCAGCCCGCCGATGAGAACGCTCCAGAGCGTGATCTGCCCGAAGCGTGCCGTGCGCTGCTGGCGCTCCTCCTCCAGCGCGCGCAGTATCGGCTCCAGCTCGCGATAGTGCTGATCCCAATCGCCTGCGGGTGCGCTCATTGCTGGAACAGCTGGGCGACATCGGGTGTCGCGCGCTCGGCAGCTTCCGCTTCGAACACGGCTCGTCGCGACAGCCCCATTATCGACGCCACGAAGTTCGTCGGGAACATCTCGATGGCGTTATTGTAGTCGGTGACGGCGGCGTTATAGGCACGGCGGGCAGCGGCGAGCTGCTCCTCTATCTCGTTCAGCGACGCCTGCAGATGCAGGAAGTTCTCGTTCGCTTTCAGGTTCGGATAGTTCTCGACGGCGACCATCAGGCTGCGCAGGGCGCCCGACAGCGCGGCTTCGACCTGCATGCGCTCGCCTTCGGGCAAATCGGGTGAAACCGCCCGCGCCCGCAGCGCCGTGATGCGCTCCAGCAGCTCGCGCTCATGCTCCATATACTGGCGCACCGTCGCGACCAGATTGGGAATCAAATCGTGACGCTTTTTGAGCTGAACATCGATGCCGCTGTAGGCGTAGTCCACCTGATTCTTTTTAGCAATCAGCGAGTTGTACATCGCCATGAAAAGAATCAGCAGGAGCAGCGCGCCGCCACCGATGCACACCAGCCCGAATATCAATCCCGTTGTGTCCATCGCGTTCGCAACCTCCTGAACCGCTGATAATAACAGTATACCTTCCTCTGCCGAACATGGCGCGCGGGACCTGCGATGCGACCCACGTTGCTGATGAACTCCCATGCGGGCTGATTGCCAGGGTCGCGGCTCCAGGCTGGAGCTGCTGCAGAATGCTCTCCGGGTTGGGTATAATAGAGTCAAGCTCCCGAGAAGGTAGCCTCCCCATGGGGGGCTGCCTGTTCGATTCGGGGGCATCACAACACAATCGGAGGAGGTATGAGTCAACCGATGGGTTACTATGGTCGTAAGGGCTTTACGCTGATTGAGCTGCTGGTGGTGATTGCGATTATCGCGATCCTGGCAGCGATTCTGTTCCCTGTGTTTGCACAGGCACGAGAGAAGGCACGCCAGACGCAATGCACCAGCAATATGAAGCAGATTGCAACGGGCGTGCTGATGTACACGCAGGACTATGACGAGCGCATGCCGATGAGCGCGTACTTCGGGCGTGATGCGTCGAACCAGGTGGCGCTGATCACCGTGTATGACGCGATTGCACCGTACCTGAAGAACACCGACATCTTCATCTGCCCCAGCTATCGCCCGGGCATCGACTGGCAGGCACGGCTGTCGGCACTGGGCATTCGGTACGGTGGCACCTTCCGCTACACGGGCTATGCGCCCAATCTGGGGCTGTTCGGCGAGAACTTCTGTGGCACAGGGCTGAACCGCTACACGCCCGTCACCGCACTGGCGGCGGTCGAAGCGCCCGTTGATACTATCATGCTGTTCGACGGCTATGTCAAGAGCCTGCAGCAGACGCTGCCGTTCAGCCTGTTTCTGGGCTATGCACGCCACAGCGAGGGGCTGGTCATCAACTTTGTGGATGGGCACGCGAAGTGGTTCCGCTATGCAGCGGTGAACGACATCGCGAAGCAGTATCCAACCCCCTCCGGGGCGCCGCGCCGAACCTACTATAGCTGGCGCACGGACATCCCGCTGGTGGCAAACGAGTCGGGGCTTGAAGCTGTGCCGTCCACACCGCAGCAACCCTACAACGACCTGCACGGCGTGCCCGGCACCGCCATTACTGACTCGGAAGACTATCCCTGCCAGTAGGAGCTGGCGCACTTCCCTACAGTCCAACCGCTGGTAGCTCATGCTGCCAGCGGTTGTTTATTCAGGGTTCTCTTCGGTCAGGGGCTGGATGAGCGCTATCGGCTGCCCGTATTCGACGGGGGCACCATTTTCGATTTGCCAGCTCAGCAGAGTGCCGGTGACGGGCGCGGGCACTTCGTTCGGGATGCCCAGCACCTCCACCGTGGCGAGGGGCTGACCCCGCTCCACGCGCGCACCCGGCTCTATCGACATCAGCGTGCAGTAGCCGACCATTGGCGAGCGAACCTCGATGGGCACTGGCGGTTGCCAGCTGCTGGACGGCTCGTCAGGTTCGGCGGGTGTCGGTTCCGTATAGCCTGCCAGGAAGAGGGGTGGCATCGGCTCCTCATGATAGGACACGGTCGTCGATTGGGCACGGCTCAGGCGCACCTGCGCCCCGTCCACGCGCACCTCCAGCCTCGATAGGCCCCGCTGGCTCATCAGCTGTGCCAGGCGCTCCAGCTGCTCCAGCCACTCCGTCAGAGCTTCCATTTGAAAATCACCGTCTCCACAATTCGCAGCGCGTAGCTCAGCACCACGATGGTCAGGGAGATGTAGAGAATCAGTGCGGCGGTCTCATTCGCGCGGGCAGCCGCCTCCAGCACGCCTTTCTGCGCCTCTGAGGGCATCAGCGTGAAACGCGCCAGCAGCTGATCCAGCAGCGACAGCAGGTTGAACACCTTCTCCTGCAGCGGCGCCCGGAAGAAGTAGGCGATGCCGATAATCGTGCCGACCGTGAGCGGCGCGAACAGCTGATACTTCTGGCGCTGATGCTCGTTATAGATGACGCACTCGGCGCAGCGGGCGCGCAGCTCCGCTTTTGTCAGCGTCTTGTTATGCGGGATATATCGGGCGTTTTTGGCGGGGTCATCGCTCAGGCGCACATTCTGGAGCGCCATCACGATGGTCTTCTCCTCGCACATACAGCCGACGCCCTCGCGCCAGCAGGTGCGCCGCGCATGGTAAATCGGGCAGCGCTGGCGCACATAGTCCCGGCAGAACGGCAACTGCCAGCATTTGCCCAGAAAGCGTTGCTGGACCTCCTGCCTGCTCACGCCCGAACCGAGCTTGAGCGTCTGATCCAGCGCGGCGCCATAGCGCAGGCGACGAATGCCCTGCGCAATCCCCACAAACACCACCAGAATAATGCCAGGCGGGAACAGCACCCACATCAGGTTGCGAAGCTGGTTCAGCGCGAACCCCTGCAACGAGTTGGGTGTCGGCAGGGTGCCAATCTGCCCCAGCAGGAAGGGCAGCCCCCAGTAGAAGAAGAGCGCGAGCAGCACCAGAATGAAGCCGACGACCTCCTCCTCCAGATAGTTCCAGGCAAGCCCAATCACGACCATGCCAGCGCCGATCAGCGCCAGCCGCCCGAACAGCGTCAGGTTGCCCTGAATGCGGGCGACATCGCTGGCGCTATAGCCGCTCTGATTCCCCAGCGCAAAGAGCGCGTAAAACAGGTAAGCAAGCCCAATCACGAACAGGATCGCGCCCACCGAGATCATGCGGTAAGTGACGGTGGTGATCCAGCGCAGCAGAATCTGCTGCTGGTACTCCCGCTGTACCGACGGTCGCCGCTCCGACATAACGAATCGCCCCTCTGTAGTTTACCTGACGAAATCGCACCGAAAAAGTTTCGGCTACAATCGCCAGAGCATCTGGTGGGAAGCGGTTGCTCATCAAGAGCCGGGGCACCCCCTGTCAGAGCCAGCACCAGAGCCAGTTCAAGGGTTATCGAACCCCTATTCGACCACCTCCACCTCTTCGGCGGTGACGAGCGCGACGCCGGGCGCTGGCTGACCCATCGCCGTGCGCACCTGCTGCTCAATCGCGTTCAGCACATCGGGGTTCTCTTCCAGAAAGGCACGCGCGTTCTCGCGCCCCTGACCCAGCCGGGTCTCGCCGAAGTTGAACCATGTGCCCGACTTCTGGACGATGCCGAGATTGAGCGCGAGATCGAGCAGGTCGCCCACGCGCGAGATACCCTTGCCGAAGATGATGTCGAACTCTGCCTGACGGAACGGCGGCGCGACCTTGTTCTTGACCACCTTCACGCGCGTGCGCACGCCAATCACCTCGTTGCCCTGCTTGATGTTGTCCACGCGGCGCACCTCCAGTCGCACCGACGCCCAGAACTTGAGTGCGCGCCCGCCCGGCGTCGTTTCGGGGTTGCCGTACATCACACCGACCTTTTCGCGAATCTGGTTCACGAACACGACGGCGGTGTTGGTCTTGGCAGCGGAGCCGCCCAGCTTGCGCAGCGCCTGCGACATCAGCCGCGCCTGCGCGCCCACCGTGACATCGCCAATATCGCCCTCCAGCTCCTGACGGGGCATCAGTGCGGCGACCGAGTCGAGAACCGCCACATCGAACGCGCCACTTCGAATCAGCGTGTCCATAATCTCCAGCGCTTCGTCGCCAGTGGACGGCTGCGAAATATAGAGCCGATCCACATCGACGCCGATGGCACGGGCGTAGTCGGGGTCCAGCGCGTGTTCGGCGTCCACGAACAGCGCGTTCCCACCCCGCTTTTGCGCTTCGGCGATAATGTGCAGGGCGAGTGTGGTTTTGCCCGACGATTCGGTGCCGTAGATTTCGGTGATGCGTCCGCGCGGGATACCGCCCACGCCCAGCGCCATATCGAGGGTGGCGCTGCCCGTGGGGATCGCCTCCACCTGCAGGCGTGCGGCTTCGCCCAGTCGCATCACGCTGCCCTTGCCAAACTGCCGCTCCACCTGCGCAATGACTGCCTCTAACGCCTTCTGCTTATCGGTCATTCCTGCCTCCATAGTAGAGAATTGTCTACCGTGATTATACCCGACAGGAAGCGGTTTTCCTCTCTCCTATGGGGAGTGAGCGTTTTGTCGCCCTATAAGCGCAAGCCTGTCCAGAAATCTTTACAGTCGTACATTCCCCGTCAGAAGAAAAACCCTTCACAGGAGGGATTACTCTGGACTATCATGAAGGCAGAAACTGTGCCGTACAGGTTGCAGTTAGAGGAGGTGAACGCAATGCGTTACAAAGGAACACTGGCGATTGTGATGGCGGTTCTCAGCCATTCCGGAGTAGCGATAGCTGCTTCTGGATCAGTGATTGTGACGGCTCTGCCTTGGATGGCAACAGGTTCATCGTATCTGGCAAGCGTGAACGGCTTGCAGACCCAACCATCCACCCTTGAATCTGGCATGGCGATACTGCGACGCGAGGAGGTCAGGGTTCTTGCAGGTGGCTGGCTCTACGATTCCGACACCATCAGCATTCGGGGTCAGGCATTCGACGGCTTTGGTCGGTTATACCATAAGAGCAACTTTGTGGTTTTTGATGTGCGCGGTTGGGATCGCCTCGAAGTCTGGGTAGGCATCCCCGATGCGTGGACGGACTGCAGGACTGCAACCGTATCTATCGAGGTCGACGGCGAGCAGGTCTGGCAGAAGACGGTCCGCTATGGGGACAAGCCAGAGTGGGTTGCCATTTCGCTGAGAGGAAAGCAAACGCTGTCCTTTCAGCAGGTTGGGGGCGACTTTGTGAACGAGGTTCTCAGTGGCTGTGTCTTTGCCACCCCTCGCCTGTACAGGAACACAGCGTTGACTGTGCCCGCCAACCCCATGACACCCCAGGCCAATCCGTCAGCCCAGATTGTGTTCGCATTGTTCACCGTAGACCCGAACAATGTCGGGCAACTGGTTAAAGCCGTGCGAATGGCTGCATTTGAAGTGGTGTCGCTACGCTACAATATCAGCGGCAAGCCTTACACGGGACTGGTGGTGGATTGTCGCGGGCTAAACCTGCGGCGCAGTATGGCGCCCAAAATACGGCGTGCCGATGGCAGCGAAGTGTGGGGCACGGTGCAGGTGGATCCCGACTTCGTAATCCAGCATGGCATCGTTGTGTATGTGGACAGCCGTCAGCCAGACCTTCTCGGATCGCCAGAGATTGTGGAACGCATCGGCAATAATCCACTGGTGATTCGAGCAACAGGGGTTGCAGGTGCTGCGCTAACCGACCCTGTGATTACGAACGAAGACGCCGAGCGTTTGCTGGAAGCAAACCGCCAGCATGGGTTCCTGAACGAACTGCGCGTGGTCTTTGTGCAATGAAATCGCCCGGAGCCATGTCCTAACTATGCCCTCAATCTGACACGCCTGTGGCGGGCTGGGCGACCGCCTTTTTGGCGGGGAGGGTGGTGGCGTGGCTCTTCGCCCAGTTCAGCACCGTGCGCAGCACCGCTTCACCGCAGGTGTAAAAGTGGGCGAGAATCAGTCGCTCCTGCGGGGTGTGAATCGCTTCGCCGCCAGTGGGGAACAGGATGCACTGGATGCCCCTGCCCGCGAACACATTGGCGTCGGAGCCGCCGCCTGTGCGCGTGAGGTTCGCCTGAATGCCCAGCTCCTTCAGCGCGGCGACGGCGGCTTTGACCACGGGTGAGTTGGGGTCAATCCGTACGGCGTCGAAGGTCCTGGTGAGTTTGACCTCCACACGCCCCTCATGCTCGCTGGCGACACGCTCGCAGATTTCGCGCCAGCGGTTCGCCAGCGCTTCGACGCGCTTCGGGTCGAAACTACGGAACTCGCCCACCAGCCGCGCCTTATCGGGCACAATATTCATCGCCTGACCGCCCTCGATCACGCCCACATTCGCGGTGGTCTCGGCATCGAGCCGTCCCCACTGCATCTGGGCAATCGCTCTGGCAGCCATCTGAATGGCGTTGCGCCCCTTTTCGGGTTCCGCGCCCGCGTGCGCTGCCCTGCCATGAAAAATCACTTCGAACTGCCAGTGCGTGGGCGATTGAATAAACAGGTCGGTGGGCACTTCACGCCCGTCCACCACCAGCCCATATTTCGCGTTGAGCAGGCTCGTGTCGAAGGCTTTGGCGCCTAACAAGCCCTTCTCCTCGCGAATGGTGAAGACCACCTCCAGCGGCGGATGGGGCAGGTTGCGCTCTTTAAGCGTCTGCAGCACTTCCAGAATAATTGCGACACCCGCCTTATCATCCGCGCCCAGAATGGTGCTGCCGTCGGTTTTGATGTCGGTGGCGGTGCGCACGATTTTGATGCCTTTCGTGGGCGACACGGTATCCAGATGGGCGTTCAGCAGCAGCGGGGGCGCGTTCAGCGTGCCTTTGAATCGCGCGAACACATTGCCGCCCGTACCACCTATCTGCTTGCTCGCCTCGTCAATCGTCACGCTCTCGGCGCCCAGCTGGCGCAGGCGCTCCGCCACAAAGGCGCAAATCTCCGCCTCGTTCTCGGAACCACTGTCAATCTGCACCAGCTGGATGAACAGCTCCGTCATCCGCTGGTGATTGAGCAACGGCTGCTGGTTCGCCCAGCCAATCACAAAGCCCAGAAGCCCGATCAGTGCCCACTGCGCTCGCATCGCGTTTCACCTCTCAATCCAGAATCTCGTAGCGCGTGTTGCGCTTTTTGGGAATAAAGCCCGCGTCGATAATCAGCCGTTCGATCTCCTGCGCGTTCAGGATGAACTTGGTGCCCTGCGCGGAGACCACATTCTCCTCGATCATGGTGGAACCCATATCGTCGACGCCGTAGCGCAGGGCAATCTGGGCGATTTTGGGGCCCTGCGTGAGGATGCTGGCTTGCAGGTGGTCGAAGTTGTCCAGCATCAGGCGGGCGACGGCGACGGTGCGCAGATAATCATAAGCGGTTGCTTTGGGGATGTGGCTCAGCTCGGTGCCTTCAGGCTGGAAGTTCCAGCAGATGAAGGCGGTGAAGCCACCCGTTTCGTCCTGCAGCTCGCGCAGGCGAACCAGATGCTCCACGCGCTCTGCCAGCGTCTCCACATGTCCGAACATCATGCTGGCGGAGCTGCGCATGCCCAGCTGATGCACCTCGCGCATGAAATCGAGCCATTCCTGCGTGCTGTCTTTGTAGGGAGCAATCGCCTGACGCACGCGGTCGACCAGAATCTCGCCGCCCGCGCCTGGCACCGAGTTCATTCCCGCTTCCTTGAGGCGGATCAGGCAGTCGCGCACGCTCAGGCGCGAGATATGGGCGATATAGAGGATTTCGGCGGGCGATAGCCCGTGAATAATCACCTGCGGATAGTGCTGTTTGATGAGCCGAAACAGCCGCTCAAAATAGTCGATCTTCAGTTTGGGGTTCAGCCCGCCCTGTATCAGTACCTCCACGCCGCCCTGCTGAACCAGCTCGTCGATTTTTTGCAGAATCTGTTCGTCGGTCAGCAGGTAGCCCTCGCTGTGTCTGGGCGGGCGATAGAAGGAGCAGAACTTGCAGCGCACCCAGCACACATTCGTGTAGTTGATGATGCGCCCGATCACATAGGTCACATAGGGATGGGGATTTTTGCGCATGCGCACATGGTGGGCGAGGGCGCTGAGTTCGGGCAGGCTCGGATGATGAAACAGCGCGACGCCCTCTTCGAAGCTCAATCGCTCGCCGTTCAGCACCTTCTCGGCGATTGACTCGAAGCGGACGGTCTCCGTTCGCACAGGCGCTTTCAGCATGGCACGATTATACCTGCTGTGCGGCACTTCGGTCGGCTCAGCCGTGATGTTGCCCTCCTCCATTCATGGTTGGTTCAATAGCAGTTTCAGGTACTGCTGGGCGACGCGCTCTTCGTCAAACTGCATGAGCCACTCTTCGGGAGCGCGGGGAGCGTCGCCGTCCAGCACGCGCAGCATCGCCCGCGCCAGCGCGTCCGCATCGCCCACGGGCACCAGATGCCCGTAGCGACCACCATCCAGAATCTCGGCAGGTCCGCTAAGGCAATCGGTGCTGACCACGGGGCAGCCACACGCCAGCGCCTGCACCAGCACATTCGGGAAGCCCTCGAAGCGGGACGATAGCACGAATAGCGCCGCCCGCCGCATATAGGCGAACGGGTTCTCCACGAAGCCCGGCAGGCTCACCGAATCGGCGATGCCCAGCTGTTGGGCAAGCGATTCCAGCTGCGGGCGCAGGGGACCCTCACCGAGCACCATCAGGCGCACCGCTCGCTGGGAGCGCACCTGCGCAAATGCCTTCAATAGCGTCTCAAAATCTTTCTGGGGGTCCAGTCGCCCGACGCTCAACACCACGGGGGGCTGATCGGGCGCGAACCAGGGATGCTCGACGGGTTGCTCGCGCAACTCCAGCACGCGCCGCGTATAGGCGGGGTTGTAAATCAGCGCCAGTCGCCCGGCTGGCAGGCGGGCGCGATGCTGTAAGTCGTGCAGCACGCCCCGCGAGACCGCCACCACCCAATCGGCGTAGCGGTAGCCGTACCGCACAATCAGCGGTTCCAGCAGGCGGTCTTTGAGCAGGCTGGCTTCGCGCGTGCGATAGGAGGGCGTATTCGCCTCGCGCACAACCACGCTGCCTTCGAACCGTGCCAGTCGCGCCGCGAGGATGCTCACCATGTTCGGATAGGGCAGGCTCGACAGGATGCCAGCGGGATGCTGTTGACGGAGGTAGCGCGTCAGGGGCATCAGGGCGAGCGCCATGCGCCGTGCGCCCAGATCAACCAGGTTCACCTGCGGCGACAGCTCCTTCAGGTAGACCCCCTGACGCTGCGCCAGAATGAAGTCCACCGCGTGCCCGCAAGCGGCAAACTGGTTGGCGAGCGTGACCAGCACGCGCTCCGCGCCCCCACCCTGGAGATGGGACAGAAAGAGTGCGACCTTCGCCATCCCTCTAAAGAGTACCCCTTCTCTCAAAACACCTGCTTGAGTTCCAGCACGAGGCGCGGCTGGTCGCGCCGAACAGTGCGGTCGGCGCGATGCTCGTAGTGCGTCCACTGAATCCCCAGCATCAGGTAGCGGTCGGCGTCGATCTTGTGCTCGGTGGAGAGGTAGAAGGTGTGGGCGGTGGTCTTGCGGTTGTTGAACAGCTCCGAATCGATTCGGTAGCCGACGGCGTAGCTCACGCCGTCGGTCTGATTGCCTGTGAGGGTCAGCCCGCCGCGGCGGATGCGCCGACCCTGCTGCTCGTTCCATTCGATGCGATAGTCGCCCTTGAGCGAAACGCGCGGCTTGAGCGTCCACTCCAGCGCCCACGCCGAAAAGCCCGTCGGCTGCAGAATCGACCCCAGCACCACATTCGGGTTGCCCTGTTCAGGATGGGTCTGAAAATCGTGAACAAGGCTCAGTTTCTGATGGAGCTTATATTCCAGATGATACTGGCGGATAAGAAACAGGCGCCCATCCTGATAGGTGCGCACTTTATAGAGCAGGTTGTAGCGCAGGGCGCCCTGCGCAGGTGATTCGATCTGGTAGTAGCGGTCGATGGCGCGTCCCTGCGCGGGCACATAGAGACCGACATAGCCGCCCTTGAGCGTGTGCCCGAACGCAGTCGCCTGCATGGTGAAGTGCTTATTCTCCTGCTGCCACAGTCCGCGGTCGGCTAACGCGCCGTAGCGGAAGTCGAACTGCAGCCCCTTGAGGAACAGCCAGTTGAAGGGGCGTGCGCTCTGGATGATGACCTGGCTCTGGGCTTTGGTCTGCGTGCGGTCGATACGCCATTCCTGGTAGGTGCCGCCGACGGTCAGCACGCCCCATGCCGCCTGGGTCAGCCCTGCGGAGAGGGTTCGCGTGCCGTTGGCGCCCTCTTTCGCGGTGCGCGATTCGGCGAAGGTGAGCGTGGTGCCCGGACGCAGCTGGTACTCCAGTCCGAGCTGCTGTCCACTCTCGTCGGGTGCGCCCTCGCGCTCGGCTTGCGCGTGCGCGAAGGTGAGTTTCAGGCGCGAGTTAAGCGTGTAGTCTGCCTGATAGAGCTGGAACCGCTCGCTGACGGCGCCCACCGCGCGTGTGCGGCGCTCCTCAACCCCGAAGTTTAAACGCTTCAGCTCGCGGCTCTGGAACCGATAGTAGTCGGTGTATTGATAGAGCGGGTTCGCGAGCGTGCCGCCAATCTGCCGCCGCTCCTGATAGGCGTTCAGCGTGCCGAATCGGAGCGTGTACTGCAGGTCGCTGCGCTCATACTCGTCGTGATAGAGGTCGCTCACCTGTTGCTGGGAGCGATACTTCTCCTGCTGGCGTCCGAGCGTGAGGTTGCGTGAGGGCTGCCACATGACGCGCCACCGCTGGCGACGATTGCCGATGCGCTCAGCGGGGTTCTCGGCGTTGAACAGCAGGGTCTCAATCTGCAGGGTGCGTGCGGGTTTCAGGCGCAGGTTCCAGTCATACTGCTCGAAGCCGCGCAGCTGGGCGAACAGGTCGCGTTCCGGGTCGGCTAAGTCGTGGGCGCGGGCGAAGTCGGCATCCACCTGACGACGATTGTAGCTCAGCTCCAGCTGCGGATGAATGAGGCGATAGCTCTGGCGTTGCAGTCCTGCGCCGATGGCACGGATCTGGGTGTGAGCGGTGGCAAGCCCCAGCCGTGGGGTGATGAGCGCGGCGTCCCAGTCGGAGCGGCGAATGCCCTGCTCATTACGGAACAGCATCTGCTCAATCGGCGCCAGATCGCGCAGGCGAGTGAACTGGGGTGCAATCGTGCGCTCTGCAAGGCGCACCTGCAACGAGGGCGTCTTGAGCTGATACTGCACGCCTTCCACATTGCCCTCACCACCCCGATCGGCAATCTCGAAGTGCTTCACCTGCAGCTGCAGGTCTTTGTGGGGCTGCAGTTCGGCTTTCTGGAAGGTGCGCTCCAGCCCTGCCTCCTGCAGCGACTGCTGAACCTCTTCAGGTTTGAGCGGCTGGCTGTTTGCGGGGTCGTGGAACTGGCGCGTCTCCTGCGCCATCGCCTGAAGCTCCTGCGGGGCGAGGCTCTGCAGACGACCGAACTGCGGGTCAACCGCGCGATGGCTCTGCTCGACGGTGAGGGCATCGGTTTTCACCGCGATGCGCTGCCACTCCAGTGCGCCTGTGGGCGATTCGATGCGCAGGTCGCTCGCCGTCGCGTTCAGCCCTTTCGGTGTCAGCTGGACGGCGGTCATCGCGCGTCGCAGCCCCACTTCGCGCGCCCAATCGCCCTTCTCGCCATCACCGAGATCGCCGAACCGCTGGAACTCCGGGCTGATGCGCTGCTCCAGCCGATCCAGCTTGAGCCAGAGCAGATCAAGTCCGTAGCGAGCGCGTTCGATGCGTCCTGTGCCTTCGGTGAGGGTCAATCGGGACAGATTGAGCGTGCGGTTGGGTGCGAGCGTCAGGCTGCCTTCCAGCATCTCGCGCTGGATGCCGCGCTCGCGCTGCCAGTTCGGCGCCTCCGAATCCACAAGGTCCTTGTATCGCTGGAAGTTCCGCTCTGGCTCGGTGCGTTGCCAGCTCAGGTTCAGCCGCTGGCTCTGGAATTTGAGGGACTGGCGCTCGACGCTGCCATTATCATCCTGAATGTTGAGACGGCTGAACTCGACGGTGTTGCCCCTGAAAAGGGACAGTCCGAGCGTGTAGTCGAGGCGTTTCAGTCCGCGCTGTTTCTCCCAGAGTTGCAGCAGGTTCGCGTCGAGTCCCGACGGCGCGCCGAGCATCTGCTGGGCGCTGAAGGTCTTGCCGACATCCTGATAGCTCGCCTGCAGGCGCAGG
This sequence comes from Armatimonadota bacterium, assembly GCA_037445735.1. Taxonomy (GTDB): domain Bacteria; phylum Armatimonadota; class Fimbriimonadia; order Fimbriimonadales; family GBS-DC; genus HRBIN15. The sequence goes on along the minus strand of JBBIJY010000014.1, from coordinate 10,771 downwards.
CTGCCCGCCTGCATCTGGAGCGTTTGAAAGATGAGCTGACTGCGTTCGGTGGGCGTCTGGTTGGATGCGGGGGTGGGCGTGATTCCCGTGCCGGCTTGCAGGTCGCGGTTGTGCAGTTGCTGGCGGGCGCCGATGAAAAAGTAGCCACTGAGCGTGGTGGTGGGACCGAGACGCAGGGCGTTCTGCAAGCCGTACGCGCTGAGCCGATAGGACGCGCCATCGGGAGCCGTTTCAGCGCGATCGGGCGCAAGCAACACGCTCAGGCTGCCCTGCGCGCCCAGCGAGAGCGTGAAGATGGGCAGAGCGCCAATCGAGCCTTCGCGCCGACCGTTCGGTTCATAGCGATAGTACACCTGAATGGAGGAGAGGCGTCGCACAGGCTGCGCAAACGCCAGATTGCCGCTGCTGTAATCGATCCAGTAGTCCACATCGCGTGTGAGGCGTTTGCCGTCCACATAGACGCTCTCGGAATCGGGCACAACGGGCGCATAGCGCAGCAGATACCCACCGCGCGTGCCGTTGCCAGGCAGTAGATCGGCAGCGGCTTGGCCAGGGTTGGAGGGCTTCGGCGCGAACACAGCGCGAGCTGCACCACCCGCACCGCTGAGCGGGAGCGGTGCTTGCGCCCACACCAGCGGCACCGTTCCAATCAGAACAGCGCCGAACCACCACCGTTTAGCCAATCGGCATCACTTCCTTTGATAACGCAGGGTGATGTTGCGACCTTCATCCGCCTCTGGGGGCGGGTGCAACCTGTAAAAAGCGACTACTTAATATTCCACGAAAGAATGGGCACAAAGAAGCGCGAGTCGCGCTGTCGGCGCGATAGAGCCTGCTGACGCAGAAGGCGGTTTTCGCGCTGCAGCTGGCGATTGAACTGTTCCGACCACTGGCTGAGGGCGCCCGGTGTGGCGCCGACAGCCGGCTGAGCAGTGTGCGGGGTCTTCTCTGAGCCGGGCGTGGTGGGTTCCTGGGAACCCGCTGTGTCAGGCTCGCTGGGCGCAGGCGTCTCCACTGGCAGATCAGCAATCGCGGTGACGAGCGCGGGCGCGTTGCTGTTAACGGGCGTGGTGTCCCGCGGGGTCGCGAGCGCGATAGGTTCGCCGTTAGCGGGTGAGTTCGATTGCGGGGCAGGCGCGCGCGGGGCAGCGACCCAGCGCGGTTGGGCTGCCTGCCAGCGCGGCGCCGACGCCGGCTGCACCACAATCACGATGGGTGTGTCCCTATCAGCGGGGCGACGCGCGACCTCCATGTGCGCGGGCGGCTCCGAGGGAGACTCATTCATCGCCTCTGCAGGACCCCCTGAGGGCACTTCCCACGACGAATGTGAGGCGGGCACCGGCTGCACGGGCGTGCGGGGCAGTGTCCACCACGCCAGCATCAGCCCTGCCGCGACCGCAGGCGCGAGCGACCACCAGCCCAGCCGCAGACGCTGGAGAAGACCGGGCTTGCGCGTGGTACTGACAAGGATGCGCGCCCGCAAATCGGGCGGCGGCAGCACGCGCGGCAGGCGACGAACCGTCTGACCCACTTCACGCCACAACGCCACCGCCTGACGACACGCCTCACAACGCGATAGATGTGCCTCCACCGCGTTCTCGTCAAACGGGTTCAGCAGACCGTCCACATACAAACTCAATCGCTCTTCCCATTCGGTACAGATTGGCTTCATCATCGATCGATTATCGCCTCCATCTTCATTAGACGGTAGAGCCGCGCACATGTACCGCCACGCTACAGGTCGATACGCATGCCATCCCAGCCGATCTCGATGCCGTATGGCGTGGCGCGCGCCTCCAGCTCCTCGTGCAGCGCGCCACCGTTATGGGAGAAGTGGGTCAGCACCACGCGCGAATCGGCTCGGAGCGTGCCCTGCTTGCGCAACTCGTTCACCATCTGGACGCACTTCTCAATATCGAGATGCCCGCTATAGTCGCTGGGCAGGAAGCCGAAACTGCACTCCAGAATCGCCAGATCGAGCGCGACGCCCGTCAGGAAATCCCATGTTTCAGGCGGGTACCAGCCCGTATCGCAGGCGTAGAGCAGACGCCGCCCGTTGCGCTCGATAACCAGATTCAGCACCTCCTCGTCAGGCACCTCCGTGAAGTGCGTGGCGCGAATAGGAGTGAGCGTATATTCACCCAGCGCACAGGTTTCGAAGGCACGAATGAGGTTGCACTCGAGGCGCAGCCCCGTATAACTGACGACGCCTTCCACCTTCGCTTTGACCGCCGCGTTGCCGAAGATGTTCAGGTTGCGAGCCGTTTCGGGCGGCGCGAAGCCCGGCAAAAGATATTGCAGCTCCTCACCTGCGCAGTGGTCATGGTGCGAGTGAGTGAAGACCAGCCATCGCCAGTCGGTCGGGTTCAGCCGTTCACGATGAATGTGATAGAGCGTGTCGGGACCGAAGTCGATTTTGAGCGTATGGTCGATGAGTGCGCCGGAGCGTGAGCGGATGTTTTTGCCGCCGCGCTCGCGTGCCGTGTGGCACACCCTGCAGTCGCAGCCGAGCGCAGGTATCCCCTCCGCTGCTGCCGTGCCAAGTATCACAATCTCCATCGCTTCTCCTCAAAACTCAGATGACCCTTAGAATACCTGAAGCGCGCTGATGGCGATGGCGCAGCCCGTGAAGCGTTCGGGGATGCTGGCGCGATCGCCCAGCATCACCTGCACCGTTTGACGGGCACGCTGAAGATAGAGGCGGGCATCAGCATCGTCACCGGGCAGCCCGCGCTGCTGAAGCGCACGCGCAAACTCAACCTGCGCCAGCGCGACCAGCACGTTATCGGCGGGCAGCTCACCATCTTCCGAGACGCGCGTCGGTATCAGCGTCCAGCTCGCCCAGCGCTTGCCCTCCGAAATATCATAGTAGCCACCTGTCGGGTCATGATAGCGGGTTTCGATGAGCGTGAGCAGCTGGCGGGCAAACTGCAGGGCACGCTCGGAACGCTGTGCCTGATACAATCGGCTCGCCGCCCGCGCCACCAGCGCCAGATCGGGCAACCAGTCGGAGACCTGACGGCGCGAGGAGTGATAGAGGTCGCCCTGAACCGTGCGCAACCCGCGCAGAGTCTCCAGCACGCGCGGGGCAGTCGCTTGTGCCCAGCCCGACGGCTCCGAATCGGGCGGCGCGACGCTCGAATAGTCCAGCAGGGCGAGAACCGTCAGCGCGTTGCCGTCCGCATAGAGTGTGGTGTCGACTTCGGGGACGGGCAGCGATTGACCAACCGGTGAAGCGCGCCGGGACGGCGCCACACTGGCGCGGAAGCCCGGCGGACGCTCCTGATAGAGCTGATGGCGCAGAAAATCGAGCAACCGATCTGCCGTCAGGCGCAAATCGGGCGCGAATCGGCTGGCACGCGCGTACAGGCTCAACAGGCGTGCGTTCTCCGTCAGGCGCTTGCCGCCCAGCGGCTGACCCTCCGCGTTCAGCCCCTCCAGCAGCGTGTGAAAGCCACCCCGCTGCCCGTCCCAGAGCGGGCTTTGCTGGAGCGAGCGCAGGCGCTTGAGCAGCATCGCGCGCGCATGCGGGTCGCCCCCCTCCGCCAGGCTCAACAGCCACTCGGTCTGATTCAGCCAGTAAGGTTGCGGCTGGCTCCAGTCGGCTGGCTCGTTTTTCAGCAGGGTATCAAGCAGCTGGGCGTTCAGCGCATGCGCGGTCTGGAGAGTGAGCGGCGCGGGCGTCGCCGCGCGCACATAGCGGGCGAGCAACGCCTGCTCCAGCCGTTGCGCAGTTGCCTGCACCTCGTTCGGCGCGTTCCGATAGGCGAGGCTCACCTGCTCCAGCAGGCGTGTCAGCTCGGCGCGGGTCTCTGGAGTCGCCGCCGCGAACGGCTTGCCGTCGGGCGTGAAAAGCACCAGCAACGGCTGCCGATAGGGGAGATTGAGAACCTCGGCGACCATACGCAGCGTGCGGGCGCGTTTGGGCGAGGCGTCCGAATCGAGCTTCACAGGCACAAACTCGCGCTTCAGAATATCGGCAATGCCCGAATCCTGATACAGCTCCTGCCCCAGTCGGGCGCACTGCCCGGACCAGAACGCGCCCATATCGACGGCGACAGGGCGATTGAGCTGTGCCGCCTCCCTGAGAGTCGCCGCGCTCCACGACCGCCACGCCACCAGCTGGTACTGGCACGCGCGCAAATAGCCTTCGGTGGTCTGGCTGAGCGGGTTGGGATGCTGGCGTCGCTCCACCAGCCGCAGCCCGATGCCCAGCCACGCCATCAGCACGATCAGCACCGACACACCGCTCAACACCACAAAGCGCGGCGCATACCGCTCAATAATCGGCTCCACCAGAGAGTATTATAACCCACCTCTGAGGCTGTCTTGTTCAGGTAGCGAATTCCTGAACAGTCTCTCAGCGACTGAGGCTGTTCGAAAAATCCAACCAGAGGCAAGGATGCCCCTCACCCCGACCCTCTCCCCAGCGGGGAGAGGGAGAAACCAAGCCCCTCTCCCCCGCACGCGGGGGAGAGGGTACGGGTGAGGGGGCTTCACTCAGGTCGATATTACGCCCCGAATTCTCGAACACCCTCTCGGCGACTTGACTTTTTTGTCAGCGGGGTGGGTATAATAGGATTGGACGCGAGCAGTGGCTCCTCACTGCATGGCAACGGCGCATGCAGACCGCTGTTAGCCCTGTTCCGTCGCCCCTATGTCGGCAACGGTGCCGCCTCGATGGTCGCTCTGCACGACGGCAGAGTGCCTGTTCGCACGCCTATCGCGTGCCAGCACTAACAAAAACAGGAGGTCACTATGAGTCCAAGGGAAGCGATTCAGTTCGCGCGAGAGCATGACGCGCGTGTCGTCGATGTCAAGTTCACCGACCTGTTCGGCATGTGGCATCACTTCTCGATGCCCATCGAGGCGCTCACCGAGGAACTGTTCGAGGAGGGCATCGGTTTCGATGGCTCCTCCATCCGCGGCTTTCAGACTATCAACCTCTCCGACATGCTGCTGATGCCCGATCCCGAAACGGTGTTTATGGATCCGTTCACCGAGGTGCCCACCGTGAGCTTCATCTGCGATGTGGTCGATCCCATCACGCGCGAGCGGTACACGCGCGACCCGCGCTATGTGGCGTACAAGGCGGAGGCGTACCTGCGCGCGTCGGGCATCGCCGACACCGCCTACTTCGGTCCCGAAGTGGAGTTCTACATCTTCAACGATGTGCGCTACGGGCAGGGTCCCAACTACGGCTACTACTACCTCGATTCGGACGAAGCCGAGTGGAACACGGGTCGCGAGGAGAAGCCGAACCTGGGGCACAAGATGCGCCTCAAAGGGGGCTACTTCCCCGTGCCGCCCGCCGACACCCTGCAGGACCTGCGCACCGAGATGATGCTCACCCTGATCGAGTGCGGCGTGGAGGTCGAAGTGCAGCATCACGAGGTCGGTGCCGCAGGTCAAGCCGAGATCGACATCCGCTACGACACGCTCACCCGCATGGCGGACAAGGTGATGCTCTACAAATATGTGGTCAAAAATGTCGCCGCGCGCAACGGCTACACCGTGACCTTCATGCCCAAGCCCGTGTTTCAGGATAACGGCTCCGGCATGCACACGCACCAGAGCCTGTGGAAGGCGGGCGAGAACCTGTTCTATGATGAGCGGGGCTACGCGATGCTGTCGGAGACCGCGCTCTACTATATCGGCGGCATCCTGTATCATGCGCCGGCGGTGCTGGCGTTCGCCGCGCCCAGCACCAACTCCTATCGGCGGCTGGTGCCGGGCTACGAGGCGCCCATCAATCTGGTCTACAGCCAGCGCAACCGCAGCGCGTGCATCCGCATCCCGACCTATTCACCCAGCCCGAAGGCGCGTCGCATCGAGTTCCGTGCGCCTGACCCCTCCTGCAACCCCTATCTGGCGTTCGCGGCGATGCTGATGGCGGGGCTGGACGGCATCCAGAACCGCATCCTGCCGCCCGACCCCATCGACAAAGACCTCTACGAGCTGCCACCGGAGGAGCGCGTCGGCATCAAGACCACGCCCGCCAGCCTCTCCGAAGCGCTCGACGCGCTGGAGAGCGATCACGAGTTCCTGCTCAAAGGCGGCGTGTTCACCCCCGACCTGCTGGAGACCTATCTGGAGTACAAGCGCAAACGCGAGGTGGACCAGATCCTTCTGCGCCCGCACCCCTACGAGTTCGCGCTGTACTACGATGTGTGAGCAGGCTCACCCAACCCCCTCTCCTCCGGGAAGTGAAAAGACGCCAACCCCCTCTCCCCCTTCAGGGGGAGAGGGTACGGGTGAGGGGGTTCCCTCAGAGCGAGGACTACCAGGCTACGCCGAAGAAGAGGAGGAAGTTCCTCACCGCAGGAGGGCGGTCAGGCGGGCGTGGATGGGGCGGTTCGCGCGATAGAGCGCGCGAAACTCGCGGAAGAGCGCGTCATACAGGCGGGCACGCGCCGCATCGGGCTGGAACCGCTGCTGAACGGGCAGGCATCGCGCAGCTTCATCAGGCGCGAGCCAGCCCAGCTCCAGCGCACACAGAAGCCCCACACCCCGCAACGGCGCCGCCACCGGCAACTCCATCTGCGCAATCGGGCGGTTCAGCACATCCGCCAGAATCTGGCACCAGAGCGCGGATCGCGCACCGCCACCAATCGCCCGAATCTGCGCGAACCGCCGACCCGCGAACCGCTCCACATAGGGCAGCAGCCAGCGCAGGTTCAGCGCGACACCCTCCAGCACCGCCCGCACCATGTGCGCCCGTTGATGCCGGAGCGACAGATGATGGAACCCGCCCCGAATGGCATGGTCTTCAACTGGCGTGCGCTCGCCATACAGCCACGGGGTGAACAGCAACCCCGCACTGCCCGCCGGCACCTGCGCCGCCAGCTCGTCAAAACGCGCATAGGCGTCCTGCGGCGCCGCACCCGTCAGACCGTCCGACGCAAAGAAGAGATGGTCGCGCAAGAAGGTGAGGCACATCCCCGCGGTCTCCTGCTCGTTCGCGACGAAGTAGCGACCGGGCAGCGCGGCGGGCAGCGACGCCATATTGTGCAGCAAATCGGTCTTCTTGAACGGTACATGGCAGCTGAGCCATGCGGAGGTGCCGATGTAGAGGTGAGGGTCATAATCGGCGATACCGCCGGAGCCGACCGCCGCCGCGTGGATGTCGGGCACGCCCGCAATCACCTGCGTGTCAGGACCAAGCCCCCACTCCTGCGCCACCTGCGGGCGGAGCGCACCGAGGATGCGCCCACCCCGCCGAATATCGGGCAGTTTCGCGCGGTCAATCCCTGCCCAGCGCAACAGCGTCGGGTGATACTCCACGCGCCGCAAATCGCGATTGTCGGTCAGCCAGTGCAGCGTGATGGCTTCGGGCGAGGTACACAGAACGCCGCTCAGCCGAAAGTTGAGATAGTCCACTGGTTCCAGGAACTTCGCCGCCGCGCAATAGCGGTCGGGCTGCTCGCGCTGAAGATAGAGAATGTGCGCGATGGGGTCTTTGCCCGAGCGGGCGGGCGCACCACCCGTCAGCCGCACCCATGTGAACAGCTTGCGCAGGCTGTAGCCTTCAAACGCGGGGAAGCCACCTATCAGCTCCTGCACATAGGGCGCGCCGCGCGTGTCCATCCAGAGGATGGCGTTGCCCAGCGGCTCGCCCGCTTCATCGATCACAACCGTGCTGGACCACTGGCAGGCGCAGCTGACGGCGCGAATCTGCTCCACTGGCACGCCTGCCGAATCGACCAGCCGCTGTACCAGTTGCGTGAGCGTGCGCCACCACTCGTGCGGGTTCTGCTCCGCGCCCCCGTTCGGCAGCAGGTGCAGCTCCAGCGGCGCCTGCTCCAGCTGAACAATCTCACAGCGGGCGGACAGAATCGCCGCCTTGCACACCGATGTGCCCAGATCGAGCGCCAGCAGATACATCGCCACCCTGCAGTTTCCATGCAGGGGCAATAGGTTCCTGTCGCTATTCGTCTTCCCAGACGAAGCGCGGTTCGGGCGCGCTGCCGAAGTTGAGCTGGATCAGCGGGCGAATGACCTGATCCTGCATCACGCGCTCGGCAAGGTCGGCGCGGAGCGCTCTGAGCTGGGTCTGCAGCACTTTCAGGTGAACCTGTCCCAGCGCGAGGCTGCCCACCCGCTGACCCTCGTCGGTGGTGAGCGTCTCGCCCAGCAGGCTCTTGGCGATCTCGGCATTATGGTAGGTGATGGCTTCGGCGAAGCTGTCGGCGCCCGACTGCTTCAGCTCCAGTGCGCGCACCTCCACATCGTCGGGCACGACCATCGCCGTCTCCTGCTGAACCCGATCGAGGGCGCGCAGCAGCTCGTCCTGCTGGCTGGGCGGCAGCCCGCGCCGATAGACGCCAATCAGCGTCGGCGAGGCGTACTTCGCCAGGAACAGGTCCCACATCTGCAGGATGCGCTGTTTGCTCCGCCAGTGTGTGTACGCCGCGCGCAAATCCGATTCGCCAGCGGGCGACTCGTAGCGGGCGTTGTAGGCGTACAGAATGAACTTTTCGCGGGGCAGGGCGATGCGCTCGCCGTTCGGCGCGTTCAGAATCAGCGCGCGCACATTCCGAAAGGCGTCCACCTCAAAAGCGAACAGCGCGGGATTCTTGGCTTTGAAGCCTTTCAGCACCCATCGCTCTGCATAGGGAGGCGTCGTGCGCCACTCATAGAGCTTTTCCAGCACGGCGAACCCTCTGGCGAGCGCGTCCAGCGTGCGCCACAGCAGGCTGAACACTCCGCCCGCCATCGTCTGCAGATTATACAGCACAAAATCGCGCACCTGCACGGCTTCGGGCGAACCGTCGGCAGGTTCCAGCCGCCAGCCGACGCTCAGTATGCCCAGCCGCTTGAGATTGAAGCAGGCACGCACATGCGCGTCGGTCAGCATCTGGTCGTAGATTTCGAAGCCGTGTCGGGTGAGCAGGTCATCGTCGAAGCTGGTCGCGTCTCGCTCGCCGAGCGTATCGATCTCCACAGGCGCCTGTTCCTGCTGCCAGCGAACCGCTTGCCGTCGGGCAAACGGCAGGCGCGCCTTCTCCCATAACTGTCTCCACCATCCCATCGTCGCCCTCTGTCCACCTTTGATGGACGACGCAGGCAACAGGGGGCAACCGGCACTCCACCTCTGTGTCCATTCTGCTTGCAGTGATAGCTATATAGTGCCAGCTAAAGGTCGGATTGGCGCTCGCCATGTTGTTCTGTGGGCATAACTAAAAGAACCTTCTCCTTCCCCGCAGGCGTCAGGAAGAAGCGCACCCCAGTGCGGTTCACCAGCGGTTTAATTTCCAACCCCTCGGCTTTTATGCGCACCTTCCGGGCAATCGCTTTCCGTGATGGTGCCTCTATACTAAAACTTATCTCTACGAGAGTCTCATTGACAGGCTTGCCATTCTGAGGGGGCGCCCAGGAGAAGTAGTGGAGCACGAAGGGCGATCCGCCTTTGTACTCGGCTCGGATAAAATCGGGGTCTATGAGTTCCCCACCCCACTTTCGGTTCTCCGCGTTCATGCGCTCCACCTCTTTCAGCGCTTCCTGCAAGGTCAGCGTGCGAAATCGGATGGAACGGGGCTGGACATCAAGCAGCCTCACATAGCCCGAGCCCCATTCCCTGTAAGGTGGCTCCTTCTGCTCCTTCGGGCTTACGGGCAGAGACTTATCGAAGCGGAGAGTGTAAACCTGCCCCGGCTTCAACAGAACCTGGAGCGATGTGGGCACAGCCTGATTTTTACTGTCAGGCTGCGAGGGCTGAACTGCAAACAGCCCTACCCATGCTAACACAATCAATACTCCTGCAATAGCTCGCATACCGTTCACCTCGCTGCTTACCTAAAGAGATCACGCAGGATTATACCTGAACGACCTGTTCATCCCACTAACTCCCGCAAGGTTCTACAAATGGACCTGAAGGGTCATCGCATTCCTCAGGTCCCTTGACAGACCCAATAGGGGGTGGAAAGTGCCAAACAACATAGGTACAGACTTGAGTATACCTGTGTTGCTCACAGCACACAACAACCCCATTTCGGCAGCACATTCGGATGCAACGCTGCACTTTGAAGCATCGTCTAAATTCACAGCGAATCGTAACTCCTGCATTAACCGTTATTGTTACACAACCACCTGCCGCGACACATACGGTTATTCCACCAAAAGTTTTGCAACCACTGGTAAGTCCCAGTCGCGCTTTTAGCTCTTTAGCCACCTGACCGCATATCGTGACTGTAACAGGTTGGAACCCATGTTATCAACGAAGGGCTGGTCGTAACAAAGCTGCCCATCAAGGTATCGTAAACCAGCTGCTCTCCTGCTGCGGCTTGTAAGGCAGGTTCAAAAAGGAGAGAGATGGGCTGTCCTGCAGAAGCGATAGCCACCTCTACAAAGCAGTTTTCAGGGACTCGTGATGGTTGATCGACCATCTGTGCACTCATCTGTGCGCTGCTTATCGCCAGTGTTATCAAACTGGCCGCAACAACTACAAGGCTTTTGTGTGTGCCAACTCTCAGAGTTTTCATCGCCGCATTCCTCCTCCATCGTTGTTGTCTGTCCGAAGGCGGGTGGCTCACAGCTCCCATCCCCGCCATCTATATTATCATGTAGCCACCTCTGCCAAAAAATACAACCCCCTTCACCCTTTTTCACCTTGTTTCTTCACCTGAATCGCCTCTCCGCTCACGCCTTACCTCCACACCTAACTGCCTTCGTACATACGCCATTACCCTCCGCAACCGCTTACTCACCGCCTGTTGTGAACAGCCCAACCGCTCGGCTATCTCCCGCTCGCTCCAACCCTCCAGCAAATACC
>JBBIJY010000013.1:0-84477 GCA_037445735.1 Armatimonadota bacterium | reverse complement strand
GGTGGATGACGCCGACCTGCTGATTGTGCTGTTCAACTTCGGCTGCGGCGGCTAAGCCGTTCAATCACTCAGGTTCAGGGTCGGGCAGCACCTGACCCTGAATCGCGCTTCATGTCAGCCCCATCTGTGTCTGTTAAGGGCATGGATGGGGCTTTTAGCCTTCACGCAGGGGTTCGCCGAGCTCGGTGCCGTCGGGCAGCACGCGCAGGTAGCCCAGCTGAACCCAGCGCACAGGCTGAACGGAATGCACCGGTGAGAGCAGGGTGAGCGCGCCCGCCTCGAAATCGAGCGATTCGATCAGCCCGACGCCGAAAGTGCGCCCTGTGTAATCGGTCAGCCCCACCAGCAGGTGCTGATAGGCGGAGGGCGGCAGCAGGGTGAGGTGCTGGGCGCGGGTGAGCGCCTGCAATAACCCGATCTGCTGCTCGGTGAGCGGCTGACGCAGAATCACATGCAGGTGGTCACCATAGCGTTCGGCATGGAGCAGTTCGGCGCGAATCTGGTTTTGCAGGTGCTGGCGCGCGGCGTCGCTGAGCGGCTCGCCCGCGCCCAGTCGCCGCCCGATCAGGCTGATCTGGCTCAGCGGCAGCGTGTGGGAGCGGGCGCCCTCGAAGTAGCGGGCGAACGCGACGCGCCGATACTGCGAGCGGAAAATGGGCGGCTTGCGCCCGATCGCTTCAGGCACGGGCACGACCTCCACACGCCAGTCGGCGCGACGGCGCAAAGCGTCCAGAATCGGGTTCAACTCCCGCTCGCGCTGTAAGCCCACAATCACGCGCGGACGCAATAAATCGGTCAGCATCAGCTTATACTGGCGAGCCGCCCAGCCCCCAATATAACCGCAGGTGTCAATCACCACCTTTTCGGGCTGCAGCGCGAGCAGTTCGTCCAGCACGCGCCGTGCGCCGGTCAGCGCCAGCGCGATATGGCGAGCGGGCGTCACATCGCCCACAAACGCCAGCCCGCCCGGCGCAAGGTCGCTCAACCGCTCGAACGGCTGGCGCACCAGCGACCAGCTGAAAGTCGATGGCGGACCCACATTGCTCTGACCCAGATCGAGGTCGACATAGCCTGCGACCGTGCCCGCCGATTGCCATAGACGCAACAACAGCGAGCAGAAGGTGGACTTGCCCGTGTCCACCCCGCCCAGCACTATCACCACGCCCGATACGGACGCCAGATTCTCCAGAACCGTCTGCCACTCCGGGTAGACCACTCGCCAGTTCATACGCACAATGTTCCCCTCACCCATACCCTCTCCCCAGAGGGGAGAGGGAGTTTATGCGCTGTTTCTCCCTCACCCGTACCCTCTCCCCAGAGGAGGTTGTGGAATCTCATGCAAACTCCAGGTGCATCGGCAGGCTGGGCGCGGAGTGGGTGATGGCGCCGACGGAGATCAGGTCCACGCCCGTTTCGGCGATCGCGCGCACGGTTTGAAGGTTCACGCCGCCAGAGGCTTCAATCAGGCGCACGCGCCCTTTCGCGATGCGCACTGCCTCGCGCAGCTGCTCCAGCGTCATATTGTCCAGCAGGATGGCGTCGGCGCCTGCCGCAATCGCCTGCTCCACCTCGGCAAGCGTGGCGCACTCCACCTCCACCATGAGCATGTGAGGTGCGTTCGCGCGGGCGCGGCGCACCGCCTCCCGAATATCGCCTCCCAGCGCCCGCAGATGATTGTCTTTGATCAGGATGCCGTCGTACAGCCCGATTCGGTGGTTGACACCGCCGCCGACACGCACAGCATACTTTTCCAGCAGGCGCAAGCCTGGCGTGGTCTTGCGCGTGTCGGCAATCCGCGCACCCGTGCCTTCAATCGCCTGCACGAACTGGCGCGTGAGGGTGGCGATGCCTGACAGGTGCTGCAGGAAGTTGAGCGCGGTGCGCTCGGCGGTCAAAATCGCGCGGGTGGCGCCGCGCAGGCGCAGCACACAGCGTCCCACCGTCAGCCACGCGCCATCCGCGAGCGATTCGGGGAACTCTATCGTGGTGTCCAGCCGCTCGAACACGCGCCGGGCAATCGCCACGCCGCACAGCACGCCCTCCGCCTGTGCCAGGATCGCGCCTTCCGAGCGCATTTCCGGTGGGATCAGCGCGTGGGTCGTCCAGTCGCAGGCGCCCACATCCTCCTGCAGCGCCCGCTCGATCGCTATCTCTATCGCGGCTGGCTCCAGCTCCAGCATGTAGCGATTATACCTGCGTGCTGGTCAGCGCGTCGTGGTAGCGTCGGGCAGCGGCTTCGGGGTCAGGGGCGTCTGCGATACCGGAGATGACCGCCACACCGCACGCGCCCGCCTGCAGGCACTCCGCCACACGCTCTGGTGTGACGCCGCCGATCGCAATCAGCGGCAACGCTGATGCCATCCGCACCGCCTTCAGCAGCTCGATGCCTTGGGCGGGCTTATCGGGATGGCTTGCCGTCGGGTAGATGGTGCCCACCAGCAGATAGTCGCAGCCTTCGTCAGCCGCGCGTTGCGCCGCCGCCACGCTATGCACGGAGCGACCCAGCAGCGCGCCCGCAGGCGCAGGGTGATAAGCGGCTGTTTCGGGCAGGTGCAGGGCGTCCGCGCGGCTCCACACAGCGAGCGCAGGGTAGGGATTGACGCCGAACAGTGCGCCATGCTGCTCGGTGAGACGGCGCAGCGTCAGCGCGAAGTCCACGCAGGCGGTGGCGGGCAGATCCCGCACGCGCAGCATCAGCCAGTTGACTCCGCCACGCAGCGCCGATTCAGCGAGGTGCAGGGCATGCTCCACATTGGTGGTCGGCGCGTGGTTCAGAATGAACATCAGCACGCGCGCAGGGATGTGCCTCATGAGTCGCGCACCACGCCTTCGAGCGGGCTGGACGCCGAAGCGTAGGGCAGTTTGGGGATTCGCCCCGCCAGGAACGCCTTGCGTCCCGCTTCCACGCCCAGTCGGAACGCTTCCGCCATCAGCACGGGGTCTTTCGCCTTCGCAATCGCGGTGTTGACCAGCACGGCGTCGCAGCCGATTTCCATTGCCAGGGCGGCGTCGGAGGGCGCGCCCAGCCCCGCATCGACCACCACGGGCACCCGCGCCTGCTCCACAATAATCCGAATCTGCTCGAAGTTCACCTCGAAGCCCTGCCCGGTGCCTATCGGCGCAGCGAGCGGCATCACCGTCGCGCAGCCAATCTCCTCCAGCTGTTTCGCCAGCACGGGGTCGTCGTTGATGTAGGGCAGCACCACGAAGCCCTCCTGCACCAGCACCCTGCACGCTTCGAAGGTGCCAATCGGGTCGGGCAGCAGATATTTGGGGTCAGGCACGACCTCCACCTTGATCCAGTCGCTCAAGCCCATCGCGCGGGCGAGGCGGGCGACGCGGATTGCTTCCTCCGCCGTGCGACAGCCCGCCGTGTTGGGCAGAATCTGGTAGCGGCTCCAGTCGATGTCGTCCAGAATGGAGCGTTTGGGCGCGTCCAGATCGATGCGACGCAACGCGACGGTGATAATCTCGGCGCCCGACGCCTCAATCGCCCGCAACATCGTTTCGGTGTCGGGATATTTGCCCGTGCCCACCATCAGGCGTGAACGGAAACTTCTCCCGGCAATGACCAGCGGATCGTCCATCCTCACAAACAGTATACCCGCCGTCGGGTAAAAGAGTCTCCAGCAGATTGGGGAGTTGACCATGAGCGATTGGCGATACCATGTAGCCAGTTTATCAGCGGTGCTGCTGGGGCTTGCGGTCGGCTTGCTGATTGGCGGTCTCTATCTGTCGCCTGCGGTGCCCGACCAGATAGCCGCCCAGCTCAGGCGGCTCGACGAGCAGCTGGCGCAGCGCACCGCCGAGTTGCGGGAGACCGAAGCGGAGCGCGACCTGTTGCGTCAGGCACTGATGCGCACCGATAGCGTGCTGGCGCGGCTGCTGCCTGCCACGATGCCCCAGCGCTTGAAGGGTCGGCGCGTGGCGCTGCTCATCACGACCGACGAGCGCAGTGTGGCGCAGGGCGTCGAACAGCTCCTCACCGACGCCGGCGCGGAACTCACAGGCACGATTCGCATCGAATGGGCGCAGGCAGACCCCGAAGAGCGCAGGATTATTCTGAACAACCTGCCTGAGCTGTTCGGTGGGGGGGCAACCGCGAGCGTGCTGACCGCGCTGCGACGGCGCGACGGGTTCAGCCTGTCGGGCGATTACACACGCGCGCCCGATATGATTGTATGGGTGGGTGGCTACATCCGCCGCGACGCGAGCGACGAATGGCTGCAGACGGACAGCGAGCTGATTGCGGCGCTGCAGTCGGCGCTCCATCGGGCGTCGCCAACCCCGCGCCTGGTCGCCTGTGAGGCTTTTGCCACGCGCCTTTCGATTATCCCGCTGTGCAAGGCAGCCGATGTGCCCAGCGTCGACTGCGTCGATCTGGCGCTGGGCAAGGGCGCACTGATGGCGCTGCTGCATGGCGAATCGGGCACCTACGGCTTGAAGCCCACCGCCGATGCTGCTGTCCCCGATACCCTGCTGGAGCGAGCGCCGTGAAATCGCGCGTCGCCATCCTGATCCCCGCTCGAAATGAGGGCGATTGTGTGGGGCAAACGGTGCGCACCCTGCGCGACGCGCTGCCCGACGCGCCTATCCTCGTGCTGGACGACGGCAGCACGGACGACACCGCGCAGCGGGCGTCGCAGGCAGGGGCGCAGGTGGTTCCAGTCAGCGCGTATCTGCCACGCACGGGCAGCAAGGGCGACGCACTCTGGCTCGGCTGGCAACTCCTCGATGCCGAAACTTACCTCTTTCTGGACGCCGATCTGGGCGCCACCGCCCGCTATGCCACGCGGCTGATCACGCCCGTGCTGCTGCGCTATGCCGACATGACGATTGGCGTGCTGCCGCCCGCAGGTCGCACGGGCGGCTTCGGCACGGCGGTACGGCTGGCACGGCTCTATCTCAAACTGCGCACGGGCAGGCACTTTCGCGCGCCGCTCAGCGGTCAGCGAGCCATCGCACGCGAGCTGCTGATGCGCCTGCGCGGCTTCGCGCCCGGCTACGGGCTGGAGCTGGGGCTGACGCTGGACGCCTGCCGACAGGGCGCCCGAATCCTGGAGGTGGAGACGCCGTTCGAGCATCGCGCACACGGTCGCTCGCTGAAGGGCTTCCTGCACCGTGCCCGCCAGCTGCGCGATGTGCTGATTGCCATCGCAGGCGTGCGCAACAGCTGGCAGGCAACTCACCTCAAGTGAGCGATGCGGTTGCGAGCAGCTCCGCGTGGCTGGTTATCCCCTGCGCCGCGATGACCGTGCCGTAGAAGCCCCACAGGTGCGCCTCGTCCGCCCGCACCTGCACCAGCTGCCCGATCAGCTCGCGCGGTCCCGGGAAGTGCATCATCTTGTTCTCACGGGTAAAGCCCGCCAGCTTCGTCGGGTCCTTCTGGCTGGATCCCTCCACCAGCACCTCGAATACGCGCCCCACCTGCGAAGCGTTGATTTCGCAGGTGATGCGATTCTGCAGCTCAATCAACCGCTGAAGGCGTTCCTGCTTGACCGCGCGTGGAATCTGGTTCTCCATCTGCGCGGCGGGCGTGCCCGGTCGCGGGCTGAATGCGAACATGAACGCGCCGTCGAACCTAAGGCGCTCCACCACCTCCAGCGTGTGTTCGAACTGCTCCTCGGTCTCGCCCGGAAAGCCCACGATAATGTCGGTGGTGATGGCAATACTGGGCACGCGCTCGCGCAGCTTGTGGACAATCTCCTCGAACTGTTCGACGGTGTAGAGCCGTCGCATCGCCCTCAGAATATCGTTATCACCCGATTGCAGCGGCAGATGCACATGCTCCATCACTTTGGGCAGCTCAGCAATCGCATTGATCAGGTCGTCCCGAAAATCGCGCGGATAGGGCGAGGTGAATCGGATACGCTCGATGCCCGGGATATCGTTGATGAGCTGGAGCAGTCGCGCGAACGGCACACGCCCCTCCAGCAGGTTCTTGCCGTAGGAGTTGACGGTTTGACCAAGCAGAATGACCTCTCTGGTGCCGAGATCAGCGAGGCGTTTGATCTCGTCGAGGATATCCTGTGTGGGTCGGCTGCGCTCGCGCCCGCGCGTGAGGGGCACGATGCAGAAGGTGCAGAACTTATCGCAGCCGTACTGGATCGGCACATAGGCTTTGAGCTTGGGGGCGCGGTCGATTTTGCGCTGGGGGATGTCGGTGACGATGGCGCCCTTGCGGGGTGGCAGTTCGAGGCGCATCGCCAGCCGCCGCCGCTGCAGAACCTCCTCCAGCAGATTGCCGACCTGGGACACATGCGCCGTGCCGACAATCATATCGACATGGGGCGCGCGCTGTTTGATCTCCTCTGCCCGCAGTTGCGCCATACAGCCGCACACGCCGATTATCAGGTTCGGCTTGCGGGCTTTGAGCTTGCGCAGCTGCCCCAGCGTGCTGAACACCTTGTCTTCGGGCTTGCGGCGCACGGAGCAGGTGTTGAGCAGAATCACATCGGCGTCCTCCAGGCGGTCGGCAGGCTGATAGCCCCGCTCCTGCAGGTAGAGCGCCATCTGCTCCGAGTCCTCCTCATTCATCTGGCAGCCCCAGGTCAGAATCTTGTAGCGCGGCATGCTGTGGATATTATACCGCAGGTACCCTTCTGGATAGCTGTTCCCGGAGGGGCGCATGGGGGTGTTTCTCTCCCCAGATATGGGGAGAGAAACAGTTCAGGCAACAGCGGCTCAGGGTCGGGTCGGTTCCGCCGGAGAAGGTTCCAGCTGCAGGTAATGAAAGATGCCACGCTCTTTAGGCTGACCGTATAACTCCGGGTGCAAATACTTGCCCTGATATTCCTTTGGCTTCTCCTGCTCCGTCTGGAACCCGCACCGCTGAACCCATGGGTCATTTCGAGTAGCCTCCACCCGCCATGAGACTTTCACATGGGGTTTATCGGTGCGAATAACGAAGCGGTTGCCGCGGATTTCTTCAGCAACGATTGCCTGTGCGAACTGACCAATGACAGTCAACTGATAGCGGAAGTCGCGGTTGATGGCTTCGAAGTAATCGGGCAGCTGCACCACTGCATACCCCTGTGCGTCCGTGACCACATTGCCCGAATAGGCATTCAGTGGCTCGGGCGCCTCCGTGCAGAAGTGATTGAGGAAGTGGGTTTCGGGGCTGAGTGGATGGTCAATCTGAAAACTCTTGTTGCCCGTAACAGCGAACGCACCTACACAGTACACACCGTAGCTGTTGTAGCCAGACGCTTCACCGCGAACTCCGATGCTATTATCGGCGCTTGTAGAGAAACCACTGACGGCGATACCACCGTAGAACGCCAAACCGTGGATGACTGTACCGCCCGGGCTCCGGTTTTCAACAAAGAGCGTGTAGGATGGGTCTGCAGTGGTCGAAAGGTTGACAATCTTAGCAATAACATTGTCGCTGTCTGCGGCAAACAGTGTATAACCGAAACGGCTGCCGCTCAGCGAGACTCCTCCAGTGAAAACGCCGTCGCCCTGCCCATGCAAGCGAGCCTGTGGTTCACTGGTGCCAATCCCGACTTTACCATCTGACTGGACCCGCATTGTTTCGTTGCCAGTGCTGTCTACAAACCGCACCACATCATCGCCCGTGTTGTCCACATCGGGATGCAGGGTAATCGGACCCCAACTTTGAAACTCGCCACCGTCCACCCGCAGGTTGCCGTTCACGAGGTGCAGTTTCGCGCTGGGACTGCTTGTGCCTATCCCCACATTCCCGCTGCCCCGAATGGTCACGATCTCAGTCCCATTCGGCGCGTTCAGAAACGAGAAGCGGTCGCCGGAGTTGTTGAGATGAATGCGAAACTGCGCGGGTCCCACGCCAAAGCCCATCACGCCGGATGTGCCCCCATCCCAGATCGCAAGCTTGGTGTTGGCGTTATCGCCCCCCAGCGACAGGCGCACCGACGGACTGCCCGTGCCTATCCCGACATTGCCGTTGAAGTAGGCGGTTCCCTGCACATGCAGCTTCGCGCTGGGACTGCTCGTGCCTATCCCCACATTCCCGGAGAAGTAGCCACGACCCACAAAGTAGCCCGCATAACCATTCGGACTCGAAACCTGCCCGTACACCCCGTAGGTCGTGCCACTGGTCGCGCGCGCCCAGCCGAATACACCCGTGCCCGCCACACTGTCGCTCAACCCGTACACGCCAAACGAGGCGCCTGTCGTGGAGAGCGCATAGCCCAGCACCCCGCGCGCCTGCGGACCCTGCGCCTCAAACCGCGCCCCATAGGTAAAGCCACTGGTCGCCAGCGACCTGCCGAAGATGGTGGGTCCTGGAGCGACCGTTTGCACGAAGAGCGCAGGCTGGGTGGCGCTGCTATTGGCAAGGAAGAGCTTGATGGCGGCGCCCGTGCCGTTCTGGGTGAGCTGGAAGAGATAGGTGCTGTTGTTGCCGGACCCTGTGTAGGGCAGGTTCAGCTGGGCGGAGAGGGTTGAAGAGCCGATAAGCGTCCATACGAGCGCGCTCGCGAGGCGGCGCGCTGAACTGTGCCATTGCACTGTCCGTTGCATGATAGTTGCCTCCATACCTTCACTATACACCAGGAGGGCGCGAACTTCAGAAATTTGCGGAAAAATGCAACACCTGGCTCCCGTTCTGCCCGACGACCTTTCGGCAGGGAACCAAAGGGCGCGCTCGAATGTTCTTAAGAGACAGCACCCGCTTCCACAGGCGGGTGAGGATTGAAACGAGCGTGGAGGGTATACGCTATGAGACGAACAGCCATCTGGGTCGGAGTGCTATTGACGCTGAGCGCGGTCGTTGCACAGGAGGCGATGCAGTGCCCCTCCTGCGCTGCACGCAACGAGATCAGCAAGATTCTCACCAGCGCGAAACAGCCTGCCGACTGGGTGAAAATCCACAACGGCATCATGTGGGTCGTGCAGGGGCGCAACGAGGAAGAGGGCAAAGCCCTCCAGAAACAGCTCGATGAGCTGGCGAAAGCCATGCGCGACGAGAGCATCACCGTCTGCAGCCAGTGCCAGATGCAACGCGGGGTGCTGCGCTCGCTCGACTGGGAGATTGTGAAGACCAGACGGGGCGGTATCCTCGTGGCGACCAGCAACGATGCCACGATGGTGCCCCTGCTCCACCAGTATGCCGACGAGCAGCAGCGAATGCAGCAACAACAGCCGACCCCTGCGCCAGCACAGCCTGCCCCACAGCCCCAACCCGCCCCACAGAAGGAGTTCCTGGGTAAGGGCGACGGCATCAACACCTGCCCCGTCAGTGGCGAACCCGTGAACAAGGACATCTGGGCGGAAATCAAAGGGCGCAAAGTCTACTTCTGCTGTACCAGCTGCCGCAAAAAGGCGCTCAGCGACCCCGATAAATACATCCGCTGAGAACCATGTGGCGCGTGCTGGTGCTGAACGGTCCGAATCTCAATCTGCTGGGCGAGCGGGAACCGCATCTGTATGGCACCGCGACGCTGGAGCAGATTGTTGACCAGCTGCGCCAGCACGCCGCCACACTCCAGATGGAGATCGAGCATGTGCAGTCCAATCACGAAGGCGTGCTGATTGACACCCTTCATCAGGCGCGAGGGCGTGTGCAGGGGGTTATCATCAATGCGGGCGCACTGACCCACACCAGCTATGCCCTGCGCGATGCCATCGCCGCTGTGCAAATACCCACCGTTGAAGTGCATCTGACCAACATCTATGCTCGCGAGGAGTTCCGCCGCCATTCGGTGATTGCGCCCGTGTGTGTGGGGCAGATCAGCGGCTTCGGCGCGCACAGCTACATCCTTGCGCTGGAGGCGCTGCATTCCCTACTCACACGGCAGGATTAGCCAGATTCGGGCAGGATGCCCGTGCTACAGCACCCCGCAAAAATACCTGATTTCACCAAACCCCTTGCATTTCGTGTCGGGATGTGCTATAATAGAGGCGAGGATCGCTGCGCTGCTGAATGTCTCTCTTTCGCCCTGTTTTATCCCCCACGCCTGTGGGGGATTCGGCGAGAATTCGTATTCTCGCCCGCTGGGGACGAGTGGTCTCGCTCCCCCTGCACCCATTAACAACAGCAGGAGGATGAAAGCGATGAGACGATCGATGAAGTGGAGCATTGTGGCAGGGCTGTCTATGATGGCGCTTGCTGCCTTTGCCCAGCCCACAATCGACGGCACACGCGACTCGATCTATGGGTTAATCGTTGTGCAGAACACGCAGACCGGGTTCGGCGATAGCAATCTTGGACAGGTGGGCTTTGCGAACGGCTCCGAGCTGGACGCCGCCTACTCGTATGCCGATATGAGCAATCAGGTGCTGTACCTGTTCCTCGCGGGCAACCTGGAATCGAACTTCAACAAGCTGGAAATTTTCTTTGACACGGTTGCTGGCGGGCAGAATCGCCTGCGCGGGGATAACTCGAATGTGGATTTCAACGGTTTGAACCGCATGGGTGATGATGGCAGCGGCAACGGGTTGCGGTTTGATTCCGGCTTTGAAGCGGACTACTGGATCGGGGTTACGGGCGGTGGTAATCCCTATCAGCTCTATGCGAACTATGCGGTGTTGTTCACCAGCGGTGGTGGCCCGGGCTACTATCTGGGTCAGACAGGGGCTGCCTCCAACGGCGTCCTGACTGGCGGACAGGCTGGTGCGCCCGCCATCCGCGTCACCATCAACAACAGCAACACAGGGGGTGTGGAAGCGGGTACGGGGCTGGCATCGGGCAACGGCGCGCTGGTGACCACCGGCGTGGAGCTGGCAATCCCCTTCAGCGCGCTTGGCATCACGGGTGCCACCATCATCAAGGTCAGCGCCTTTATTAACGGCGCGGGGCACGACTTCGTGTCCAATCAGGTGCTGGCGGGCATTGGCGGTGGCGGTAATCTGGGTGAGCCGCGTAATGTGAACTTCGGCAACATCGCGGGCGATCAGTTCTTCTATGTGGTGGTGCCGGAGCCAGCCTCGCTGATCGCGCTGGGCACGGGTCTGATGGGGCTGTTCGCCCTGCGCCGTCGCCGCGCCTGAGGCTTTTCCCTTACCCCCACTCCTCACCCTCCCCCTTCCATCAGAAGGGGGAGGGTCTCTTTCTATTAGCGAGTATGCACCATCAGGTTGCCGCCTGCCAGTGTGCCCCACGCGCTATAGATGAGGTTGTTCGCGCCGTCATAGACCCAGAGCATGAACCGATCGCTGGTGCCAGGCGTGCCCCCATCCCAGAGAGCGACCCAGAAGCGATAGTCGCCACTGCCGTTCAGAGTCGCCCGTCCGCTGAAGTAGCCCTCACTGGGGTTAGGCACATAGACCCAGTCGATGACGAACGACTTCAAGTTGAGTTGCCAGCCGTGGTCCTGATATTCGAGGCTGCCACGCAGACTGCCGTTGCGTTGAACCTGTGCCACGAAGCCGAAGGTCTGTCGCTCGCCCTCTAACTCCAGCCAGCCGCCCCCTGTGATGAAGCCCGAGGCGTCGGGTTGATATGCCGTGACAATCATCACCTGCTGGCGGTCCGAGCCATCACTGACCGCCCACACAGTGAAGGTGTCGGCAAAGGGCGGTGACCACGACCATGAAACGCTGCCATCGGCGGACACAGGCATCGAGCTGGTGTAATAGACGCGGTTGCCGTGCGAATCGTACACCTCAAACTGAACGGTGGATGCGCCGTTAACGACGCTGAACTGGAAGTCGATGGGCGTGCCTACAGCCACCGGTTCTGCCGAACCACTCTGTCCATCCCCAACGACGCCCGTCGCTGTGCCAGCAGAAAAAGCACTTTGCAAAAGTGCAACGCTAACCAGCCAGAAGGCTATCGGCTTGCCTGTCATTGTTTGTTCCTCCCTGCGGTTCTCTATTCCACAGTCAACCATCGCCTTTACCAGCCGAATTACCGTGATTGGAGACCAGAGATAGCGCTGGCTGGGGGTACAATCTGGCTATGGTCAGGGTTGGCATTATCGGGCTGGGCACGATGGGGCGCCAGCACGCGGAAGCCTATCGGCAGATGGACGATGTGCAGATCAGCGCGGTGTTTGACCATCACCCCGAACGCGCGGAGGCGTTCGCTCAGGAGTTCGGTACAACGATGGCTCGCAATATAGACGAGTTTTTGCAGGGGTGTGAGATTGTGGACATCTGCACGCCCACCTATCGGCACGCTGAGCATGCCCTTGCGGCGATTGAGGCGGGCAAGGCGGTGGTGTGCGAGAAGCCGCTCGCCCGCACCCTGCAGGAGTGCGAGCGCATCGTGGACGCCGTGCGCCAGCATAACACGCTCTTTATGCCCGCCCATGTGTTGCGATTCTTCCCCGAATACCGCACCGCGCACCAGATGGTGAAAGCGGGCGCGCTGGGCACAATCGCCGCCGTGCGCATGCGACGCGGAGGCGACTTCCCGCTCACCAAAAGCGACTGGTACGCCGCCTTCGAAAAGAGCGGTGGCATCATCATGGATTTAATCATTCACGACCTCGACTGGGTGCGCTGGACGCTGGGCGAGGTGGAGCGCGTCTATGCCCGATCGCTCACCTTCCGCAATCTGCCCCATCTGGACTACACGCTGGTGACGATGCGCCTGCGCAGCGGCGCGATTGCGCACATCGAAGGCACATGGTGCGATCCGGGCGGCTTTCGGGTGAGCTTCGAAATCTGCGGCGATGCGGGCATGGTCGAGTACGACTCGGCGCAGATGGTCGCCCTGCGGGTGGCACGCCGTGCCGAGGGGGATCAGACGGGCGGCGTGGAGGTGCCCGAAAGCCCCGCCGTACAGAACCCCTACTATCTGGAGCTGCGCCACTTCATCGATTGCTACCGCACGGGCAATCAACCCGAGATCAGCGTTGAGGACGGCTTCGAGGCGGTTCGACTCACGCTCGCCGCCATCGAATCGGCACGCACGGGCAAAGTGGTGCGACTCTGAGCGTTCAGGGAGGGACACACGATGAAGGTGAAAGTGGGCATAATGAGTTTTGCGCATCTGCACGCCGACAGTTATGCACATTGTCTATTGAGCAATCCGCGCGCGGAGTTTGTCGGGATTGCCGATCACGACCTGCAACGCGCCCGCCAGAAAGCCGGGCAGTATGGCGTGCAGGCGTTCGATAGCTACGAATCGCTGCTGGCGTCCGATGTGCAGGCGGTGATTATCTGCTCGGAGAATGTGAGGCATGCGCCGCTCGCACAGATGGCAGCCGCGGCGGGCAAGCATATCTTATGCGAGAAGCCATTAATGACGCGCCTGGAGGATGGTCAGGCGATGCTGGCGGCGGCGCGCGCGGCGGGCGTGCAGCTCTTCACTGCTTTCCCCTGCCGATTCAGCCCCGCGTTCCAGCAGCTGCGGGCGATGGTACAGGCGGGCGAGATTGGCGACCTGCTGGCTCTGCGCGGCACCAATCGGGGCGTGAACCCCGGCGGCTGGTTCAACGACCCTGAGCTGGCGGGCGGCGGCGCAATGATGGATCACACCGTGCATGTCGCCGACCTCATGCGCCTGCTCACCGGGCAGGAAATCACCGAAGTGTACGCCGAGACAAACAACTTGATGTATCACGGCAATTTCGATGACACGGCGATGCTGACGCTCACCTTTGAGCGGGGCATCTTCGCCACGCTCGATTCGAGCTGGTCGCGCCCGCGCACCTTCCCCACATGGGGCGATGTAACGCTCGCTGTGTACGGCACGCGCGGCGTGATCGAGATGGACATGTTCGCCCAGTACCTGCGCCACTATGACGACCGTGTAGGGCGCATCCGGCAGGTGTTCTGGGGCGACAACATCGACGCGCTGATGATCGACGAATTTTTGCGGGCGGTTGCGGGCGAGTCCGCGCCGACGCTGGCAACGGGCGACGACGGCTATCGCGCCGCCGCGGTTGCCATCGCGGGCTACGAATCGGTTCGACGGGGCGAACCTGTGCCCGTCGCTTATAATCGGGAGCGGTGAACGCGATGGAGAACCCGTTTCCTGGCATGAACCCGTATCTGGAGGATAGTCGCCTGTGGGCGGATGTGCATCACGCCTTCATCGCGGCTCTGCGCACGGAGCTGAACACTCTGCTGCCGCCCAACTATGTGGCGTCGGTGGCGGAGCGGGTCTATGTGGAGAAGCCTGAAACCCTGCGCCTGCTGATCCCCGATGTGGTGATTGCGCGTCCTGTGGCTCCCGCGGTCGCGCCCGCGGCAGCCACCGCGCTCGCAGACGCGCCCATCCAGATCGAGATGCGAACCGACGCTATTCGTGAGCCGTTTGTGCAGATTCTCGCCCTGCGCGACGGTCAGCGCAAGGTGGTGGCCGTGATCGAGCTGCTCAGACTCACCAACAAGACCCCGAACGCCGTCGGACGCGCCCTCTATCTGCAAAAGCAGCAGGACCTGCTTCAACGCGCCACTCATCTTATCGAGATCGACCTGCTGCACTATGGTGAGCATACGGTTTTCGTGCCGCGAGCGCTGCTGGAACGCGGCGACAAGCGGCTCGATTATGTGGTTGTGTTGCATAAAGGGGGCTGGGGTGGACAGAAGGCGTGGGCATGGTGTATCAACCTGCGCGAGCGACTGCCCCGCATCACTATCCCTTTAGCCGGGAGCGACCCCGAAGTGGTGGTGGATCTGCAGGCGATTCTGAATCGGGTCTATCAGGAAGGACGCTATCCGCTCCTGCTGAATTACACTGCCAATCTGCCTGTTGAGCGGTCCCCCGACGATAGGGAATGGCTCGATGCCCTGCTGAAGGAGAGGGGCTTGCGCCCGAAATAGGGGGGTACACTCGAACTATGGCGACGGTTCAGGTCGGCTCGGTGCGAATCGGGGATGGCAGGCTCGCGCTCATCGCAGGTCCCTGCGTGATCGAGAGCCTGGAGCTGTGCCAGCGAGTGGCGGGCACACTCGCTGAAACCTGCGCACGGCTCGGCATGCCCTACATCTTCAAAGCCTCGTTCGATAAGGCGAACCGCACCTCGCACCAGTCGTTTCGCGGCTGCGGGCTGGAGCGCGGGCTGGAAGTGTTATCGCGCATTCGGCAGGAGTTCGGCGTCCCCGTCACGACCGATATTCACGAAAGCTGGCAGGCGGAACCCGTCGCGCAGGCAGTGGATCTGCTGCAAATCCCCGCGTTTCTGTGCCGGCAGACCGATTTACTGCACGCGGCGGCGCAAACGGGCAAGCCGGTGAATGTCAAAAAGGGTCAGTTTCTGGCGCCGTGGGACGCGGGCAATATCGTGGCGAAGTTGCAGGCGTTCGGCGCAGCGGGCATCCTGCTGACGGAGCGCGGCACCAGCTTCGGCTACAACACGCTGATTGTGGACATGGCGGGTCTGCCCGTGTTGCAACGGTTCGGCGTGCCGGTGGTGTTCGATGCCACGCACAGTGTTCAGCGTCCGGGCGGTGCAGGTCAGCAGTCGGGCGGGGATCGGGAGGCGATTGCGCCGCTGGCGCGGGCAGCCGTCGCGGTCGGCATCGACGCGCTCTTTATGGAGGTCCACCCCGACCCCGAAAGCGCGCTCTCCGACCCAGCCACGCAATATCCGCTGGATCAGGTGGAGCCGCTGCTGCGAACGCTGCTCGCGTTGCACGCCGTTGTGCAGGGAGGCTGATGCCCATTGCTCAAACTGTGGCGACCGCCCGTGCAGATCGATCTGGTCGAGCCGTCGGAGGAGGAGGCGTTCCTGCGCCTGATCTGTCAGGGCTTCGGCTTCGATTTGGCGACCGCGCGCCCCTACTTTTACAACGACCCGTACTATCCTCACAATCAGCGGTGGGGCTTGTGGGTGGGTGAGGGTTCCACGCGCGTGCTGGTGTCGATACTGACCGCCATCCCGCTGCAGATGTGGATTGGTGAGAATCGGGTTCCCTGCATGGGGATTGCAGGTGTGGTGACGCATCCGCACTATCGGCGGCGGGGCTATGCGCGGCGATTGCTGACTGCTGTGCTGAACGCGCTGAACCAGCAGGGGGTTGCGGGCGCCGCGCTGCAGGCGTTCGATTTCGAGTTCTATCGTCCGCTGGGCTGGGAGGTGGTCGGGATGCTGACGCGCGTGCGCATCCCGCCACGCCTGCTGCCCCCCTTCGCGCCCGATGGTGTCCGCCGCGCGACCGAAAGCGATTACCCCGCGATGCGCCAGCTTTACAATCAGCAGGTGATACCCACCACCGGGCGCCTGCATCGGGACGACCTGCGCTGGGACTACCTGCTGTGGAACTTCCGCCACAAGCTGGTGTACGCGCCCGAATCGCGGGTGGAGGGCTACCTGATTTATGACTTCGTAGACTCAGGCTGGGTACTGCGCATTCGCGAGCTGGTGTGGGGCACGGAGCGGGCATGTCGCGCTCTTATTGGCTGGCTCGCCGCCAACGAGGAGCATGTGCGTCAGGTGGAGTTCAGCGGCACGCCCGACGAACTGCAGCGACTCCCGCTCACCGGCTGGACATCGGCGCACCGCAATCCCGACGAGCCGTTCCTGCGCTGGGAGGTGATGCCGGGCTTCATGTGGCGCGTGGTGCATGTCGAGAACCTGCTGCAGAGCCTGCTCGCGGCGCGCCCCTCGGATAGCGGCGACGCCTTCTGCCTTGCGCTAAACGACCCGCAGATTGAAGCGAACAGCGGTGTCTACACGCTGCGGGCGTGTGCAGGGAGCGGCTGGCGCGTGGAGCGCGGTGCGCGGGAGCGGTCGCCGCGGGTGCGTGTTGAGCCGCGTGCGCTCGCGCTGCTCACGATGGGCACCTTCAGCGCGAGCGAACTCGCCGCCCGCGAACTGCTTGAAGCCCCTTCCGACCTGCTGACCACGTTGGATGCCCTCTTCCCCGCCCGCGCCCCCTGCCTGCGCCCGATAGACTACTTTTAGAGCGCTCGTGTCGTCCACACAGAGTGTTAGCACGCGACACGCTCCCACCAAAACCATCAACTTCTCTGCACCGCCACACGCGATGTCTGTCGCAACGATGCCAGACCCCACATTACTATCACACCATATATCAGCCAGCTGCCATAGCCCCAGTAGTCGCCCCACCTTACATAGAGGGTTTGCACCGTAGAGCAGCGGATAGAATGCGTCAGCACATACGGACGCCCACGCGGTGCTTCCCAGCGTTTGCCCAGAGGGCTGAAAAAGCCGCTGATCCCCACCGTTGAGGCGCGCACCACCCACCGCCGTGTTTCTATGGCTCGCACGATACAGTAGTCGGCATACTGTTCCCGCAAGCCCGCTCCCAATAACCAGCGGTCGTTAGTCATTGCCACCAGCCACTGCGCCCCATCGTGCACTAATTGCGCCGCAATCCAGCCGAACAAATTCTCATAACAGATGAGCGTGCCTACAGGAGGCTCCGCTCCCAGTCTGATGGCGCGCACCCGCTCGCCACATTCCAACGAGCGTCGCATAGCGCCCAGCACTCTCAGCCACCCCGCGATTGGCGCAGCAGGCGAATATTCGGTAAACGGCATCAGCTTTACTTTGTCGTAGAAAACACACGAGCCAGCAGGCGCTACTCCCAGCGCACTATTGAAACCTTGCTCCCCTTGCTGGCGACTGACCCCAACAACCACATAGAGTGTATACGCACGAGACCAGTCCTGCCATCGCCGTATGCGGTCTTGATCCAGCAAGCGTGACCAGAGGTAAGTTTCCGTTGACTCGGGCAATATTGCCCAGCGCGCTCCTGTTCGACGCGCCTGATCAAGCAGCCGATCAATGCTCGAATCGTATAGTTGGGCAGAAAACAGCACACGCGGTGCATCATATTCCGGCTGAATGGCTGCCACACGGATAGATGCGCCCTGCATGGTGGCGCGCGCCTGCCACAAGAGCCAGTTGCCGCCCCCTACCCACAGCACAAGCAGCCCGACGGGAGCAATCCAGGCGCGAATACTCGCTCGTCCGATTGCCTGCGCTATCAGCGCGTTCCAGAGCATCAAAAGCCATTCCACCAGCCAGATGCCGCCCAGCTCTGCAGGTTGCAGCAGCAACGGGTAGCGTGTCAGCGGCAGAGCCAGCATCGCCCACGGAAAGCCCCAGGTACCCAAACTCCGCAGCCAGCCGATGCCCACCCACGCGGACGCTGCGCCGATTGCCCAACCAATCCCTGCCTGAGGCAGGCGTCCCACCAGCCAGCCAAACAGCGCACACCAGCTGGCGTACCATATCAATACAATCACCCACGCTATGCCCGCCGCCCACTCTGCCTGTGCCTGCTGTGCAAAAGTCGGCAGCGCCCACCTGCTTTGAACCGCCGCAAAAATCAGCCCCCAGCCAAATGCCGCCCATACCCGATGGGAACCATGCACCCACTGGAGAACCTGCAGCCAGATGGCTGGTGCTATTCCCAGCAGCCACCACGCATTCACGGGCACGAACGCCAGCGCTGTCGCAACAGCACTCGCTATCCAGAGAAGCTCTGTAGACCCCCTTAGACTCCTACTCGCAGTTGCCTGAGAGATACCCAACACCTCCTGGTGAACGGTTCGGACAGTGCCAGCACGCCTCGCCATGCCTATCCCGCCGCACAAGCCCGATTAACATGTCCGCACAATAGATTCCACCTCGATAGTACGCTGATCGCTCAATCAAGCAGTATTGCGCCACCTCTACCCCATCTGCCCGTCGGTGCCGTCCGTATCCCTGTCGTGCCTTCCACGCCTTGCTATGCCCATCGGCGAGCGTCACTACAACCTGCTCATTATGTCGCCCCTGTATAAAGGGACGCAGGCTGGGCAAGCCCGTGATACTGCCATCGTAATACAGCACCGTTTCCGCAGGAAACTCCACCTGTGCGCTGGAAACGGGCGGATGAAAATCACCCAGCAGCGCACCTGTTTCGATCAAGCACCAGTTCGCCATATAGCTGCTGTGCCGAAAGCCCATCGCCGGACACAGCGACGCCAGACGGCTTATCACTCCTTCCACATTCAGGGGATTTGGATCTGAAGGACACTTCACGATTTCCTTATCTTTCACATAGGGCACCAGCGCATGATAGAGCGTGAAGAAGCAGGGCTGTCCGTTATGTGTGCTAAAGTAGGCTGCCAGCGGATAGGTATCGTCCGAATCGGCAAGATACATCTGGGTGCTTTGCGCCAGCTGGCGCAGCTGAGTAATGCAGCGAGTAGCGCGCCCTCTTTCCCGGACGGCGGCAAAAACGGGATACAGCAGGGCAGCCAGCAGCGAGATAATGCCCAGCACCACCAGCAGTTCCACCAGCGAGAACCCTGCGCGTTTCATTTTCGTCTCTGTCGCCAGTAAAGATACCCTGCAGCGGCGAAAAAGATCATTGCGGGAGCAAACAGCCAGGGCGAATAGCGCTGGCGCGGCGACTCGGGCGGCAACAGATAGCCTTGCTGAAATGCCAGGCGTTTCAACTCCTCTTCCGTCGGCAAACGCCCTTGCCAAAGATAGTTGACTGACCTCCCTAACCGCCGATCCTCCACTCTTGTCCCCAGTGGTAGATCCAAAGCCACTGCATCACTAAGTTGCTTGATACTGACGAGCTTGTAATGTGAGCGAATCACGTAACCCCCACTTGAGCTATCAGCGCGATACTCAATCTCAGCAGGAATACTTAGTCCATCGATCTTTTTAATCTGCACTGTGCGAAGCTGGCTGCGCTGCCACTTATTAGCCGCCCTCAGAGGTCTCAGAACCTCCAATTCTAAAACCAGCGCATCGGGCTTGCGCAGCTCCACACGAAGGGTAATATCGGGGTCTCCCTCTGCTGCTTGTGGATCATAGTGACGAGCTTTGATTCTACCAACCATTATCCATCGGTGGGCACGCTCTTCTATCCGCTCCCACTGAACACCATAAAGCTTAGAAACATCTAAACCTATAGTGAAAACACCTCGTTGGTTACACACCTCTTGACAGATGAAACCTGGCGCCTGCGGGTTACTATAAAGGTTCTGCAGCTTGCTCATTCCTATCACAGCACCCATATGCGCGCGCGCCAACGATTGGTTACTTTGAGTAAATTCCATGTCTGGTTCCATCAGGGCATTGACATCTTCACCAAGATAACAGCTTGATGTCGTCGTGATATTGCCAGTATTCTTGTCCAGATTAAACTGGATAGTATTGCCCTGTTTCGTACGATGGTCCATTCCTTGCAGGGGACGCTGAGTCACTTTGACAGCCCTTGCGGCACGAAATATTTCCAGAATGTATTGCGATCGGCTCTGATAGCGGTGTGGTTGAAAAATATCGTGTTGAGTTTCCACTATAAAGGTGATATAATGATTATGGTAAAAATGTTCACGCTGCTGAAGAGCATGAGCAAGTTCCGCTGGCAAGGAATCTGCCCATGCTCCCAGCAGTATCAACCATACAAATAAAATCATTATTATGCGCATGATTATCTTTACCTCATTTTATGGGCATGGTGTGCAGACATCTTTGGGTCGCAGCTGCCTGAAAGGGGGTATGGAAGGATCGATTTTACAGTAGCAAACAGGGCGCGAAGGGCTGGCATCACAATCGCCAGAATAAACTGTCACAGGTACATTACCGACATGAGTTCCTGAACAATCACTTCCGCTCCCTGTGCACGTCCGAAAGTTCCACTCTTCACACTCGCAGGAACCCATGCAGGCAGGATATGGACCACATACCGATTCATCACACATTCGCACACGTTGAGTAAAGCACCAACCACAACCAGAACTAAGCGCCCAGCTCGACTGGATTGTCAGCATCATAACAAATGCCAAGCTGCCTGTCAGCAGCAGTGCGCGTATCAGCATCACACCACGCTCTGTCCGTCGCATCGCTCTGTCCCTCCTGTCAGTGTGGTTTTGCCGAAGAAGCCGAGCCAACCACCTCAAACCGCACCTCTATCCGCTCCCGCCAGCTCACACCGCGTTCCTGATCACGCACAATCAGATCTACCCGCTGCACCTGCCGACCCAACGGCTTGCCTGTCGTGTCCACCGCAACGGTCAACGGCAAACCCCACAGCCTGCCCAGCGCGCGGGAACCGCCCTCGACCACGGTGCAACCACAACTCGGCTCCGTATCTAGCTGCAACGAGCGCAGCGTCGGGTTGAACACCCACACACGATGGTGGATTGTTGACCCAGCACGCACTTTGCCCGCCTCGTAAGTCGCCCCAAAAAGCCACAGGTAGCGCCCTTCGCTGCGCCACTCGGCATAGGCAATCAGTGCCAGCCACATCAGAGCTGCACCCAGCAACAGCTCTACCCACCATCCGCGGCGGTGTGTGCCTTCGGTCATCTCCGTTCGGCTCAAGGTCGCCATTGCTCGTACCTTTTCTGTCTCTGTAGCTTACTCCATCCCTGAACCCCATTTCAACCCCCTATGGGCGAAACTTTTTCCTTCTACTTCTGGAGAAATTGCTAATCAGGCACCTCTATCAATCCCCACCGAATCGCACACAGCAGCGCCCGATGCAGACTGTGCCGCCCTAACTTGGTGTAAATGTGGCACAGGTGCTTTTTGACCGTTGCTTCGGTCAGGCACGACTCTGCGGCAACCTCTGAAAGACGGTCATACTTCGCACAGGCTTGCAGAACGCGCTGCTCACTCGGTGTCAGCAACTGGCTATCTATAATCACTGCATCAGGATGCTCCTCCTGACAGCTTACGCAGGTGCAGGTCAGGTCAGGCAGAGTGCGCAATTGATGACGCAAATAGGCTTCTACAAGTGGATCGCGTGTTAGCAGAATGACCTGGAGGGGTTGTGGGCTGTCAGAATCGTTGTCAGGCGCCAGGTTGTTCAAAGGACCAGCTTTCTCAATCAGGCTCAGCGCCGATAGCGTGCGCAAGCGCTCGCGCAGGCGGGTCTCGATGGAGGGATGGCGTGCCCAGACAAACACCTTGACAGTTTTCATGGTGCCCCCCCCCGCGCGTGCTGGATTGGTTCACTGACTGGGGGCATCGCGCCCTATATCGAGATAGGTTACCAGCCACAGCGATGCTCGATAATCTGCGCAGAGACATCGTTGTCCTCCTGTATAATAGAGAATACGCCTTTGGGTTATGCGATTCCTGCTGGTGGCTTGAGGCGCCGACCGATAGAGTTCTGAAATGCAACAGGCGCAGGCGACAGTCAGGTAGAATAACCAGCGGGTGAGCAGCGATGGGGTGCCGAACCATCGGGTGGCTGATTTTTATCGGGCTGACGGGCACGCTGTGGGCGCTGGAGCCTCAGGTGGCTTTCCCGCTGGGCTGGTACTCGTTCCCGCAAATCGCAGAGGGCTTCTCGGTGGGTAGACGCAGGGTCGAATGCACTTCCGACTTGCGCCAGCGAGTTGCCCTGCTCCATCTCAAACCGCGTGCATGGAGTGAAGCGCAAAAACTCATCGCTCAGGGGCTGGATGTGCGCTTTCGCAAGATCGGGGAGAATCGCTGGGTGATGGAAAGAGACCCGACGGTGCAGGCTCGTGAAAAGCGGTGGCAACAGAACCTGAAAAACTTCCTTATCCAGGAGGCAGAGACAGCCATCGAGCAGGGGCGCCCTGAAGACCTGCTGGACACGCTGATAAGCACCCTGACACCTGAAGAGATTCAGGAGTTAACCGCGCAGGCTCGACGCCTCAAACAGTGGTCCCGGGAAAACATCGAAAACTTCCCGAGCGACCTCAGCCCAGAAGAGCTTCTGCGAACAATCCCCTTTCAGCTCTCCGATGTAAGCGAGGCGACACGGCAAAAGATACAGGCATGGGGACAGAAGATTGCTGAGGCGATCAAACGAGAGGATAGCGAGTGGTGGCCCTCGGACGCTGCCCTGCAGGCAAAAATGCAGATTTTAGTGGTCGCTGTTTATGTGCCGGAGCATCAATCGGATATTTTTCTCCGTTCCCTTCCGCCAGAGCAGCTGCTGGAGCTGGGACGCCTGTATGCTCGCATTTCTAAGTGGGAATATGAAAATAGTAACAGCTATGGTAATGACGGATCAGGTTCACAGGCAATGCTGGAGGCACTCCCCCTGCGTCGAGCCGATGTTAGCGCCGCGCTTTTGCGTCGGCTGGATGAGTATCGAACGACTATCTATGAGCCGTCGCTGTCCGACGCTGAACGGAACAATCTGCCAGCCGATGAGGAGCTTCGGTTCAAAATGGCGCTGCGCTCGCTGTCCGTGAGGTACCACTATTACAAGCAGAGCTATCTGCAAAAGCTTTTGCTGCAGTGCTTGGCGAACCGCGGGATGCTTCGTGCGCTTGTAGAGGAGGCTTTTGAGCAGGGGCGAGCGGTGCGTCTCATCATGCTGCCCGATCTGATCCCGGATCCAGCCCTTCGCGCGTGGATGGTTGAAAATGATGCCCCATGGTTCTGGCAGAGCGACCGTGCTGAAGAGCAACAGGTTCGACCAGAGGAATGGGCACTGATCTACGGGATCAACTGGCATCCTTATTGGGGGCTTGCAGGGATCGGGGTCATGGCTCATCCCGCCCATCAGCGCAGAGTGGATGCCAGTTATTATCTTGGGACTCGGTACAATCGCGAGCGGTTCGCTCGTCTGCTGGCTTCACTGGGCAAGGATGCCAGCGAGCTGCTCAGCCAGCTGCGAGCCGAGACTGAGCGTGCGATTCAATCCCCACTGGCGAAACAGGGCGTGCAGCTGGATGGCAGGAGCTACAGACGCTGGTTTGAGTGGGTCTATCGGTGGGCGAAAGCAGTTCAGGCAGAGGTGATTATGGAGCTGCTACCCTGCCGGGATCTGATCTGGATTGAGCAATCTCCTCGTTGGGTTTCGTTAGCCCAGCTTGTAGAAGCCTATCGGAAGGCGTATTCGCTGGAGGCTCTCTTGCAGCTGCGGCTGGAAAATGGTGTGCTGATAATCCCCTGCGGGATGGCGTTCCTGGATCGGGGGTATGACTATCCTGCGGCTCAGTTGCTGGCGCTGGCGTGTACCGCATCAGCAGCTGCCGAAAAGTTCCCTCTCGACGCCTGCATCGCCTTCTGTCAGGCGGTTTCGCCCCGACAGGTTCGATGGCTGGCGAAGCTGGGTGTCTGGACACCCCTGGACCTGACGGGTTCAAACGACTTCAACGAGCTACCTGCCTTCTGGCATCTTTACACTGCCGTGTCGCGACTGCCGCTGTTCATGCAGACTCTGCAGGCAGGTGGTTATGTACTGTTTGACCGATGGTCGCCGCAAGCCCTTCGGCAGGTGGTTCAGGTCTGGCAGGAAGCGACCGCAGAGGTGTCGTGGAAGACGGCTGCTGTGTTCCATCCCGACTTCGCGAACTGGCTCGCTCGCCAGCGAATCCGCATCGAACCGCTTCAGCACACAGCCCCACAGGAGGGCGGTGAAAAAGATGAACGGAGCAGTCGCTCGCGCTGGCGTTTAAAATGGTATCTGATGCCCAAGCACGAGGTGCCTTTCGAACAGCTGAATGGCGATTTCGAATGGGTTGTTCCCACACAAACGCCGTAATAGGGGGCACGAGTTGCGCAAACGGATGCTGACCAATCTCATCCAGACCACCTTCCGCGACTTCTTCAGAGGCAGCGAGTCGCCCGCTGTGCCTGTTCCCCGCTCCCTGACCCGCCGCGCCCACTGATTTGTAAGGCGCCATCGGGTATAATCGATGCCAGCCCGCCACAATTTGTGGCACAGGGAGGCAGACGAAAACGATGGGAGTCAGGCGAAAAACGGCAAAACCTGCAGAGGAGGAACCGCAACATATTGAGGCGGCGCTCGACACCGAAGGCGTCGAGATTATCGAGGACGCGGGCAACGGGCTGAGCGGTGTGGTGGAAGGCGAATACACCGCCCAGCAACTCACCGTGCTCAAAGGGCTGGAAGCGGTGCGACGCCGACCCGCCATGTATATCGGCGACACCGGACCACGCGGATTGCACCACCTGTTCGTGGAAGTGCTGGACAACTCGGTCGACGAAGCGCTCGCTGGCTATTGCGACCACATCGATGTGATTCTGCACGCCGACCAGAGCGTGTCGGTGATCGATAACGGGCGCGGCATCCCCGTCGACATCCATCCCGAAGTGGGTCTGCCTGGCGTGGAAGTGGTGATGACCATGCTGCATGCGGGCGGCAAGTTCGGCGGCGGGGGCTATCGCGTGTCAGGCGGTCTGCACGGCGTGGGCGTCTCGGTCGTGAACGCCCTCTCCGAATGGCTGGAGGTGGAAGTGGCGCGCGACGGCTACCTCTACCGCCAGCGGTTCCAGCGCGGCACGCCCGTCACCCCGCTCCAGAAGGTCAAACCCACCAGCAAACGCGGCACAAAGGTCACTTTTCTGGCGGACCGCGAAATCTTCGGCAACTACCGCTATGACCCCGCCCTCTTCATTAAGCGCATCCGCGAGCTGGCATACCTGAACCCGAATGTGACCTTCACCTTCACCGACGAGCTGAACGGCAAGCCGAAGCAGGTGTTTAAGTATACGAAAGGCATCGCCGCGCTGGTGGAGGCGCTCAACGAGAACAAAGACCCCATCCACAGGGTGGTCTACTTCCGCAACGCGCGCGAGGACACTGAGGTGGAGGTTGCCCTGCAGTATCACACGGGCTATCAGGAGACGCTGCTCTCCTACGCGAACAATATCCACACGGTGGAGGGCGGCACGCACCTGACAGGCTTCAAGACCGCGCTCACGCGCGTGATCAATCAGTACGCTCGCAAGGCGGGACTGCTCAAAGAGAAGGACCCGAACTTCACGGGCGACGATGTGCTGGAAGGGCTGACCGCCGTGATCGCCGTCAAACTCCTGCACCCGCAGTTCGAGGGTCAGACCAAGACCAAGCTGGGCAACCTGGAGGTGCAGGGGCTGGTCAACTCCATCGTGGGCGAGGCGTTCAGCGACTATCTGGAGCGCAACCCCTCCATCGCCCGCAAGATAGTGGAGAAGGCGCTCACAGCGCAGCGGGCGCGCGAGGCGGCTCGCCGCGCCGCCGAACTGGTCAAACGCCAGAGCGCGCTCGATAGCGGCTCGCTGCCAGGCAAGCTCGCCGACTGCACCGAGCGCGACCCCAGCAAGTGCGAGCTGTTCCTCGTGGAGGGCGACTCGGCGGGCGGCTCCGCCAAAATGGGGCGCGACCGCCGATTCCAGGCAGTGCTGCCCCTGCGCGGCAAGATTCTGAATGTCGAAAAAGCCCGCATCGATAAGGCGCTCGAAAATGAAGAAATCCGTGCGCTCATCACCGCGCTCGGCACCGGCATCAGCATCGACACCAGCAACAACAACGGGGGCGAATCGGATAGCCGATTCGATATTTCCAAACTGCGCTACCATCGCATCGTGCTGATGACCGATGCCGATGTGGACGGCGAGCATATCCGCACGCTGCTGCTGACCTTCTTCTTCCGCTACATGCGCCCGCTGATCGAGCGGGGACACATCTACATCGCCCGACCGCCCCTGTTCCGCGTCCGCGTGGGCAAAGATGAGCAATACTACGCGCAGGACGAGCAGGAGCTGGAGGCAATCCTGAAGCGCATTAAGAAGAAAAATGTGCAGGTAACGCGCTTCAAGGGGCTGGGCGAGATGAACGCCGAAGACCTCGCCGACACCACCATGAACCCCGAAAAGCGCGTGATTGTGCAGGTTCAACTGGAAGACGCGATGGAAGCCGAGCGCATCTTCAGCACACTGATGGGCGACAAGGTCGAACCCCGCCGCCAGTTCATCGAAGAACACGCCCGCGAAGTCACCGACATCGACTGGCATTTCTGATGTCGATCATGATCAGCGGGGGTCAACCATGACGAAGGTCACAACGCGCGAGGAGCTGATAGAACGATTGCGGAGTGAACTACCATACCTTTCGGAGCAGTTCGGCGTCGCACGCATCGCTATCTATGGTTCCTTCGCACACGGCACACCCCGTTCCGATAGCGATGTCGATCTGGTTGTGGAACTCAGCCGACCACTGGGGTTTGAGTTCGTCAACCTTGTTGATTACCTGGAACGCGCTCTGGGAAGAAAAGTGAGCGTCGTGACCGCGGAAACAGTGCGCCGAAACCTTTCACACCCGCGTTATTGCATCGTTGCCGAGCAAATCGAGAGGACAAAAGTGTATGTCTAAGGCAGACCGCGACCAGCAGTACCTGCAGGACATTTTGGAAGCGATGGAGCGCATCGCGGAGTATGTGCAGGGAATGGATTACGCCACCTTCCTGCAGGATCAGCGCACCCAAGATGCTGTTGTGCGCAACATTCAGGTTATGGGTGAGGCTGCCAAGCGTGTATCGAGGCAGTTTCGAACCCAGCATCCAGAGTTGCCTTTGAGCGAGATGGCACGCATGCGAGATAAAATCGTTCATGATTACTCAAGTATTAATTATGATATTGTATGGAATGTCGCTACACAGGAAGTCCCTAAACATTTGCCTGTCTTACGCTCGTTGTTGAAGGCAGATAGCAGGTAATATGCAGGTATACCCTCAGGAGAGGGAGCATACCAATGACTCTGGGTGAGTCGGGTTCTTACCCGCGATGGGCGCGCTGGCTGGTCATCTTCATGACCGCCGTGGTCAACATGATGCTGTCGGCGCTGGGGTTCCATGCATGGATTATGCTCACCACACCCGAATATCTCAAAGATGGGCAGTACATCCTGATCTTTCCGATAGCGGCAGCAATCGGGTTTTTGACAGCGATCCCGTCCATCCTGCTGGTGTTCTGGTTCACGCGGGTTCACCCCGAATTCAGTCGGGTCATGGGTTTCGCGCTGCTCATCTACACCATCGCTGGCTTGCTCCTCTCGGCGATTGGAAGCGCTATGGGTGGGGGTATGTATGGGCTGTTCTGGATGATTCCTGTTATCTTCATCACCAGCGCGTCCATCGTTTCGCTACCCATAAGTCTTCCATTAGCCATTATCCTGCTAACGCAGGGTAACTGGTGGCGCGTGATGCTGTTTGGCATCCCACTGTTGCTGGTGGTTGTGCTCACCTGCGCTTTCTACCTGCGCTCCCATCGTCAGGCGTAGAAGCATAAATTGCCAGCGCGCGGCAATGGCTGGCACGAATCGACCATCAGAACCCGTCGGGCACGCGCTACTATATCATGCTTTATGGATGCAGTGTCCGGCGGCGTCGTGGAAGGCTTCCATCAGCGATTCCACCAGCGTCGGGTGCGGATGGATGGTGTCCACCAGCTCATCGAGCGTCGCCTCCAGCTTGATGGCAAGCACCGCCTCCTGCAGCAGGTCGCTTCCATGCTCGCAGCAGAGATGCACACCGAGTATCTGCCCGTATCGGGCGTCGGCGACCACCTTCACCAGCCCTTCACGGACGCCCGCCGCCATCGCACGCCCTAAGATTCGCGGCGGGAATCGGCCAATTCGCACCTCGTAGCCCTGCTCGCGCGCCTGCTGTTCGGTCAGCCCGACGCCCGCCACCTCCGGCACGGTGTAGACCACATTCGGGATGGCGCGATGATCCATGCGTCGCTCCGCCCCGAAGCAGTTCTCCGCCGCCACAATCCCCTGCATACTGGCGACATGGGCGAGCGGTGCAATCCCCGTGATGTCGCCAATCGCGTAGATGTTCGGGATGTTCGTGCGCATGTATTCATCGACGGCGACCCAGCGCTTGTTCATCTGGATGCCGACGGTCTCCAGCCCGATGCCCTCCACATTCGGCTTGCGCCCGACGCCGATCAGCACCACCTGCACCTCGATATTTTGCTCGCCTCCGGGCGTTTCCACATGGCAGAGCCAGCGGTCGCCCCTGCGCTCCGCCGATTTGAGCGTGCTGCTCAGAATGAACTGGATGCCCTGACGACTCAGCGCGCGCTCGGCTTCTTTAGCGACCTCTTCGTCGAAGGTGGGCAGAATCTGGGGCATAATCTCCACGACGGTGACTTTTGAGCCGAGCGCGTTGAACACATAGGCGAACTCCACGCCGACCGCGCCCGCGCCCAGAATCAGCATGCTGTCGGGCACGAAGGGCGCGTTCACGGCGTCGTCGCTCGTCCACACATTCTCGCCTTCCAGCCCCGGAATGTTGAGCTTCATCACGCTGGAGCCAGTGGCAAGAATGATATTTTTCGCGCGCAGGGTCTGGCGGCTGCCATCGGCGCGGGTAATCTCCAGCGTGTTCGCGTCCAGCAGTTTGCCTGTGCCCTCAATCGATTGCACGCCGTTCTTTTTGAAAAGCGTGGCGATGCCGTTGCGCAGAGTCTGCACGATTTTGTCTTTGCGCGCCTGCATCTGGGTGAAGTCGTAGCGAATGGCGCCCCCAATCTGGATGCCCATCTCGCTGGCGTGCAGCACATGCTGGTAGCGTTCGGCGTGCGCGATCATCGCCTTGCTGGGGATACAGCCCCAGTTGAGGCATGTGCCGCCGAGAAACTCACGCTCGATGCAGGCGACGGTGCCGCCGCGCTCTTTCGCTATCTGGGCTGCGCGGATCGCCGCCACATAGCCGCCCGGACCCGCGCCCAGAACCGCCACATCCACCTCGTAGGTTTGCGTTGCCATCAGTGCCCTCCATGCTGCCTGGGTTAGCCTGTCAGGGATTGTACCCGATAGGGCGCCCATCAGGTAAACTTGGAACGCTGCCGATAATAGGAAAGGGCTGAACGATGCGAATCGCGATTGCTGGTGCGGGCTATGTGGGGCTGGTGACGGGCGCGGTGTTCGCCGACCTGGGGAACGAGGTCATCTGCGTCGATGTGGACGCCCGCAAGGTGGAGCTGATCCGCAAAGGCATACCGCCTATCTACGAGCCGGGTCTGGAGGAGCTGCTCCAGCGCAATCTGGAAGAGGAACGGCTCACGGCGACCACCGATCTGGAATCGGCGGTGCGCGAGTCGGAGATTATCTTCATCACGGTGGGCACACCGCCCCGCGAAGACGGCGAACCCGACCTGTGCCATGTGATTGAGGTGGCGCAGACCATCGGGCGTGCCCTCAACGGCTACAAGATTATCGTGAACAAGTCCACCGTGCCCGTCGGTACTGGCGACCTGGTGCGCCGCATGATTGAAGCTTATCGCGTGGAGCCGCACGAGTTCGATGTGGTCTCCAATCCCGAATTTTTGCGCGAAGGCTCCGCCGTCCACGATACGCTCTACCCCGACCGTATCGTGATCGGTGCGGACAACCCGCGCGCGGCGATGAAGATTGTGGAGCTGTACGCGCCACTGGAGCGCCCGATGCTCATCACCAATCTGGCGACCGCTGAGATTATCAAATACGCCTCCAACACCTTCCTCGCGCTCAAAATCTCGTTTATTAATGCGATTGCCGATCTGTGCGAGCGTGCGGGCGCGGATGTGGTGCAGGTGGCGAAGGCGATGGGCGCCGATTCGCGGATCGGGCCCGCCTTTTTGCAGGCGGGGCTGGGCTTCGGCGGCTCCTGCTTCCCCAAAGATGTGCAGGCGTTCGCCCACACCATGAAGCGGTACGGGCTGGATGCCACGCTGTTCGAGGCGGTGCTGACCATTAACGAGCAGCGCCCGGTGCAGTTCGTGGCGCGGATACGCGAGCGGCTGGGCACGCTGCAGGGGCGCGTGATCGGACTGCTGGGGCTGGCGTTCAAGCCCAACACTGACGACATCCGCGAGGCACGCTCGCTGGAGATTATCCGACTCCTGCTGCAGGAAGGCGCGACCATCAAGGCATACGACCCCGCCGCGATGCCCCGAGTGCAGGCGATTTATCCCCAGATCACCTACTGCCGCAACGCCTACGAAGTCGCCGAAGGCGCCGACGCCCTCGCGCTGATTACCGAGTGGAACGAGTTCAAACAGCTCAATATGGAGCGCGTCCGCTCGCTGATGCGCACGCCCAATCTGTTCGACGGGCGCAATCTCTATGACCCGTCCCGCATGCAGAAGCTGGGCTTCTTCTACTACGGCGTCGGGCGCGGCGCGGATAACAGCACGCACGAACCCGACGCCTTGGCATAAGGTACAATCGGCATGCTATGGCGCATGTGACGATTGTCGGGGGCGGGTTTGCTGGCGTGGAGGCGGCATGGGCAGCGGCGCGGCAGGGTGTGCGTGTGCGCCTCTATGAGATGCGCCCGCAAAAGATGACCCCCGCGCACAAAACGGGCTGGCTCGCTGAACTGGTCTGCTCCAACTCGTTCAAATCGATGCTGCCCACCACGCCGTCAGGTCAGCTCAAGTGGGAGATGGAGCGGCTCGGCTCGATTGTAATCCCGACGGCACGCGAGTTCGCAGTGCCCGCGGGCGAGGCGTTAGCCGTCGAACGCGAGCCGTTCGCGCAAGCCATCACCGCCCGCCTGGAGAGCCACCCGCTGATTGAGATCATCCGTGAGGAAGTGACCACCATCCCTGACGACCGCCCGCTGATCATCGCGACGGGACCGCTCACCTCCGAGCCGTTAGCGGACGCGATTGCCCGCCTCACGGGGCGCAAGCATCTCTACTTCTACGATGCAGTCGCGCCGATTGTGGACGCCAGCACGATAGACTATGAGCGAGTGTTTTTCGGTAGTCGGCGCGAGAAGGGCGACCCCGCCTATATCAACTGCCCGTTCACCCGCGACGAGTACGAGCGATTCTGGGAAGCGCTGGTGTCGGCGGAGCGCGCGCCATTGCACGATTTTGAGCAGCTGCGCTTCTTTGAAGGCTGCGTGCCGATTGAGGAGCTGGCGGAGCGCGGCAAGGACACGCTGCGATTCGGACCGCTGAAACCTGTCGGGCTGATCGACCCGCGCACGGGTAAGCGCCCCTACGCTGTGCTGCAACTGCGCCCGGAGAACAACGAGCGCACGCTCTACAGCCTCGTGGCGTGCCAGACGCGCCTGAAGTGGGGCGAGCAGAAGCGCGTGTTCCGACTGGTGCCCGGTCTGGAGAGCGCCGAGTTCGTCCGCTACGGCGTGGTGCATCGCAACACCTATCTCGATTCGCCGCGCCTGCTGATGCCCACCCTGCAGTTTCGCGAGGACACGCGCCTCTTCTTTGCGGGTCAGCTGGTGGGCGTGGAGGGCTACATCGAGTCGGCGGCGTCGGGCATCATCGCGGGGCTGAACGCGGCGCGATTGCTCAAAGGCAAGCCGCCGCTGACGCCCCCACGCGAGATGGTGATTGGCTCCCTCCTGCACTATATCGCGACCTATCCGCACCCCGATTTTCCGCCGATGAACGCGAACTGGGGGCTGTTGCCAGAGCCAGACGATGCGCCACGCGACCGCGAGCAGCGCCGTGCCCTCAAACTCGAACGCGCCCGCGCCGCGACCGAAGCGTTCGTGAGAATCATCGGGGATTCAGCAGCACGCGCAGCCACGCCGACAGCCGAATCAGCGCAATAATCAGCGCGTACAGGGGCAGCGGCAGTCGCCGGCGATAATGCTTCGCGTAGAACCGCTCCAGCGCACGGTGCGACTCTACAATCGCCGCGCGGCGCACCTGGCGCGTGCTGGCACCCCCATGATGCAGAATCACCACATCGGGCACGAACCAGATCTGCCAGCCCGCCTGCCAGATGCGATAGCACCAGTCCACATCGTTGAAAAAGAGCGGGAACGACTCATCCATCAGCCCCACCTGCTCAATTACTGCACGCCGCACCATCAGAAAAGTGCCCATCGGCTGATCGACGGGGCTCGCGCGGTCGTAGCGGAACCAGCGCATGCGATAGGCGGCGAGCAGGCGCGAGTGGGGAAAGAGCCGCGCCAGCCCCAGCACCTCAAACAGCAGGTTGCGCGGCGTCGGAAAGCCGCGCACGGACGGCTGAACCCGCCCGTCGGGCAGGAGCTGCTTCGCCCCGATTGCGCCCACCTCTGGATGCTCGCACAGGAAGCGCAACGCGGTCGACAAAGTGTCCGCCTGAACCTCCGTGTCGGGGTTCAAAAGCAGAATGAACTCGCCCTGCGCCCGCAGCATCGCCTGATTGTTGCCCGCCGCATAGCCCCGATTCTCGGCGTTTGCAATCAGCACCACCTGTGGAAACTCCGCCTGAACCATCGCTGCACTGCCATCGCCGGACGCATTATCCACCACAATCACCTCAAACGGCTCGTCAGGCGGATTCTGATAAATGGAGCGCAGGCAGGCACGCAGCAGCTCGCGCGTGTTCCAGTTCACGATGCAGATGCTGAGCGTAACAGATGAGTGGCGCTGGCTCTCCGCTTGCATCCATAGCAGAATACCTGAAGCGGTCCTGCTCTTTACCCCCCGACAACTCTTTATGGCCACGGATAGTCGGGCGTTTCGACTCTAAACAGCAGGGCGAGCAGCGCCCCAATAACCACCGAAACGCAACGGCTCCTCCACATCGAAGAGGTATACTTCGTCTGATATGGGACGGGTTCAGGTTCTGCGTGGCGACCGAAAACAGGTGATGGCTTATCTACAAAGCCATCCTGAAATTCAGCAGCTCACGCTCATCATCAGAGAGGATGAGCGGGGGACGGCAGGGTGTGCCGAATCCTCTCTGCCAGAGGGGGTTTGTGTCTTCAACGGTGTCCCTCTATTTCCTGATTTACCAGATATGGTGCCTGTGACGGCAGAGATAGTGAGGCAGCTGCTCGATGAGGAAAAGGAAAAAGCATCTACCGATTGACCTGCCCGATGTGAATGTGCTGGTTGCGCTCTTCGAACCCGCCCATGAGCGCCACGCGGTTGCTCATGAGTGGTTTGCTGAAGCGCGCCA
Source organism: Armatimonadota bacterium (assembly GCA_037445735.1). Taxonomy (GTDB): domain Bacteria; phylum Armatimonadota; class Fimbriimonadia; order Fimbriimonadales; family GBS-DC; genus HRBIN15. The sequence goes on along the minus strand of JBBIJY010000013.1, from coordinate 50,994 downwards.
TAAAGCATGGGCGACCTGCCCGCTTACCCAGAGCGGCTTTCTGCGTGTCGTTACCAATCCTGCCTACCCCAACCGCCGCCTTACAATAGCCGACGCCGCTTTCCATCTGCGCTACCTGATAACCCACCACCCTGAAACACATCATTTCCTGCACGATGACACCTCGCTTCTGGATTCATCCCGATTTGATTTAAGCGCACTAACTGGTCACCGACAGCTGACCGATCTCCACCTTTTGGGCATCTGCCTCCGTTTTCGGGCTCGACTCGTGACTTTCGATAGAGGCATTATTGCCCTCACCAGTGCGCTTGTCTCAGAGCCTGCTGAAGTTCTTCTCCTTGACCAATAGCGCTTCTCAGGGCCACGGATAGTCGGGCGTTTCGACTCTAAACAGCAGGGCGAGCAGCGCCCACACAGCGGCGGAGAAGAACTCGCCAAAAATCATTCCGAGAAAGAAGGGGCGCACGCGCCGATACATCGCCATCCCGCCATAGCGCAACAGCGGCGCCTTAATCAGCCATGCCACCAGCATCGAGAACCACAGCACCACCACGCCCCAGCTCGCGCTCATCGCGAAGCCGAGCGGATGCAACGGAAAGCCCACGAACACCGACCGCGCCCACGCCAGCGCCAGCGTGATCACAAACCCCAGCCCCAGAAACAGCGGGCGATAGGACGGAATGGGCGCGGTCTGACCGCCCGTCATAAAGGGCGCGTTCTCCCGAAAGAACTGCACGGGCGCATGCTGATACACATAGGGATAAAGATTGAGCGCGCCATACTGATATGGCAGCCAGAGCTGGAACACGAACGCCACCACCACCGCCAGCATCACACCGCCCCCAATCGTTGCGAGCAGGGTGCGTCGGTTCAGGCGCACCTCCTCGCCCAGCTTCTGCGCGTCCAGATAGCCCGTAAGGGTAATGCCGCGCAGATCGCGCGTGAACAGCCCATCAACAAACGCCATCGCAGTCAGCGTGCGTGGGGAAAAGTTGGCATACCGCTCCAGAGTCACCACATCCATCGGGGTGAAGCAGCCTTCGGTGATGAGCAACCCACCTTCAGCTGTGCAACGCGCCATCACCAGCCCCTGTACGAACAGATAGATCGCGAACACCACCGCACCTGTCCACACGCTCATCCCCATGCGAATGCAACAGACCACAATCACCAGAAAGGCGATTACCAGCCCCCAGAAGGCGACCCGATAGGGCATCAGCTCGCTGCCGCGCGGAGGCGGCGGCTCCGAGCCAATCACCACGCGCCCGATATAGCGCAGGTGATGGCGTGCCGAATAGAGAATGTAGAGCGCGACCGCAAAAAACGCGCCCGAACAGCTCCACTTCACGAAGCCCGCTGCCGCCGCATGCCGCGCCTCCGTCTCAAAACCGTTCAGCAAGCCCAGCATCTCCAGCCCCTTGCTCAACAGATAGAAGAACCAGAAGCTGAACAGCAGTTCGGTCGGGATCAGAAAGAAGAAGCCGACCGCCGCGAAGGAGAGATAGGCGCGAAAAAAGGTGAGCCTGTCCAGCGGCGGGTTCGTAAAGTAGGTGTTGAGCGGGAGGCTGAGCGTGATTTCGGGGATGGTCGGGATGTTCTTGTGCAGACCGTTCAGCGTGAACACGAAGATGGGCACGAGCGCGCCGAACCAGAAAGCGCGATTGCCCAGAAACTCGCCCCCGCGCATCAGCTCCAGCGGCAACTGCACCAGCGGGAACGCCAGCCGCTCGTTCTCCACCCACTGCTTGCGTAACAGCACGCTGATGCACAAAAAGGCGAAGAAGACCGCGCCAATCAGCACCAGCCAGTTCAGCGTGGAGCCAAGCCATGCGCCCCACGGGATCGATTCACCGTGCGGCATGCGCTGATAGAACCAGCGCACCAGCGGCTCCGGCTGTGCCCGCTCCAGCGACCAGGGCACCATGAAGGGTTGCAGGTAGGGGAAATAGAGCGTGTCCCAGCGGTTGGCGTCCGCATAGTAGCTGAGGGCGACCTGGATGGGGATGAGCCGTTCCATCAGCCCGCGCGAGGCGAGCATCGCACCGAACAGCATCATCACGAAGAGCGCCGCCAGCTCCTGCGGACTGAACGCCCATTTCGGATTGAGCCGCGCCAGCCCGCGATTGAGCAGCACCAGCACGAACAATAGCGCCACCACCGCCGGCGGCAACTGCATCATGCCAATCTGAATGGTCTGCGCCACCAGCTCCGCCGACGCCACTATAACAGAGGTGAGCGCAATGAGCAGACCACCTGCAATCAGCACGCGCCCGACGCGGAACCGAACTTCCGTACGGCTTTCCGCCTGTGTCCGCCTCCCTGCATCTGCCTGCATCCAGCATGCGATTCGGGTTGAAGTTGCGCTCTCCTGTTCGCTAAGCGCCTGTGTAGGGGCGGAACGCGCACAGCCACTGACCCTGACAGAGCGCTTCACCGCGCATGCCCTCGCCCACGCTCTGGAAGGTCTCCAGCGCGCATTCGTACTCCTCCTGCACGCCGCGACCGTGATCGAGGCGCACATAGTAGCGCAGGTTCTCGGGCGCGTAGTCGTACCAGTAGGGGACTATATCGCCCGTGTGGATGTCCACCGCATAGCGGGCAACCACATACACATTGGGAAAACTCCGCATCGGGGCGCGGTATCGGTTGCGATTGAGCCACAGCCCGTAGCCGGCAACCGCGCCGATGAGCAATCCCCCCAGCAGCGCCAGCCCCAGCGCACCACCGAATGCCAGCAGCAGGGGCGATTCGCCCGTGCCAAACAGCTGCGCCCCACCGGTCAAGCCCAGCACCACCGCGAGAAAGCCCCCCAGCGCCAGCAAAATGAACCCCAGCGCGACCAGCAGGCTCATCCACTCCTGCATGCTCCGACGCATCGTGCCATCACCCGCTTCTCGATTCGCCAGCCCGCTCTATCGCTCCTGCTCAACCATGCTATACTCTATCTGGAGGATCGAAGTTGGCAATAGAAATCATTCCGCTGGGCGGCGCAGGCGAAATCGGCAAGAATCTCAATCTGGTTCGCTATAACGGGCAGGCAGTGATGGTGGATTGCGGGATCGCCTTTCCGGGCGAAGAGCTGCCTGGTGTCGATCTGGTGATGCCCGACCCGACCTATCTCTACAGCTGTCGGGACGAGGTGCGGGGCATCCTGCTGACGCACGGGCACGAAGACCATGTGGGCGCACTGCCCTATATCCTGCCGAACCTGCCCGTGCCGGTGTATGGCACACGCCTGACGCTCGCGCTGGTGGAGGGCAAACTGCGCGAGCGGCGCATCCGCGCCGACCTGCGCCTCATCCAGCCAGGCGAACGGTTCCCCATCGGCGATTTCGAGGTAGAGGTGATCCGCGTTACGCACAGCATCCCCGATTCGGTCGCCTTCGCTCTGCACACGCCCGAAGGCGCCATCGTGTTCACGGGCGATTTCAAGTTCGATCACACCCCCGTCGATGGTCAGCGCACCGATTTCAACCAGCTGGCGCGGGTGGGCGAGCGCGGCGTGCTGCTGCTGCTGAGCGACTGCACCAATGTGGAGCGACCGGGCTGGGGCGAATCGGAGAGCAGGGTGAGCGACGCGCTCTATACGCTCTTCGCGCAGGCGACAGGGCGTATCCTCATCACCACCTTCGCCTCCAACATCCATCGCATTCAGCAGGCGTTCGATATGGCGGCGCTCTACGGGCGCAAGGTGGCGATTCTCGGACGGCGCATGGAGCAGAATGTGGAGATTGCGCTCCAGCACGGCTACCTGCAGGTGGAGCCAGACCTGCTCATTAATGCCCGCCAGATCGACGACTATCCCGACGACCGCCTGCTGGTGCTGACCACGGGCAGTCAGGGCGAGCCGCTCTCCGCGCTCAGCCAGATCGCCGCCGACGAGTACCCCCGCCTCAAGATTCGCTCGGGCGATATGGTGATTCTGTCGGCGACGCCCATTCCTGGCAACGAGAGCCTCGTGTGGCGCACGGTGAACCGCCTGGTGCGGCTGGGCGCGCGCGTGGTGCATGAGAAGATTGCGCCCGTGCATGTGTCGGGGCACGCCTGCCAGGAAGAACTCAAACTCATGTTGAGCCTGCTCAAGCCGCGCTACCTCGCGCCCATTCACGGCGAGCCACGCCATCAGGCGCTCTATCTGGAACTGGCGCGCCAGATGGGCTATTCCAGCGACCAGCTCTTTTTGCTGGAGAACGGCTCCGTGCTGCGCATCGAGAACGGCGTCGCGTCGCTGGGCGAGCCAGTGCCCGCTGGACGCTACCTCATCGAAGAGGGTGTGGAGGGCGTGCCAGAAGAGGTGATTCACGACCGCCGTCAGATCGCCCGCGAGGGCATGCTGATCGCCATTCTCACCATCCGTGCCCAGACAGGCGACCTCGTCGATGACCCGCAGCTCATCCCGCGCGGCTTCGAATGGCTCAACGAAGTTCAACCCGAGCTGGCACGCGAAGCCGTGCGCGACGCGCTGGGTAAAATGCTGCCCGCCGAACTCAACGACTGGGACAATGTGCGCGAAGAGGTGAGCATGGTACTCCGCCGATTCTGCCGCAAGCACCTCAACCGCCGCCCGCTCATCCTGCCGATTGTAACGGAGGTATAGCCTGCTCGCCCTGCCTGTGGCTGAAAATCCGCCATCAAGTGGTGGATTTTCAGCCATTGAACGGGCATCTTTCATGATGATTGAGCGATGACTGATGGACGTGGTGCTGTACACAGGCACGCATACTCTGCCCTTCGGCGAACGACTCTGGGCGCAACCCATCAGCGCACTGTGGGAGGCTCCATAGCTCTTCAGAAGGTATAATCTCCCGTCGGGCAGATGCCCCGCTAACAGGAGGGACAAACCATGCGAAAAGCAACTACGCTGATGGTCGGGCTTTTAATGCTGACGCTTTTGCTGGGCGCGTACGCGCAGGAGAAGGTGCAACTCGTCTATCGCGCCAAAGCCGGTCAAACGATGCGCTACCGGCTCAACGCCACCATCACCGTCGAAGCCGCCGGAAGAACCTTCAATCTCGAAATCAGCAGTGTCGCCGTGCAGAAGGTGCTGGAGGTCACCCCCGAAGGCAACATCAAGCAGGAACAGACCACCGAATCGTACGAGATGACCTTCAACGGCAACAAGATGCCCACCCCGGAAGAGGCGCTCCGCGAACGCACCGTGACCACCATCAAACCCAACGGCGAGATCATTGCCAGAGAGTCGGAAGGCTCTGACCAGAACGCCGATTCGCGCCAGATGAGCCAGGCGTTTGCCCTGATTTTCCCCGCCAACCCCGTCGGCGCGGGCGACCAATGGAGCTATACCTTCAAAGAAGATTCGAAAGCGGGCACGGTGCCAGGCACAGCCGAGTACACCCTGAAGGGCTTTGAAGAGTGGAAGGGCATCCGTGTCGCCCGTATCACAAGCGCCTACACAGCTGGCGGCGACAGCAAGCTGAACGCCGTTATCGAGTTCCTTGTGGAGGTGCGCACGGGCGACACAGTATACGCCACTGGCAGTGTGGAGGGCATGCGGTTTGGTGAACCGGGTGCGGGCGCCGCTGCGAAAGCGCAGGTGGAGTACGAGCGCATCGAGGGCACACCGCTGCCAGAAGGCGAACAGGTTGCAACCGCCCCTGCTAAACCTGCCGAACAACAGCCCGCACAACCCGCCAAAAGCGATAAAGCTGAAAAAGCGACCCAACCCGAAAAGAGTGAACAAAAAGCCGAACAGAAAACCGAGACCAGGAAAGAGAAAACCATCGACGAGGTGGTCAAGGACTTCGAGAAGCTGGACGGGCTGTTCACCCTCTACCGCAAGAAGGAGGCGGGCAAAGACACCCTCTATATGGCAATCCGTGAAGAGCAGCTGAACAAACTCTACTTCCTGCAGGCGACCATCAGCGAGGGTATCCCCACCTTCTTCATGGCAGCGGGCACACCCATCAACGATATCGTGTTCAAGTTCGTTCGCCGCGATGAGCAGATTCTGCTGGTGGAGCCGAACCTGCGCTTCTATGCCGACCCCAAAAAGCCCATCGCCCGCTCGGTGCAGCGCTCCTTCGCCGACGCTTATCTGGAGGCGTTCAAAATCGAAGCCAAAGACAAGGAGGGCAAGACCTTCCTGATCGATGTGTCGAACTTCTTCCGCTCCGATGTGGTGCAGATTCAGCAGCTGGCGAGCGCAGCGGCAGGCGGCAACTACACCATCGACCGTGAGAAGACCGCCTACCTCGCCGTGAAGGCGTTCCCGAACAACATCTTCGTGCAGACGGCATACCACTTTGCAGGCGGTCAGCAGCGTGGTGGCGGGCTGGCAGGGCTGCTGCCCGGGCTGACAGGCAGTGCCGAATTAGCCGACCCGCGCAGCCTGCCCATCACGGTCAACTATAACCTGTGGGAGCTGCCTGTCAACAACGGCTATCGCCCGCGCCTTTTTGACCCGCGTGTCGGCTACTTCTACACCGAATATCTCGACTTCACCACCGACCAGCCGCAGCAGGAGAAGCGCTACATCCTGCGCTGGAAACTGGAAAAAGCCGACCCGAACGCCCCTCTCTCACCCCCCAAAGAGCCAATCGTCTTCTGGCTCGATAACGCCATCCCCGAAGAGTATCGCGATGCCATCCGCGAGGGCATTCTGGAATGGAATAAAGCGTTCGAGAAGATTGGCATCAAGGACGCGATTGTGGTCAAACAGATGCCGGACGATGCCGACTGGGATCACGCCGATATGCGCTACAATGTGGTGCGCTGGGTCTCCTCGCCCAATAATGGCTACGCGGTCGCGCTCTTTCGGGTAAACCCCATTACGGGTCAGATTCTGAACGCCAGCATCACCATCGACGGCAACATGGCACGCATCACGCGCCTGATCTATCAGCGCGACATCGACCCGCTGGCGGCGTTCCGCGAGGCGGAAGCGTGGGAGAAAGGTTATGTCCATTACGACCCGCGCGTCTGCACGCTCGCCGAAGGCTCCATGTTCCGTGCCTGGATGGGCTACCTGATGATGAACCTGCTTGCCCCGCGCCGCAACGCCACCCGCACCACCGAAGACCAGTTCGTGAAGGACTACCTGCGCTCGGTGACGATGCATGAGATGGGGCACATCCTGGGGCTGCGCCATAACTTCGTCGCCAGCTGCTACCACTCGCTGGACGAGCTGGCAAATGGCACCCTCGTGCGGCAGAGCGGTGTGGTCGCCAGCGTGATGGAGTATGACCCGTTCAACCAGATGGCGCTCCACGCGCCCAACACCGTCTACTGGAACCCGACCATCGGTCCCTACGACTACTGGGCAATCGAGTACGGCTACAGGGACTTTGGCGTCGCCACACCTGAAGCCGAGAAGCCGTATCTGAACGCCATCGCACGGCGCAACACCGAGCCGGGACTGGCGTTCGAGACCGACGAGTACGCCGACCGCTTTGACCCCTATGTGACGCGCTTCGATCTGGGGCGCGACCCCATCGCCTACTGGGAGCTGACGCTGAAGGACACCGACGAACTGCTCAAAGCGCTGCCCGGTCGCGTGCCGCGCCCTGGCGAGAGCTATTACGAGTTCACCCGCTACTTCTTCAGCGTGCTGGCGAACTACAGTCAGGCGTCGGTGCAGCTGAGCCGATTTATTGGGGCGCTACAGATTCGGCGCAACTTCCGCGATGACCCCAACGCGCAGCCACCCCTGAAGCCGATTGATGGCGCGACCCAGCGGCGCGCGCTGAACCTGCTGGTGAAATATATCTTCTCGGAGCGGGCGTTCAACCTTCCGAAGAGCTACTACGACAAGCTGGCGCCGAACCCCGCGCGCGGGGGCGGTCCCATCCCGCCCGATGCGCCCGTGCGCGATTTCGTCAGCAACATCCAGCGGCTCACGCTCACGCGCCTGCTCGCGCCCGACACCCTGCGCCGCATCGTGAACAACGAGTTCAAACAGGGCGACTCCAAAGACACCTTCACCCTTGCCGAGATGTTCCGCACCCTGCAGGACGCCATCTGGTCGGAAGCGCCATCAGGCAAGCCCGTGAACGCGCTCCGACGCCTCCTGCAACGCGCCTATCTCCAGCAGATGACCGATATGCTGGTCAAAAGCTCGGCGGCGCCCGACGATGCGAAGATGCTGGCACGCTACCACCTGCGCCGATTGCACGCCCAGCTGAAACAGGCACTGCCGAAGGTGCAGGACGACTACACCCGCGCCCACTACAGCGAAGCCATCGACACCATCGAGAAAGCCCTCAACGCGCAGTATATGCTGGGCATGCCGGAGATGCGCGTGCCCTCACTGATGGAACTGCTGGGGCTGGGACGCCAGTGAATCGCTCAAGCCTTTCATTCAGAAAAAGACCCCCTCACCTATGCCCTCTCCCCCTGACGGGGGAGAGGGATTTTCTGGTTCGTTTGCGCGGGTGATATGGGCGCGTGGAGATGTGCCGCTGCTGTTTGTGGAGAAGGTGCGGTTGATACGGGCAGCGGGTGCAGCGCAGGTATAATGCGGATACGGATGCGTAAACTCATTCTCCTGCTGGGGCTGCTGGCAGCGGCGCTGATTGGCTGTCAGCGACGGGAGGCACCCCTGCCCGCGCTGCAGCCGCCTCCGCAGCGCACTCTGCAGATCACCTTCTTCGATATCGGGCAGGGCGATTCCGCGCTGGTGCAGTTCCCCAACGGCAAAACGATGCTCATCGACGGCGGTCCACCCGAATCGGGGGACGAACTGGTGCAAAAATTGCGCCAGCTTGAGGTGGGTCGAATCCACTGGCTGGTCGCCAGCCATCCGCACAGCGACCACATCGGCGGACTCATTCGGGTGCTGCGCGAGTTCGCCGTCGATGAAGTATGGGATTCGGGCTTCGTGTACGACTCGCCCGTCTATCTGGACTATCTGCGGGCGGTCAAGCGCAGTGGCGCACGGTTCCGCACAGTTGGTCGAGGCTATCGGATGGAGCCTGCGCCTGACTGCCAGATCGAGGTGTTCGCGCCGAGCAAGCCGTTCCTGCGCGGCACCGACTCGGATGCCAATAACGCCAGCATCGTGATGCGCCTGCGCTGCGGCAAGGTGCGCGTGCTATTCACAGGCGATATCGAGCGGGAGGGACGGGCGCGAATCTATCGGCAGGGCGCCGATCTGCGAGCGGAGGTGCTGAAGGTCGCCCATCACGGCTCCCACAACGGCACCGACATGGCGTTCTTGAGCCGCGTGCGCCCGCGCATGGCGATTATCTCCTGCGGGGTGCGCAATCGGTATGGTCATCCGCACAAAGAGGCGTTGCAGGCGCTGCAGCGCATCGGCGCCACCATCTATCGCACCGATTTGCATGGCGACATCACTGTGCGCGTGCAGGGCGAGCGCCTGCAGGTGTTCACCGCTCGCAAATCGCCCGCAGTGCCCGTGCCACCCGCCTCAGCATCCCCAACCACGGGCTTTATCGGCAACCGAATCAGCAAAGTGTATCACGCGCCTGACTGCAAGGGTCTACCTAAACCCGACAATCGCGTCTACTTCCGCACCCGCGCAGAAGCGGAACAGGCAGGCTACCGTCCCCACCATGCCTGTCTCGATGAGCCTTAGAGCATAGGGTTCGTCTGGTATAATCTCTACAGGTGAGGCTGATGGAAAAAAACGCTCTGCTGGAGCGAATAGTGAGCAATCCGCACATTCTGGCTGGACAGCCAGTCATTCGCGGCACTCGCCTGAGTGTCGCTTACATTCTGGGGCTGCTGGCTGCGGGAGCCACCGTCGAGGAGATTCTGCAGGAATATGAGGGTCTAACCATCGACGATATTCGCGCATGTCTGCTGTTCGCCGCCGAAATGCTGAAAAATGTTAGCTTTGCTCCTCTGGAGGCAGAGGTTTCCTGATGCGATTCCTTGTAGATGAATGCACGGGACCCTCCGTCGCACGCTGGCTCCGAGAGCAGGGCTATGATGTTGTCTCGGTTTATGAACAGGCACGCGGTGCAGATGATGCGGCGGTCTTAAAGATGGCTGTAGCAGAAGAGCGAATCCTGATCACCAGCGACAAGGAATTCGGCACGTGGATTATGCGGGATCGTCAAGCACACTGCGGGGTTATTCTGCTCCGATTGAATGACGAACGGGCACCCAACAAAATTCGTGTATTGTCGCACCTATTGCGCGACTATTCTGATCAGTTAGCGGGCAATCTGGTAGTGGTGACGGAAACGCGAGTGCGGATTGTCCATCTTTCGGGGCAGGATTAATGCCTTTGCTTGCAGGCACTCCAGGGTATCAGTCCTCAAGGTATACTTCCCGTGTATGTCCGCAATCGTGGTGGAGCATCTGTCGAAGACCTATGTGACCTACAAGCGTCCGCCCGGGTTGCTCGGCGCCATCAAAAGCCTGTTTCGGCGCGAGCGCCAGTATGTGGAGGCGGTGCGCGACATCTCCTTCACGATTGAAGAGGGCGAACTGGTCGGCTTTCTGGGACCCAACGGCGCGGGTAAGACCACCACGCTGAAGATGCTGTCGGGCATCATCTTTCCGACTTCAGGCACCGCGCGCGTGCTGGGCTATGTGCCCTGGGAGCGACGCCCCGAAATGCAACGCCAGATCGCGCTCGTGATGGGACAGAAAATGCAGCTCTGGTGGGACCTGCCCGCCTATGAATCGTATCTCCTGCTCAAAGCGCTTTACGAGGTGCCTGACGACGAGTTCGAACGGCGCGTGAACGAGCTGGCAGAGATGCTCGAAATCCGCCATGTGCTGAATGTGCAGGTGCGGCGCCTGTCGCTGGGCGAGCGCATGAAATGCGAGCTGCTGGCGGCGCTGCTCCATCGCCCGCGCGTGCTGTTTCTGGACGAGCCAACAATCGGGCTGGATGTGGTCTCGCAGAAGCGCATTCGTGAGTTCCTGAAAGAGTATAACCAGCGCGAGCGCACCACCATCCTGCTCACCAGCCACTACATGCAGGATGTGCAGGAGCTGGCTCAGCGCGTGCTGATTATTCATCACGGACGACTGATTTTCGATGACACCCTCCGCGCGCTGGTGGAGCAGTACAGCCCCAGCAAGGCGTTGCGCCTGCAGTTCGAACAGCCCATCGAGCCGATGGCACTGATGCGCTTCGGGCGCGTGGTGCGCCATGACGGACTGGAAGCGGTGCTGGAGGTGCCGCGCGAGCAGGTCAGCCGTGTCGCCGCGCAAATCCTTCAGCAACTGCCCGTGCACGACATCACCATCGAAGAGGTGGAGGTGGACGAGATTGTTCGCGACATCTTCGCAGGCAAACGCGCCGACCTCGAAGCCGAACGGGTATAATTCGAACCGCTGCCGGAGTGGCGGAACTGGTAGACGCGCCGGTCTCAAAAACCGGTCCGGGGGGACCCGGGTGTGGGTTCGATTCCCACCTCCGGCACCAGCTGGTGTATAATAAGCCTGCGATGAACGCGCTGCTAACGGCTCTGGCGCTGATCAGCCTCTTTTCGGCTGCCGAACAACCCATTCTGACCCGACGCACGCATGTGCTGGCGGCGCCCGATAGAATAATCGTGCGCTTCCAAGACGAAACCGCTCGCAGGGCGTGCGAGCAGGCGGGCTTTGCTGTCCTGCGCGACATTCCCGAAATCGGCTACAGCGTGCTGCGCGTGCCGTGGGGTCAGGTCGATGAGAGCATCGAGCGATTGGTTCAGAAGGGCTGGGCAAGTGAAGCCTATCCTGACCGCGCCTACCAGCTGGCATACGAGCCGAACGATCCGCTGTTCCCCTCCCAGTGGAACCTGTTCCGCATGCAGGTGCCCAGCGCCTGGGACTGGACGCGCGGCAGCCCGCAGGTGGTGGTCGCTGTGCTGGACACAGGCGTCGATTACAACCATCCCGAACTGGCGCCGAACCTCTGGGTGAACACGGGTGAGATACCCTCCAACGGTGTCGATGACGATGGGAATGGGCTGGTGGACGATTATCTCGGCTACGACTTCGCCTACAACGACCCGAACCCGATGGACGATCACGGGCACGGCACGGCGTGCGCGGGCATCGTGGCTGCGGCGGGCAACAACAACCTGCAAATCGCGGGAGTGGCGTTCCAGTGCCGCATTATGTGTGTCAAGATCGGGCTGTCGAACGGCTACAGCTACGATTCGATGTTCGCGCCAGGGGTGATCTACGCGGCGCGGATGGGCGCGAAGGTGCAGAGCATCAGCTACTTCAGCGATGATCTGACCCCCGCCCTGCGCGCGGCGACCGATTATGCGTGGCGGAACGGCTCGCTGCTGGTGGTGGCGGCGGGCAACTACAACGAGCCGCTGCCGCTCTACCCGGCGGGTTATGATCGGGCGGTCGGCGTGGCTGCCAGCACCGCGTCCGATCGCAAGGCGAGCTTCTCCAACATGGGCAGCTGGGTCGATGTGGCGGCGCCGGGCGTCAGCATCTATGCGACCACGCTGGGCGGCGGCTACACCGATTCGTTCAGTGGCACTTCCGCCGCCGCGCCGAACGCGGCGGGCGTCGCTGCCCTGCTCTGGTCGTGGGCGCCGAATGCCCGCATCGAGACCATTCGTGAAGCGCTGGAGTATTCCGCCGAACCGATCCCCGACCCATCGGCGGGATACTATGTGAACTACGGGCGCGTGAACGCCGATCGTGCCCTGCGCTATTTGCGTGAAGTGACCCTTCTGCCCGATGGCTTCGCGCTCTGGGACTCCATCCAGCCCGCCATCCACTGGGTCAGCCCGCACCGCGTTCCATATAATGGTGGGCGCATCACGATTGGCGGGCGATACTTCGGCTGGAACCCGCTCTGGGGGCGCGTGATGCTGAACCATCAGCGGCTGCAGGTGCTGGAGTGGACGGACGGCAAAATCGTGGCGTGGGTGCCACGCGGGGCGCGCCCTGGCTGGCTGCAGGTGGTGGTGCGCGGCGTGCCTTCCAATCGCATCTGGCTGGAGCGATCCTCTTCGCCCGCGTTGCGCGGTGCGGCACCTGCCGACCGCCAGATCAAGGGCGATCGAGCGGGCGCATCGGTATCAGGCGGTTTCAATGAGCTTCGCGCCGCCGATGGTCAGCCCCTGATTGCCGATGCCCGCGACGACAGCGGCGATATTGCACTCTACCTGCTGGTGCGCGGGCTGGACAAAAACCGGGTGCGTGGCACTCTGCGCTTCACCTACCGACGCATGGCGCAAAACATGCCCGCAGGCGTCGTGGAACAGGTCGAACTCTACAACTTCGCGACAGGGAGCTACCCCTACGGAGCCTTCACCACCGCGCTGAGTGCACCCCCTCCCACCAGCAGCTATCAGACCGTTACCGTCAGCCTGCCCGGTGACCCCGCCCAGTATGTCTCCTATGAAGGCGACCTGTTCGTGCGCATTCTCATCACAGGCGCAGGCGCCAGCGCCCAACTGCTGATCGATCAGCTGCTGTTCGAATGGGCGGAGTAAGCCCCCTGCTCAAAAATATCGTGCCCCCGAATGAGTGAAAAAACCAGCCGTGCGGACGAATCAAACCTGTCGAACCTCTTTGATGAGGAGCAGACCGAGCGCGAAGGCAGCACAGATGCCGGCGCCGATCAGCACGGCGGTCGGCGCGCCCAGCATCTGCGCCAGCTTGCCAATCATCAACGCGGCGAAGGGCGCAGGACCGTTAATCGCCCAGGTATGCAGGGAGACCACACGCCCGCGCAGATGGTCCGGCGCGGCTGTCTGCAACGCCGTGTTGGTCGATACCAGCTGCATCACACCGAACATGCCCGCCAGCATCAGCATGAGCTTGGCGAGCAATGGATGGTGCGACTGCGAGAACAGGAGAACGCTCCACGCGAAGCCGTTGGCGGCGATCAGCACCAGCACGCCGCGCGGGATTTCGCCTGAAAGCCGCGCCACCGTTAACAGTCCAATCAGCGAGCCGATGCCGGCGAAGGTGTAGAGTTGACCCAGCCCCGCCTTGCCGATTTTCAGTATCTCCGCGGCGAACACGGGCAGCAGCACCAGATAGGATAGCCCGAACAGACTCAGCACAATCACATTCAGCCACAGCACGAACAGCCCGCGCCGCGCCACCACAAACTGCACGCCCTCCCGCAGTGAGCGGAGCAGCCCGCCCCGCGACTCGCCATCATCCACCGACTGCACCCGAATCGTCAGCAGCGCCAGCAGGATCGCGCCGAAACTAATGGCGTTAATCAGAAAACATGGCGCCGCGCCGACCCGCTCCAGCAAAAGACCGCCCAGCGCGGGTCCCAGAATGCGCGCGGTGTGGAACGCAGCGGCGTTCAGCGCAATGCCGTTCGCCAGATCGCGCTTGTCCACCAGATGCGCCACCAGCGACTGGCGTGTCGGCAAATCGATGGATAACACCAGCCCATTCAGCAGCACCAGCCCCAGGATGTGTTCGTATCGGATCAGCCCGGTGTAGGTGAGGATCGCGAGTGTGAGCGCGCTCAATGCGAAAATGCTTTGCGTGAGGAGCAGGATGGTGCGGCGGTTCCAGCGGTCGGAGATGGCGCCACCCAGCGGCGCGAACAACAGCATCGGTAAGCCCTGCACAAACCCCACCACGCCCAGCAAGAACTCCGAGCGCGTCAACTCATACACCAGCCAGCTCTGGGCAACATTTTGAATCCATGAGCCGATGAACGACAGGAACGCGCCTACCCAGTACCGCCGAAAGACGGGGTACCGCATCGCCTGAAAAGTTGAACCCAGCCAGCCAGTCTCGAGAAACGAGCCCCCTTGCGGAGGCTCCGGCGGCTCTAACGTTCCCGACGGTTGAACCGACACTGCAGCCCCATAATACCCCATCTTCAAGGTATACTTGCTGCCATGCGAAGCGTCGGACTGTTGGGGCTTGGAGGGATACTGGGTGGGCTGATGCTGCTTGCGATTCACTCCCAGCAGAGCCAGCCATCGGGCAGCACGACCGCTCCATCCACCGCCGAAATCGATCAGCTGCTGCTCGCGCTGACCGACATCAACTGGTTCCACAATGTGCGCCCGCTGAACCTGACCACCGAACAGGTCGATCGGCTGATCGCAGCCAACGAAAAGGCGTTCAAACAACTGAATGAGCTGATCCAGCAGGAGGCAAAGGAGCTGCGCAACCGCAAGGACGAGATCCTGCGCGTGCGCGAGGACGCCTCACGCGGCAAAAGCGTGCCGAAAGAGTTTCTGGATGCCATGCGCCAGCTGGAGACCACAGCCGCCCAGCGCCGACGCGACCTGCGCACCCGCCTCATCACCGAAATCAGCACCGAACTCAAACCGCGCTTCACCGAAGAACAGATGGACTATATGGTCAAACGCAGCCGCGAGGTTCTGCAAGCCAGCAAAGTGGACACCGGGAAACTGGAGCGCGACCAGCTCTACATGTTCTTCGTGGAGAATGTTTTTCTGACGGAGCGTGCGCCGACCCTGCTCAAGGAGTGGAAGCAAAAGAACCTGACGCGCTGATGCCGCTGCCAGCCACCCATAAAGGGGGTCATGAGGGGTAGAATCGGGATTGTGAGCGCGAGGGTTGCAGCGGGAGTGAAGCCGACACCAGAGGAGATGGGCGCGTGGCTGTTGACAGCGCGCACGCGCCTGATCGAACACCTCTGGGAGCAGAATGATGAGGACGCCTTCGCCCGCGAATACACCGCGCTCATCGATTCGGCTTTACAGGCGCTCTATCAGTGGGCGTATGAGCAGGCGGCGCAGGAGGTCGCCCTGATCCCTGAACAGTCGCTCGCCATCTTCGCCACTGGCGGCTACGGACGCGCCGACCTCGCGCCCTGCTCCGATATTGACCTCACCTTCATTCCGCTGCACGAGAACGAGCCGTTCACCGAGCGGCTGGTGAAGCACCTGTTTCAGGCGTTGATGAATGTGTTGCACACGCAGGCGCGGCTCAGGGTCGGCTACGCCTATCGGCTGATGGACGACTGCCCCACGCTGGACGATAAGACGCGCACGGGTCTGCTCGATATGCGCCTAGTGGCGGGCAGCAGCGCGGTTGCCGAGCAGTTCGAGACGCGCTTCTGGCACACGCTGGATCCGACAGGCTTCATGCTGGAGCGCTATCAGGAGTATCGGGCGCGCTGGGCGAAGCAGGGCGCGGGCGTGCTGCGCATGGAGCCGAACCTGAAAGAGGGGCGCGGCGGCTTGCGCGACCGCCATACGCTCAACTGGCTCGCACAGGTGCGCTACGGGGTACCCTCCCACGCCGTGCTGGCGACCCTGACCGCCGAAGGCGTTCTCAGCTCGACCGAAGCCGAAGCGCTGGAGCGGGCGACGCGCACGCTCGCGCGCGTGCGAGCATGGCTGCACGCCATCACGGGCGAGGCGCGCGACATCCTCACGCGGAGCCGTCAAGCCGAAATCGCCGAACGGCTGGGACTCGAAGCGAGCGCATTCACGCGCATGGTGATGGACGCGCTGGCGACGCATGCCCGTCTCACCCGCCGCGCCGTTGAACAGCTCATCCGCTCGCCGCTCGTGCTGGGGCTGGGGCTGGACAGCGTGAACCTGCAGATTGAGCCTGCGCCCGCGCTGGAGCGCGAACCGCCCGAATGGTGCCTGTGGGTGTTCCGACTGGCGCAAAAGTATCGCCTCGCGCTCAGCCCGCAGATTGAGGCACGCATCGAAGCCGTGCTGCGCGATTCGCCGCGCCCGCCCGACCCACGCGAGGTCGGGCAGTGCCTGCGCGAGATTCTGAGCCAGCCGGGCGAGGTGTATCGCGTGCTGGAGCCGATGGCGCGACTGGGCGTGCTGGGCTGGGCGCTGCCCGCCTTCAACGCGGTGATGAGCCTGCCCGCAGGCGACCCTACCCACGAGTTCACCGTCGGCGAGCATACCCTGCAGGCGATCCGAATCCTGGACAGCTTCGCGCAGAACCCATCAGAGCCGCCGTCGCCCCTGACGCTCATCCTGAACCAGTTACCACGCCCGGAGGTGCTCTACCTGGCGCTGCTGCTGCACGATGTGGGCAAGCAGGACGGCGCACGCCCCCATGCAGAGTCGGGCGCCGAAATCGCCCGCGAGACCGCCCTGCAGCTGGGCTGGGACGAACACGCCACCGATATCGAGTTTCTGGTGCGCCACCACCTGCTGATGGCGCAGACCGCCCGCCAGCGCGATCTGCACCTGCCCGAAACGATTCGCGACTTCACCCGCATTGTGAACGACCCCGAACGGCTGCAGATGCTCTACCTGCTCACCTGCGCCGATACGCAGGCGGTCGGCGAGCGTATCTGGACGCCCGCGCAGGCGGCGTTCCTGCAGGAACTCTATCGGCGGGCGATGCGCGCCCTTGAGGAGGGCGAGCCAGTCGCCGCGCCGAACCTCACCGCCCTGCGCAAACGGCTCCAGCGCGAGCTGTCGCGCCATCCGCTGCCGCCCGAACTCATCGAGCAGCACATCCAGCAGATGCCCTCCGCCTACCTGCTCAACACACCCACCGAGCAGATTATGCTGCACATCCGCTACATCCAGCGCGTGCGCGAGGGTAAGGGTCCCGTGATCGAGTTCCATCAGGCGCAGGGTTCGCCCTACACCGAGCTGACCCTCTGCACCTTCGATGACCCGCAGCCGGGTCTGTTGAGCAAGATAGCGGGCGTGCTGTACGCGCTGGACGCGGAGGTGAGCGCGGCGCGGGTGCTGACCCGCGAGGACGAGCCGCGCGTCGCGCTCGACACGCTCTGGATTACCATCCGCCATCGCCCGCTCTCGCCCAATCAGTGCGCCCTGATAGAGAAAGCGCTGCGCCGCGTGCTCACAGGGGAGCAGTCGGTGAGCGAGCTGTTGCGCGAGCATCAGAAAGACCCCGAAAGCCAGCTGCGCGTGCGCCAGCTGCAGATTCACGACGATGCGTCCGAGAGCTACACGGTGGTCGATATGCAGACGGAGCCGGACGCGGGCGCGCTCTATCGGGCAGCGTACCGCCTCTCGCGATTGGGCTGGAACATCCACAGCGCACGGCTGGGTCAGTGGGCTGGGCGCACCCTGCTCAGCTTCTACTGCACCGACACGCAGGGACGCAAAATCCCACCCGAAGAGTACGAACGCCTTCTCAAGCCCGCTCCTGCACCCGATTCCTGATTATTCCGCCTTCTAAAAGGGTGAGATGTTTTCGGGGTGTTGTGCAAAACCGTCGCGCGTGTTCGTATTTTGTGGCTTCAAGGGCAGCAGGCAGGCGCACCCCACCGGGTGCTGTGTGTGAGCCTGAAGCCGATGCGGGAGGATGGTTTGGGATGCGGAAGCAGGCAAGGTATAATCGGGCAGGTGGAGCGTCATGGCAGGGAAAGCGAGTCGCACTGTCTGGATAATGGGGCTATCACTCAGCTGTGCGGCGCTTATTGGACAGACATCGGGGCAGAATGCGCTGGATCCCGACCGCGAGCCGCGACTGCTTCAAAAAGTGAGCCTGCGTGAACCAGCAATCACGCTGCAATCGCTTATGCGCCAGCTTTCGCGGGAGACGGGGCTTGATCTTCGCGCAGGCATGACCGCAGGGCAGTTCCGCGTATGCCTTTTCGTGCACGAACAGCCGCTTCATGAACTGCTCAGCCACTTGGCGACCACGCTCGGCTTTGAATGGACGCGGGGCGAGCGGCAGGACGGCAGGCTGTACTATCTCTTGGGGGAGCCTGCCAGAGCGCGCACCGAACGGGAGCAGTTGACCCGTTTTGTTCGTCTGCTGGAAGAGAAGGAGCCAGTTGACCTGATTCAGGAAGCGCTTGCCCTGGTTCCGCCCGCGGCGTTTAAACTCTCACGCGAAGCGCATCAGCGAATAATTAAGAATCCCGATAGCGCCGCAGACTCGCGCTTAAAGGCGCTGCTGAAGCCGAACACACCCCCACAAACGGGCAACCTGCAGGCGCTTTACCAGTCCACCCTGATCGATGTAGCCCAGCAGATTGTGCGCAACTACGAGCTTCTGCATGTTCTGCGCGCGCTTGATAGCGGGCAGTGGCAGACTCTGCGCCAGAAACGCTCCCTCGAACTCCCGCTGTCCTATCTGCCCGATGGCTATCAGCACCTCATCGCCAGAGAAAAGGAGCTGTATCAGAGTGCAGGCATCGAAATCAGTGAACGGTGCCTCATGCTTCGGGTGGGCGAGCTGCTGACCCTCGGCATCGCGGCAGTTCAACTTCGAGACGGGCACGAGGCAGGTCGCCTCGAGTTTGCCATAGGGGTTCCGCCGATCGGTCCGCTTAATCCGCAAAGCCTTGTGGAGCAGTTCATGCGCGCTCACACGGTTCGTACATTCAATCCTGCCCTGTTAAAGCGCCCGAAGGCGCCTCTGGAACCGCCCGATTTTGAGCGACTGGCTCACTGGGTGCATTTACCCGCCGAGCTGCTGGTTCGATACGCCGAAGTGAGCAATTTGAACCTGGTCGCGGAATGGAACGCGCCATGGTTTGGGCTGTTTGCCTCTAATGAGAGCCTCTCTTCGTGGGAAAAACTACTTAATATTTGTGAGCAGATTTATAAGGTGGAGATAGACGGTTCGTGGCGATTGCTGCGCTTTGCACGCCCTGCCTTCGTACGCGCGATGGATGTAAACGAGGCAACTCTGAATCTGTTGAACACCCCTTATCTTCTTTCCCTTTCGGCGGCGTCGAAGCTGGCGATGGAGCTTAACTCGCTGCAGATACGCGGTCTGGATCGGTTGCGCGAGTGCTGGCGCACCACTTTCGCCGCCCGTCTTAATCGGGTAGACATGACAGACCCGTATGGCTACTTCGAGTACTCGTTCACCGACGCGCTCGGTGATTCGCTGACAGAGCTGACAAGCCGCCCAACCCGCCAGCTGCTGCGCTTCTATGCCTCGCTGACCCCTGCCCAAAAAGCCACGCTCCAGCGGTATGGGCGTCTGGAGCAGCCCCTGCTGACTCCTGCCCAGATGGGTTTCATCGCCTCCAGGACAGGGTTCACTGGTGAACCGCAATCGGTCGCCTTCCAGCTGGAGCCAACCACCCTGCCCCTCGCGGTTCGGATGCTCAAGCAGGAGCGGAGCGGCTTCGCGTCCGCCATCTACTTTTTCAAGGAGCCAGTGGTGAAGGGACTAAAGATTCCAACGGCTGGCGGCTGCAGGTTCGTTTTCGAGGTCTATCCATCGGGATTGGATCAGCCGCTAACAAGGGAGGAGGTGCTTCGGTTCGCACTGCCATGAAGCGCGAAGCGACCATGCGCGCCTATCGGCTCGTTGCGCCCGGCACGATGCGCATGCAGGTGATCGAAGCGCCCGCGCCAGGCGAGGGCGAAGCTCTGTTGCGCGTGCATGCCTGCGGCGTGTGCGGCACCGACCTCCATCTCAAACAGCGCGGGCATCACGACTGGCGCGGCGACGCGCTCACGCTGGGGCACGAGATTGTCGGCGAGATTGTCCAGCCTGCCCATCGCGCGGGCGAATGGGCAGTGGTCGACCCTCAGATTGTGTGCGGCGACTGCTTCTTCTGTCGTCGGGGTCGGCTGAACCTGTGCGAGCGGCTGGAGCATATCGGCATCAGCGTCGATGGCGGCTTCGCGGAGTACCTGCGCGTGCCCCTGCGCAACCTCTATCGTCTGCCTGAGGGGATCTCGCCCGACGAGCGCTGGCGGTTCGCGCTGGTTGAGCCGGTGGCGACCTGCGTCGCGGCGATGAATCTGGCGAACCCGCGCCCCGACGAGAGCCTCGCCGTCGTCGGGCTGGGCTTCTTCGGGCAGGTGTTCCTCCAGCTCGCCCGCCTGTGGGGCGTGCAGCAACTCTTTGGGCTGGACCCGCTACCCCAGCGGCGGGAGGTCGCCCGTCAGCTGAGTGGGGCGGAAACGATAGACCCCGCCAGCGAGCCGCTGCCTGAAGCGACGGTGGTCCTCGACGCGGCTGGCTCACCCGACGCGCCCGATACCTGCGTCCGAATCGCGCGCAAAGCGGGGCGTATCGTGGTCTTCGGCTATCGACCCGAACCTGTACAGCTGGACTGGTACGCCATCACGCTCAAAGAGCTGAGTGTGATCGGCTCGCGCTCCAGCAACCATGCGTGGGAGCAGAGCCTGCGCCTGGTCGCCTCGAACGCCCTGCAGCTGCGCCCACTGACCCACCTGTACACCTTCGAGGAGGCGGACGACGCCTTTCACGCCGCCCAGACCCGCGCCGCCTTCAAGCCCGTGCTGATTATCGAGCCGCGCGAGGTACAATAGAAGAATCAGGAGAGCAGCGATGACACAGGTGCGTTCGATTCTGGCGACGGACTGCGGCAGCACGACAACCAAAGCGATACTGATTGAGCGGCGGGACGGCGAGTATCGGCTGGTGACGCGCGGCGAGGCGCCCACCACCGTCGAAGCGCCGTTCGATGATGTAACGATTGGCGTGCTGAACGCCACCCGCGAGGTGGAAGACCTCACGGGGCGCAAACTTATCGAAAACGGCACGATCCTGACCCCGCAGCGCAACGAGCAGGAGGGCGTTGATCTCTACCTGTCCACCTCCAGCGCGGGCGGCGGGCTGCAGATGATGGTGATGGGCGTGGTGCGCCAGATGTCCGCCGAGAGCGCGCAGCGTGCCGCGCTTGGTGCCGGCGCCATCATCATGGATGTTATCGCCATCGATGACGGACGCAAAGATTATCAGAAAATTCAGCGCCTGCGCGAGTTGCGCCCCGATATTGTGCTGCTGTCGGGCGGCACAGACGGCGGCACCGTAACGCACCTGGTGGAGCTGGCGGAACTGCTGATCGCCGCCGACCCGCGCCCGCGCTTCGGCACCATGAAACTGCCTGTCATCTTCGCAGGCAACAGGGACGCCCGCGACGAGATTCAGCGCATCCTTGGCGAGCGGTTCGACCTGCGCATCGTGGACAACCTGCGCCCGACGCTCGACCGCGAGAACCTCGGTCCCGCCCGCGAAGCCATCCACGAGCTGTTTCTGGAGCATGTGATGCAGCAGGCGCCCGGCTACTCCAAGCTGATGAGCTGGACCTCCGCCGATATCATGTCCACGCCGAACGCCGTCGGCAAGATTATGGTGACGATCGCCGAGCAGCGCGGCATCAATATTCTGGGCGTGGATATCGGCGGCGCGACGACCGATGTGTTCTCGGTGTTCAACGGCAACTACACGCGCACGGTGAGCGCAAATCTCGGCATGAGCTACTCCATCTGCAATGTGATGCTGGAGGCGGGGCTGGCGAACATCCGCCGCTGGCTGCCCTTCGAACTGGACGACTACGAGATTCGCAACCGCCTGCGCAACAAGATGATTCGCCCCACCACCATCCCACAGACCTATCACGACCTGCTGCTGGAGCAGGCGGTGGCGCGGGAAGCGCTGCGCCTGGCGTTCCTGCACCACAAGCAGCTCGCTCGCGGACTGAAGGGCGTTCAGCAACAGCGCACGATTGGCGAGGCGCTGGAGCAGACCGAAACGGGTCAGACACTGGTGGACATGATGCACCTCGACATGATTGTGGGCAGCGGCGGTGTGCTGAGCCATGCCCCGCGCCGCGCACAATCGGCGCTGATGATGATGGATGCCTATCAACCTGAAGGCGTCACGATGCTGGCGGTCGACTCCATCTTCATGATGCCGCAGCTGGGCGTGCTGTCGACGGTGCATCCGGAGGCGGCGGCGCAGGTGTTCGACCGCGACTGCCTCATTCGGCTGGGTTCGTGCGTCGCGCCCGTCGGTCAGGGCAGGGAGGGCGAGCCGTGCCTCACCATCGAATACAACGGCAAGAGCGAGACCTTCAAGGTGGGCGAGATTCGTGTGCTGCCGATGGGCGTGGGCGAGACGCTGGAGGCGGTGCTGAAGCCGGCGCGGGGCTTCGATGTCGGCGCGGGCAGAGGGCGCGCCCGACAGGTGGTGCTGGAAGGCGGCGTGGTGGGCATCATCGTCGATGCGCGCGGGCGACCGCTCCAGCTGCCCGCGGATAACGCCCTGCGCCGCCACAAGCTCACCGAGTGGCTCACCGCGCTCGGACTGCCAAAACCCTGAGGTGCGGTTTAGCAGCCCTGCCCGAAGTTGAACAGCACCGTGAGCAAATCGGCGTCGTCCACCACACCGTCGCCGTTTACATCTTCAGGCAAGCCCGAGCCCGATTGCCCGAACGCGAACAGCACCGCGAGCAGGTCAGCGTCATCCACACAGCCGTCGCCGTTCACATCGCCCGTAATCGCCGGTGGGAGCAGGCTCCACTGCACATAGTCGACCCATATCACCCACGGCTCCGCGCTCAGATTGCCCACCTTGTACCAGCTGATTCGAGCGCGCACGCGCCCTGTGCCCGCCTGAATGTAGGGCGACGGCTCCGTGAGCATGGTCTCCCAGACGGCATCAAGCGAGTTGTCCGCCAATCGCTCTTCCTGAAACTCCCACTGGTTGGTCGTGAAGTTGAACAGTTCCAGCACCTGCTTGACGCCCGTTGCGGGGCTGGCGTTCGTGCGCCCTTCGAAGCGAAAGGCGAGCTGCGACCATGGGCGCAGGCTGGCTGTGCCTTCGACGATGAGCTGGGTATAGGGATTGCCCGACTGACTGGGCGCGCGGCTCTCCAGCATCAGGTAGGCATCGTCGCTGTTTTGCAGGGCGGTCAGATTGCCCGCCGTCATTCGCCCGAACGGCACCGAGAAGCTGGTCGCCGTCACCCGCTCACCGTGATGGCGCACCACCAGAAAGCCGGCATAGCCGCCGCCGACCAGATGTCCGTCGGGTGTGCCGTGCAATGCGCTCAGCCCCAGCGCGGAGGGGTAGCCTGTCGACTCGCGGAGCCAGCTCTGACCGCCGTCGGTGGTGTGGAACAGGCTGCCAAGTGCGCCCGCAATCCACGCCTCGCTCGCGCTCACCACATAGAGCGCAGCTAAATCTTCGCTGGTGCCGAGGTTCTGGCGCACCCAGCTCTGACCGCCATCGGTGGAGCGCAACACATAGCCCACCGTGCCAATCATCCAGCCCACCTGCTCATTTGCAAAGCCCACATCGGTGAACTGCAGATTGGTCACATTGCCATAAGGCAGGTTCACCTGCTGCCATGTGTTGCCCCCATCCGTCGTGCGCAGCAGGTAGGAGCGTGGACCCACCACCCAGCCGCTGTTGCCCACGAAATCGACCGCGTTGTATTGAACCGCTGCCTGCACAGGCACAACCAGTTGCCAGGTTAGACCGCCATCCATCGTGCGATAGATGGTGCGGTAGTGCCCCAGATCGTTATCCAGCCCCACGACCCATCCTGTCTGGCGGCTGGTGAAGCGCACATCGTAGATGTCAAAAAGTCCAGGGAGCGTGGGATAGCCGATTGGCTGCCATGTCTCGCCGCCATCGGTTGTTTTGAACACGATCCCGCCCAGACCCGCTGCAACCGCGAACTGCTCATCGACCACATCGATCGCCTGCAAGCCTTCAGCATGTCCAAACACATTGCCGGTGACCTTCAGGTGGCGCAAATCCCAGTGCGCTCCGCCATCGCGCGTGCGCAGCACATAGGCGTTGCGCGTGACGGCATAACCGAAAGCGCGGGAGACCATCTTAATGTCGGTAATATTGTCCGCGATGCCGTTGCTTGCCACGCGCCAGGTGAGACCGCCATCGGTAGACGCGAGCATCATCCCTTTGGGACCCACCACCCAGCCGTTCTGCGCGTCGCGGAAACGCACACGCCACCTGCCAGGCAAATCGCCCAGGTCGTCCCCAACTCTGCTCCATGTGAATCCACCGTCCGCGCTGCGCCAGATATCGCCGAACGCCGACACGCCCACGATGGTGGTGCTATCCACCCGTTCGAGATCCAGCAGCCCGTTAGGGCGGTCGGGAGCGATCTGCATCCAGTTGTTGCCCGCGTCGGTGGAGCGATAAATCACCCCTGTGTTGGTGGTTGCCAGCGCGGTGCTGGCGTCCATAAAGACCACATCGTTGAAAATGCCCGTCAGCCGTCGGCTCCATGTACGCCCGCCATCGGTCGTGCGGTAGATGCCCGTGCCCTGCGAAAGGTGGTCGCCCGCCACCAGCCCCAGATTCGCATCCCGAAAATCCATGCCGTACATAATCGGGCAGTCGGGATAGCCCGAGCGCAACTGCCAGTTTTGACCGCCATCGCTGGTGAAGGCGCAGGCGCCGTTCGCACCGATAAAGCCCGTGCTGGGCGAAACGAAGTCGATGTGTCCCCAGGAGCCAGCGGGCACGCTGGTCATGCGAGTCCATGTGGCGCCCTCGTCGGTGGTCCGAAAAGCGTAGTTGTTATTGCCGGTGATCCACCCGTTTTGCGAGCCATAAAAGAGAATGGCGTAGAAGGGATCCACGCTGGGCGTGGTGGCGCCGACGCCACTGCGATAGCGCCAGCTCTGACCACCATCCCGCGTCTCTTTCAGCAGGGCGCGCGTGCCGACCACAAAGCCGTGCGTCGGCGTCGGAAATGCCACTCCATACAGGTCATCGGTGAAGGTCGGCGCGTGCTGAAGCCATACAAACTGCGCCGGAGCCAGGCTGAACAGACTCAGAAGCCCGATTGCGGTATACCAGCAGGCGACTGCTCTCCGCCATTCCGTTCGCCAGTGCATTCTCATCACCTCGACAGGTGGAACGAACAGCCTCCGAGGCAGGTTCCCTGCAGGAAAGCGCATCCCCCCATCGAACAAAGCATGCCGGGAGGTGTTCCCATCATGGCAGATTATACACCCAAACCGGAGCATCGGTTCACTTTCGGGCTGTGGACGGTAGGCAATCGCGGGCGCGACCCGTTCGGCGACTTTGTGCGCCCGCCCATCTCGCCCGTGCGCATCGTGCAGAAACTCTCCGAGCTGGGCGCATGGGGCGTCAACCTGCACGATAACGATCTGGTGCCCATCGACGCCACGCCCGCCGAACGCGACCGCATCGTGCGCGAGTTCAAAAAAGCCCTCGACGATTACAACATGCGCCTGGTGATGGGCACGACCAATCTCTTCTATGACCCCGTGTTCAAAGATGGCGCGTTCACCAGCAACGACCCGAAAGTGCGCGCCTACGCCCTGCAAAAGAGCATGCACGCCATCGATCTGGCGGTGGAGCTGGGCGCCGAAATCTATGTGTTCTGGGGCGGACGCGAGGGCACCGAGACCGACGCCGCCAAAGACCCCGTGCAAGCCCTGCAGTGGTACCGTGAATGCATGAACTTCCTCATCCACTATGTCAAAGACCAGGGCTATCGGCTCAGGTTCGCGCTGGAGCCGAAACCTAACGAGCCGCGCGGCGACATCTTCCTGCCCACCGTCGGCGCCATGCTCGCGTTCATCGAAACGCTCGATGACCCCAGCATGTGCGGCGTGAACCCCGAAGTGGCGCACGAGAACATGGTCGGGCTGAACTTTGTGCATGCCGTCGCGCAAGCCATCGAGCGCAATAAGCTGTTCCACATCGACTTGAATGCCCAGAAGTTCTGCCGCTACGATCAGGACTACCGATTCGGCGCAGAAGACATCAAGGGCGCGTTTTTCCTGGTGAAGCTGCTGGAGGACAACGGCTACAGCGGTCCGCGCCACTTCGACGCGCACGCCTACCGCACCGAAGACGAGGAGGGCGTGTGGGAGTTCGCGAAGGGCTGTATGCGCACCTACCTCATCCTCAAGGAGAAAGCGGAGCGGTTCAATCAGGACCCCGAGATTCAGGGGCTACTGGCGGAGATTCGCGAATGGGACATGGAGCTGCAGGCGCGGATGACCTACTCGCGCGAGAATGCCGAGTGGCTCAAATCGTATCCGTTTGACCGCGAGGCGCTGGGTCGGCGCGGCTACAACTATGAGAAGTTAGACCAGCTGACGATGGAGCTGCTGTTAGGCGTGCGCTGATTCAGCACCCTGCGCCGAAGTTGAACAGCACAATCAGCAGGTCGGCGTCGTCGACGATGCCATCGAGGTTCAGGTCTTCAGGCAGGTTGCCCACCTGCCCGAAGGCGAACAGCACGGCTAACAGGTCGGCATCGTCGATGCAGTCGTCGCCGTTCACATCGCCCAGCACCAGCCGCATGCGCAGGTAGGGATCGAGCGTGTCGCCGCCGGGCACCAGCACCTGCTGGAAAGTGCGCGAAAGCGCGCCCTGCGGCTTGACCCGCACCCGCCAGACAGGGAGATAGAAGCCCGCGTCGTTGAAAAAGGCGAAGCCGTTGCTGGCATCAAGCCGA
The DNA here is from genome assembly GCA_037445735.1 of Armatimonadota bacterium. GTDB lineage: Bacteria > Armatimonadota > Fimbriimonadia > Fimbriimonadales > GBS-DC > HRBIN15. The sequence goes on along the minus strand of JBBIJY010000013.1, from coordinate 23,948 downwards.
ATGCGCCAGACACCATCGGCATCGGTCAGCGTAGTGAACAGTTGGGTGAAGCCAGAGAGCGGATTGTGCACCGCGATTTGCACGGGTCGCCTGCCACTGTTGTTCTGCAGCAGCCCTATCAGCAGCGGCGCGTCCGATTCCTGATGCGCGAAGAAGAGCATGGTCGGCGTGTCCTGACCCGTTCGCATCTGCAACGCACCGTAGAAGAAACGGTTCGGCGGCACATCGGGCGGAATCTCCAGATCAAACTGTCGGGATGCCCCCCTGGGCAGCTCGATGGGCAGGTTCACATCGGGTGGGTAGAGCGCCGGCCAGCCCGCCAGCTCCGGTCCGCAAGCCAGCAGCCGATCCCCACGCAGGTACAGCAATAGAATGCCCTGAAAGGGCAGGCTCCCGCAGTTGTTGATGCGGAATCGCACAAGGCGCGAACCATTCGGCTGACGCAACGACGGGAAAAACTGCCAGCAAGCGGATGGACGCGGGATGGAAGTCTGACCGCGCTCCCACTGCAGCCCGGAGATGCCTGCTGTACCACCGTTCCACTGCGCACTTTCATCGCAAATCGTCCAGTACTGACCTGGTGGCACGCTCTCTTCTTCGATCAGCCGCTCCACAGAGCCAAGAAAGAAATGCTCCAGGTGCGGTGGGGACGGTATGGGCGCGGGCGGGTACTCGGCTTGATCCACCTGCAGCCCGTTCGCGTCGGTGGTGGTAAGAGCATAGCGCAGAGTGGGAATGGCGAACGCCGCACGAAAACGCAGGCGCAGCAGCTGCTGTGCCCCTCCACCAGGGGTCGGTACATTAATTTGCTGCGACTGCGCCGAATCTTTGGGCACATCGATGGTCTGGGGAACCTTGATTCGGCGCACATATTCCTGACTCTGGGTTCCGTTCACCACACGGAACATGATATAGAAGTCTTCCGCTGGCGTTTTGGTGTTCATTTTATAGCGGAAGGTGCGACTGCCCCCGCCAGGCGCGATACGGTCGGCGCTTGTGTTAGCGGTGAATTCGAGCGCGTTGGGGATGGCATCCCAGGGCACATCGCCGCGCCAGCCCCAGCCGTTGGGCACAAAGGTCGCCTGCAGCACACCTGCCGTCGTGTACAGCACATCCACCTGATCCACCGTCCAGCCCGAGCCGCTGGCGTTGTTGTTCACCACCTGCATCTGATACTCCACATTCACGGGGTCAATCAGGCTGAGAGTGATGGACACATTCTGCTGGGCGCAGACTGCCGCCACCAGACTCACTAATAGCGCACCAGAAAGCCACCCTTTCGATCTGTTCATATCGGTTAGCCACCTTCAGATGTTCTATTATACCTCGAATCCCCCTCCTTCATCGGAAGGAGGGGGATTGGCAGGCACGGCAGGGACGGTTAGCAGCCTTGACCGAAGTTGAACAGCACGATCAGCAGGTCGGCGTCGTCCACCACGCCGTCGCCGTTCACATCCTCGGGTCCACCAGAACCGCCGAAGGCGAACAGCACGGCGAGCAGGTCGGCGTCATCCACACAGCCGTCGCCGTTCACATCGCCGGGTGGCGGGGGTGTATCGCCCGATTCGCCGCCGCCACCCATCTCTACCTCTTCCAGCACCCAGCCGTCGGGCACCTGGAAGGTCAGGTCGAACTCGGCGAAGGGAAGCGGTATCTCGGGCGGCACCTGCTCACCAACATTTGGCAGGCGTACACTATCGAAAAGACCGTTTTTGAAAGCCTCGGTGACGATGTTGTTGCGGGTTCGAAGGCGCAGCTCGCCCGCTGACGCACGCAGAGACTCTCCACCGACCTGTATGGCAAGATATCCGTCTCCATCCACATCCATGCAGCAGTAGCGGATTCGCGCGGTGTCATACCAGCCGTCCCCGTCTACATCCTGACCTTCCCAGCTGAAGCGTGAGGCGCGCAGGTCAAACAGCACATCGTTGCGCGTTTCACCCGTCGCAGAGTTGCGCAGCTTCAGCACCACAGGGTCCGTATTTTGCACGCCGCACCCCGCTCGCACTGTATCCCGAAAAGCAGGTTGCCACACAATCTGCCCGGCAGCGTTCGGTGCGCGGCACAGAATGGTGATTCGGGAGGCTGCGCTCGCCCGCGCCCCGAAACCGCGGCAGCGAACGCAGGCGCGGCCGAAGGCTTCGTGAAAGCCCTGAATGCAGTTAGTGCCCGGAATCGGGGCTACACTGAACCGCGCACAGGCGTTTGCAAACGCGCAATCCTGTGGCGCAACAGCGCTTGCACACTGGGTGTCAGCACTCGGAACAGGATAGAGATTCGAGCCAGAATTGGTGTTGGTCTGCAGGGGCGGCCACACCATTGCTTGTGTGAACCAATCCCAGCGAACCTGCGGGATCTGACAGCCCCTTGGCAAGCAGACGCGGAAATTGTGCCGCACTTGGAAGTCGCAGCACCGCTCATTCTGCGCTGACGCTGGCGTGAAGAGCGATGCCAGCAGTGCGCTCATGATTAGCCCGATACTCCAGATCGTTCGTCTCATCATCGTTGTACCTCCATCGTTTGGTCTGGGAGCTTTTTCGGCTCCATCTAATATAATGCAGGCGAACCCCGAAATGTACCCATAAAGATGCGGATTTCGACCGAAAATCGCCCCTAAATGCTTCTTTCCAGAGGTAGCCCTCACCCCCTGCCCCCTCTCCCAACGCTGTGGGAGAGGGGGGTTTCATTTGTCCCTCTCTCCCGCGCGGGGAAGAGGGATTGGGTGAGGGGGCTATGCACCGATGGCTTGCAGACAGTTGCGGAGCCGTTCGCGGGCGTGCTGGCGGGCACGGATCACCGCACGGGGTGTCAGTTGCAGGTGTCGGGCAATCTCGCGGTCGGGCAGGGGCGCACCTTGCACCAGCTCATACAGGGCGTCGCACGCCAGATGACGCTCCAGCGCCGCGCCGCCCGCCTGCAACAGGCACTCCGCCAGCTCCGATTCCAGCTGCAACAGGAACGCCAGCGCGTGATGGCGTGGCATCTTCAGCAGCTGCTGGGCAACCGCCTGCACAAATGCCCCCTCGTCCTGCGAGCAGGTGTCCTCGATGCTCACGGTCGGTAAAAGCTCTGGCGGAAGCGCGTCCAGCGAGAGAACTATCCGCCGCTGGGAGCGGAAGCGATTATAGATTCGGCGTGCCACCCGCTTCAGATACGCCATCAGGCACGGCTCCCACACCGACGCCCCCTCCGGCAGCTTGAAATGCAGCACGGTCAGCAGAATCTCGCTCAGGATGTCCTCCAGGTCGACTTCGGGCAGCGGGCAGCTGTTGACGCGGTTCCAGCGCACCAGCCAGCCCCACACATGCGCGCGAGCGAACTGCAGAAACTGCTCGGTCAGTCGCTCCTGCCAGATCGAATCCAGCGTCGCCCCGTTCTGTTCCGTTATCGTCATCATCGTCACCACCTCCCGAAAGGTGTCGCGGGCAGTTTACGACAGGGCACTGAAAACGCACTGAAAAAGCACTGAAAATGGGTGGCAGGCGGGTACAATAGGCGTGTGAGGCAGGAATCGCTGGCTCTCATCAGCGTGTCGGACAAAACGGGGCTGGAGCCGTTCGCCCGCGCGCTCCATCAGCTGGGTTATCGCCTGCTTTCCACGGGGGGCACGGCGCGCGCCCTGCGCGAGTGGGGACTGCCCGTGATCGAGATCAGCGACTGGACAGGCTTCCCTGAAATCCTCGATGGGCGCGTGAAGACGCTCCATCCGCGCGTGCATGCCGCTTTGCTCGCCGACCTGAACCGCCCCGACCACCAGCGCACCCTGCAGGAGCTGCAGCTCACACCCATCCAGCTGGTGGTGGTCAACCTTTATCCCTTTGAGGCAGCCTGGCGGGCAGGCGCGTCGGAAGCCGAGCAGATTGAACAGATCGATATCGGCGGTCCGACGCTTATTCGCGCCGCCGCCAAAAACTTCGAGCATGTGGCGGTGGTGGTGAACCCTGCCGATTATGAGTGGGTGCTGGAGCGATTGCGAGCGGGTGGTTTGAGCCGTGCGGAACGCGCGTTGCTGGCGGCGCGCGCCTTCGCCTGCATCGCCGAGTACGACGCGCTGATTGCCCAGTGGTTCCGCCGCTATGACCCCGACGGTGCGCTACCCGAACGGCTGACGCTCACCTATCGGCGTGTCCAGCGCCTGCGCTACGGCGAGAACCCGCATCAGCAGGCGGCGTTTTATCGGGAGCCGTTCGCGCCCGACGGCTGTGTCGCGACCGCCGAGCAGCTCTGGGGCAAGGAGCTGTCATACAATAACCTGCTGGACGCCGACGCCGCGCTGGAGCTGGTGCGCGAGTTCGATCAGCCCGCATGCGCGATTATCAAGCACACCAACCCCTGCGGCGTAGCCGTTGCCGATACGCCTGCCGACGCCTTCGAGCGCGCGCTGCGGGCAGACCCCGTTTCTGCATTTGGCGGCATCGTGGCGTTCAACCGCACAGTGGACGAGCCGACCGCGCGCGCCATCACCGCGCAGGGCAACTTCTTCGAGGTGGTGATTGCGCCTGATTTCACGCCTGACGCCATCGCGCTCTTTCAGGAGCGCAAAGGCTGGGGTCAGAGCGTGCGCCTGTTGCGCACAGGCGCGCTGCCATCGCCCGACGCGCTGGAGGCGCGCTTCACCGTGCGAGGGCTGACGGGCGGCGTGCTCTACACCCAGCGCGATTCTATCGACTGGAACCCCAACCTGCTGCAGGTGGCGACGGAGCATGCGCCGACCGACGAGCAGTGGCGCGACCTGCGCTTCGCCTGGCGCGTGGTCAAGCATGTGAAGTCGAACGCGATTGTGGTGGCGCGAGCGGGGCAGGTGCTGGGCGTCGGCGCGGGGCAGATGAACCGTGTGGGGGCGGTGCGCCTCGCGCTGGAGCAGGCGGGCGAGCGAGCCAGCGGCGCCGTGCTGGCGTCCGACGCCTTCTTCCCCTTCCCCGACAGCATCGAACTGGCGGCACAGGCGGGCATCCGCGCCATCATTCAGCCCGGCGGCTCTAAAAAAGACCCCGAAGTGATTGCCGCTGCCAACCAGCACGGCATCGCGATGGTTTTCACCGCCATCCGCCATTTTCGGCATTGAAACTACCAGCATGGTGTTTGACCTGGTATTGTTTGGAGCCTGACGGTGAGGGATTGCGGCGAGGAGGCGACCATGCGGCACATTCTCACGGTTGAGGAGCTGCCGATGCCCGACATGCTGCTGCGCACGCATGCGTGGCAGCGGCGCCTGAATAACGGGCAGCCTGTTCACCCGCAGGCGGTGCGGGGCGTGCTCGCGCTGCTGTTCTATGAGCCAAGCACGCGCACTCGCGCCGCTTTCGAGCAGGCGGCGCTCCCGCTGGGTCTGCACCCGCTGGTTATCACGGCAGCAGGCGCCAGCATCCAGAAGGGCGAAACGCTGACCGATACCGTTCGCACGCTCTGCGCGCAGGGTGTGAAGGGGATTGTGTTGCGCCATCCTGAAGCGGGCGCAGCGCACGCCGCTGCGCGGGTGGCGACCGCGCCCATCCTCAACGCAGGTGATGGCGCGCACCAGCACCCCACGCAGGCGCTGCTCGACCTCTACACGCTGTGGGTTCACTTCGGCATGCCCGACCCCACCACACGCTGGCTCGCAGGACGCAAGATAGCCATCGTGGGCGATATTGCGCATAGCCGTGTGGCGCGTTCGAACCTGATTCTGCTGACGAAGGCGGGGGCGGAGGTGTGGCTCTGTGCGCCGCCGACACTGCTGCCCGATTCACCGTTGCCTGGTGCCCGCATGACCACCTGCCTGCAGGAGGCGCTCCAGAACACCACTGTGGTGATGGCGCTCCGCCTGCAGCTGGAGCGCATGCAGCACGGGCTTGTGCCCAGCCTGAACGCCTACCGCCGCGACTATCAGATCAACGAGCGCAGCCTCGCCTGCGCCCGACCCGATTGCGTCGTGATGCATCCGGGACCCGTTCAGCGCGGGGTGGAGATCAGCGACGCGGTTGCCGACGGCGCCCGCTCGCTGATTTTACAGCAGGTGCGCCACGGGCTGGCAGCCCGCTGCGCCTGCCTCGAGTACGCGCTCAGCGAGGAATAGGGCGCATCGCCGTGCCCCTACATGCGGCGCACCGCCTGCTGCACCACCTGCAGGCACTCGCGCATGTCGGCAATCGGGTCTTCAGGGTTCTCTTCGTACTCCAGCGCCAGACAGCCTCTGAAGCCTGCCGCCTGCAACGCCCGCAGAAAGCCGACCGTATCCAGATCGCCCTTGCCCAGCACCGTGAAGGTCGTGCGCCCCTTAACATCCTTCAGATGGACGCCATGCACGCGCTTGCCGAAGCGTCGCACGGCTTCCACCGGGTCCTCGCCCGAACGCAGATAGTGCCCCGTGTCGATGCAGGCACCAATCCAGTCGGGTTGACCCGCCATCGCCTGCTCCACATCTTTGATCTTATCGTAGCGGGAGCCGGGTCCGTGGTTGTGGATGGCGATGGGGATTTTGAACTCGTCGCACAGTCGGGCAAGGTAGCTGAAGCTGGCAGGTTCGGGGTCGGCGGTCAGCACCTCGATGCCCATCGCCTTCGCGAACTCAAAGAGGGTGCGGGCGGATTTCTCGTCCGCACCGAAGCCCACCACGCCATAGGCGACCACCTGCACGCCTGAGCGTTTGACCGTCGCCTGCATCGTCGCCCACTGCTCGCGCGGCATAAAGTAGGGCAGATGGTTCGGGAACGCCTCGCACAGGTTCAGCCCCAGTTCGCGAATCAGCTCCAGCGCGCGCTCGAAGCCAAAATGGCGCAGCGAATAACTCTGAACGCCCATCCGAAATTTACCATACGGATTGCGCTTGCTCTGTCTCATATCAGCCTCCCTGTCTGGACTCCGTTAGTTGCTTCAGGTAGCGTGATGTTGAATCGGTGTGCGGACCCGCGTCGGCTTGCGGGTCGATGCCGCGCAGCATCATGCCCTGCCCGCGCGACAGGTGAACCGCCTTCGTTGGGTGGTCAGTCGGGTCGCGCATCTGCACCAGCAAGGTGGTGCGCGCCTCCTGCGTGCGGTTGACCCCGGAGCCGTGAATGGTGAGGTAGTTGAACACCACCACATCGCCTGCTTGCGTGGGGATGGGGATTGCCATCTCCAGCGGGTACTGCTCAATCGGCAGGTGCCAGCCGCCTTCGGGGTCATGCGGCAGCGGTCCCAGCCGGTGGCTGCCGGGCACCACACACAGGCAGCCCTTTTCAGGCGGCGCGTCATCGAAGAAGAACACCGCCGCCAGCATGGTGTGTTTCTCGTGGGGGAAGTAGGGGTAGTCCTGATGGAGCGGGAAGGGCGCACCACGCTCTGGCGGCTTGATAAAGAGCTTGGTGTGATGCAGCTGGATATTGGGTCCGATCAGATCCGCGATTCGGTCGGTCAGGCGCGGGTCGCAAATCAGGCGGGTGAACGCCGCGCTGTGGAACTGCACATTATGGCAGTGCAGCAGGCTGGTAGGCATCTCGGTGATGAGCTGGGCGCTGCCCCATCGTGCCTGAACCGCCTGCTCGTCGTCCCAGGCTGTCATCAGTCGCCGAATCAGCGCGTGCGCCTCCTCGCGCAAATACGCCGCCTCTTCAGGCGCCAGCACGCCCGGCAGGTGCAGGTAGCCATTCTCGTGATAGAAGGCGACCTCCTCTGGTCGCAGCCCGTACTGCTTGCTCGCCGTTATCATTGCCACGCCTCTAACAGGCGCGATTCGCCCTGCGAGGCGAGTCTCCTGCCTGGCTATGTAACGGCGCCCATGTATTCGCGAATCTCTACCAGCACACCTGCTTGCAGAGCGGCGGCGCCATCCTGCAGGTCTCTCAAAAAGCAGGCAAAAAGCGCCTGTTTGCGGTTATAACGCTTGACTTTACTGTCATTGATGGGGTATAGTGGGGCTGATTTGTAGCCTACCTGTGAGGGATTGAAACGAATTAAAGACGGTGATGCGGGCGGATCTGGCGCGTGTGGGCGCGATACTGGTGCTGGGCATCGCGATGCTGATAACGGGGCTGCGCTTTTTGCAGGCGCGTTTCTCGGAGCGGGGGCACTATCGGCTCTATGTGCAGTTCAGCGATGCGCGCAATGTGTCGGTGGGGGCGTCGGTGCTGATGGCGGGCGTGCCAGTCGGCTTCGTGCGCGATATCGCGCTGGTGGGCGCGCCGCCCGTCGCCGAGCTGACGCTGGCGATCCGCGAAGAGGTCCGAATCCCGCGTGGCTCCACCTTTCGGCTTGTTGGTGGCACGCTGTTGCCCACCGAAACGCGCGTGGAGATTATCCCGCCCACCGCTGTGTCCGATTACCTGCGCCCCAACGAGCGCCTCGTGGGCGAGAACCCGCTCGATTTCAACGCCGCACTCAATCGGCTCACGCCCCAGGCGGAACGCACCCTGGTTGAGCTGCGCCGCACGCTTGCTGCCGCGCGCCACCTGCTTGAGGACCAGCAGCTGCGCCAGAGCCTGCTTCAGACGCTGGACGCTGTTGAGCGGGCAACGGAGCAGACCACACGCCTGCTCACGCAAGCCGACCGCCTTATTGCCGAGAACCGCGCCACCATCCGCCATCTGCTCGGTCAGGCGGCGTCGGCGACGCGCGAACTGCGGCTCGCCCTGCAGACCGCGAACCGCCTGCTGAGCGACCCGCAGCTGCGCGACGACCTTCAGGCGACACTTGCCAGCGCGCGCGCCGCCGCCGAACGCGCTGAATCGGCGCTCCAGCAGGTAAATGCGCTCGTCAGCGACCCGCAACTGCAGAATGATGTGCGTCAGACTGCCCATAACCTGCGCACGCTCAGCGAACGCGCCAGCACCCTCGCCGATAAGACCGAAACCGTGCTGGAGAACGCCACCGAACTCACCCGCAACCTCAACGAGACCGTCACTGAATCGAAAGCGGTCATCCAGCAGGCGAAAAGCACCTTCGAGCGGGTGAATAATGCGCTGGAGAACGCCGTCAGCCTGCGCACGCTCGGCTTCGAAGACGCCACCTATCGCCTCGATCTCGGCTTCAATGCACAGACCGAGCGCTACCGCACCGATGTGCTGGTGACCTTCTTCACGCGCGATCGGCGCACGGTGTCGCTGGGGCTATACGACCTTACCGAAGGCAACAAGCTGATTGCCCAGTACGGCACGCCCCTCTCACCTCAGCTCCATCTGCGCTATGGTCTGTATGCCGCCAAGCCTGGCGTTGGGGTAGACTATAGGTTCAGCGGACGCGGACTGCTGACGCTGGAGCTGTTCGACCCGAACGACTGGCAGGGCAACCTGCGCCTGAACTGGCGTGTGTCCGAACATGTTCTGCTGTGGGGCGGCATCGAAAGCCCCTTCCGCCGCAACCAGCCAGCGTTCGGCGTCCGCATCGAACGATAAACACAGGAGGGTCAACCGATGCGTGTGATTCTGACACGGGATGTGCCGAATCTGGGCAAAGAGGGCGAACTGAAGAATGTAGCGGGTGGCTACGCCCGCAACTATCTGATCCCGCGCGGGCTGGCAGTGCCCGCCACCGAGGGCAACCTGCGCACCTGGCAGGAGCAGCAGAAGCTCCAGCAGGCACGCGCCGAGCGCCTGCGCCAGCAAGCCATTCAGGCTGCCCAGCAACTGAACGGGCAAACCATCACGCTGCGGGGCAAGACCGCGCCCAACTCCACCCGCCTGTTTGGCGCCATCACCGCCGCCGATATCGCGCAAGCTATCCAGCAACAGTTCGGCATCAAGGTCGATAAACGCCGTATCGAACTGCTCGATCCTATCCGCACCACAGGCACGCACACCGTCGACATCCGCTGGGAGCCAGGCGTGGAGGCAACGCTCACCGTCGAAGTTCAGAGCGAAGAGCCAGGCGAGGAATAGGAGATTCGCAGCCTGGGCATCCTGCCCAGGACCGAGAAGGGGCTGAACGAGGAATAGACCATGTGCGGTATCACGGGTTATATTGGCTCGCGACCGCCGTTAGAGGTCGCGCTGGACACGCTGAGACGCCTCGAATATCGGGGCTACGATTCGGCGGGCGTCGCCTTCTGGAGCGGCGACTGCCTGCAGGTGATGAAACGCGCGGGCAAAATCCAGCAGCTGAGCGAGCTGCTGAACGGCGTTGAAGCGCACGGGCTGGCGGTCTCCCACACGCGCTGGGCGACGCACGGCATCCCGAACGACCCGAACGCCCATCCCCACACCGACGAGCAGGGGCGCGTCGCTGTCGTGCATAACGGCATCATCGAAAACTATCTGGAGCTGCGCCAGGAGCTGAGCGCGCGCGGACACCGATTCAGCTCCGAGACCGACACCGAAGTGCTGGCGCACCTGATCGAGGAGCAGCTGCCCCTGTGCGAATCGCCCGAAGAAGCCGTTCGACGCGCGTTGCAACCCGTGCGCGGCTCCTACGCGATTGCCGTGCTGTTTGCCGACCATCCCGACCGCGTGGTGGTTGCCCGCAACGACTCGCCCCTTGTGATCGGGCTGGGTGAGGGCGAGAACTTTATCGCCTCCGACATCCCCGCGCTGCTACCCTACACGCGGCGCGTAATCCTGCTGGAGAACGGCGATCTGGGCGTGGTCACGCGCGACTCGGTGCGCCTGTTCCGACTGGACGGCTCGCCAGTGGAGCGCCCGCCCGTGCAGATCGAATGGTCAGCCGAGGCTGCCGAGAAGGGCGGGCACGCGCATTTTATGATCAAGGAGATTCTGGAGCAGCCCGAAGCGGTGCGCGACACCCTGCGCGGACGGCTCAAGCCCAACGGCGGCATCCAGTTCCCTGAACTCAAACTCGAAGTCGAAGACTGGCAGAAGTTTCGGCGGATGCTGATTGTGGCGTGTGGCACGGCGTATCACGCGGGGTTGATCGGCAAATATGTGCTGGAGCGGTGGCTGCGCCGACCTGTGGAGGTCTACTACTCTTCGGAGTTCCGCTACGGCGATCCCATCCTTCAGCCCAACACGCTGGCGATTTTCATCAGTCAATCGGGCGAGACCGCCGACACGCTCGCCGCGCTGCGCCTGTGCCGCGAGGCGGGCTACACCACGCTCGGCATCGTGAATGTGGTGGGCAGCAGCATCGCTCGCGAGTGCGACCATGTGCTGTACACGCAGGCGGGTCCCGAAATCTGCGTGGCGTCCACCAAAGCCTACAGCACGCAGGTCGCCCTGCTCTACCTGCTGGGGCTGTACCTGTCCGCCATCAACGGCACACTGCCGATGCAGACCTACACGGAGGGCGTGAAAGGGCTGATGCAGATGCCCTCGCTGATCGCGCGCAGCCTCGAAACCGAGCCGCAGGTTCGCCAGATTGCCGAGCAGCTCCATTCGATGCCGCTGGCGTTCTATCTGGGGCGCGGGATCGACGCGGCGGTCGCGATGGAGGGCGCACTCAAAATCAAAGAGATCGCCTATGTGCCCACGCAGGAGTGCCCCGCAGGCGAGATGAAGCATGGACCGCTCGCGCTGGTGGAGCCAGGCGTGGTCGCCGTGTTCATCGCCACGCAGGAGCGCACCCGCGAGAAGATTCTGGGCAACATGAAAGAGATCAAGGCGCGGCGCGGCACAATTCTGCTTGTTACCTATGAGGACGAAGCGCTGTTGCCGCAGGAAGCCGATTACACGATCACAGTGCCGCGTCCGCCGCTGGAGGAACTCTCGCCGCTGGTCTCCATCCCCGTGCTGCAGCTCTTTGCCTACCATGTGGCGCGACTGCGCGGCTGCGAGATCGATCAGCCGCGCAACCTCGCCAAGAGCGTGACGGTGGAGTAAGGCAATCGGGCAGCCTGGTTTGGCGGGCTGGTGGCGAGGCGCCGTCTGGTTCAGAACGGGCATCGCTGCCCCTGTGCTGGCTGAATGATTTGCAGGGCGTCCGTCTGATCCCTGCTGTCTGGTGCGATCCGATGGGGGATTATCCGTTCGCGGGGGATGGTGATGGGGCGCGGGATGCTGGCTTTGCCCTGTGCCCGCATCTGACCCTGCTCGCTGATGACCTGCTCCACATAGAGTCCGTCAGGGATGCCCAGATCGCGTTCAGCGTCGATGAGCGGGTTCAGCCACTGGCGCAGGCTCTGCACGGCGGCGGGCGCCAGCTCCGTGCCTTCAATTTCGATTCGGGCTTCCGCAAGGTCCAGAAAGCGTCCCTCGCGCGGGGTAAGCTGACCCACCGCCCGGAAGCGCACCTCATTACCCAGAAAGAGCGCAACACCACTCACGCGCGTTTCAGCAGGCGTGATTTCGACGCGCACCTCCCGAATGTAAGGCGCGTACTTGCGCCGAAGGTAGGCAGCCAAGTCGTCCTGCAGCACCACAATCTCGGCGTGTCCGACGCCGGTGCCCGATAGCCGAAAGATGCGTTTGCGGATTGCCAGCCGTCGGTCGTAACGCACATCGGGGATTTCGGCGTAGACGGTGTGTGCGCGCAGCCCACGCAGCGACACATCGTGCAGGCGCATGATGAACCGCTCGATGCGACCCGTCTGGGGGCGATGTTCTTCCAGTGTGAAGGGCAACCCATCGAGCGTGAAGTGGCTGGCATTCACCGTGAGCCGTTTCAGGCGTCCCTGCAGCAGCCCGTCCACACCGTCGGGTTCGATTTTGACCTGAATCGTGCCGCCACCGACGCGCTGGCGGATTTCACGAGCAGCCGTTTTCTCCACTTCGCGAATCGCGCTCTTGCCCAGCGTGAGCAGGATCGCGAACACAGCCAGCCATTCGCGCTTCACGGCTCTTTCGGCTTTTCGGGATTGCCGTCGGCGGGCGGTTTCTGGCTGGTGAGCGCGTTCAGGCGGCGCTTCACATCCTCGTTGTTCGGGAAGTTCTCGCTCAGCTGGCGCAGCAACTGCAGGGCGCGTTCACGGTTGCCTAACTGCTCGTAGAGCGTGACGATTTTGAGACCGGTGGCGACCTCATCGGGGAAGGCGCGAAAGAGGGCTTCGTAGGCACGCAGAGCGTCCAGCGTGGTGCCGTACTCGTCGGCGCGGATAGCCCAGCTGCGCAGGATGACCGAATCGTTCGGCATCAGCTGTGCCAGTCGCGCATAAATTGGCAGGGTCTCTTTGTAGCGCTTGAGTTCCTCCAGCAGGCTCAATTGCAGTTGCAGCAGGGGCACATCGTCGGGTCGCTGACGCAGACGGTTTTGCAGCCAGCGGAGCGCGTCTTCAGCGCGGTTGGAGCGGCGGAGCCACTCCACATAGGCTTTCGCCGCCTCCTGACCTTTTGTGTCGCGCCCTGCCAGCCGCTCGATGAAAGCGATATAGTCCGTTTCACGCTTCAGCTCGGCAGCAAGTCGCTCGGTAAGCGGGTAGAGGCTGATGTCGTCAGGGTTCGTTTCCAGCGCCTGGAGCAGGGTGTTCCATGCCGACTCTTTATGCCCCATCTGCTGCTGGAGGTCGGCCATCTGGTAGAGTGTCCAGGTGCGGCTGGGGTTGAGCTGGTGCGCCTTCTGGAACGCCTGAAGCGCCTCTGGCAGGCGGTTCAGCTGGCGGTAGATCAGCCCCAGCTCCTGATAGAGGGCTTCGAGCATGGCTTTCGGCTCTTTGCCATTCCCTGCGGGTTCCAGCGTGCGGATCGCCTGCTGATACTCCTGGATCGCCTGCTCGGCGCGATTGTTCTGGATCAGCACGATGGCAAGCATGTTCAGGTAGCGGTAGCCGTGTTTCTGGATGCAGTCGCGCAGGAAGGCGACGGCGTCATCGATGCGCCTGGCTTGCGTGTACATCTCGACGGCGTTCGAGATGGCTAACTCGTTCGGTTCGGGCTGGAGCGCCTGCTGGCGATAGAGTTTGCCCGCCTCGTCGATCTGTCCCAGCTGGCGGTACATGGCGGCGGCGCCCAGCGCGGCGGGCGTGTTCAGCGGCTGCTGCTCCAGCACCTTGAGGTAGAGCCGAAGCGCATCGGCATATTGCTGGCGTCGCTCCAGCAAGCGCGCTTTGCCCAGCAGTGCGCCCAGCTCGTCGGGCGTCTGCTGAAGAATCAAATCGTACTGTTTCGCGGCATCGTCCAGCCGTCCCAGTCGGCTGAGAAACCGGGCATACTCGCGGCGCAGCTCGGTGTTGTTGGGGAACTTTTCGAGCAGGCTTCTGTATTCCTGCTCGGCAAGGACATTCTCGTTGTGGCGTTCGTAGATTCGCGCGATGTGCAGGCGCGGGGTGGGGTCGTCGGGCAGGTTTTCCGCCCAGTGGCGCAGAAAGGGCAGAATCTCCTGCTCGGCTTCCTGCAATTGCAGAATCTGGAACTGCCCTTCGTAGGCGCGTCGGTTGCGCGGGCTGTATTTCAGCACCTCGGCGAAGTGCTCGCGCGCTTTGCCATACTCTTTGAGGTTCAGCTCGCAGAGGGCAATATCGGTGAGCGTCTCCCAGTAGCGTGGGTCGTCGGGTTTGAGCAGCTGGAAAGCGCGTCCCAGATAGGGCAGCGCCTCGCGATAGCGTTTCAGCTCCATCAGCATCAGTCCCGCGCCCAGATGGGCTTCGATATTGTTCGGATAGAGCTGCGCGAGGTGCTGATAATCGGCGAGCGCGCTGGCTGGCTCCTGCGCTTTAATAAACAGTTCGGCGCGTTTGAGGCGGGTAGGCAGGTCATCGGGGTCGCGCTTGAGCGCCTCGGTGTAGGCGCGTATCGCCTCGCGTGGTTCACTCAGCGCCTCGCAGGTCATTCCCAGCGCTTTCCATGCGGTGGTGTAGTCGGGCTTGAGCTGCACCGTCTTCTGCAGGTGCTGGCGGGCATCCGGGAAGCGTTTAAGCTGATACGCGGCGATGCCGAGATTGTAATGGATTCGGAAGTCGTTCGGGCGCGTCTTAACGGCTTTTGAAAACTCACTGTAGGCGGTTTTCCAGTCCTCGCGCAGGGCGGCGAGCGAGCCAGCGAGCAGAGGCAACTCGGGATGGGTTCCGAATCGGTCGCGCAGCATGCGCAGGTAGCCGTCCGCCTCCTCCAGACGATTGCGGTCGAGCGCCAGTCGGGTCAGCTCCACCAGCGGTGTGGGATTGCGCGGGTCTAACTGCACAGCGCGACGCAGATGATGAGCCGCCTTATCGAGCTGACCCTGCATGCGGTAAACCAGCCCCAGATTGAGATGGGCGGGCGCCAGGTTCGGTTGCTCCTTCAGAATCTGGCGCAAGAGCTGGGCAGCCGGTTCATACTTGCCCTGTCGCGCCAGCGCAATCGCGCGGTCGAACCGCTGCTGAAGGCTCTGCACGCTCGAACTTCGATTTGGCTGCGCCAGACTCAGCGCCATCACCAGACACACCCAGCCAGCGAACCACGCCATTCGCCTCATCGACCGAAGTATACCCCTTTCGAACCCCTCGAAAACCCCGAATCAGGACTAAAGTCCCTACCAGAGCCGCTATGCCAGTAGTTATACTGGGGGTTAACAGAACGCGTGGAGAAGGGGGATTGCCACGGCGCCAGCGCAAGTTGACAGGGTCTTGCCCTGATGCGCCCCATGTCGATGGGAGAAAGTCTCTCACAGGCTCGCGACGGTCTGTGAGAGCAGTCCCATCCAATCGGGAACTGCTGAGAGCAGAAATCCGTAAACAGGGACTAAAGTCCCTGCACAATAGCACTGTCGACAGGATATAATTGGAGGCAGCGCTGGGTGGGAGGGGAAGCGATTTAAACGGGTACCGGCTGCCCATGCAATGTCGCGAGGCTTTGCTCCCAAAGACAGGGGATCGTCCCTGCCGTGCCTGCCAAGCCGGGCGGTTGACCAGCCGCCCGGCTCTTTTTCATTGCAGGGATATATACTCGCATGGCGAATCGGTGGTTAAGTTATGAAAGTGGTGGTGGCTGGTGGCACGGGTTTCATCGGGCGGGCGGTGGTTCAGGCGTGCGTGGGGCAATACACCGTCGCGGTGCTGACTCGCGAGGTAGCGGGCGCCCGCGCCCGATTGCCTGCCGAAGTTGAGCTGGTGCACTGGGACGGACGCACGCTGGGGGAGTGGGTGTCGGCGCTGGAGGGCGCAGGCGCGATTATCAATCTCACGGGCGAGGATATCGCCCGGCGATGGACGCCTGCGGTCAAGCAGCGCCTGCGCGAGAGCCGAATCGGACCCACCCGATTGCTAACGGAAGCCCTCGCCCAGGTACAACGCCGTCCTGCCACATTGTTGCAAGCCTCGGCAATCGGCATCTATGACCAGAACCCGAGCCTTGAGCTGGACGAGAACGGCGCGTTCGGGCACGACTTTCTGGCGAATCTGGCGAAGGAGTGGGAGGCGGCGGCGCGACCTGCCGAATCGCTCAGCGTGCGCGTGTGCTGGCTGCGATTCGGCGTGGTGCTTGGGCAGGGTGGCGGCATTATGCAGCGCCTGCTGACCCCGTTCCGATGGGGTCTGGGCGGACCAATTGGCTCTGGCAGGCAGTGGCTCTCATGGATTCATCTTGCTGATGTGGTGGGCGCGGTGCTGTTCCTGCTGGAGCGTGCGGACCTGTCGGGTGCGTTCAACTTCACCGCGCCGAACCCCGTGACGATGGACGAGTTTGCCCGCACGCTGGGCAGGGTGCTGGATCGCCCTGCGTCGTTGCGCGTGCCTGCCTTCGCACTGCGGATGCTTTTCGGGCGCGAGCTGGCGGAAACACTGCTGACGGGTTCGCGCGTGCTGCCCCGCCGACTGCTTGCCGCAGGCTATGAGTTCCACTATCCCCATCTGGAGAGCGCGCTCAGGGCGGTGATCAACCCGTGATTCGCGCCTTCCGCTGGCAGGCGATGGGCACCGATTACGAACTCTATCTGGTGGAGCCTGATGAGCGACATGCGGAGGCAATAGCGGGCGAGCTGCGTGAGGAGGTGCAGCGGCTGGAACGCCAGCTCAGCCTCTATCAGCCCGATAGCGACCTGAACTATCTGAACGCGCATGCTGCCCGCGAGCCTGTGCGCGTCGAGCCGGGGCTATTTCAACTCTTGCAAACCAGCAAAACGCTCTGGGAGCAGACGGAGGGCGCGTTTGACCCAACCGTCACTCCACTGTTGCGCCTGTGGGGTTTCGTGGATCGGTGCTATCGGGTGCCATCACCCGACGAGATTGCTAATGCGCTGGAGCGGGTCGGTATGGAGTGGGTGCTTCTGGAACCCGAAGGGCGATGGGTGTATTATGCCCGTGAGGGAGTGGAACTCAGTTTCGGCGCGATTGGCAAGGGCTGGGCGGTCGACTCCTGCGTTCGGCGGCTGAAACAGCTCGGCGTTCAGGCGGCGCTGCTGTCGGCAGGCGGCAGCACTTTTTACGCGCTGGGCGCACCGCCCGACGCCGACGGCTGGCGCGTCGAAATCCCGCCCAACCCATCCCTCTCCCCCTCAGGGGGAAAGGCTACGCCCAACCCATCCCTCTCCCCCTCAGGGGGAAAGGCTACGCCCAACCCACCCCTCTCCCCCGCCTGCGGGGGAGAGGGTACGGGTGAGGGGGCATCTCAAATAGCCCTCTCGTTGCGCGACCGTGCGCTCTCCACCTCTGGCGGCAGCGAGCAGTTTTTTGAGGTGGATGGCGTCCGCTATGCGCACATCCTTGACCCGCGCACAGGCTATCCAGCAAACGCCTGCCACAGCGTGTCGGTGAGCGCGCCGAACGCAACGCTGAGCGATGCACTCAGCACGGCGTTCTTCGTCGGCGGACAGAATTTAATCGCCCGCTGGCAACAGCACGACGATTCGATAGAGGTTTTCTAACCTCACTCCCGCTCCCCCGCCAGAGATCCCTGCAGCCTGACACCCTCCCTCAACCCCTGAGGGCGTTCAAAAAATCCAACCAGAGGAGAGGATGCCCCTCACCCCAACCCTCTCCCCAGAGGGGAGAGGAAGCAACTAAATCCCTCTCCCCCGCAGGCGGGGGAGAGGGCACGGGTGAGGGGCTTCACCCAGATCGATGTTATGACCCGAATTTGCGAACAGCCTCCTCAACCCCTTGACAAACGCCCCCAGAGTGGGGTATAATCGAGACGCTAATCGGTTAACGACACTCGATTAGCCTCAACAAACCGTGCCGATTGGTTCACAATCCGACGAACGGAGGTACAGGCGATGAAGCGATGGCTGATGATTCTGATCGGAAGCGCTGCCGTTGCACTGTGGGCAAGCGCGCAGGATGTGTGGGTGCGACCCTATGTGTGGCACGACGATGCGTCGTCCACCTTCACCTGGTCCTTTGCGAACGGGTGTCTCACCCTGTCGGACACCTCGACCGATTGTCAGGGCACCGACCCGAACGGTAATCCTGACCCTGACTGGTACTCCCAGTGTGGCTGGGGCAACCGCCATGTGTGGTTCATCACGACGGACGGGATTGGTCCCACCTGGTTTGACCCCGACACGACTGGCAGCACGCTGGAGCTGGAAGTCACCTTCAATCTGACCCCGGTGATGCAGGCGAACCGCACCGTGGAGGCGGGGCTGTTTGTGCTGGAGCGCCCCTTCCCGCGCTATCCGCGTGAGGTGAACGATCAGGGCAACTGGTGGGCGGACGGCGTGCTGATGGTCGCCAACGAGTCGGCGGGCGGTGCAGGCGGCGAGATTGCTGCCTTCGGTGGACGCCTGCCTTTCTGGAACGGTGGCGGCGCCCGCTATCAGGGCGGTCCCATCACGCTCATCTTCCGCTATGACGGCGCCCAGAAGAAGGTGCAATACGAGGTGCGCTACAACAATCAGACCTACACCAGCGGCTGGCTCAGCCCCGGCGACTCGGGCAGCACCTACAACGGCGGTCCGCACGGGCTGCGCTACTTCTCCATCGGCGGCTACCTGCAGATCAACGGCATCAATCAGGGCAACACGGCGGGCGGCACCGCCCAGTGGTGCAACATCAAATTCAACGGGCGCACCGTGCTGGGTTCGGGCGTCGGCGATGTGAACCTGGATGGTCGCGTGGATGACGCCGACCTGCTGACCGTGCTGTTCAACTTCGGAGCGGGTGGATAACACCCAACCATACCCCCAGCGGGGAGCCTCCTGAAGGAGGCTCCCCATCCAGAGGGAGGCGCGTAGCGATGAATCGGCGCAGAGTGACGCTGGCGGATGTGGCAAGGCGAGCGGGCGTCTCTAAGGTGACGGTCTCGAACATTCTGAACAACCGTCCGACGGCGGTGCCCATCAGCGAGGCGACGCGCCAGCGCGTGCTGGCAGCGGTGCAGGAACTGGGCTACTATCCGAACGCCGTCGCGCGCGCACTGGTGCGCCAGCGCACCGACACGATTGCCGTCGTGCTGCAGTTCCCTGCCATCTTTCAGGGCTGGTCCGGCTTCACCAACGAGCTGATGCACGGCGTGTCGGACAAAGCCATCGAGCTGGGCTACGATATCCTCATGCACACGCGCGCCCAGCCGTCGGCGGAGGCGGAGGCGTCGGTGCTGATGGACGGGCGCGTGGACGGCGCACTCCTCCTGCGCGATTACGAAGACCCGCTGATTGACCTGCTAACGGAGCGGGGCTTCCCGATGGTGCTGTTCTTCACGCGCAGCCACCGCGACGATGTGTGCTGGGTCGATTGCGATAATGTGGCGGGCGCACGCATGGCGGTGGAGCATCTGATTCGGCTGGGACATCGGCGGATTGCCCATCTGGCTGGCTCGCCGCGCGCCTGCAGCGCCCGCGATCGCCTGCAGGGCTATCGCCAGACGATGGCGGAACACGGTCTGCGCATTCGCGAGGACTACATTATTCCGCTCCATCACGGCGGCGCGGATCTGGCGCCCCTGCGCGAGCTGCTCTGCAGCCCCAATCGCCCGACCGCCCTCTTCGCATGGAGCGACGAGGTGGCGTTTCGGGCGCTGAGCCTCTGCAACGAGCTGGGGCTGAAGGTGCCCGACGATATCGCGATTGTCGGCTTCGACTCGACGCCCATCTGTGAACACACTCATCCGCCGCTGACCAGCGTCCGCCAGCCCATCTATCAGATGGCAGCCGACGCGCTGACCATGCTGGTGCAGCTGATTCGGGGCGAGCGGGTGGAGCCGCGCCTCTACACGCCCAGCCTCGACATCCGCGCCTCTTGCGGCGCTTCCAGGGAGGCACAACCATGAAAACCGAGATCGATCCCAGAATTGCATGGGGCATTATTGTGGTGGCGGTTGTTCTCGTCATTGCCGTCTACTACTTCTTTTTCCGCACGCCTTCGGGCGAACTCAGCGCGAAGGAGGCGGGATTGGGTAAACCTGTGAGACCTGGTGAGCTCCCACCGGGCACACCTCCCCCGCCCTGGGCGCCGCCTCCAGGCACATCTTCGCAGAGTCAACCCCCCGTTAATCCACGATAGGAGGATGAACGATGAAGCGACACGGTAATGGGTTCACATTGATTGAGTTGCTGGTCGTGATAGCGATTATCGCCATTCTGGCAGCGATTCTGTTCCCCGTGTTCGCGCAGGCGCGCGAATCGGCGCGATTGACCCAGTGTGTGAGCCACCTGAAACAGATCGGGCAGTCCATCACCATGTACAGTGATGATCATGACGAGGTAATGCCGCCCAGATACGACTACATCCCAAGCGGACCTAACACTCTTAATGAGAACGGTTGCATCACCTGGAAACACCTTGTTTATCCGTATAACAAGAATACCGATCTGTTTCGCTGCCCAACCAACCCTGGATCAAGAACACCCGATCAAGCTGCTGAATGTCCTGCGAATCTGCTACGGCAACCGCGCTTTATGGTGGGTTACTTCTATTATCGTCCGTTTTTCAAATCCAGCTACTCACCACCTCGCACTCAAAATGATCCCAACTTCTGGTGGGTAGGGGTTGGATACCGCTATTCCAGCATCACACACCCGGCGACCGCTATTGTGCTGGGCGAGAGTAAAGATCGATACCCTGACTACGGTCCGTGGATAGCCTACTTCCGACCTGGCACATGGTCGGATTCTCCTTACAGCAACTGGGGCGCGAACCATCGGGGGAGTGACCTCTACAGTAATCTTGTGTTCGCCGATGGTCACGCCAAATATACCCACTGGAACGCCACATGTCCTGCTATCAACGATAACATCACCAATATGTGGCAATATAACCCGTGCAACCCGAACGACATCACGGGCGGCAATCCCGACATCCGATGGCTCAACACCTTCTGCTACACCCTGTTGAATCGCACGCCGAGCAACACCCCTCCCTGTTTTTAGACCCTGCAACTCACTGCTTGCTCGACAGGCAGGATGCTCCAGACCTGTATCGGGTCAGGGGCATCCTGTTCTGCTATGCTTAAAGCTGATGGATACGAAAGTTTTGCTGGAGCAGTTAGCGCGGCGGGCGTTTGACTATTTCTGGCGCGAGGCGCATCCCGACACGGGCTTCGTCAAAGACCGTGCAAATAATCACGAGCGCGACGAGTTCGTGGTGTCGAGCGTCGCCGCCAGTGGCTTCGCGCTCGCCGCCTTGCCGATTGCTGTCCGACGCGGCTGGCTGGAGAAGGGTCAGGCGGTCAACCGCGCCGAGCAGATGCTCGAATCGCACCTGCAGCTGCCCCACCAGCGCGGCTGGCTCTATCACTTCATCCACCGGGAAACGGGCGAACGCCACTGGCACTGCGAGGTCTCCTCCATCGACACGGGGCTGCTCATAATGGGCGCGCTGATTGCCGCCGAGGGGCTGGACACGCCCACCCTCCGCAAACAGGCGCAGAGCCTCTATGAGCGCGCCGACTTCACCTGGATGCTGACCGATGGCGGCGCGCGCCCCGCCGAAAAGACGCTCGCGATGGGCTGGAAACCCGAAACGGGCTTCCTGCCCAACCGCTGGGACCACTACGCCGAGATGATGTTCCTGTATCTGCTCGCGCTCGGCTCGCCCACGCACCCCATCCCATCTGAATGCTGGGACGCCTGGTATCGCCCCCTCCTGCGCTATCAGAACTATCCGATCCTGTTCGGCGGACCGCTCTTCCTGCACCAGATGAGCCATGTGTTCATCGACTTTCGGGGCAAGCGCGACAGGCTGGGCTATAACTACTGGATTGCCTCACGCAACGCGACGCTGGCGCAACGCGCCTTCTGCATCGACATGGCGTGCCGCTACAAAACCTACAGCGAGGATGTGTGGGGGCTGACAGCGTCCGATGGACCCGACGGCTACAGGGGCTACGGCGCGCCCGGCGATATCGAACATGACGGCACCGTCGCGCCCACCGCGCCCATCACCTCCATCATCTTCACGCCGGACGAGAGCCTGAAAGCGCTCAAAGCCATCTATGACCGCTACCACTCCAAACTGTGGGGACGCTACGGCTTCGGCAACGCCTTTAATGTGGAGCGCGACTGGTGGGATCGCGAGGTGGTCGGCATCGATCTGGGCATGATGCTGCTGGCGCTGGAGAACCATGCGAGCGGCTTCATCTGGGAGCTGACGGCGCGGATGCCACCCATTCAGAAGGGGCTGAAGCAGGCGGGCTTTCGGGCGGTCTCTGAAGACGAGCGTCGCGCGCCGCTGAGGTACACTCATCAATAGTGGTGAAACGCGCGATGGTAGCAGCGAAGAGCGAGGCAGGGCAGGGGTTCCCTGTGCTGTATGCGCCAGCGTTCGATCCCACTTCGGACGACCCGCTGCGCATTAACGCGCCGCTGGTGGCGGAGTGGCTGATCGAGTTCCTGCGCGATGAGGTGCGTCGGCGGCGCGGCTTCGAGCGCGTGCTGCTGGGGCTGTCGGGCGGCGTCGACTCGTCGCTGGTGGCGTTTTTATGCGCCCGCGCGTTCGGCGCCGAGAATGTGTGGGCGTTCATGATGCCCTACAAAATCAGCAGCCCGCAGAGCCTGGAACATGCGCAGCTGGTGGTGGATATGCTGGGCATCCATTCGCGCGTGATCGATATCACGCCGATGGTGGACCCCTACATCGAGCGTTATGAACCCGATGCGACACCCGCGCGCATCGGCAACATCTGCGCCCGCATGCGCATGATTGTGCTGTTCGACCAGTCCGCCAAACTGAACGCGCTGCCGATTGGCACGGGCAATAAGAGCGAGCGTCTATTCGGCTACTTCACCTGGCATGCCGACGATTCGCCCCCTGTGAACCCGCTGGGCGACCTGTTCAAAACGCAGGTGTGGCAGCTGGCGCGTTATATGGGCGTGCCCGAAGTGATTGTGGAGAAGCCCGCCTCCGCCGATCTGATCGTGGGTCAGACCGATGAGGGCGACTTCGGCATCTCCTACCGCAAGGCGGATCGCATTCTGTACTTTCTCACGCAGGGCTACTCGCCGGAGCGGCTGGTGCAGATGGGCTTCCCGCGCGAGGAGGTGATGCTGGTCAAAAACAAGGTGGACAGCACCCACTGGAAGCGGCATCTGCCCACCACCGCGATGCTGTCCACCACCGCTATCGGGGAGTATTACCTGCGCCCTGTCGATTTCTAACGGCGTCGGCGACGCAGGCACAGTGCCAGCCCCGTACCCAGCGCGAGCAACGAAGCGGGTTCAGGCACGGGAAAGATTTGCCCGCGAATGGCGCCGCTACCGAACCGCTGCGTGTGCAGATTCACATAATACAGCCCGCTCAGAAAGTCCGCCTCCTGCGCTTCGGTGAGCGTGAAGGTGTTGTCGGATGACCAGACACGCGGGTTGCCACTGGTGTTGGTCAGAGTGAAAACCACGGGTCCCGTCTGTCCAGCCGCCCCGCGATGGATATGCCCGAACCGCAGGTCGCTCTCGAAGCCAGAGGCGCTCACTATGATTCGCAGCACATTTGTCTGCTGGTCATAGGTGCCTGTCGCGGTGCCTGAGGCGGGGCTATCGGTTGGCGGCACTTCCTCGCTTCCCGACAGCGGCGTGTTGAAGGTCCAGATTTGCGCTCCAGCGCTCCACACACCCAGCGCGAGCGCACTCAGCACAACACTCAGCACTCGTCTCATCGTTCGATCCTCCCTTCGAAAAGGATGGTACTGTGATGAACGAATCGGTCGCGCTGGGGTTCATCCTGACGCACGGTTTCATCTAAATTTCATCTGGGGTGTAGCGCTGAGGGTGAGCTGGCGCGCCCGGAGGGATTCGAACCCCCGACCCCCAGATCCGAAGTCTGGTGC
>JBBIJY010000012.1:0-92339 GCA_037445735.1 Armatimonadota bacterium | reverse complement strand
AGGGGGTTTCTGAGTCCCTCTCCCCCAGCGGGGGAGAGGGTACGGGTGAGGGGGTTTCTGAGTCCCTCTCCCCCAGCGGGGGAGAGGGTACGGGTGAGGGGGTTTCTGAGTCCCTCTCCCCCAGCGAGAGAGAGGGTATGGGTGAGGGGGCTAAGGGTACGGGTGCGAAAGTTAGCGATAACCCTATCAGCAATATCCAGAGTTTCACCGGGCGACCTCCTCAAAGAGCGCCTGCAGGGCATTGAGCAGGGCATGCTGGTCGGGGTAGAGATGCGCGCCTGCCGAATGCAGAGCCTGCCACAGGCGGGTCGCCTCGCCGTCGGTGAAGTCGCGCTCGGTGATGGGGCGCGAGGCGAGCGCGTACACGGGGATACCGCTCTGCTGAGCCTCCAGCGCCAGCCTCAGATTCTGCAGGTTGCCGCGCCCGAACGGCACATCGGTCAGCACAACGGCGCACGACATGCGCATCAGCTCCCATGCACGCTGGTACGCGCTTTCGGAAATGGGCGAGAACGGCTCCACGCTGACCATCTCCAGATTCAGCGCGCGGGCGGTCTCTTCGTCGGTGTCCAGCAGGTTCAACACGCCGACACGCAGGTTCCAGCCCTGCTCCAGCAGGGGATAGTAGAGGGGCGTGCCCGAACCGCCGCCAGCAATCAGAAAGAGCGCGGGCGCATCGGGATTGCGCGATGGCTGAAGTTCCGTGTCGAGCGCGAACACCACCGGGCGTCCTGTCAGCGGATGGGTGCGTATCAGGGCAGGCACATGGTAGACCCGCTCGATGAGTTCGGGGGTCAGCACTTCGGCGGGCGTGCCCTGCGCCACGATGCGACCCTCGCTCAACAGCACTATTCGGTCAGCATACTCCGATGCCAGATTGAGGTCGTGCAGCACCATCAGCATTGCCATCGCGCGGTTGGCGCACCAGTCGCGCAGGCGAGCAAGCAGGCGTACCTGATGGCGCAGGTCGAGATGGGCGGTCGGTTCGTCCAGCAGCAGGTACCGGGCGTCCTGTGCCAGCGCTCGCGCGAGGTTCACGCGCTGGCGCTCGCCGCCGCTCAGCTGGCTGACGAACCGCTCCTGCAGGTGCCCGATCTCCAGCTGTTCCATCGCCGCGCGGACGGCATCGCAATCGCGCCCGGTGAGTCCCCAGAAGCCCTTCTGGTGCGGATAGCGTCCCATCAGCACCAGCTCGTAGACGCGGAAGCCCATTTCGGGCAGCTCCGTTTGTGGGGCGTAGGCGACGGCGCGGGCGAACTCGGTCGGGCTGTAGTGCGCGTAGGGACGTCCGTTCAGGCGCAGGTCGCCTCGCAGGGGGTTCAGCACGCGGGCGAGCACGCGCAGGGCGGTCGTCTTGCCGCTGCCGTTGGGGCCCACCAGCGCGACCACCTCGCCTGGCGCGAGCTGGAGCGAGAAGTCGTGCAGCACCGCACGCCCGCTATAGCCGGCGCTCAACCTCTCTGCTTCCAGCATCGTTCGTCATCTGCACCAGTGCCAGCTGGCGGGATGCCGTCAGGCGCAGCCAGAGCAGGTCGCGCACCATCCGCAGCCCGTCGCGCAGGAGTTTCACCTTCGAGCCTTCCTGATGCATCCAGCGGATGGGCACCTCGGCGATGCGGTAGCCCAGCCGTCGCGCCCAGTAGAGCGCCTCGAAATCGAAGCTGAAGCCGTCCAGTCGGCACAGGCTGAAAATCGCCTGCGCTGCCTCGCCCGTGAAGAGTTTGAACCCGCACTGCGTGTCGTGGATGCCCGGCACCGCCAGCAGCTGCACCAGTTTGTTGAAGGCGCGCCCCGCCCACTCCCGATAGAACGGCTGACGCACAATCAGGTGCGATTCGCGCAGCGGACGCGAGCCTATCGCCACCTCGTAGCCCTGTTCGAGGTAGGGTAATAGCTTCTCGTACTCCTCGATGGGGGTCGCCAGATCGGCGTCGCTGAACAGCACCCGTTCGCCCTGTGCGCGCAGGATGCCGTAGCGCACGGCGTGCCCCTTGCCCCGATTGGGCTGATAGGCGAGCAGTTTGACCTGCGGATGCTGCGCAGCAAACGCCTGCACGAGGCTCTCGGTGCGATCGGTGCTGCCGTCGCTGACCACCAGCACCTCGTAGGGTTCACCTCGCGCGTCGAAATAGGCGACCACGCGCTGGAGCGTGTTCTCGATACGCGCCTCTTCGTTATAGGCAGGGATGACCACCGACAGGCGCGGGCGCTCAGCTGCCACCGAACACCTCCTGCAACGCCTGCTCGAATGCCTGAACCGCCTCCTGACCGAAGAGGCAGAATCGCACCGCTTGCAGCTCTGTGCCGCTGTCGATGTGCGCTTTGAGCGTTTCCATCATGATTCGGGCGCCCTCGCGCAGGGGGAATCCCGCGATGCCCATTCCGACAGCGGGCAGCGCGATGGTGCGCACCTGATGCTCGTCGGCGAGGCGGAGCGCGTGCGCCACGCTGCTGCGAATGCTTTCAGCGGTCGCCCTGCCACCCAGCTGCATGCTGGCAGCGTGAATCACATATCTGGCTGGCAGGTTGCCCGCGCCCGTGATGGCGGCTTCCCCGACGCGAATGGGTCCGTGCCGCTGGCATTCCTCCTGAATGCTCGGGCCGCCCTTGCGAGCGATGGCGCCCGCCACGCCCCCGCCCAGAATCAGCTCGCTATTGGCAGCGTTCACAATCGCGTCCACCGGCTGCTCGGTGATGTCTGCCTCCACCACCTCAATCTGCACGCCGTTGTAAACCGTGCGGTTCATGGCGATTCGATTGTACCTCTCAAAACAGATACGGCGCGGTTTCGGGGTTCTGGCGGAGAGCTTCCCATTCCTCGTCGCTGATGGGCTGGGGTCGGTCGCGCTCGGCGTCCACGGGGCACAGAAAGCCGAACGGCTCCTCATAGGGGTTCAGCCAGCGGTGCGGCGTGTCGGGCGGCACATAGAGCAGATCGAACGGCTTCAGCTCGAACACGCGCGTGCCGACCAGCGCCCGACCCCGCCCGCGAAGCACGATCACCAGATGCGCATGGTGATGCTTTTCGAGGCTGGAGTAGCCGCCCGGCTCGATTTCGAAGTAGCGCAGGGCAAACTGGACGGGGATAATCGGCGGTCGTCCCAGCCCGTAGCGTCGGATACCGCGCCAGCCCATACCTCGCGCGTCGCCCGCATGCGCTTTGTAGTCCCGCGCGAGGACGCCCTCCCACTCGAACCTGTCGGCGTTGAAGGGCACATGCAGCCGTTCGAGCGCGGCTTGAAGCGCCTGCGCCGCCTGCTCCATTAACTGCTCCTGCGTGCGCTCACTCATTGTCGCTCACCTTCACGCGCGCGGGGCGCTCCTCCTGGTCTGCAATGCTCCACACCAGCCCGTAGATGGTGCGCGTAACCTTCGCCATCTTCTCAAAGTCGATTTTGTCCACATGGTCGCTGGGCTGGTGATAATCCTCGTGCAGACCGCTGAAGAAGAAGATGACCGGGATGCCCTTGCGGGCGTAGCTGTAGTGGTCGCTGCGGTAATAGAGCCGTTCGGGGTCGCTGGGGTCGTCATAGCGCGGGTTCAGACGCAGCTTGAGATAGCTCGCGTTCACCCGTTCCAGCACTTTGCCGAGATCGGGGCTGGCAAGCCGGGGACCGATCACGAAGATTTCATCGGGTTCGGACAGATCGGCGTTGCGCGGGTTGGTGTTGTTCAGCGGCTTGCTGCGCCCGATCATATCGATGTTGACTTCAGCAATAAGGTTCTGCAGGGGCACGGTTGGGTGCTCGGTGAACAGGCGTGAACCCCACAGCCCTTTTTCCTCGCCCACATGCCAGATGAACAGCACCGAGCGTCTGGGTCGTGCGCCGTGCGCAATCGCTTCCGCCATCTCCAGCAGCGCGACGGTTCCCGAGCCGTCGTCGTCCGCGCCGTTGTAGATGACATCTTCGCCCGGTCGACGTGGCGTGCCAACACCCACATGGTCTAAGTGCGCGCCGACGACCACATACTCGTTTTTGAGAACGGGGTCGCTACCTTCGGCAATCGCGATTACATTGCGGGCGGTCTCGCGCGTGGTCTGCACAGCGATTTCGATGTGCAGGCGTTTGCTGGCACGGAAGGTGAACGGTTCGCCCGCTTCGCCCGATTGGGCACGCTGGATGAGTTCGTCCGCGCTTACCTCCTCGCCCTGGCAGAGCGCGTCGAGCATGGCGCGTGCGGGCACAATCAGGGGCACGCTGGGTTCCTCGCGGTCCAGCTCTTCAACGAGGCGTCGTCGCGCCCACATGCGGCTCTGGCGCTCCAGTCGTTCCATCAGCAGGGGGTCGATGCGCAGGATGGCGCGGGCGCCGCGGCGGCGGGCGTTCTCTTCGGGGCTAACCCAGCCTTCCTGCTGTGCCTTTTCCAGCCCCAGTTGCACCACCTGTTTCGGGAAGCCACCCAGCACCACCAGCACCTTCTCGCGCACATCCAGCCCCCTGTAGGGATCGATGCTCTGAGTGGGGTTCGACCAGCCGTAGCCGACATACACGGGCTGGGCTTCAGCGGAGAGGGGTACCGCGCGCGCCACGAAGCCTTCGCCGTAGCGGAACTCCTGCGTGCCGATGCGCACCACGCTCGAATCGGTGCGCACCTGATCCGTGCGGATGGTGAGTGTCTGATAGTAGGTGCCGTTCTCGCCGCCCGGTTTCAGCCCCCAGCGCTTGAGGTGGGACACGATGTACATGCCCGCGATATCGAGTCCGCGCGAGGGCGTGTCGCGCCCTTCCAGCTCGTCGGAAGCGATAAACTCCAGGTGCGCCCGCAAATCGGCGGGCGTGATGCTCTCCGCGCTGGTCATCCACGCTGGTCGGTCTGCCAGCGCGAGGCTCATCAACCCGATCCAAAGCCCCAATAACAGTCGCCGTTTCACAGCAGAGATTGTACCTACTGACCCCGTTCTTTCACAATTGTCAGTTCCCCCAGCAGGATGCGCACATTCCCCTGCTCCAGAGCAACCGACAACTGCACCTGGTCGGGCTTGCTGGCTGGATAGAGCCGCACTACCACTTCTGCCGTCAGAAGCCAATCCGCAAAATCGGGATGGTACGCCTCTCTCACACCAAACTGCTGCAGCAAGCGGGTAAAGAACGCCCGATTCAAAGTTGCCTGTCTCCAGTCCACACGACCGCCCCGCAGCCACAGCGACTGCCGGATCCCTTCGGGCAGGCTGTTCAGCACCCGATAGAGCGGCTCGGCGCAGGGCAGCATGCCCCGCTCATAAGAGGCATCAAAGGGTAGTAAGCAAGCCGCATTCAGCGCGGTTGACGCCGTCCGAAAATAACGCTGTAGCTGTTCCCAGCTCACAGCCAACTCCAGCGGCGCTCCTACCCAGCTGTCCATTGAACGCCACAACGCTATCAGGTCCGCCAGCGGATAGTCCACTCGGTGGAACAGAAACGCCAACGGGTGATATATCAGCAGCACACCGTCGCGCTCCTCCAGCAGCAGGGGTAACGGATCTTGCGGGTTCCCTCGACAGTGCGCCAGCACAGTCACCCAGTTCAAACCACGCGGCACAGGATTAGGTAGTATTGTTCTGTAATTCACATCAAAAAAGTACTCGCCAATCGCTTCGCGCTGATGAGCTTCACACCAGCGCTGCACAAACTCCCAGAAGGTGGGCAGATAAGATGGGAGTCCATGCACGGGTAGCTGAGCCGCCGCAGTCTTCAGAAACACCTCCGTCATCTGCTCCTGTTGAGACCGACGCCGCTCGTAAGCCTCCCCCAAAAGCGGCAACAGCCGCCTCCACATAACCCGATGCGGGGGCAGATAGAATGTCAGTACAGGGGTTAGACCCTTTTCGGCAGTGAGAAGATAGACTCCGCTCAGGCATGTGAAGTAAAGATGCTGATGGCTCTGTGTAAAGGTTCTGACCTCAGCCAGCATCCACTCCGCTTGCTGAGCGGAGGGGTATTGGGCAAGCAGCTTCGCTCGCATATCAGACAGCGGGCACATCTCTTGCCAGAAAAGGCGGGCAGGAAAGGGCTGCAGGACGCGCCCCTTGAGCACCGCCTGACGAAACAGGCTCACAACGCTTCGGCTGGGCACAGAGCCTGTGCCCAGCCAGACGTAGTGGCCCTCCCAGTACGCCAGTGTAAGGGCAAGCCCATACGCCAGCTCACTTTCGCTGAGTTTGGCTCCCTCGCGCCAGGACGGGAGATATCGAGCAATAGGTTCCTCGTCGATGAGTCCAGAGTTGAGCAGGCGCTCCACTGTTTGACGCCCACGCGACGATGCAACCTGCTTCAAAGCGAATTGATAAAGCGGATTGTTCTGCACTTCGAGGATGAACGCCACGATGCGGGCTGCTTGCTCCCCAGTAGCAATGGCGTCCTGATTGCCTGTACCATCAACCTGGCGGTACACTTGCTCCATGAACGCGCGCAGTTGCTGGTGAGCCGAGTCGGTACCTTCCTGTTCGGCAAAGCGCAGGAGGTAGTCCGCTATCGTTAACAATCCATCGGCTTCGGCTTGAATGGCAGCAGCGAGGGTCTCACGCCAGCGACGCTCCTGACGCGCCTGCTGGGGATTCTCTTCCATCCACCAGTGATTCGGGTCGCGTTCATCGGGACGGAAACGCACGCTTAGCGCAGCAGCAAGCAGTTCCGTTGCTTGCTGCCACGAGCGGTTACGCAGGCACACAAAGGCGGCACGGTTGCGCAAGGTGCGGGCACAACTGACCCTGTCATCTCCCACGCTGAGCCGTTGAGCAATTTCGGAGTAGGTGTACAGTTGCGGAATGAAGGAGACACGCGACTCACTCTGCGCAGCATGGCATGGCACTATCCATCCCACACTTAGCCAGAGATAACCCGTTAGACCCACAAAGCCCCATCGGCTCATTGTTTCGCACTTAGTTTGAAAAAAAAATATTTTTATTATTAGAATGGTCACGCTAACAAGCCAAGCAAGAATAGCTGCGAAATATCTCAGCAAGTCCTCCCGCAAACCCTGCACAATCGCTCGCTCCACCCCATCCAACCCCGCCAGCAACTGCTCACACGCCACCTGCTCCAGTACAGCGATAGGGGGATCCTTATCCCTCGGGCTGATGCACAACACCCATAAATAGAATCACTCCTGACTCCCGTTCCGCTATCACAAATACGAAGGGGCGATCTACAGTTATCACCTCTAATGATTCCGTTACGGCGACAGTGCCTGCACCTGCCTCTGTGCCACGCTCGTCCACACGCACTTGCACAACCTGTTTGAAAACACTAACATAACCCGCCCTAGTAGTGAGCCGATCCAAACTCACATCACTCATCTTCAATATCTTTGGAAACTCCGCCTGCTCTGGATCAAAAGCTCGCCGAACACCTAACCGCTCCAGCGCAGGAATCAAATCATACTCGCTCGCCACCTCAAAACGAGGCAGCACCACCTGAACCTTTGAAGCACGCGCCAGCTGACCCAGCCACTCCTGCCAGCGCAAAGCATCCATCTGCTCCACCAGCTCCTGCACCCGCAAGCCCTCGCGCGGCAACACCACATAGCACACCCAATCGCCATTCTGATAGGGCAAACCCACAATCCGACATAAATCGTTGTGCCCATACGGCACGCCCTCCAGCTCCGCCTCCATCGGACGAAAACGGAACGGTTTGCCCTTTTCCGGGTGAAACTCCCGCTCATAATCGGCTACCTTGAACGGCTGCTGCCACAACGCCCGCAAATACAACGCATTTGCCAACACCAAAATCGTTTGAGCGGGGTCAATCTCTTCTGGAACGAGTAGCTTCGGAATCTGTCCCTGCGTGCGTTGATTCATCCAGGCGTTGATTTGACGCGCCGCCTCCACGCGGTTGCCAAAATCCGCTTTATTGGCTTCCAGCGCGTAAAACTGGCTACCAATCCGCTCAAAATCGGGATGGAGGCGGTAGACAGGACGAATCCATATAGAATTCACCGCGATGAGCTTGGCATCTACCTGCCAGCGTTGCAGCTTGTGTCGCAACTGCCGATGAAACTGGTTGATTTCTCTCAGCGAAGCGTTCTGGAAACCCAGCGCCTGGGCAATCTCCTGATAGGTTTGTCCTTCAGCGCCGTTCAGAAAGAGCGTCAGCACAAACTGCACACCTAAGGGCGAGAAGACCATATTAGGCGATGCGGTCTGTACAACGGCGGGTCGTTTCTGGCGCTGCTGAACCTGTGGGTTGAGCAGCTCCTTGAGCAGATTGAAGGCGAACTGGTTGGTGTCCTGCACAAGGGCAGGGTTGAGCTGCGTGTCAGAAGGCTGCTGCGTAGTGCTTGTGTTAGCTTGGGGGGGTCTGCTTTTGCTACTCACAGCCCAGATACCAACCATCACTGCTACGACTGCAATCACTCCAGTGAGCCATAGTTTTATCTTCATTGCTCGCACCACCTGCTGGATTATACCCTATGGAAGGCTGATATCGGGGCAGAAAACCCAAATGTTGGGGTCAGATATTCTTCGGGACGCTTATCCATATCGTAAACACTCGGCGTTCACCGTTGCTTGCTAAAATCAAATCCTGCTCAAATCCGCGATATCCGCGAAGCTCTGGGTCCTCATCTACCTTCATCCGCGACAGATAAATCCTTACCGAATTGCCACCACTGGTGAAAATTTCGAACGGCTTGCCAGTCATTTTGAAAAGCAGTTGCCGCTGCCTCCCGGTGAGCGAAGCGACTGGTAAGCCTGCTTTCTGTGCCATGTTCAACTGCGCTGGTGACAGCGACATCAAAAATCGCACTGCCCTGACCCCATGCAGTCTCCAATTCACGAACGAGGTGGGAACACTTTCCAGGCGGTACACCTGAGCCTCACTGAGTTCAGGGGTAAACAACCATCGCAGGTGGTCTGGTGTCAGGCGCCCCTCCCGTGCCAGCTGTTCCACGCGCTCCCAGCGACATTCGGGAATTTCACCTGCGCGCAACTCCGCATAATCCCAGTGCCGAAACAACAAAGTATCGTTCTCTATGCGCAACCAACCGTGCGACCCGTTCACAAACTCTTTCAACACCTCGGCTAATTTACCCCCTGCAATCCTTCGACCGCGATTTATAAGAACGCCAGGACTTACTACTGATCCATCAAAAGACAGATCAAAAAACAGGGGGTACCGGAAGGAATCGCTAACCACACTCAAACCGGTATGTCGGGCAACATGTTCCAGCCAGTCGCTGACAAAGCGCGATCTTCAAAATCAGGTATATTCTGCTGGAGCAGAGGATTTGTGCGGTAAGCTTCATAGGAGGTTTGCCAGTCCAACCAGCGCTTCACCAGCGGATGGTTGTGTATCATGGATGGCTGGCTAAAGAGTAGAGAATCGTTAATCCGCTTAGAAATGCCATGTGATTTAATCTTGCCATTTTCCAACTCAAAACCGACAGTCATGAGAAAAGCAGACCTATCCAGTGAAATGTTTGCAACGAGCCATATCTGCCGTACCAGTAGAGCGCCTGTTTCCTTTTCTGCCTCTTCAGAAGTATCAGCAAGCAAGCGAATGTTGTCTGTTTCATACGCCTTGAAGCTATTGAAGATTTTCTTCAAAACATCCGCTGGGATCTCGGTCGATTGCCGATCCACTGGAACCGCTGCAAAGACTGCCTCCCCCTGCCAGAGCTGTTTCCATCGCTCCTGACTCCAGCGATGGAGCCACTCCCATATCAGCAAATCCTCCAGCCCCTGAAAGGGTGTTCGCTGAATAGCAGCGGAGACTCCTGGTGGAACATCGGCTAAATCGTTAAGAGGTGAGCGGGGTTCCTTATTGAGTGGCTCGGATAACAGTTGCTTTTTCAATAGTTGAAAGCGCGCCTGATGCAGCTGCTGCACAAAGTCTTTTTCCAGCGCTCCTATCTCTGGCAAAGGCTGGAGCAGGTAGCCATCGTTATGAGTCTCCCAGCGCGCAGGAATGAGCGTACTCAGATGTTGTAGCAGCTGAATAGCAGGCATGCCATTAGTAAGCACGCAGACCTTTTCGTGCTGTAGGGCAGGTGCTGCCTGCAGCTTGAGTCGGGTTGCTCTGGCAACTTGCTGGAGGAGTGCGTGCAGGCAGATTCGCTTGTGCCAGCAGCGCACTCGCTTGTTCCCAGCTGGTTCATCCCGTAATAAAGGTCTGCTTTGCCCCACCTGCCTCATAGCCATTCTAAGTATACCAGAGCGGGTGGCGTTATCTACACCGCCACCCACCAGCTTGAGATTCAGCACCGAATAAGTATTAGTAATGTACATACAAAAGTCCCATCCTCACGGGGTAAATACCACTTTCCATTGCTCTTTGCCTCAAACGCGCTTCCTCGTGGAGAGGTAAATCTTCCCTGTCATAAATGGCAATATATTGATTATCAGGATCTATTTTCTTAATCATTCTGCGAAACTTTTTAAAATTCAGCATCTCTGAGGGCAAGCAAGGACAGTAATAAGCTTCACAGGCTGCAATATAAGTGAAAACATCATTTTTTATATTTATTCATTAATTCCATTAATCTTTGAGCAACTTCTCTACAAACTGTAGGATACCAAAAGTCTGGTATATAGATTTTTAAATCTGCAATTATATTATCTACTATTGCGCCAGACAATACATATCCAAACACGATATCTGGTTCCTCACTACTCTGCAAAATACGACGATAAGCAATCACCATGAAGGGTGTATCATTGAAGCGATAGTAAATTGCCTCGCGTACCAGGTTCATCTGGGCGAGCCAGCCTCGATTCTGCTGAATGCGTTTCACCCATTCATCCACGCGTCTATCCTTTTCCAGTTGCTGCAGTTCAACACGCGGTTTGCCGACCTGCTGCTCACTTGCTTGCTGATGACAACCGCACACCAGCAAACCCACCAGCACAATAGCCCATCTAAAGCCCATCATAGACCTCCAATTCTTCTTAACAACAATCTGTTGGTGCGTCAATGCTTATCGATTCAACATTATAGATAGGCCTTCCTCCAGCTTGCCATCTGGAAAATCGAAAGCCAGCACCTGCGATTGACCTGGTTCAAGTGGTGGAATTGGGTAAGGGAATTGAATCCCTTGAGGAGAGTGCTTGCCTAACTTGAGAAGAAGCAGTTTCAAATCCCGAACAGGCTTTTTACCCTTGTTATAGAGCATAAGGTGAAGGCGTAGCAGCTCACCACTTCGCGTCCATTTTACTTTTAACTCCACATTATTCACCAGCCACAGCGTCTGCATTCCCCCCAACCATGGCCTATTGGGAGGAGAAGGGACACTGATAGGGGCAGAGGCACCTCCAAGTGCGCTTCGCAGGTTGTGTATAGATCTTATCAGCAAGTCGACAAAACTTATCTTCCGCAATTTGATAAATTCGTTTTGTCCTATTTTGATAATGCCTTCACGTGGTAATGGACGACTATGCGTGATAAGCTGATCAAAAGCTTTATCACCCAAAATATATACATTTAACTCGTACCATTCGCCTGTTGAGGAACAAAACGCAAGTGTATTGGGACCAAATTCAACCCAGCGAGCTTCTGATACCTTTAGGACGATTTTGTTCTCTGCGATGTAGTGCAGCTCTCCCAAGCCCAAGACATATTCGGAACCAGTCGGCACAGGTTTGTTGGGCATTAACACAATTGCGCTACCTGGTTCAAGAGCTAACCATTCCTGATTGTTCCATGTAACGATACAGGCGGGCGAGGGGTGGGGACGCAACTGCATCCAAACACCTCCCGCCATAACCAGTATCAATAGAATGGCTATCAATAGCCTATGTCGACGCATTATCTTTAGCAAGGGCAGTCGCCGTTGCTTACGCAGTCATGCATTCTGAGGGGCGGTTGACAAGGTATCGCATACTGCCCACCATAGATGACGCAGGCCCAAGAAGGCCTAAATTCGCTCCAATGTACAATCCAATAGAACACTCGAGAGCCTACATATTCTGGAACACCATTACGACACCGATAGCAATCCTGAATCTTAAGCTTGGTTATTCTGCACTCTCTTTCCTCAACCCGAAAGGTAGCACCTATTGTAAGACGTATACCCAATTTCGCCCAAACCTTAGCTTGAATATCGGCAGTAACCCTTATAGTACCTCGGTACTTCCAATCGGTACATCTCATCGGAAAAGCCTTCCACCTTGTGGTGGTGAAACTACTTCCTGAGCATCTGCTAGGACGCGGATTCAAAGGGCGACCCGTAAGGCAGATTACAGGTCCTCCGAAGCCGTCACCTGGAGGAAGCGCCATCACACGCATACCCGCAATGTTAGACTGAACGGGCATCAGGTAAACATCCAGCCCTGCATACTTGATCAAAGGTGCAGGAACAGGTTCTGGGCACGGCTCTTCTCCTGAAATGTCTACTGTAACCGCAAGTACAGCATACTCCCCTGTGGTTTCATCACGATAGACAATCAGGTCGAACCCTTCATCAATAGGGGCACGATACTCGATGATACCTTTGCCTAAATAGCGTAAGTCGCCCATCAGAGCGAACCAGCGCCCAGGCCATATTGGTTCACCGAATTCGATAAAGGCATCCCGAAACTCAGGCAACGGCTCTATAGGCTCTTCCAGCCACGGATCGACCACGAAAGTGACTGTTTGACCCGGCTGTAGTATCACTCGTTGGTCGGGTAAAGGCAGAGAGAACGAAGAACCACCTGCAATATCGGTGTCTATCTGTCCGAAGCCATGGCTTAAAGTGGCACATAACAAAACCACTATTAGCCCAGGTATCGTTGCAATCGTCATCCTCTGTTTCACTCGCTTGATCATCTCCATCTCCTCCTGTCTGGAATAGTAAGGGGCGTCTCATCTTGCCCCTCCACCCTTAAATCGCCATCCAGCCGCGAAAAATACAACCCCTTCACCCCCGATTTGCCCCCATTTCCGCCAGAATCACCCGTCCTTTCGCCCGTATCATCTGCAATCGCTTGCTCACTGCCTGCTGCGTCATCCCCAGCGCCTGGGCTATCTCCACCTGCGTCCTGCCCTCCCGCAAACCCTGCACAATCGCTCGCTCCACCCCATCCAACCCCGCCCACAACCGCTCTAACAACTGCTCACACGCCACCTGCTCCAGCAACCCCTCCAGCGCTTCTAACGCGCTCCTGTCCTCTATCTCCCGCGCCACCCACTCGCCCTCCTCATCTCGCACCACCAGCGCCACACACCGACCATAATACCGCATCTCCTGCCGCCAGAGCCGTTTCAGCGCGTTCTCCGCACACCGCGCCAGCCCCAACACCCGCTGCCGTTCCCCCTCGCTCAACTGCTCCCACACCTGCTGCAGCATTGTTACTCTCTCTTCAGCCGCCACAGAGTGAGCATCGCTGCTCTCCTGCTGGTGAATAAATTCGCGCTTCGTGCGATGATTCCTGCTTTTTGGGCGGGATTTATGGGCAGTCATGGAGGGGTTGTCGGGTTCGAGGCGTGCTGGCTTCATCAGCGG
Source organism: Armatimonadota bacterium (assembly GCA_037445735.1). Taxonomy (GTDB): domain Bacteria; phylum Armatimonadota; class Fimbriimonadia; order Fimbriimonadales; family GBS-DC; genus HRBIN15. The sequence continues at coordinate 78,938 of JBBIJY010000012.1, read as the reverse complement.
GAGTGAGATGCCATGATTGCGGGCTGGTATCCCCATGCGGGGCAGCGGGCGTTTCTGGAGTCGCGGGCGCCCATTCGGGTGCTGGCGTGCGGGCGACGCTGGGGCAAGACAGAAGTGATTGCGGTGGAGGTCGCTCGCACCCTGCTGGAGCCTGCACCCCGCATGGTGCTGATTGTGGCGCCTTCGCAGGAGCAGGCGCTGATCCCGTTTGAGCGGGTGATCGGGCTGTTGCGTCAGGTGGGTGAGAAGCCGCAGGTGCGACGCACACCAGCGCCCGTGCTGACCATCGGTCAGGGTCGGCTGTGGGCGCGCCCGGCAACGCGCGGCGGGCTTTTCCTGCGCGGGCGCAGGGCGCACCTGATTGTGGTGGATGAAGCCGCCTATGTGCCCGAACAGGTGGTGATGGAGGTGCTGATGCCGATGCTCAGCGACACGGGCGGGCGGCTCGCGCTGGTCTCCACCCCGCGCGGCAAAAACTACTTCTATCGGCTCTATCAGGAGGGTCAGCAGGGCAGCGAGCGCGTCTGGAGCCTGCGCAGCCCCTCGTGGCAGAACCCGCTGCTCTCGCCCAGCACCCTGCTGATGCAGGCGCAGCTGATGAGCGAGCGCCAGTTCCAGGTGGAGTACGGCGCAGCGTTCCTGGACGACGCGGGTCAGCTGTTCCGCACCGAGTGGGTTGATCGCGCCCTGCTGCTGCGCCTTCAGCCCGATGGGATGGTGGTGGCGGGCGTCGACTGGGCACGCTATCGGGACTGGACAGCGGTGGCGATTCTGCATGGCTCCCAGCAGGCGGCGTGCATGCTGGACATCCGTCGCTGGCAGGGGCTGGCGTGGGCGGAGCAGGTGGCGCAGATTGCCCGGTTGATGGAACAGCATGGCGTTCAGCGCGTGCTATGCGATCGCACGGGCGTCGGCGACCCGCTGGTGGAGGCGCTGCAATCGGCGTCATCCGTGCCTGTGGAGGGGCTGACCTTCACCCGCGCGGTCAAGCAGTCGTTGGTGGAGAGCCTCGCGCTGATGCTGGAGCGCGAGCAGTTGCAGCTGTTGCCTGACGGCAGGCTGTTGCAGGAGCTGTATCACTTTGAGGTGAGCGCGACGCCGACAGGGGCGCGTTTCGGCGCGGAGCGCGGCTTCCATGACGATATGGTGATTGCGCTCGCGCTGGCGGTTCGGGCGTTGCCGCCCGCGCCCGTCGCTGGCGTGCTGACCAGCGGGCGCGGACGGCTGTAGACCCCGTAGAGGGTGTGGCTTAGTAGCGACGGCGACGGGCAGGAGGCGGCGCGGGCACCTGCTGGCTCCACCAGCGCAGAAGCCCGAACACTGCACCGCCGCCCAGCAACAGGAAGCAGCCGAACAGCGCGAACGGGCGCCAGAACGCCACGCGCTGACGCTCAATATCGCGATTCGCCTGCTGCATTACCTGCTCGCCATCGATGGCGCGGGGCAGACTAACGGTTGCGACCCCGCTCTGCGGCTGGATGACCAGCGTGTCAGGCACGCCAGCGGGCGCACTGCGTGTGGCGGCTTCCTCCACAACAGTGGGCACATCGCCCTGCGGCGCGACCACCGTCGGCGACGGTTGAATCGGCGCGGCGTTCTCGTAAGGCTTCCACCATTCGGGTCGCTCGTTCGGCGAGCGATGCTCCGAGACGATGCTCCAGCCGCTTAGCCAGAGACCTGCTATCGCCATCGTACCCAGAAACCGTGTCAGATGTCGTGTTCTCATATTCATCCCTCCTCGTTTGTGGTGAAGTCAGGTTGCCCCCTCACCCCTACCCTCTCCCCCGCTGGGGGAGAGGGTTCAAGCTCTCTTCGCGGTCTGCCCCCTCACCCGTACCTTCTCCCCCAGAGGGGGAGAGGGATTTTGGCTCCCCTCTCCCACAGCGTGGGAGAGGGGCTGGGGGTGAGGGCATCAATAAACGCGCTGCCACGCCATGCGACGCACGGCGGCGACGCGCGGCAGCTCGATATTGATGAGCGGTGTGTCGTCGAGGCTGCGCTCCCGAATGCGCCAGTCGTAGTTGAACCACATCGGAACGCTCCACAGCACCATCGCCTCATCTTTGGCGATGATGGTGCCGTTGATGGTCAGCCCCAGCCCGTCGGTGGCGAGGTTCCCGCCGCCGACGAAGTTCGTGAACAGCACAGCGTCGATACGCGAGATGCCTCTTTCATCCGCCGTGATGGAGCCGTTCTGGTCGATGTCGATTTGCAGTGAGAGTCGTTCGATATCGCTCTGGTCGGCACTCCCGTAAGCGGATTGATAACGGTAGCGTCCTGTTTCGTCGCGCTCAAGGGCGTTGAAGGGCGGTATCCAGTTGCCGTTCTCGTCGTAGCGTCCGCGTGTGAAGGGCGGTGTCATGTAGCGCAGGGGATAGGGGTCGTTGAACTGGCGTGTGTTGCCCATCATGATGCTGCCCCGCGCTGCCAGCCCCAGCGCGTCCTTCCGCTCCACATTGTTCAGCACGGTGTTGAAGTTGCTCCCGCGGAAGTCGGGCGGGTTTTTGTAGATGATGTCGCCCACGATATGCACATTGCGCCCCGCGTAGAGCGTGCCCTGACCCTCCACATAGCCGCGAATGACCACATCCTGCGTGACGGTGACGGGTCCGTGAATGCGGATGGGGTAGTTTCGGTAGCCAATCAGCGCGACGCTACCGTTAATGACGCCGTTGGTTGAGATGCGCTCGTAACGGTTGCGACTGGGGTTCCACACTTCCACGAACGCGCCCTGATTGTAGTAGGGGTTCGATGTACCGTCACGATAGGTGGCTTTCGGGTCGCGCCAGGTTTGTGAAAGATTGAGGTAGTAGCTCAGGTCGTTCAGGTTGGGCAGCACCATCTCGCGGGTGGGACGGTTGTCCAGCACGGTGCCATCGAATCGGCGCGTGCCGCGCGAATCGGCCAGCACAGCCCCAAAGGGCGAGCCACCTATCATCTGCCCGGTGGCTTCGTACAGATAGTCGCGCCACTCGTTGAAGGTGCTGCTGCCAATTGCGCCATGCACTGAGCTGGAGTAGCCCTGACGCATATAGGGTCCCTGCCCGCGATAGTTGCTGGTCTGGTTGGTGATGTAGGTGCTGGTTGTCCACTGGCGGGGCGCGGTTCCACCCTCCACGATAATGTAGCCGTTCGCTCTGGGCGTGAGCTTCTCGTTAGCGGCGGCAATAATCGTGCCATTGGTGATAGGGCGACCGTAGCGGAACTCAAAATCGCCGTTGGAACGCATGTCGCCGTTGACCACCAGCTGCTCGCCGTCGAAGCCATACATCCAGCCGTAGTTGTTCACGAAGTAAGCGTAGTCGAACACGCCAGAGCGCGAGAGTTGCAGCTCGAAAGTTTGCTGGAGCACCTGGCGTGGCTCGCCGTTGTCCAGCTGACCATTGCCGTTGCGATCCTGCCAGCCGACGGCATGCAGGGTGACGCGCCGCGTGTAGGAATCGATCGTCTGATAGCCCACGACCGACGCCGTGTAGTTGCCCACCGTGCCGAGAACGCCGTTCCAGATTCGGCTGGGATTATCGACGCTGGCGTTGCGCAGGGTGCTATCGAGGGTATCGAACCGCTGGCTGATTTTGAACTCACGCCAGAGCTGCTGCATCGAGGCGTTCAGACCTGCCTCCGCCAGGTTCTGCGTGACGACCTCGCGCAGGCGAGCGTTCGCGGTGCGTAAATCCTGCGTTGCTAAATCCAGATAAGCGGTTGCCGTGACGAGGGTCAATCCACCCGTGATGAGTGTGGTGACCATCGTACTGCCACGCTGTGTGCGTTTACTCATCGCATCTCCCTCCCCATAGTGTGTTCATTGAACTGGCGCGTTGCGCAACAGAATGGTCTCTTCGAACCATGCGGTGGTGGCTGTGGTGGTGTTGCCCTGGCGGACGCTCAGGCGCACATGGAGCGCCGCCACGCCTGGCGCGTACTGGGTGAAAGCGAAGGGCGTGTAGTTGGCGCCCTGCGGCGTGCGACTGCTGATGCCTGTTAGCAGGGTGCGGGTGGTGCCGTTGCTGGTGAGCGTCAGCGTGCCTGCCGCGAAGTTGACGGTAAGGGTGAACGGGTTCGCTGTATCGGGCTGGATGGGCAGGCGGACAGCGCCACTGGCGTCACGCTGGGGCATCAGCAGGGTTGCCTGCGTGCCACCACCGCTCAGGGTCACGCTGACTGCCTGCTGGGCAAGCCCGCGAATCTCGCGCAGGGCGCCATAAGTGGCACGACTAACAGCGTTCTGATTGAGAGCGCGCTGATACGCCCGCAGCGCGCCGATCTGGGTTGCTACCAGCAGCGCAATCACCATCACGGAGAGCGCGCTGGCGAACACCAGCTCCAGCATCATCGAGCCGCGTGCGCGGCTGTGTCTTCGTCTCATTGGTCGCATCCTCCCCTGTGATTCCGTATAACCCTCTCCCCAGAGGGGAGAGGGTATGGGTGAGGGGGCACAATCCCCCTGCTGGCTCGGATCCCTCACCCCAACCCTCTCCCCAGAGGGCAGAGGGAGTTCTTCATTGCAGGCTGGCGACTGAGGTCGCCAGCTGAACCTGCTGAACGCGATTGGTGCGCGGCTCCCGCCACTGAATCGTCACGAAAATCGTCTTCAGCCCGATGGAGATGTTATTGCTGGTGGTCAGGTTGAACACCTCGATGGTGCCGCTGGCTTCGCGCAGGTTCGTGCCGAGATTGAGGGTGCCGCCCCCCGGTGTGGATACCGCTGTGAATTGCGCGATGAAGTGGTTCGGTTCGCTCAGCACCAGTGTTTGCGCCAGCCCGTTCTGCTGCAAGCCTTCGAAGGTAATCTGGTTAAAATCGAGCGTGCGCACGCGCTCCAGCACGGTTTGAGCAAGGTTCAGCGCGTAGGTGTACTGCTGTGCCTGAGTCTGCATGCGGCTGGTTGTCGGCGTGATGGCAGCGATGGATAGCACCAGCAGTGTGACGAGCAGCACCGCAATCAGCAGTTCAGTGAGCGCTGAGCCTCTGCATGTTCGCATACGCTAATCCCCTCCCCAGTTGACCGTGTGGTTCGGCAAGCCAGTGGGGCAGGTGGGGTCGGTGCCGACGGGGTTGACCGTGTACGCCGCGCCGCCAGCTGCAGGACAGAACGGCTCCGCCTGCAGATACTGCGGCACCAGGTCGCTCATCTGTACGGGTGTCCCATCGGGCAGGCGATTTGCCAGTGCGTGCATCTCTTTCGCCTGGTGAATCTGGCGCAGATTGGCGGAGCAGGTGCGCGCCTGCGCTCGCGAGCGCGCGTTCATCCAGCTGGGCACCGCAATCGTGATCAGGATGCCCAGAATGAACACCACGACCATAATCTCCAGGAGCGTGAACCCCCGCCGGCTTGCCTTCCGATTTCGCATGGTTCTCTCCCTGCGTGCGAAGGCGAACCCTCTCACGCCAGTACCATCGTTCCACACAACGGCACGACAGCACCTGTGAGTTTTGGGGGTTTTTGGGCGGGCTATCCGAGCAGCTCCATCGCGCGGGATTGCTCCTCCGCCATCAGCGCGTCGATAAACGGCTGGATGTCGCCATCCAGAATCTCGTCCAGATTGTGCAGGGTCAGCCCGACGCGATGGTCTGTTACGCGGCGGTCGGGGAAGTTGTAGGTACGAATTTTTTCGCTGCGTTCGCCCGTGCCAATCTGGCTGCGACGCAGCTGGTCGCGCTGCTGGCGCTGGCGTTCCAGCTCCAGCTCATACAGTCGCGCGCGGAGCAGGCGCAACGCCCGCTCGCGGTTCTGCAGTTGCGAGCGCTCATCCTGACAGGTGACGGTGATGCCAGTCGGCTTGTGGGTGATTCGCACGGCGGTCTCATTCTTCTGCATGTGCTGACCGCCGGGACCGGAGGAGCGAAAGGTCTCGATTTCCAGATCATCGGGGTTAATTTGCACATCGACCTCTTCGGCTTCAGGTAGCACGGCGACGGTGGCGGTGGAGGTGTGGATGCGTCCGCTGCTCTCGGTGATGGGCACGCGCTGAACGCGATGCACGCCCGATTCGTGCTTGAGCTGGCTATATGCGCCCCTGCCCTGGACGCTGAAGACGACATGCTTGAACCCGCCCAGATCGCTCGGCTCTGCATTGAGAATTTCGTATTTCCAGCCGCGTCGCTCGGCGTAGCGGGTGTACATGCGGAAGAGGTCGGCAGCGAACAGCGCGGCTTCCTCGCCACCTGTGCCGGGGCGAATCTCGATAATGACGCTGCGGTCATCGTTCGGGTCGCGCGGTAGCAGGCGTGCAATCAGAGCGCGTTCGACCTGCTCGCGCTCTCGGGATGCCTGCTCCAGCTCCTCCTGTGCCAGCAGGCGCAGGTCGGGATCGTCGCTGGTGTCGAGCAGCTCTTCCGCCTCGCGGATGCGCCCCTCCAGCTGCTGGTACTCGCGATAGAGTTCGGCGAGTTCGCTCAGTTCGGCGTGCTGTTTGCCCAGCTGCTGGAGCGCCTGCGGGTCGCCCAGCACCGACGGATCCGCTAACCGCGCCTCAATCTCTGGCAGGTTCAACAGCAGCTCTTCCAGCTTCGCGCGTAATCGCTCGTTCAGCATCGAAAAGATTGTACCTTGCCCTCACCCCCTTGCCCCCTCTCCCGACGCTGCGGGAGAGGGGGTTTAGAAAGCCCTCTCCCCCAGCGGGGGAGAGGGTATGGGTGAGGGGGCAAAGCGGCTCTTGCCCGTGAAAACCCCTCACCCCAACCCTTTCCCCAGAGGGGCGAGGGGAAAAGTCGTTGCGGTGCAGGCAGGAGAATATGCTGGCAGGGTAGAATCTTATCCAGTGGTGAGGTGGATGGCGACCGGGCGTGGCTGGTTGGCAGGCTTCTTGATGAGCGTCTGGCTGATGGGCTGGGCGCAGCCGGTGGAGCTGCTGGTGCAACCACTGTTCGGCAACCGACCGAGTATTAATGGCGCGTTGCCCCTGCTGATCGAGGTGCGCAATCGGAGTGGCAACCTGCGGGGGGTGGTGAGCGTCGCGCAGGAGGGCTTCAGCTATCAGCGCGAGTACCGCTACCCGCTGGAGCTGCCTGCGGGCGGGCGCAAGCGGCTTATCGCCTGCCCCATCGTTGGCGACTTCGGCTCTTTCAACATCGTGGTGCGCTTTTCCGCGCCCGGCGTGTCGGTCGAGGCGCAGCAGCCCCTGAGCCCGATTGGTGAGGAAGACCGTCTGGTGGTGGGCGTGGGCGACGCGATTGGCGGGATGCAGTTCCTGCGCACGATTAAAATCCGTCCGCGCGTGTCGGTCATGCGCCCGTATTCCTATTCGTCCTATCAACGGGAGGGCACTTACGAGGTGGCGTATTGCCGTTCGGAGCTGTTTCCGCCGATGGCAATCGCCTGCAGCGGGGTGAGTGTGATTGTGCTGGGGGCGGGCGCGGAGCGCATGAGCGCGGAGCAGTGGCAGGCGCTGCTGAACTGGGTTCGGCTGGGCGGCACGCTGATTGCGCCGGGCGGCGCGGGCGCGCTCTACCTCCAGCATCCAGCGTTGCAACCGCTGCTGCCCGTGCAGGTGCAGGGATTGGGTGAACTCGATTCGTTGCGGGCGGTGGGCGCGTTCTGCGGGCAGGAGCCACCGGCGGGTAGAGCCAGCGTCACGCTGAGCCGCCCCGCGCCCGACAGCGCCGTCCTGCTCCAGCAAAACGGCGTCCCGCTGATTGCCACACGCTCCTATGGGCTGGGCGCGATTGTGTTTCTGGCGTTCAGCCCATGGGATCAGCCGATGCGCAGCTACGGGGGCAATCCCGCCTTCTGGCAGGCGCTGCTCCAGCGCGTGCCCGACCTGCCGCCCAGCTACTACCTGACCACCCTGTTCCGCATGCAGACCGGCTCCGACCCGAACAACTGGTATTACTATGGCTACGGCACACCGTACAGACCGTTGCCGTCTTCCTCACGCTTTCAGGTGCGCCTGCCATCGGTTGAACTCATTCTGGGTCTGCTGCTGGTCTACTTTGTGCTGGTCGTGCCCGTGAACTACTGGGTGCTGCGACGGTTGCGGGCGCTCGACTGGTCATGGCTCACGGTGCCTGTGATTGCGGTGCTGTTTGTGCTGCTGCTCTCGCGGCTGGCGGGCGACCTGTACCGCAAGCCGCTATCGGGGGAGGTCAAAACCGTTCTGCTGATGAACGCGGGCGACACAGGCGGCTACACGGTCAACAGCGTGCAGCTCTTCTTCCCGAAGGCGGGCGTGTACGACTTTCGGTTCGATCAGTGCGATCTGGTGGAGTGGGGTCAGCAGGATCAGTCATTCAGCGTTGTGGGTGCGCCCACGCGCGTCAGTACAGTGGAGATCGAGCCGAAACGGGTGGAAGGCTATCGCGTGCGCAGTTTAAGCCTGCAATGGTTTCGATATACGCGCCCCGTTCAGCTCACGGGCAGCGTCCAGTCGAGCCTGCGCGTGCGCCGCGAGAGCGGCATGCTCCATCTCATCGGCACGATTCAGAACCGGCTGCCGTACGATTTGCAACGGGTGGAGCTGCTAATAGGGGGTCAGTCGATCCCTCTGGGCAACCTGAAGGCGGGCGGCACGCTGAAGGTAGATCAATGGGCGGAGCCGCCGGGCACACCATCGCGCCCGCGTCCGCACCAACCGCATGGCTACCTGCCTGGCTATCCCTATCCCCCTGAAGAGCCGATGCTGCCCGTACTGCCCGAAATCGCGCGTCAGTTGCACGCACGCTGGGGCGGTCTGCTGCCGTGCGTGCTGCTAACGGCGCGGGCGAACCAGCCCGTGCTGGCGCCTGCGCTCGGCAGCGCGTTCGAAAGCGCCGCCGAAGTCACCTATCTGGTCGCGCTGCCCCTGCGAGGTGAATAGGCATGTGGCGTGAGAACCCTGTCTTCTGGTACCATCTGCTCGGTCAGTCGCGCGCGCGCTGGTATCGGCAACGCGCGCTGACGGTGATTCTCGGCGGGCTGGGGCTGCTGCTCTATTTCTACCTGTTGGTGCAGACCATTCGCTACGAACTGGATCCCGCGATTGTGCTGATACTGGGCTTACTGTTGCTGTGCCTGCTAACGCCGCTGGGCTGCTACGCGCTCTTTTCGATGGAATATGAGAAGGCGACCTGGGAATCGCTGGCGATTACGCGCCTGACCGTCGACGAGATTGTGTTTGGCAAATGGTTCAGTCGCGTGCTGGGCGTGCTGGTGATTGTGCTGCTGTTGACCCCGATCGCCTACATCGCCTGGGTTAAGTACATGTACCGCCCGGTGCCCTTTATCGGCTGGCTGAGTGCCATCTGGATGCTGACCGCATGGGGGGTACTGCTGGTGAGCATCGGGATGTGGCTCTCGTTGCGCCTGCGCCACAGCATCGCCAGCGCCGCGACGCTGTATGGCGTTCAGGTGTTCACCCTGCTGTTCCTGCCGCTGTTGACAATGATCCTGCTGGAGATGGCGACGCAGCGTGGCGGCGACATGTCGCTGACCGAAGGGATGGAGCAGGGCGCGTCCACCTGGCAGAAACTGCTCTTCTGGCTGGAGATGCCCTTCGACTGGCGCTGTATCTTCTGGCTGAACCCCTTTGCGGCGTTAGCCGCTGTCTATCCCGACCCCACCAATTACTATCTGTTATTGCAGGCTTACGGGTTCGGCTGGGGGCAGGGCGTCTATTATCTGCTCTTTTCGGGGCTGTTCTATTTGCTGACCCGACAGGGAGTTCGCCATCACTGGCGCAAATGAGCGATCAAAGCAGGAGGTCAATCGGAGCATGCTGGAGGTCAAATCGCTGCGGAAGGAGTTCGGCACGCTGGTGGCGGTCAAAGACATCAGCTTCCAGCTGATGCCCGGCGATGTGTTCGGGTTCATCGGACCCAACGGCGCGGGCAAGACCACCACCATCAAGATGCTGGCGACGCTGCTGGAGCCGACGGCGGGCACCGCGACGCTGAACGGCATCGATATCGTGCGCTACCCCGAAGAGGTGCGACCGCTGCTGGGCTATATGCCCGACTTTTTTGGGCTGTACGAGGGCATCACCGTCACCGAATATCTGGAGTTCTTCGCGGCGGCGTATCGGATCCCCCGATCGCAACGCGCCCAGATTATCCAGAATGTGCTGGAGCTGACCGATCTCACGGTGAAGAAGGACGCCTATGTGGAGACGCTCTCGCGCGGGATGCAGCAGCGGCTCTGCCTGGCGAAAAGCCTGGTGCATGACCCCCTGCTGCTGTTGCTGGACGAACCGGCGTCGGGGCTGGACCCGCGCGCTCGCATCGAGATCAAAGAACTTATCCGCGAGCTGGGCGCGATGGGCAAGATTGTGCTGGTCTCATCCCACATTCTGCCTGAACTCGCCGACTTCTGCAACAAGATTGGCATCATCGAGAAAGGCGAGCTGCTGGTGTGGGGACCCGTGGAGCAGATTATCGCGCAGTTGCAACCCGCGCGCGTGCTGCAGATTCGCCTGCTGGACGACCCCGAACCGCTGGCGAACTATCTGGAGGGCGACGCGCACATCACGCATCTCGCGCTGCAGAACGGCTGCGTGGAGGTTCACTTCACGGGCGGACTGGAAGAGCAGGCAGAACTGCTCGCCCGAATCGTGCGCGACGGATTCCGTGTCGTCTCATTGACCGAGACCTCGCTGGACCTGGAGGATGTGTTTATGCAGATCACCCGTGGGGAGGTGAGTTAGCGCCATGGCCGTGCAGACGCAAAACGAAGCGCTGGAGGCGATTCAGAAGCCTGACTTCTTTGAGGTGATACAGGGATGGTTTTTGCAGGTAAGGATGCCTTACTTCGAGGCGCGGGATTCGCGGAAAGAGCAGAACAGGTATACAGACATCTGTTAGCCCGAATCGCTAACGCTACGAGAGTTCACTGCACAGCGATTACTCTGGTGCTAACCGAGGGTCGCCCCGTTGAATTCTCCGATGGGGAATACCTGTTTATTCGTCCAGCAGGTGTGTTGATAATTCGGGTCAACGGTCAGCTGCACCCCGATGAGCAGGTACGCGTCTTCTTCAGGGAGCTGGCAGAGTTTATGCAGCGCTGTGAGAACGGCTTCTGCATCACCAAGGAGGTGTGGGAACTACATGCGCCGAGAGAGTATAATAGAGTATAATAATGTCATGGAGGCGCTGCATGCCAGAGTCTGGTGATGTCCTGGAGGTGGTAATTATCCCTGCTGGGGGAGTCGCGCAGAGGATTGTCCGTCGCGCGCTTCGCCTCCTTTCCGAGCGCCTTAGAAACCTGCAGATTCGGGTTGCTCGGAGGCCATCAGAGGCGATTCAGCCGAAGCTGGTGTTTATCAATGAGCCAGCGCTGCGACAAAGCAATCGGGGGCTGGCAGAAGCGCTTCGCGAGCTGCAGCAGAGCTGCTGGCGAGAAGTCCCTGTTATTATTCTGGATGACCCGAACGCGGACATCGTACATGGTTATGCGACGGGCTACACCGCGCGTGTTTGCCTCGGTGAGAAACCCCAAAAGATTGCGCAGGTCATTCAGAGGGTGCTGGAGAACTCTGAAAATGCACGTAAGGAATTGCCCTTGATCTCGTAACCGAGAGCGTAAGGAGATGCGATGATGATATCGCTATTGGATGCCGACGGCAGGGAACCCCTACCAATTTGTCGCGCCCATCGGGAGTGGGTTGTTTCTCGTTGGCGTGACGAGGCAATGATCGCCTACTGGTACTACGCTGACGACCTGCCCGTTGCTTCTGAAGATGCGCATACAGATCAGCGTGCCTTAGAGCATATTCGCAGGTGTCCAAAGTGTCGCGCGTGGATCCATGCCGTCATTCCCCCAGAGGTCCTGAGGCGACAGCGGCGCCTGTCACGATACTGCTGTGCTGCTATGTTTGTCGCTGTGGAGGAGTACGAGTTCCATCACACACCACGCATTCGGTTTACCATGTTTCGTGGGGAAGACCCTTGCTGGATGATAGAGGACTACGCGGCATTTCTACACTTCTGTCCCTGGTGCGGCAAGCCGCTACCCGATGCACCGTTCATACCCGAAGGGACCGACGCTCTATAAAGAGCTAAAGAGCATTATTGATTCAGAGACCACCTGATTGATAACTACTTCTTTGGACTCCAGCGCGGGGTGATACAATCGCCGTCGCGGGTGAGGGGTTTCAGGTCGGTGCCGTCGAGGTGGATGGTGTAAATCTGGCGGTTGCCCGGCTTGCCCATCGCGAACACGAGCCGCTCCCCATCGGGCGACCAGTCAGGCGTGTAGACCTCGCCCTTAATAATCTCTGTTGGCAAGCCGCCATCGGCAGGAACGACCATCAGCGCTTTGCGTATGAGCGTGCCGCCCTGCTTGCGAGCGCACATCACGAACGCGATACGCGAGCCATCGGGCGACCAGACAGGCTCAATCGCGGCTTCGGTGTTGTCCAGCGAACTCCAGAGCGGGATCGCCTGCGGCTGCTCGCGATTCTCGCTGAAGTCCAGCACCATCAGGATGCCTCCTCTGCTGCCAGCGGGCATTTCGGCGTTGGCGCCCGCAATCACCAGTTGAAGCCCCTGTCGCGCCCAGTCCAGATCGACGCGATCACCCTTCAGCAGCACGGGCAGTGCGAGCGTTAACCCGGTATGGGCGGTGTCCTGCAGCACCACCTGCTCGCCCTCGTCGATAATCTGCACGGCGGCGATCAGGTCTTCCACCACACGCCGCGCGTACCGAAAGGCGATTTGACCGTACTGTTCGCGCACCTGCAACATCTGTTCAGGGCGCGGGATGAGCTGCTCGGCATGCACACCTTTGCGGTCGATGGCAACCACCAGCCCCTGCGCGATATGCAGGATATGTTCACCATCGGGGTCGTAGTGGGGCGCCTCCTTCGCGCCGCCCCCAATCGTCAACTGGCTCAGATTCCTGCCATCGGGGTCAATCGTCCAGAGCTGGTACACCTGCTCGCGCCGATTGGACGCGAACACGATTTTGGTGCCGTCGGACGACCAGTCGGGCGATTCGTCGTCGTGTTCATCTTCGGTCAGCATCAGCGTGCTGCCGTCGGGCTTGATGATCATCAGATCGCCTTTGCCGTCGGCGTTCAGGCGGATGCAGGCGATCCAGTCCTTTGTGTTGGGCTTGAGGAAGCGGATGTCGAGCCGTCCCCACGGCTGGGAGCGGATCAGCGCGAGGATAGCAATCAGCACGGCGGCGACGAGCAGCCCGATCAGCGTGCGCTCACGACGGGTCATTGGCGCCATCCAGCGGGTTCGGTTGTGGGAAGAGCAGCAGCCAGGCGATAAGCGCGGCGGGCGCGTCCACATTGGTCGCAATGCGCTCAATCACGCGGTTCAGCTGCCGTTCGTCCATCTCGTCGTCCAGCGGCAGGGTTTTGAGCGCGTCGCGCACGATCTGGAGAGCCTCCTGCAGGTAGCGGGCGCGACTGGTGGCGAGGCTGCGGGCGGGCGTCGCGGCGAAGGCGCGCCCCACCTGCTCATAGACGCCTTCCCACGAGGTGTAGGCGCGCGCCTCCTGAACCTGCTTGCGCTGGCTGACCTCGCTCAGCCGCCGCAGCTCCTCCTGCTTGCGCCGATACAGCTGCCAGTCCTGCAGCGTGGTGCCCTCGATAATCACAATCTGGGGGCGGAAACCGTAGGCTTCCTCCAGAAATTGCTCCATATAGCGGCGCACGGTGGGCGCGTTCAGATGGCTGGCGAGCAGCGCATGCTCGGTCGGCATGCCCAGCACCAGCGTCTCGCCCTCCATCAGGATGGGCGTCAGCAGGTCCAGCGCCTGATAGAGGCTGCGACCCGTCACCTTCTCCTTGACCTTCTCGCGTACGGTCTCCCAGACGGTCTGCAACTCCCGATTCATATGATTATCTCCCTAAGGTATCACCCAGCACTGTACGGACAGCGTTAGCCTGGCAGACACCCTCTGCATAACGGCAGGATTTTACCTGAATCGCCAGCCGTGCTAAAAAGCGTGGCGATAAACCCATTGCCTGTGGAACAAGCACAGTGCAGAGACCAACTAACAACCCTGTCCAAAGTTAAATAGAACTATTAACAGATCGGCATCGTCAACGGTACGGTCTTTATTGATGTCCTCGTGGCGCGTGTAGCCTGTACCAGGTGTGCCAAACGCGAACAGCACTGCCAGCAGGTCGGCGTCATCGATACAGCCATCACCGTTCGTGTCGCCTGTGCGCCAGGTATCCAGCAGGAACGCCTCATTCCTGCCTGCAGTGGCGTTATAGCCTTGACCGACAATATAGCGCCCATCGACGGAAACCGCCTCAGCGACCATAAGGTGGGAACCATCGCGGAGCAGATCGGCATAAGTAATGTTCAAATCTTCCATTCTACGGCTACCAGCCGTCCATCGGAAAGCCACAAACTGCAATGCAGCATTGATAGACATTCCCACTACCACTGTGCCATCTGCCGAAACATCGAGACCCTCGCTACAGCATTGACCGCCTGTCACGGTGCCTAAATCGTGCATTCTTCCCGATTCAGCTGTCCAGCGAAAGGCTCGCCAGAAGCTGAGGGTTCCTGATGTGCCGACCACGACGGAGCCGTCCCCTGAAGCCGCCCGCGCTTCGTTATAGTAGCCGATAGCCCCTGTTTGAAGCACCTGGATGCCTGTGGTTTCGCTCCAGCGAAACGCCTGGCTGGAAAAACGGTACTCCACGATGCCCACCACCACGGAGCCATTTGCGGAGACGCCGAACGCTGCGACACTGATTGCATTCGGCAGGCTGCCTATGTCCTGCATTCCGCTGGTGGGTGTCCATCGAAAAGCGCGTGGCTGTTCACTGGCGTTCGTAGCATGTCCAACTATGACGGAGCCATCCGCCGAGACGCCACGAGCTTCGCCACAACAGCCGCCCAGCGTGCCTATATCCTGCATGCCGGTGGCGGGTGTCCATCGAAAGGCGCGAGCATGACTGCCGTTGCTTGCCTGGCCCACCACCACCACGCCATCCGCTGAGACGCCATAAGCATAGCTACTCTCACCATCAAGGGTTCCCAAGTCAATCATGCCAGTCAGTGGTGTCCAGTAGGCGGCACGGGATTGGTTGCTGGCATTGAAAGCAACGCCAACCACGGTTGTGCCATCAGCTGAGACATCGGAAGCCGCGCTCCACTGACCATCGGGGATAGTGCCCAGCCAGGTCAGGCTCTGGGCATTCGCTGCGCCTATCAATGCCACACCCAGGGTGAGCATGAGCGACACACAACTCACATGGCGCCTGGCAGCCCGATCTGCCCACCTTATGCTCCTCCTGATCCCTGCATTCGGCTCATATCCCATGCTCCTTACCTCCATGCTCGATAGGCTTGGGGCACGACCAGCTTCAATGAGCCAGATGTCCGGGTTCCGCTGTATTTTCAATGATACCCCTCTACCCCTGGGCAGGTACCTGATTAGAAGAAAGGGTTTCGCGATTCCGCTCATAAATCTGGCGCATGCCTTCGAGGGTGAGGAAGAGGTCTATTTTTTGAATTTGCGGGCAGCAGGGGGCGATCTGGGGGGCTAAGCCGCCCGTTGCCACCACCTGCGCGTCTTCACCCAGCTCCTGTTTGAAAAGCGTGATCAGATATTCGACGGCGCCGGCGGAGCCGAGCAGGGTGCCGCTGCGCAGGCTCTCGGCGGTGTTGCGCCCGATGGGGTTCACCGCGCCGCTGAGCGACACGCGCGTCAATCGCGCCGTGCGCCCTGCCAGCGATTCAAGCATCAGCTCCACGCCCGGCAAAATCGCGCCGCCCCAGTAAACGCCCTGCCGCGTGAGGGCGTCGAGCGTGGTCGCCGTGCCGAAGTCGACCACAATCGCGGGCGTGCCATAGAGCGCTTTCGCGCCCACCGCGTTCGCCAGCCGATCCGCGCCGACCGCCGTCGGCGGCTCGTAAGCCACCTCAATGCCCAGATCGAGCTGAACCGAGACGAAGAGCGGCTCGCACAGCAGCCAGCGCTGGCACAGCAGTCGCAGGGTGTCATCCAGCGCGGGCACGACCGACGCCACCACCACCGCCCGAATCGGCTCCTGAAGCCCCGCCGCCGCCATCAGCGACCGCAACAGCACATAATGCTCATCCTCCGTGCGAGCGGGATTAGTCTGCACGCGCCAGGCACGCCACGCCGAGCCGTCATGCACGCCGAACACGGTGTGCGTGTTGCCCACATCGATTGCCAGCAGCATTGGCAAGAATTATACCGAAACGGGCACACCCGTGCGTGCCGATTCGTCCGCCGCCAGCGTAACGGCAAGCGTGCGCACACCGTCCGAGTAGGGCGAGCGGATGACACGCCCATCGCCCGTGCGAACCGCCTCGATGAAGGTGCGATTCTCGGTCAGGTAGGGATTATCGCGCGAGGTGTACTCCTCGCGGCGGTTCGACTCAATCTCCACCAGTCGTCCCCAGCCGACTTCCAGCACCCGATCGGGCGAGTAGATTTTGAGGGCAATCTCGCCGGGCGTGTTCAGGATGCAGGTGTTGGTGATGACGCCGACCGCGCCGCTGGCGAATCGCAGGGCGACCACGCCCGCCTCGCTCACATCACCATCGGGATGGGGCAGCGGCACCACACCCTGCGCAAAATAAGCATGCACCTGCACAATCTCGCCCACCAGATAGCGGGCGAGGTCAACGATGTGCGTGGTCTGCTCAATCAGTTGCCCGCCTGAGAGCGCGTGCTTGCGCCACCAGCCGACGCCGGGCATCCCGCCGTGCCAGTAGCCGATGGACATCACGATGGGCAGCCCCTGCAACCGCTCGCGGGCGCGATCGGTCGAGCCAAAGTAGCGGAAGTGATAGCCGACACAGCTCAGAATGCCCTTTTTCTGGATGGCGGCTTCGACCTGGCGGGCGCGTTCCAGCGTGCGGGCGACCGGCTTCTCCACGAACAGATGGATGCCCTTCTCCGCTGCCCGTTCCTCGATGCCCTCATGCGCATGAGGCGGCACGCACACATAGAGCGCGTCGAGCGATTCGTCGCGCAGCATGCGCTCCCAATCGGTGTAGGCACGCCCGCCAAACCGCCCTGCCGCCGCTTCCGCCCGCGCTGCCTCCACATCGCAAAACGCGACCAGCTGAACATTCTCTATGCGCGAGAGCGCGTCAAAATGCGCCTGCGCAATACCGCCCGTGCCCACAAAACCGATGCGAACCTGGCTCATAAGCGAGGTGATTCGGCAGGCAATCAGGGCTATCCTGCACACCCCTTGACAAAAGGCAGGAATCGCGATGCGCATCGGGTATAATAGCTTTGTATCACAAACGGGACAGGCGGTCACCCGTCCGTCTGCGCCCGGAAGGAGGTTAATGATGGTCACGGGTAAAGTAAAGTGGTTCAACGACCAGAAGGGCTACGGCTTCATCGTAGCCGACGACGGTCGTGAAGTCTTTGTGCATCACACTGCAATTAGCATGCAGGGGCACAGGACGCTGTACGAGGGGCAGCCGGTCGAGTTCGAGGTTGTTCAGGGACCGAAGGGCTTGCAGGCGCGCAATGTTGTCCCGAAGTAAAGCAGTCTGAAGACGGAGCGACCGAAGGCGGGGAGTGCAAGCGGCACTCCCCGCTGGTTTTTTATGCCCCTCACCCCAGCGGGGAAATGTTGCCCTCTCCCCCTTTGGGGGAGAGGGTACGGGTGAGGGGGCTATTCGAACACATAGAGCAGGTACTGCGCCAGCCCGATGTCGCCCTCCACCTGCAGCTCGCCCGTGTTGTAGGCGTCAAGCGCGTTGCGTTTGCCCGTGATCACATCGAGGAACACCTGGGCGGGCGCACGGATAGTGACCTGCGCTTCCGAAGGGTTGCCCTCCTTGCTCAAGGTGGCTTTGCCGTCGGCGATGCGCAGATAATATTCGCCACCACCTTCCAGGATGAAGCGGTAAGTTGCCTTCAACGCGCCCGCGCGCTCCGGGCGGAAGCGCGACAGGTACTTCTGCAGTTCAGCTTCCACCTGCGCCACACCGGCACCTCCTCTGGCGATGGGCGTCCAGCCCTCGCTCAGCTGTTTCGCTGTCGCTATCAGTTGCTCGCCAATCTGCGAGCCGACCGACATGCTGCGCTCATACTCGTACAGATCGAGCCAGTAGTCCTCTTCGCTCAGAATATAGCCCAGCTCGTCGTTGCCCAGCCCGATCAGGAACACAGGGTCGCCGTACGCGCTCAGCCGCTTCTTGAGCAGGAAGCCGATATTGGGCAGCACCTCGCCTGGCATGGTGAAGAAGACGGCGTTGCCGATTCGGAACAGGTGCGCTTCGGTGGTCAGCGTGTCGTTCTGTAGCGATTCGCCTTTGGGAATGACCCCTATCGCGACCGCCTGCTTGAACCGCTCGTTCTCCAGCGGCACGCTGAAGGTCTGGCTCCGATGCTCGAACGCCACATTATCAGTGAAGTTCATCGTTTTGACCGCTTCGAGCGTTCGGGTGGCAAGCAGGGTTCCCATTCGTTCGGCGCGTGCCCAGTCTTTGCCCTTCTCACCCTGATAGTTCGGGTCTTCTGCAGGCGAGACCATGCCGCCCAGCGCACCGTTCACAAAGATTGCCACGCCGCCACCCTGCGCCTCCACCGTGCGATAGAACCAGTTCGGGAAGTCGGCGGTCAGCTGGTCGTTGTTCAGCACTTCGGGGTGGCAGGCGAAGTTGGTGAGCGTCGCGATGGGCTTATTATCAGCCTTACTGCGCACCTGAAGCACCGCCGCTTCGGTATCCAGAATCTCCCGCACCCGATAGTTGGTGGAGATGCCCTCCACGCGCGTTCTGGCGAAGCCCATCGTGGCAGGTTGCAGCTTGCTCGCTGCCTCATCGATGGTGCGGGCAACCGTTTCGATGAGGAAGCTCATATACTCAGTATCGCGCCCAGACACCGTTGGCTGGGGACCCCATAGCCCGATGGTGTCGGGACCCGAATGCACATGGGTGCTGGCGACGATGATGCGGTTCGGCGGCACATTCCGCACGCGCTGACGGATTTTCTGCACATCGTCGCGCAGCAGTCCGATCAGGTCGCACACAGCAATCGCGATGCGCTCCTGCCCGATTTGCAGCACAAGCGCCCGCACCCAGATGTCGTCATGCACGCCCCCTTTATTGGGGCGATTGGGCGAGTAGCCCGCCAGATAGACCTGCTTGCTGGGCGTGATTTTGCTCGCAGCGGCGCCTGCCTGCAGGTTCTGCGCCCAGCTCATCAGGCAGAGCAGAGCGCCCAGCACCAGTGCCAAATGTCGCATCGTTGGTATTCACCTCCTGCATCGAACGGTTGTTCGATTCTGGGCATCTGAATCCTGCCTATTGCAGGGCGCGCGCTTCCGCCGTGAAGCGCAGTTGTAATGCGCCATTCGCTGGCACGGTCAGCGCCCACTGGGCAGCGGTCGCCGACGCGCGGGTATAGGAATGGCTGGCTTTCAGGATTGTCCAGCTGCCGCTGAAGGGCTGAACGACCCGCACTGGCACGGGGCGATTTTTGGCGTTGCGGAGCGTGAGTTACACCTCGTACTCCACTCTGCCCCTGCCGCGCGCGGTCTGGCGCAGGGGTTGCCACTCGCCCGTGATGTCGAACGCCTGCCCGACGGTGAGCGTGATTTTCTGGTTGACGGGCGTGGCAGGCAGTTGAGCGGTGCCGAGATAGCGCGGCACGCCCTGCGCGTCGGTCTCATACAGGCGCACGCTTCCGCTCGGCAGCGGGATGCCCAGCCCATGCTCCTTGCGGTTTTCCAGCACGAGCGAGACTTCGGCGCTGTTACGACGCACCTCCTTGCCGATGTAGGGCGCGCTATCTGCCCACAGCGTCGGCGCCCGATAGAGATAACGCTTCTGGACAGGTACCTGACCCGCCTCGTGCAACAGCAGGCGGCTCTGACGCGCGTCGTCGATGGACACCGTGCGCCGAATCGGGTACGAGTAGACCTCGCCGAGCGGCTGCGCCTCTATGTACCGCCCTCTGGGAACCGCCCTGAATGCATAGCCCTCCATCATGCGCTCTTCTTCACGCCTGCCCAACCTTTGCGCTGTCTGCACCGTTAGCGGCGCTGCCACACCTGTGGCGAGGTTCACCCGCGCCTCGCGGAACGCCAGCCCCGTCTGGTTCGTGACGGTCGCCCAGCATTCCAGGCGCAGCGCGTTCTCCCCGCGCAGGATGGCGATATAATCGGCGTCCCAGTCCAATCCGCCCGTGAGGTAGCTCAGCGTCAGCGTGGCGTTGCTGTCCGCAGGCGCATGAATCTGCAGGCACAGAGCAGGCAGCAACGGCGTGCCCGGCTCCATCGGCAGACGCAGCGTGCCTTCAGGGTTCACATAGAGAGCGCGCTGGAGCAGGTCCGGCGCCAGAGCGGCAACAAATGATGTCTCCGTCGCCTCCAGCACCAGCTGACCGCCCTCGGCGCTAAGCAATATGCCCTCCAGCACACCCGCCGGGCGACCATCCTGACCGTAGCGAACCACCTGCACGCGCTTGCCAACATAGCGCTGCAGTAGCGAACTGCTGTTCTGAATGCCCAGATCGTAGGTGTGCGCAACGATTTCTGGCATTGGCGACGGACGACCCAGCCACTGCAACAACAGCGACTGCGTATCCAGCAGTGGGGAAACCTCCAGCAGCGTTACCTCGTTCAGCCCCTGCTTCAGCGTTAGCGGACGCTGTTCACTCACAAGGGCGAAGTTCTGGTCGTAGATGGTCAGCGTGACCTGTTCGCGCGTCGAGGAAACGAGCGCGTTGTCGGCTGCCCTCACTGGCAGCGCCAGCAGCCCCATCCCTGTCAGCAATCCACCCAAACCACACAACCATCGACTCCCTCGCATCGGAATCCACCTCCAGAGAGGGATTGTACCATGCATAAAAAAATCTGGGGGGTATAATCTCTTCGAGGATGAGCGATGATAGCGACCCGACCTGATACGGTTCTGATGCGCGAACTGGACTGGGATGTGTATAACGAGTTCCTGAATCAACGGCGGGAAGTGGTGATTGAGGATGTATGTATCCCGCTTACAGGGCGCAAGCAGGTGGAGCGCCTGCAGCCAGAGGCATTTGAGCCAGAACTGACCACTGTCTGGTCGTTCCCTGAGCGAGGGGATTGGGCAACGCATCAGGGCAATTATCGTGGCAACTGGGCGCCGCAGATACCGCGCAACCTGATCCTGCGCTACACTGAGCTAGGTGAATGGGTGCTGGATCCGATGGTTGGCAGCGGAACCACGCTTGTCGAGTGCCGACTGCTTGGACGGAACGGCATCGGCATCGATATTAACTTCGATTCGCTTATGCTCACTTTTGACCGTTTGAACTTCGAACCCGCCAGCCTATATGAACAGCTCCCTGACTCGGAGATTCGGATTTATCACGGCGATGCCCGCAACTTAAACCTGATACCAGACAACAGTGTTGATCTCGTAGCAACACATCCGCCATATGCGGGAATCATTCGGTATTCCAGCCAGAAATCCATCGAGGGCGATCTATCTCGGCTCCGCTCGGTTGCCGATTTTCTGGACGCAATGGAGCAGGTTGCCCACGAATGTTTCCGCGTGCTGAAGCCAAATAAACACTGCGCCATCCTGATTGGCGACACACGCAGACACAAGCACTACATCCCCATCGCCTACCGGGTGATGGAACGGTTTTTAAAAGCGGGCTTTATCCTGCGTGAGGACATTATCAAGGTGCAGTGGAGGATGAAGTCGACGCGCGAGCGATGGAGTAAACAGCCCGATCGCGACTTCCTGCTCATTTTCCATGAACATCTGTTCGTTTTTCGCAAACCCGCTGAGGATGAAGATATCCGTAAGTTCCGGGAGAGCATGCTCGATGGTCAGGCAAGATAGCTACCGCATCGGTCGGTTTCTGGAACGGGTGCTTGAAACGCTGCGCACGATTTTGTACACGCTGTCGCGACGGATGACACCAACTGTAAAGATTCACACCACCCAGGAGGGCGTGGAAATTTTTGTTTCTCAAGGACGCAAATCGAGCAATGACTTTGTAGTAAAGTATAAGGATAGACGATATTCCACAAAATCTCGCACCCCCAAACATATCCATCTGATTGTGGAGCTATATGTGAAAGAAGCCTATGATAAGCAGCTGACCCATCAGCTGCGCGACTATCTTGTGAGTCTCTTTGATAAGGTTAGACCCATCGACCGTTTCCCACCAGCGTTGCAGGTTTACAAGCCAGGAAATGAGCAACCTTTCAAAAAACTCGACGCGGTTGGCGAGTACAGCGTGGAGTTCCTGCTGGTCGTCACAGAACTGATTTTCATACAGGAGAAAACGAACTATCCCGAAGGCTCGTTGACAAAAGAACTCTATGAAGACTTCGGCAAAGCAGACAGGTTTTCGGTGATCCAGAAGGCAGCCTGGAGAGGATAAATCTCTCCAGCATGCAGCCAATACCAATGCACCGCTACAATGGGGTATAATGCCTGTTGGCTCTCGCAGGGGAGAGCCAGACACTGAGCGAGGAGGTGAGTTTGATGGACTTTATGCCGATTCGGCGAATCGACCATGTGCGCTTCTTCGTGAGCAACGCGAAGCAAGCGGCATACTTCTATCGCACCATGTTCGGCTTCGATGTGGTGGCGTACGCTGGGCTGGAGACAGGTGTCCGACATGAAGCCTCCTATGTGCTGCAGCAGAACGAGATCCGCTTCGTCATCACCGCGCCTTACAAGGGTGACCATCCCAAAGCCGACTGGCTGGTCAAGCATGGCGACGGCGTGTGCGATATCGCCTTCGAGGTGGATGATGTCGCCCGCGCCTACAGTGAGGCGGTGCGACGCGGCGCGCGTGGCTGCCAGGAGCCAACCGTCATCAAGGATGACGACGGCGAGGTGCATCTGGCTTCCATCCACACCTACGGCGATGTAATCCACACCTTCATCAACCGCGACCGCTATAAGGGCGTCTTCATGCCGGGCTTCCGGGAGATGTACGAACCGGGCGAACCCATCGGCGTGAAGGAGATCGACCATATCGTCGGCAATGTGGAACTGGGCAAGATGAACTACTGGGTCGACTTCTATCGCGAGGTGATGGGCTTCGAGCTGCTGGTTCACTTCTCCGACGAGGACATCAGCACCGAGTATTCCGCGTTGATGTCGAAGGTGGTGCAGGACGGTCGTGGCAAGATCAAACTGCCCATCAACGAGCCTGCCGAAGGGCGTCGCAAGTCGCAGATTGAAGAGTATCTGGAGTACAACGCTGGACCGGGTGTCCAGCATATCGCCCTGCTGACCGACAACATCCTTGAGACGATGCGCCACCTGCGAGCGCGCGGGATGAAGTTCATCTATGTGCCCCAGACCTACTATGAGGACCTGCCGAACCGTGTCGGCATGATTGAGGAAGACCTTCGGGCGCTGGCGGAGCTGGGCATCCTGGTCGATCGCGACGAGGAGGGCTATCTGCTGCAGACCTTCACCAGGACGGTGCAGGATCGCCCGACGCTCTTCTTTGAGATTATCCAGCGCAAGGGTTCGCGCGGCTTCGGCAAGGGCAACTTCAAGGCGCTCTTCGAAGCCATCGAGCGCGAGCAGGCACTGCGCGGGAATCTGTAAAGATGATCACGCTGGCGGAGCGCGGGCGAGCAAAGATGCCGATCCTGGTTCAGGCGGGTGCGACGCCCGCTGAACGCCATGCGGCGGACGAGCTTCGCCTGCACCTTGACCAGATCACGGGCGCATCGTTTGAACTGCGGGAGGCAGCCCCTGCAAACCTGCCTCCCGCAGCGATTATTGTGGGCGTGGGCGAAGTCGCGCGGCGGCTCTTCCCGAATGTGGCGTGGGACAGCCTGGGCGGCGAGGAGGTGGTGATGCGCACGCGCGAACGCTATCTCCTGCTGACGGGCGGGCGACCGCGCGGCACGCTCTACGCCGTCTATCGCTTCCTGCACACCTTCTGCGGCGTGCGCTGGTGGACGCCGTGGGCAAGCACCATCCCGCGCCGACGCACCCTGCGAATCCCCGCGCTGAATATCAACGAACAGCCCGCTTTCGAGTATCGCGAGCCGTTCTGGTATCACGCTTTTGACGGCGACTGGGCGGCGCGCAACTACTATAACGGGCATCACGCCCGCCTTGACGAGACGCGCGGCGGCAAAATCCAGTATGTGGGCTTCGTGCATACCTTCTACGCGCTCGTGCCTCCCCAGGAATACTTTCCCCGACACCCTGAATGGTTCAGCCTTATCGACGGCAAGCGCCAGTGGGAGCGTGGACAGCTTTGCACCACGAACCCCCAGCTGCGGGCGTTTCTGGTGGCGCGCGTGCGTGAATGGCTGAAAGCGAACCCGCAGGCGGGCATCGTGTCCATCTCCCAGAACGACTGGACAGGCGCATGCCAGTGCGACGCCTGCCGCGCCCTCGACGAGCGGGAGGGCACGCCCGCCGCTTCCGTGCTGACGATGGTCAACTATATCGCCGAGCAGCTGGAGCGGGAGTTCCCATCGGTCGCCTTTGATACACTGGCGTACTGGTACACGCGCCGCGCACCCAGAACGATCCGCCCGCGCCCGAATGTGATTGTGCGCCTCTGCTCCATCGAGTGCAACTTTGCGCAACCGCTGGAGCATCCGAGCAATGCCGAGTTCGCCCGCGACCTCCGCGACTGGAGCCGACTGACCAGTCGCCTCTATGTGTGGGACTACACTACCAACTTCGCCCATTACATCATGCCGCATCCGAACTGGTTCTCGCTCGGACCGAATGTGCGCTTCTTTCATCGGCACGGCGTGCGCGGGCTGTTCGAACAGGGCGCGTATCAGTCGCATGGCGCGGAGATGGCGGAACTGCGCGCGTGGGTGCTGGCGCAACTGCTGTGGAACCCCTATCAGGACGACCGCCCGCTGATTGACGAGTTCCTGCGCGGCTATTATGGCGGCGCGGCGCGCTCCATTCGCGACTATATGCGCCTGATGCACGAGGCGGCGAAGGAGTTCTATATGGGCTGTTTCACCGCGCCCGACAAAGCGCCCTATCTGCGCTATGCGGTGCTCTCGCGCGCCGAGCAGTTATGGGAGCGCGCGGAACGGGCAGTGCGCCATCATCCCGACCTGCGCTGGCGCGTGCAAATTGCGCGACTGCCTCTCTGGTACGCCTGGCTGGTCAACTGGGATCGTCTCCGCCAGGAGTGCGAGCAATCGGGCGCGAAATGGGTGATGCCTCTCACCAGACAGCAACTGGCGCAAAAATGGCTGGAGATTGCCACTGGCGATGGTCCCTCAGGCTGGTCGCGCATCACCCATGTGAACGAAAGCGGGCTGACCCCCGAAAAGTTTGTAGAGGGGCTAATAAGAGGTTAGCCTTTCCGCTCGTTGCAGCGCCAGTCCGAGCACAGCAGCTGAGGTCGGTTGCGGGCGAAGGTATCCTAAAGGGTGATGGCGCGAGTGGGGCGGAGACGGCGGGGCATCGGGCGTGGCGGGCGCATTTTGCTTTTGCTGGCTGCGCTCGCAGCTATCCTCTACTGGTTCTGGTGGCTGCCGACGCGCGAGGCGCGTCCCCCACTCCGCATCGAGTTCCGACGATGAAAATCGGCATTCTCGGTCTGCCGCTGAGCGGGCGAACGACGCTGTTCGAGGCGGCGTCGGGCGGGCACGCGCGTGAGGGCGTGGCAACCGTGCCACTGCCCGACCCGCGACTGGAACAGCTCGCCGCGCTCGAACATGCCCGCAAGGTGGTGCCCGCCGCGCTGGAGTGGCACGACGACCTGCCCGACACCTTCCCCGACCGCCCAGCAACCGTGCGTGCCGCGCTGACGGCTGCCCGCACGATGGACGCGCTGGTGTGCATCCTGCGCCTGTTTGAGAACCCCTACGCGCCCTATCACGCGCCCATCGATCCCGCGCGCGACCTGCGCTTCTGGCTGGACGAATGCATCCTGAGCGATTTGCAGGTGATCGAGAATCGGCTGGAGCGGCTGGAGCGACTCTTCCAATCGCATAAGGAGGGCGCGGGCGACCGTGCCGAGTCGCAGGCGCTGGGCGAGCTGCGCACGGTGCTGGCGCGCGGGGAACGCCCGCGCACGCTCGCGTTCACGCCCGAAGTCGCGGCTCGCCTGCGCGGGTTCGGACTGCTCACGCTCAAGCCGTTCGTGGCGGTTGCCAACCTTGCCGAGAGGCTGCTGGGCAACGAAGCCAGCGACGCCCGCTATCGGTCGCTGGCGTCGCTCTGCGAGCAGGCGGGCATCCCGCTCGTCGCGCTCTGTGCGCCCTTCGAACGCGAACTGCAACAGCTGCCGCCCGATGAGCGATCGCCCTTCCTGCAGATGGTGGGGTTGACCGAGCCGCGCCTGACCGCGCTGGTGCAGACGGTGTACGACCAGCTCGGCATCCAGCGGTTCTACACGCTGGTGGGGGGCGATGTGCGCGCGTGGCTGGTGCGACGGGGCGCAACCGCCATCGAAGCCGCCGCCACCATCCACACCGATATGGCGAAGGGCTTCATCCGCGCGGAGGTGTGCCCCGCTGACGAGGTGATCGCTGCAGGTGGCTGGCACGCCGCTCACCGCGCCGGCAAAACCCATCTGGTCGGGCGCGACCATCCCCTTAACGACGGAGATGTCATCCAGATACGGTTCAATGTGTAAAAAAGCCCCTGCCGCTGGCAGGGGCAACAGCCGTCTCACCTTGATTGAGTTGCCTGGGTTAGCAAGTCTCGTGCGGGCGCAGGCTGACGCGCACATCGCCATGCACGGCTTCGGCGCGGAGCGTGCCCCTGCCCTCCCCACAGATGCATTCGTACTGATTGCGACTCCGGCTGACCGAGCGGGCGGTCAGGTCGCACTCCAGATCGCCCGCCACCGTGCGCAACGACACCTGGCAGTCGTTGCCGTCGGGCAGGCACAGCTCGATATCGCCGCTGACGGTGGTCAGTTGCACCTCACCTGTGAGCGGCTGGGTCAGCTCCACCCTCACATCCCCTTTGACGGTTTCGACGCTCAGGTGTTGCGTGTTGAGGCGTTCGATGGACACATCGCCGTGGGTGGCGTGCAGGCGCACCTGCTCGGCTTCGGCGTCGCGCAGGTAGAGGTCGCCGCTCTGGGCATCCATCTGGATGCGGGCGCCCTTGAAGTTCTCCAGATAGATGTCGCCGCGCGCGGTGGTCGCCTGTAGCGTGCCCGTGAGGTGGTGCAGGCTCAGGTCGCCGTGCGTGGCGTGCAGCTGCAGCTCGCCGTCCAGCTTCTCGACGCGAATATCGCCCCGCTCGGTGCGCACAATCAGGTTCACCTGACGCGGCAGCTGCAGGGTGAGGTCGATAATCTGCTCGACGCCGCCTTCCAGTTCGGGCGGTCGGATTCGCACGCCTGTGTCGGTCTGTTCGATGAGCAGGCTCCAGTCGCGCAGTTTGTGCTGGAGGGTGTCGGGATGGGCGCCCCGCAGGCGGGCTTCGGTCTCGACCCGTCCCCCGTCGAAACCGCCAGTGATGATAAGGTCGCCTGCAGGGAGCCGCACCTCGACGGTCTGCCCTGGCTGGAGGGCGAACTCCATCTTTTGCTCGGTGCTGACTTCGTGTTTGTGCCAGCGGGGGAAACCCCAGCCCTCGCGTTCGAGCTCTTCGAGCGCCCGGCGCATCTCTTCGAGTCCGCGCTGGGTCTGCGTGCGGATGGTGTCCACAATCGCGCGCCAGTTGACGCCGCGCACGGCTTCTTCGGTGGCGCGGGTGATGCGCTCAAAGAGGTGGCGTGTCTCCTCGTCGGTGCGCTCCCGTTCGGTTTCGGGCGCTTCGGTGGGCGCGCCGCGCTCGGCTGCGGTCAGGGCATCGATCAGTTCGGCTGCCTCGTCGGGCTTGATGCGCCCCTGTTCCACCAGGCGCAAAATGCGCAGAATCTCCTCTCTCATGGGTGTGCCTCCGTTAGCGTAATGCTCTGAGTTTTCGGGCTGCCTCTTCGGCGGTGATTTGTCCCTGCTCCAGCATATCGAGAATCTCGCGCTGCTGGCGGGCGATGGCTTCGTTCTCTTTGGGAGGTTGCGGGATGGGCGCCAGCCCCAGCGCGAGCAGGAGCGCGTCCAGCTTGTTGCGGGCGGTCGGGTAGCTGATGCCCAGCTCGCGCTCCACGCCCGCTAACATCCCGCGCGCCCGCAGGAACACCTCCAGAAAGCGCAGCTGCTCCGCATCCAGCGTGCAGAATCGGCACGACTGGAACTGCCCCTGAAGGCTGGTGCCGCACTCCTCGCAGGTAAGTTGCGTCACCTGCAGTTTGCCGTTGCATATCGGGCAGCGCGTCGGCTGCGGATAGGCTCTTCTCATCCTGCGCCGATTATACCCCCTGCATGACAAAAAAGTCAAGTCCTGCGGGCTTTTCCGCTGAAAATTCCTGAGGCTCAGTTTGATTTTATTGAGCCAGAGCGCGACGGGGGTAAGAAAGCCCTGCTACAGGGTGTCTCCCTCTCCCGCAGCGTGGGAGAGGGTAGGGGTGAGGGGTTTCCCACAGGTGTGAGGCACTCAGCCCCCTCACCTGTACCCTCTCCCCCTCTGGGGGAGAGGTTCAGTCCCCTGTCAGGAGCAGAGAAGATAACCTCGCAGGCGGGCGAGGTCTTCCTCGAAGCGGGTGTCGTCGGGCGTCTCTAATAGCATCGGCAGGTGAGCGAAACGCGGATCGTTGATAATGCGCCGAAACGCCTGCTCGCCCAGCTCGCCGAAGCCGATATGCTCGTGCCGATCGACGCGCGAGCCGAGCGGCTTTTTAGAATCGTTCAGATGCCACACGCGCAACCGTTCCAGCCCGATCAGGCGGTCAAACTCCTGCCAGACGGCTTCGTACGATTCGGGGTCGCGCAGGTCGTAGCCCGCGGCGAACAGGTGGCAGCTATCGGCGCAGATGACCAGTCGCTCGCTGGGCAACGCCTCCAGAATGCGCGTGAAATGCTCGAACCGATAGCAGAGCGATGACCCCTGTCCCGCCATCGTCTCCATCGCGATGAAAACACCGTCGGGCATCTCCTGCAGCAGCAGGCGCAGGCTCTCAATCAGCAGGCGCATGCCCGCTTCAAAATCGGGGTTCGAACCCATATGGAGCACGGCGTAGGGGATGCCCAGCGCGGCGCACCGCTGCAGCTCCGTCAGATAGGCTTCGAACGATCGGCGCCGCGTGCTGGGGTCGGACGCGGCGAGATTGATAAGGTACACGGCGTGCGAGACGACGCATTGAATGCCCGTCTCCTCCCGCGCGCGCTGGAACGCCTCAACCTGTTCAGGGCTGACCTGCACAGGCTGCCACTGGCGCGGGCTGACTGTGAACAGTTGCACGGCAGTGCAGCCAATCGCTTTGCCTTTATAGAGCGCGTTCTGCAGTCCGCCCGCAGTGGACATGTGCGCGCCGAGCAATCGTTCCTGCATAGCCTCTCGATTCGCGGGTTCAGCCGCCGTGTCCTGCCGATGCGGAGAGGGGCAACACTTCGAACTCCAGCTGGAGCGGGTCGCTGGCGCGGGTGTCCTGACGGGCGCGCGCGATCAGCACGGCGCGGTCGCCAGGGCAGCGGCGGGCTTTCTCCGCGATGGCGAGCAGCACGGCGGCGTCCATCTCACCCACCGTCGGTTGCGCCCCCAACGCCTCCAGGCGCGGAATCAGCCCCGCTTCAATCGCGGTCTGGCGAATAGCGCCCTGCAGAAACGCCACCATCTGCGCGAAGGGATCCTTCCCTTCACGGCAATCCAGCACGGTGCGGGCGATTTCCTGACCTGCATGGAAGATAAGGGGATTGCGGAAGAGTCGGACCTCCACAGGCACGGGTTCGCCCTTCGCGGTGTTGGTGACGGCGGACACAATCGCGACCACAGGCTCGTTCGAGGCGCGGATATTGGTCAGGATCGTCTCCAGGCTGGCAGCTTCGCTCACCGTGACCTGTTCGCCAGAGGCGAGCCGCACCACCTTTTCGGGAATGAACACGATGCGTCCGTCGCTGTCGGGCGCGGCGCCGCGCTCCCGCGCCTTCTCCGCTGCCTGCTTCATCATGTCAACAAGCATCTGGCGCACGCGCACCTCACTCAACCCTGCACGGAAGGCGACGCGGGTCAGCTCCTCGCCCGCATGGACAGCGATCGGCATGATGCGGATGTTGACCAGCTTCAGCAGGTCGCTCACCTCGCGCTGGAGTTGCTCCAGTCGGCTCCGACGCTCGGCGGCGATGTCGAGCAGCCGGCTATTTTGCTCTGCCAGCTCGCGATTGCGCTCCGTCAGCTGCCGATTGCGCTCCTCCAGCTGGCTGTTCTGCTCATGGAGTTGCTGGTTCTGCTTTTCGAGCTGGGCGTTCTCGCGGGTGAGTTCGATGCTCTGGCGCGAGAGGACGCTGTTCTGGTTGTTCAGCACCTGCTGGGTCTGTTCCAGCTGGCGGATTTCCTGCTGGAGGGTGTCGCGCTCCTGTCGGAGGGTTGCCACGCGCTGGCGCAGTTGCTGGCTCTGGGCGCTGAGCTGGCGCACGCGCTCCGTTTCTGCCCGAAGGAGGTATTCGACCTGCCGCAGATGCGTCTCGGCTTGAGCTAACTGCGCCTGTCGCGCCTGCAGTTGCCCGCGCAGGTCCTGTTCCTGCTGTTTGAGTGCGTCATTCTGGGAGCGCAGCTGCCCAAGCTCGTCTGTCATCTGCCGAACATCGTCCTGCAACGCCTTCAGCTCCTTTGCACGCTGGCTCAGCGCGCGCTCGTTACGGCGCAGCTCCATCAGAATCTGGTCGCCGCGCATAATCCATTCGCGGAACGCCTCGTTCACCAGCGTCATCGTCGTGATGGTCAGCGCGACGGTCAGACAGCCGGTGAGCGTGGTGATGAGCGTCGCGGTGTATCGCGGGCGCAGTCCCAGCAGGCTCAGGCGCTGTTTGCCCAGTCGCCGTCCGAGCCAGTCGCCGCCGTAAGCGATGATGCCGCCGAGCAGCACCATCAGCAGGGTCAATATCGCCATCGTCGCGGTCATCCGTCCGTCACCCGTCAGAAGTATACCTTTGATGATAATATTCAAACAGGGCGTGTTCTGCGGCAGGCGTCCAGAATCGCCCATCCTCCAGATGGTGCGCGACCTCAGGCAGCTGGTGAGGCAGTTCGTCCAGCCCCATCAATGGCAGTTCGGGCAGGTTGGGGAACAGTACCACCTTGCCTGTATAGCGGTGCGCCTGAACCGCCTGCAACGCTTCGGGCAGGGCGTTCAGCCCGCCAACCGCGCTCAGCACCCGTCGCACAGGCAGTACGCCGTCGGCGGTCAGCTGCAGGCAATGCGCCATATCGCTCATGCTGGAGCCGCTGCTGCCCATCAGGCGCAGGTGGCGCGTCGCCAGCGGTGTCAGATCGAGCGCAAGTTCCACACCGCGCGGGATGCCCGCAAACAGATTCAGCACGCCCCCATCGCCCAGCAGCGGGTACGCTAATGCAACCGCTTCTGGCGCGGAAGAGAGGCACATAATCTGGCTGTATCCGAAGGGGCTGAACGCCCGCAACTCCTCTTGCTGGCGCTCTGGCGGCACGCCCGCCGCGTTATAGAAGTGCAGCTCTGGAGGCTGGGTTCCTCCGCTCCCTGACCCCTCTCCCCCCTTTGTAAGGGTGAGGGGGGATTCTTTACGCAGCTGGTCTGCGATTGCCTTCAGCACGCTCAGGCGCTCCGCGTGGCGATCGACCAGCACGATTCGTTCAGGCGGGTCGGGCTGACTCAGCGCGTAGTGCAGGTGCATCTGCCCCATTGGTCCGCCCGCGCCCAGGATCAGCAGGCTCTCGTTGGGCTGGAGGGCGGTGGAGCGCGTGCGGCTCCATGCGTCGGTGATGTCCCAGCTGATTGTGCCCATAATCATCAGGCGGTCGTAGTGCAGGCGTCCGATATCGACGGCGACGGGCGGCAGGGGGCGATGGCAGGTGAAGCTCAGGTGCCCTCCGTACGCGAGCGCGTCGATGCAGGCTTTGAGCAGGGATGGCGTCGGCTCGCCAAACAGCAGCACATCGTCGAAGCCCTCGCCACTGGTGAACCGCGCTTTGACTTCGGGCAGCCACTCGCCCGTCAGGCACGGCGCTGGCTCCACCGTGAGCGTGTGGGTTCGCATGCCGAGCCGCTGCGCCGTTTTCAGGAAGGCGTCCATCAGCGGGTTGCCCCGCGGGTCGTGAACGATAAGGGCGATGCCGCCGTCCCGCTCCACCTGCAGGCTTTCAAGGGCGCGACAGCGATACCGCACCTCGTGGCTGTGCGGCAGAATCACGAGCCAGCGAGCGTTCGGGCGCGGCGTCGGGCGCGGGCGCAACCGATAGCTGGCGACCACGCACGCCCACGGCTCCACCAGCGCAGCCTCCGCATATGAGAGATGCTCCGGGCAGCGCAGCAGATAGCAGCCGTCATCGCCAAACAGCGCCGGCTCGGTGATCAGACCGTACTGCGTGAAGCCGCCATCCAGCGCGTAGCCAATCGCCATGTTTTTGCCGTTGCGGTAGACATCCGCCTGCACCACATAGCGCTCGCCTGGCAGGAAGCGGTGCTGAAGGTGCTCGCCGACGGCGGCAATCGTGCAGGCGATTTCGTGCCCCATCACCACAGGGTGGCGACGCAGATCGCGCCGGATTTTCGGGTGCTGTTCGCCCAGCCGCACGATTTTGAGGTCACTGTAGCAGATGCCGACGGCATCCATGCGCACGAGCAGTTGCGTGGGAGCGGGTCTCGGCGTGGGCACGCGCTCCGGCTTGCCCGCCCGACCCAGATTTTCCAGCCCTGCGCCATACAGGTTCCAGCGCAGGGTGTATTCCGGCACCAGAGACTCGCTGAACATACGCAGCGTGCCCCGCTTCACCGCTCGACGGGCACCACATCGATGGTCAGCGTGCGCCCTGCACGCCAGACGATGAATCGGATGGGTCGGTTCAGGCGCACGCGGCGGATCATCTGCTGGAACTGCTCGATGCTGGTCAGCGTGCGTCCGTCCATCGCAATCAGCACATCCAGCGGCTGGATGCCTGCTCGATGAGCGGGCGCGCCCTCTACCACATTCACAATCAGCATGCCCTGCTTCGGGAAGCGCAGGTCGGGGAACTGTTCCTGCAGCAGGCGGCGCAGCGCGGGATCGCTGATGTCGCGGTAGCCAATCCCCAGCCACACTCTGCCGATGGAGCCATGCTCCAGAATATCGCGCACCACCTGACGCACCCGATTGATGGGGATGGCGAAGCCGATGCCCACATTGGCGCCCACTGGCGAATAGATGGCGGTGTTGATGCCGACCAGTTGCCCGCGTGAGTTCGCCAGTGCGCCCCCGGAGTTGCCCGCGTTGATCGCTGCGTCGGTCTGAATCAGACCGCCTGGCACCTCCTCACCCCCTGACAGATTGCGGTTCAACGCGCTGACGATGCCTGCCGTCACCGTGTTCTCCAGCCCGAACGGGTTGCCCACGGCAATCACCCAGTCCCCCACATGCAACTGGTCGGAGTCGCCCAGCGGCGCAACGGGCAGGTTCGTCCCATCGATCTTGAGCAGAGCAATATCGTTGTAGGAGTCGGTGCCGATGACGCGCGCGCGGAACCGTCGCCCATCAGCCAGCGTCACGATGATTTGCGGCGCTATCTCGTTGCGGATTCGGATCACATGGTTGTTCGTGACCACGAAACCGTCCTTATTGATAATCACGCCGGAGCCTTTGCCCTCCACGCGGCGGGCTTCACCCCACCAGGTCAGCACTTCACCGGAGGTGTCCACATTCACAACAGCAGGCGCGATACGCTCGGTGGCGGTTCGCAGCATCGTCTCGAAGGAGGTGGGCGGCGCACCTGCAGGCACTGGCGCCTCCAGCGTGGCGAGCAGCGCCCGCCTGCTCGGCTCGCTCACCTGCGCCGGCGCCGATAAGCCGTTCACAAGCAACCCCGGGAAATAGGTGCGCAGCACATACACGCCCGCCACAAAACCGCACGCGAACAGTAGCAGGAACCCCAGCACCTTACGCATCGTCTGACCCGCCGTTTTCATAACCTCGCCTCCTTTCCCAGTATACCCGTCGGGGCGTTGTTATGCAGGGTATACCCGTCGGGGCGCTGTTATGCAGGCGAAAAAAAAATGGGCGACGCTGTCGAAAGGAGGATCAAAGCCCAGCGCCGCCGATGTCTCTAAATTTTCGCCCTGTTGGCTGACCCCTGTGAGAGGTCATCCACCCTTAATAGACTCAAAAAACCCCCAAAAAGCGGACATCGATTTTCACCCGGTGCCCCAGAATCGGCGGTCGATGCTGCGATATTGCACGGCTTCAGCGATGTGCGGGAGTTGAATCTGCTCTTCGCCTTCGAGGTCGGCGATGGTGCGGGCGATTTTGAGGATGCGGTCAAAGGCGCGGGCGCTCAGCCCCAGTCGCTGCACGGCGTTCCGCAGGTAGGCGCGCACCTCCTCCCCGATCGGGCAGAAGTGGCGCACGAGCTTGCTGCTCATCTGCGCGTTGCAGACCAGCCCGTAAGGTTGGAGCCGTTCCAGCTGGCGCAGGCGGGCGCGCACCACCCGCTCGCGAATGGCAGCCGACGGCTCACCCTGCTGAAGGCTCATCAGCTCATCCTGCCGCAGGCGCGGCACCTCTAAGTGAATATCGATCCGATCCAGCAACGGACCCGAGATGCGCTGCAGATATTTGCGGATCATCGTGGGCGAGCAGTTGCAGTTGTGCTGGGGGTCGCCGTGAAAGCCGCACGGACAGGGGTTCATCGCAGCGACCAGCATGGTCTGCGCGGGGAACTGCACGGCAGCCTGCACGCGCGACACCGACACGACGCCATCTTCCAGCGGCTGGCGCAACGCCTCCAGCACATCGCGCTTGAACTCTGGCAGCTCGTCCAGAAACAGCACGCCGTTATGCGCGAGCGAGATTTCGCCAGGGCGCGGGATGGTGCCGCCGCCCACCAGCGCAGCGTAGGAGGTGGTGTGATGGGGTGAGCGGAACGGGCGCGTGGTCATCAGTCCCGTTCGGGGCGGCAGCAGTCCTGCCGCGCTATAGAGGCGCGTGGTCTGCAACGCCTCCTCCAGCGTCATCGGTGGCAAAATGGTGGGCAGCCGCCGCGCCAGCATCGTCTTGCCTGAACCTGGCGGTCCTATTAATAGCACATTGTGCCCGCCCGCCGCCGCAATCTCTAGCGCCCGCTTCGCCTGCTCCTGACCCCGAATCTCGGCGAAGTCGACCTCATAATCGGGCAGCGCGCTCAACAGCGCGTTCACATCGACGCGCGTCGGCGGACGACTGTCAGGATCGTGAAAGTATTGCACCACATCCACCAGACTGTCGACGCCAATCACCTCTATCTCGCGCACGACAGCGGCTTCGAGCGCGTTCACCGCGGGCACGATCAGCCGTCGCTTGCCCGACTCGCGCGCGTGCAGGGCGATCGACAGCACGCCGTTCACCGCGCGCACGCTCCCATCCAGCGACAGCTCGCCCACAATCAGCGTCTCGTCCAGCCGATCGAGCGGAATCTGTTCCGAGACCGCCAGAATGCCGACGGCAATCGGCAGATCATAGGCGGGTCCCTCTTTGCGCACATCGGCAGGCGCGAGATTGATGGTCAACTTTCGCAGGGGGAAGTCCAGCCCCACATTGCGGATGGCGGTGCGCACGCGCTCGCGCGATTCCTGCACCGCCGTGTCGGGCAGCCCCACCAGCGTCCAGTGGGGCATACCCGGCTGCATATCGACCTCCACCTGAACCGTGAAGGCATCAATCCCGTGCAACGCCGCGCTATCGACCTTCGCTAACATCGCTCGCTCCGTTCACCCGCAGGTTCGATAAAGGGCGTGCGCTTCCTGCCGACGGATGCCCGCTCCAAAAAAGGGGCGTATCTGCCGAAAATCCTGACCAGCGAGTCAAACACAGAGGTGAACCGCAGTGGAGGAACCGATCCTGATTGTGGACGATGAGGAAGATTTGCGCTATGTGCTGGCGCGTCAGTTGCAAATGGGGGGCTTTCAGGTGGAGACCGCCAGCAACGGCGAGGAAGCCATCCAGAAACTGCGACAGCGCGAGTATCCCGTCGTCATCACCGACATGAAGATGCCCCGCAAGGATGGCTTGAGCGTCATCAGCGCGGCACACGAACTCCATCCCGACACCGAGATCATCGTGCTGACGGGGCACGGCACGCTCGAAAACGCGCTGCAGGCGTTCAAGGCGGGCAACATCTTCGAATATCTGCTCAAGCCGCTGGACGATATCGCCGTGCTGAACACCATCGTGGAGCGCGCGCTGGAGCGACGCAACCTGCGGCGGCACAATCGCATGCTCTTCGAACAGCTCCAGCAAGCCTATGAGGAGCTGAAGCAGAAGTCGGAGGCGCTCATCCAGAACGAGAAGATGTCGGCAATCGGGCAGCTGGCGGCGGGCGTGGCGCACGAGCTGAACAACCCGCTGACCGCCGTGCTGGGCTTCGCCCAGATGATTTACGAGAAACTCAAGCACAAACGCGCGAGTGAGCTGTCCGACGCCGAAAGTGAACGGTTGCTCCATGCGCTGGAGAACATGATGCAGGGCGTCTATCGCGCTCGCGATATTGTCAGCACGCTCCTGCGCTTTGCCCGCACCTCCGACCCCGCCCAGCGCAGCCTCGTGAACATCAATCAGGTGCTGAGCGATTCGTTCGTGTTCACCGAGCATGTGCTGTTGCGGCATGGGCTGGTGCTGCAGAAGAACCTGACGCCTGACTTGCCGCCCGTGTGGGGAAATGCCGCCCGCCTCCAGCAGGTATTCACCAACCTGCTGATCAACGCCCAGCAGGCGACGCCCGCAGGCGGCGTCATCACCGTCACCAGCGAGCCATCCGAAGATCCCAGAGGCGTGTGGGTGCATGTGGAAGATACAGGCGAGGGCATCCCGCCCGATGCTCTGGAGCGAATCTTCGAGCCGTTCTACACGCGCAAAGCGGAGGGCACAGGGCTGGGACTCTCCATCGCCCGGCAGGTCATCGCGGAGCATAACGGCACGATTCGGGTCGCCAGCGAGGTGGGCAAAGGCACGCGCTTCTCCATCTTCCTGCCCGCCGCCGAAGCGGAACGCCTCCAGCCGCCCCTGACCATCTCCACCGAGCCGCAACTGCGAAGCGCATAAACTCCCGCAAACATAAAAACCCCTCCCCAGGAGTGGGGAGGGGTTTCGGCGGATCAGAAGCGCGTCCGCTCAGGCAGCCACCACATTGTAGCGGGTGAGCGTGGTCTGAACCTGATTCACGAACTCCGCGGGGTTGTTCGGGTCCCAGATGACATAGCCGGTCGCGTTCGTGGTCTGCTGGAGTGTGGACGCCTGGGACGCATACTGGGCGGGAATGATCAGAAACACGGGGATGTTCGGGTTGGTCGACTGGGTGCGCACGAAGTTGATGAACGACTGGGCGTTGAACTGGTTGGTCGAGCTCGTCGGGCTGCCAACATAGACGAAGACCGCGCTCCAGCTGCCCTGTTGATACTCGGTGAGCGTCTGCTCGGTGCTGGTCGCGGTGCTGATATACCAGCTGCTGGGCGTGCCGCTCGCATAGCGGCTGAACTCCGAACCACCTGTCGCAAAGAACACCTTCTGCATCGCTAACCTCCTTCAGAGTGAGAGATTTGGGTTCACGCGTGTCCCGTCAATATTATCGGCAGCGGGGCTGGTAATCTTTAGGGGTTGTGGGCAGGATTCGGCTCCGTCCAGTGCGAATCGTTCTGATGGAGGGGAATCGCCATGCGTGAGAGACTGGCTCGGCATGCTTACCGGGCTTCCAGAAAGTTGGTTATCGCGCAACAGGTGCAGGGTGATCGACCGCGCAAGAAATTGATCCAGTACGGTTGGGGCGTACCCGACCCCGCATTTGTGCGGGCAAACATTCGCGCGATGGAGCAGAAGTGTCCCTTCTTTGATGGGATTGTGATTCGCCTCAAAGGTGGCTGGCAGACTTATCCGGTTCATATCTTCCGCGCCCGCCCGACCGATGCTACCGAGTACATCGACGACCGTGCCAACCTGCAGGCGACCCCGTTTGAGCGGTTCACTGAAAACTTTGTGCTGATGTGGAGCACCGCGCAAAAAGGCTGGGACTGGTTCGACGCCCAGCACTGGCAGGCTGCCGAGCAGAACGCGCGCCTGATTGCCCGAATCGCCAGAGAGGGCAAAATGGTCGGCATCTGTTTCGATCCCGAACCGTACAACGGCAATCCGTGGCACTATCCTTCTCAACCGCAGGCACAACGCAAAAGTTTTGATCAGTACCAGCGCCGCGTGCGGGAGTGCGGGGCACGCTTTCTACAGGCATTACAGAGCGAGTTCCCCGATCTGCGCCTGCTAACTTTCTTTCAGCTGAGCCAGTTTCCGACTATTGTGGACATCCCCGATCGAGAGGAACGCACCCGACGCCTCAACAATCACCCCTATGGTTTACTGCCTGCCTTCCTGAACGGGATGCTGGATGCCATCAGCGGACAGACACTGATTGTGGACGGCAACGAATCGGCATATTACTATCAGGACGCCGAGCAGTATTTTCGCGCCTATCATCTGATGAAGCAGCGGGCGCTCACGCTGGTTGCGCCTGAGAACCGGCGCAAGTATTCATCGCATGTGCAGGCGGGCTTCGCGCTGTATATGGATCAGCTGTTCGCGCTGCGTCAGCCGAATCCCGAGCGTTTTGTAAGCTTCTTTCTCTCGCCAGAGGAGCGCGCTCGCTGGCTGGAACATAACGCCTACTGGGCGCTCTATCTTACTGATGAGTATGTCTGGTGCTATAGCGAGCGAATGGACTGGTGGGGCACGCAGGCACGGAACCAGTGGCATAACTTTGTTCCGCCGGGCGCAGCCGAAGCGCTCCAGTCGGCACGGCGCAAGGTTGGGTCGGGACAGCCACTGGGGTTCACGATTCGCGAGACTCTCCAGGCAGCAGAGCGCAAGATGCAGAGGCGGTAGCAACGCGCGATTGGTCTCCCCCTCCCCTTCAGAGGGAGGGGGTTTTTCATACTGCTCTCATCGGGGGGATTTTTTCAGTTGCGTAGCGGTTTGCCCTTTTCGAGCATGTGGCGCATGCGTTCCCATGTCTTCGGTTGTTGCGCCAGCAAGCCGACCACCTGCACCTCCAGATTGTAGAAGTACGATTCGGGCATCTCGGTCGGCTGGGTGAGGTCGCCTCCTGTCAGCACATACGCCAGCTGGGAGGTAATCAGCAGGTCGTGATCGGTGATGAAGTTGCCTCGACGCAGGTTGTGCAGTTCCACCAGCAGACGCGAGTAGACCGAATCGCCGTACGCCATGATTTTCGGCTCTTCAGGCGGCTGATAGCCCACATCGGCAAGGTGCAACACTTCCTGCCTGGCAGCCCACAGCAGGCGGTCGGGATTAACCACCACATGGTCGACGCCCTCCCGCAGGAAGCCGAGCTGAACCCCTTCTAATGCGCTGGTGGCGACCTTGCCGAAGCCGAGCGTCTCCAGCACGCGCCGAATGGCGGGGTAGGGGTCGGCGTTCGGTGGCAGAGCGCTCAGTGCGCGGCGGAGCATCGTGGTGGTGCCGCCACCTGCCGGGATGATACCCACGCCCACCTCCGGCAAGCCGATGTAGGTCTCCGCGCTGGCGACCACTTTGTCGCAGTGCATCGCCAGCTCGCAGCCACCGCCCAGCGTGTAGCCGAACACCGCAGCCACCACGGGCACCTTTGCATAGCGCAGGCGCAGTAGCGAATCCTGAAATGCCTTATCGCCCATCATCAGCTCATCGAAGTCGCCTGCACCGATCATCATCAAAAACAGCTGGATGTTGAACCCGACGGAGAAATGCTCGCCGATGCCAGTGATGACCAGCCCTTTCGCTTCGCGCTCGGCACGGTCGATGCTCTTGTAAAGCATCTCCATCACGCTGGGTCCGAGCGTGTTCATCTTGGTGTGGATGCCCATGCAGTAGACGCCGTCGCCCAGGTCAAAAAGCGAGGCATCGCTGTTGCCGTCCAGTTTGGGTTTGGTACGCGCCATCGCATTCGGCGTGAGGAACTCCTCATCAGGGCGATACGGTACCACTGTGCCGCCCTCCACCCATACGAAGAGAGTGGTCTCGCCTGTCCTGGTGGTCTCATAGAAGCGGGTGCGCCCCTTTTGCAGAAGCTGTTGCACAATGGGGGGTACAGTTTTGCCGTCTTGCTGGAGCCGTTCGGCGGTTTCGCGCACGCCGAGCGCATCCCAGATTTCGAACGGACCCAGCTCCCAGTTGAAGCCCCACTTGATGGCGTTATCGATGGTGGTGGGGTCATCAGTGAGTTCGGGCGCGTGGGTCGCCACATAGTGCAGACCCTCAGCGTGTAATCGCCACAGGAACCGCCCTTCGCGGCTGTCGTGGTTGACCAGCGCGCGCAGGCGCTCCTCCAGCGGTAGCTTCTCCAGCGGTTCAAGGTGCGGGAAATTCGGACGCTGACGCGGGCGGTACTCGAAAGTTTCGAGATCGAGCGTTTCGATGGTGCCATCGGGCAGGCGACGGTAGAAACCTGCACCCGCTTTCTCACCCAGCCTGCCTTCGGCGATCATCCGCTGAACCACCTCGGGCAGCGCGAAGACCGCCTTCTCTTCGGGGGTGGTCAGCCGTTCATGCAGGTTGCGGGCAACGCTCGCCATCACATCCAGCCCCACGATATCGGCTAAACGGAAAGTGGCACTGCGTGGATGCCCGACCAGCGGACCGGTGAGCGCGTCCACCTCCTCAATCGTTAGCCCGAACTCCTGCATCAGCGGGAACACAATCATCATGCTGTGGATGCCGAGCCGATTGGCGATGAAGCCGGGCGTGTCGCGGGCAATCACCACGCGCTTGCCCAGCACGCGCTCGGCGAAACGCACCATGCCTGCTACCAGATCGGGTTCAGTCTCGTGACGCGGGATGATCTCCAGCAACTTGAGGTAGCGGGGCGGGTTGAAAAAGTGGGTGCCCATAAACCGCCGCTTGATGTCGTCGCGGCAATCGTCGCTCATCTCGTGGATCGACAGCCCGCTGGTGTTGGTGGACAGGATGGCGCTGGGGTTCACATAGTCCTGCACGCGCGTCCACAGCTGGCGTTTGATGGTGGGGTCTTCCACCACCGCTTCGATCACCCAGTCAGCTTCTTTGAGGCGGGGCAAATCGTCTTCGAAGTTGCCGATTTCGATTCGGCTGGCGAGTTCGGGCAGATAGAAAGGCGCGGGTTTCAGCTTGCTTACGCGCTCCAGCCCTGTGCGGGCGATACGATTGCGCACCTCTCTGTGCTGGAGGGTTAGCCCGCGCGCCTCTTCATCGGGCATCAGGCTGGTCGGCACGATATCTAAGAGCAATACCTGCCAGCCGATATTGGCAAGATGCGCTGCAATCTGCGCGCCCATCGTGCCCGCGCCCAGCACGGCAGCCCTGCCAGTGGTCGAGTGTTCATTCAGCATCGTCGGTTGCCTCCTCCATTCTGACTCGTCGGTCAAACTTGCAGGGGGATTATACCCGCCGGGTGGCTGCAGTCGCCCAACCACGCGATGCAGGAAGCCGTCGATTTCTGGCGAATCGTCGCTGCATGCGCAAAGGCGGAGCCAGAATCGACTTTGATAGTGCGTGGAAGTTTGCGGTGCAGACCTTCCTGCAACAGTGCCTCCTGCTGCTCTTCCCGCACCTGCACGCACTCATCGACTGGACACAACCTCCAACCTTCCTCAACACCGAACTGCGCAAAATCCGCCCCGAATCGCAGGCGCACCGACGCTTCGTCGATGTGCTGGCACAGGTACGGTTCAAAGACGGACATCCGCGCCTCGTCTATCTCCATATCGAAATCCAGGCGCAACCCGATCCCCAGTTCCCCCTGCGCATGTTCGTCTATCAATACCGCATTTTTGACATCACCCACTTTGGCGAAGTTATCAGTCTTGCCATTTTAGCCGATGCCGACCCTCACTGGCGTCCTGACCGCTTTGAGCGTTCGCTGGCAGGTTGTGAGCTGAGCTTTCGCTTCCCAACGGTGAAGTTGCTGGACATTGAGGAGTCGGCGCTGGAGAGCAGCTCCAATCCGTTTGCGCTGGTGGTGCTGGCACACTTGCGGGCGTTGCGGGCGCGTGGAGATGTGCAGTTGCTGTTCGTGGAGAAGGTGCGGTTGATACGGCAGCTGGCGGAGCGCGGGTATAATGCGGATGATGTGGCGAATCTGTACAGGGTGGTGGATTATCTGATGGCGCTGCCACGAGAGTTAGAGGCACAGGTGGAGGAGATTGTTCGGGAGGTCGCGCGCGAACAGCGGCTGCCAAAGCTGACCAGTCTGGAGCGTTTTGCGCTGGAGCGCGGGGCGCGTCAGGGTCTGGAGGAGGGACTGCAACAGGGACTGCAACAGGGACTGCAACAGGGACTGCAACAGGGACTGTTGCGTGCGACCTTGAAAGTGTTGCGGGCGCGTTTTGGCAGGGTGCCGCGTCGGGTAGAGCGAGCGCTGAAGCAGATTGATTCACTGGAGACGCTGGAGGCATTGAGCGAAGCAGCGGCGCGAGCAGAGACCATGGACGCCTTTGAGCAGGCACTTCAGCAGATGAGCCAGTCCCCATCCAGCTGATTGCCCTCTCATGTGCCATCGCTTGGAGAGGGTAGAGAGGCGGCGAGGCTTTGCCGATAATGCTGGCTGATGATACGCGGGCTGTATGTGGCAGCCGAAGGAATGGCTGCCCGACAGAAAGCACAGGATGTGCTCGCGGCGAATCTGGCAAATGTGAACACCAGCGGCTTCAAAGCCGACCGACCCGTTTTTGAGACCGCCTATGAACGCGCGCTTTATCGCGTGGAGGGTGCGTACAGCCAGCCTATTGGCAGCCTCTCCGCCGGCGCACGGCTCGCCACCACCTATACAGTTCTCCAGCCTGGACCCCTGATGCCCACAGGCAACCCGCTTGATGTGGCTATTGATGGTGAAGGCTACTTCGCGGTGCAAACGCCCGCTGGCGTGCGCTACACGCGCAACGGTGCGTTCTCACTGAATGCCGATGGCACGCTCGTCACGCGCGAGGGGTTCCCCGTGCTGGGCGTTCGGGGCACGATTCGCATCCCGCGCACGGCTACACTCCAGATCGGTGAGGATGGCACCGTTCGCGCTGATGGGAGGGTGCTCGATAAACTGCTCATCGTGCAGGGCAATCTGCGCAAAGACCCCGACGGCTGGCTTGTCGGCAACGCCACACCCGTGCCCAACCCACGCATCGCCACAGGCACGCTCGAAGCGTCCAATGTGAACATCGTGCGCGAGATGGTAGAAATGATCGAGTATCTGCGCGCCTATGAGACCCATCAGAAAACGATTCAGGCGCAGGACGAAACCCTCGCCCGCGCCATTAACGAACTCGCACGCATTTAAATCCCCCCTCTCCCCTCTGGGGAGAGGGTACGGGTGAGGGGCACCCATATAACCCAAACCCTCTCCCCTCTGGGGAGAGGGTACGGGTGAGGGGCATCTAACAGTGAGGTGATGGCGATGATACGCGCACTGCACACGGCAGCGACAGGAATGGAAACGCAGCAGTTTAATATCGATGTGATTGCGAACAATCTGGCGAATGTAAACACGACGGGCTTCAAGTCGGTACGCGCCGATTTTGAGGATTTGATCTATCAGACTCTGCGTCCTGCAGGCGCGAGCGTGGCGGGCGGGGCGCAGGTGCCCAGCGGTCTGCAGGTCGGTCTGGGCGCGCGTCCTGCCGCCACCTACGGGCTGTTCACGCCTGGCGCCCTGCAGGTCACGGGCAATCCGCTCGACATGGCGATTGAGGGCGATGGCTTCTTCAAGGTGCTGATGCCCGATGGGAGCATCGCCTACACGCGCGATGGCGGCTTCAAACTGGACAGCCAGGGTCGGCTCGTCACCTCAATGGGCTACCCGCTGGAGCCTGAGATTATCATCCCGCCCGATGTCCAGGAAATCCAGGTGGGACGCGACGGCACCCTCTCTGTTCGGCGCGGCGGGCAGGAAGGGCTGGAGGAAATCGGACAGATCACGCTGGTGCGCTTCGTGAACCCGGCGGGGCTGAGCCGTATCGGGCTGAACCTCTATCGCGCCACGCCCGCCTCCGGCGAAGCCATCGAAGGCACGCCGGGCACCAACGGGCTGGGCGAACTGAGCGGCGGCAGTCTGGAGGCGTCCAATGTGCAGATTGTGGAGGAGATGGTACGCCTGATCATGGCACAGCGAGCCTACGAGGTGAACTCGCGCGCCATTCAGACCGCCGACGAAATGCTGGCGGTCGCCAAAGACCTGAAGCGATAAGCCAGTGGCGGACTGCCGTACGCCCTTATCTCAGGGGGCATCAGCGCCCTGAGCGGTGCCGGGCTGGTTCGCGCCGGGCGCGCGCTGCGCCTCACTACCGAAAGTTTTGCGCACAACCTGATCCTCGCGCGAACTACCCGTGCTGCTCCAGAGCCACCAGCCCGCCAGCGCAATCGCCAGCGCTACCAGTATCACAAATACCCAGGTTGGTACCTCCCGCTTCATCATCTGACCTCCTGTTGATGGGGTGAGAGCAGACGCTCTCACCCACAGGCTCACATTGTCGGTTTGCACATGTTGTCGATGGTCTGGTTATCGCCCGGATAGGCGGTCATCACATTCCAGTGAACATCGGCAGCGTTGAAATTGACGCAGGTGAAGTTCTGCGTATTACTGCTCA
Source organism: Armatimonadota bacterium (assembly GCA_037445735.1). Taxonomy (GTDB): domain Bacteria; phylum Armatimonadota; class Fimbriimonadia; order Fimbriimonadales; family GBS-DC; genus HRBIN15. The sequence continues at coordinate 34,477 of JBBIJY010000012.1, read as the reverse complement.
CTCGCTGGACGACCATGCCGCGATGCTGGGTGACAGAGATTCGAACGCGGTTATCCCCTGCCAACTGCTCGATCTGGGGGTCGCGGCGCACGGGGAACCACTTGGAGTGCCCATCGGTGAAAGTAATATTGTGCCCCTCATGGCGTCCCGAAATACTGAACCAGGTGTTGACAGGTCCAGAGGGATTGATCCAGTAGCCGCCGCCTCCGGCGCAGTCCGTCACCCCATCGGTAAACAGCACCATTTTGGCAGATTCGCGGATACGGGCTGAATGCACATAGTGTTGCGGGCAGCCCGCATCACAGCCGCCAGGCGCGTCACAGGGTTCCCAGTAAGCCGAGCAACCAGGGTCAGTTGTTCGATCGCACTGCCAGTAGGGGGCAAAAAACTTGTTCATCCCGATGGGCATCGCGCGTCGGTCGGTATGCTGATTCCCACAGGGCGGAGGATTAATCTCGGGGTCTTCGGGCACGGGCACATTCGCCATGAATCGAAAGCCTGCCCGTGCAATCGCGGCGGAAGGACAGAGAAAGACGCCCTTATTTTTGACATAGGGATAGATCTGGCGCGACCAGAGCGAATTGGCGATGGTGCCGCGCCCCCAGCACCCGCCGCTGACCAGTTCAGGGAAATATTCATCGTAGTCCTGAATATACATCGTCACAGCGTTGCCCAGCTGACGCAGATTGTTCAGGCACTGGGTCTTGCGAGCGCTCTCCCGCGCCCGCGCAAATACGGGGAACAATATCGCCGCCAGAATGGCGATAATCGCAATCACGACCAGCAACTCTATCAGCGTAAAACCATGCCGCCTCATCGTTGAACCTCCTTCACTACAGGATGCCCCATCCTCCTGTAGAAATACACTGTCCCGAACCCGTTTCCTTCAAAAAAAACGAAGCTTCGGGAGCCGTGTGAATCGGTTTGCAGCCCTCACAGGGTAGAACCTCTTCAGCGTCCGCCTGTGGGGTATCGTGGTGCCTGGGCAGGTGGTCCCTGCTCCTCCATCTGGCGTTCCATTGCGCCTTTCTTGCCGCCAGGAAAGAGCTCAATCCGCCCTTTGACCTCGCCCTGCTCCTGTCGGAAGGAACGATAGCCCGAGTAGGCAGCCACCGCCACCGCCAGCACCACCAGCACAATCAGCGCGATCAGTTTCGTGCGATCGTCCATGTCAGTTCCCCTTGTAGCGTTCGTCCCAGTGGATCAGATTACGGCGCAGTTGCTGGGCTGCAGTTTGATCCCAGGGCCAGTACATGATCGACTTGCGGTTCATCGGCTTGGTATGCCCATCGGCAAAGCCAAAGTTGGTTAGCTTCTGATGGGCGCCGATGGTCATGCGAGCATCGCAGTTACCACACCAGTTGAAGCAGAAGGTGTTGGGCGCATCGGGCCAGCTCGGATCGGCAATGTTGCGATTATCCCAGCGCCAGTATGCCATATACCGTCCGTAACTCACAGTGGTCCAGAGTTCATACAGCACGATGGTCTCCGCAGGACGCCCAATCACAGCGGTTGGACGCGAGTCCTCGCTGGCATAGTACGCACAAACTCCAAAGGTGGCTGAATCGTGCCACGCACCGCTCTGGTAGTGCGTCCAGGAATAACTGATTGGAAACCAGATACCTGCAGGACCTGTGCAGTCGTCGCGGGGCACATTATCGCTGGGACAGGAGAAAACGCCCCGATTCTTCACATAGGGCATCAGCATATCCTCAGCTCCAAACGCCTGATCGGGTCCGTTAGGATCGTTGTTAAACCGACGCTCGCCACTCAGCAGGCGATGGAACTTCTCCTCGTAGTCCTGCTGGTACATGAACGCAGAGATAAGCATCTGCTTCATGTTGGAGGTGCATGTTGTCTGGCGCGCTTTCTCGCGCGCCTGGGCAAACACAGGGAACAATATCGCCGCCAGAATGGCGATAATCGCAATCACGACCAGCAGCTCAATGAGTGTGAATCCGGCTTTTCTCATAGCGAACCTCCTTCTCGCTGGACAGCCCTATCCCTCCAGCACTTGCATTATACCCTGTCTTTAAGGTGTTTCCTGCAGGCATCGAGAGAGCACTGGGAGACTGTTGCCCACCACGCGCTGGTATCACCGCAGCTACGCCTCCATCAGCGGCGACTGGCGCGGCGAGGCGACCGACAATCGCTACTGGGCGCGCGACTGGTGATCCGCAGGCGCCGGCAGTTCGATAAGGTTCACATCGGGCGGTAGAGAATCGGGCAGGCGGCAGGTGAACAGCAGCACCTGCGTGTGTTGCGTTATGCGGGTGAGCAGTTCCATCGCCGCCTGCAACCGCTCCGAATCGAAAGCAAGAAACGGGTCATCTAACAGCAGGGGCAGGCGGCGGTCGCCAGCGAGCGCGTCGCACAGACCCAATCGGCACGCGAAGAAGATTTGATCGAGCGTGCCCGCGCTCCAGCCCGATTCGTGCGGATCGGCGTCCAGCCAGTCGCCCGCCTGCGGATGATACACCTGAAAGAGCAGCCCATCGCCCATCTGCACCTGCGTGTAGCGTCCGCAGGTCAGCGCGGGCAGATAGATTTCTATACGCGGTTTCAACAGCGGGCTTAAGTCGCTCAAATAACGGCGGTTCGCCTCCAGCAGCAGTTCGCGCGTGAGCCGGAGCCGTTCGAGGCGACGCTCCAGCGCGGTGATCTGCTCCTCCAGCCGCCAGCGCTGCAGGCGCAGCTCGGCAGGGTCATGTTCGAGCTGGAGCTGGTTCAGGGCGCCTTCCAGGCGCAGCTTCTCCTGAATTGCCTGCTCCTGTTCGGCGAGCAACGCCTGCAGATGGCGCTGGCGCTGGAGCCACTCTTCAGGCGGACGGTCTGCAAGCTGCTCTGTCAGCGGGTCGCGGCTCAGCTCGCTCTCCCGCGCGTGCAGTTCGATGGCGAGCTGGCTCCATCGCTGGCGCAGCTGGTCAGGGTCATGCGCTTGCAATAGCCCCTCGCGCTGGCTCTGCAGGTTCTCCCGCTCGCTGCACAGCCGCCGATACTGCTGATAACGCTCCCGAAACCGTTCAATGAGGTGATCCACCGCGCCGCTGGTGTCGGGTTCGAACCTGTCCTCTTGCGGGAGCATCGCGAGCAGTCGTCGCTGGGCGCTCTGGCGTTGCTGGCGGGCGTCTTCGAGCCGTTGCTCCAGCTGGCGACGCTGGCTGTCCAGCTCGCGGGCGTTCGCAGGTCGCCACAGCAGCATCAGTAGCAGCGTGAGGCAGCCCAGTCCAATCAGCATGCCGCCAATCAGCCCATTCACGGGCACGAGCGAGACGCCTGTTAGCACGAGCGCGACGCCCGCCACACCCAGCCCTGTTCGCGCTCGCTGGCGGGCAATCAGCCGTTCGATGTGCGGGCGCAACTGCTGCAGCTGTGCCTCCGCCTGCTGCTCCTCGCGAGCGGTGCGTTCATACTGCTGGATAAGGGGCAGGATGTGTTGCTCATAGAAGTTGTCGGGCAGCGCAAGGAACGATCCATACTCCTGCTGGAGCCTGTTTTGCAGGCGTTGCAGTTCCGAATCGATGCGTTCGAGGGTGTCCAGCACGCGCCGCAGCTGCTCGGCGTCCGTCCGCACGCGCTCACAGTGCTGAATCGCCTGCCAGCGTTCGAGCAGCGCCTGCTCCTGCTCGATGAGCTGCTGGCTTTGAGCGATTTGCTCGGTGAGCGCCTGCAGGCGCTGGCGATGCTCGCGAATCTGCTGGGCGGCTTGCTCTGCCTGCTGGAGTGCGGTGGTGCGCTCGGCTCGCTGCTGATGCAGGCTCTCCAGCTGCCTGTCGACCGACCTGATTTCGTCCTGCAGGAGCTTGAGGATGCGTTCGAGGTCGGTCATGAGGGCGTTCTCACGCAGTTGCTGCTGGAGCGAGCGGAGGCTCTTTTTGTCAGTGGCAATTGCGCTCAGCTCGTGCTGGCGGATGCAGGCGGTGGCGAGGTAGACCTCGCGCGGTACGCCCCACAGCTGCTCCCAGCGCTGTAATGCCGCTTTGCCTTCGATAGCCCCCTCACCTGCGCTCTCTCCCCCACGGGTGGGAGAGAAGGATTGCAGAACCCTCTCTCCCACAGCGCTGGGAGAGGGGGAAAAGGGGTGAGGGCTTGAAACAACCCTAAACTCCGAGCGGCGGGCGGGGTCATCGGGCGCGTAGCGTTTGTAGAGGCAGAGCCGACACTCGTCCCTCTCCAGCTCCAGCCAGAGTTGCCAGCCGCCGGGGTGCCCGAAGGCGACGCGCTCGCTCAGTTCCCGCGCCATGCTGAACGGGTTCGCATAGAGGGCGTCCAGCAGCGCATTCAGCAGGGTGCTTTTGCCCGATTCGTTCGGTCCGCAGATGAGGTTCAGCCCCTCACCAAACTGACACTCAAATGGCTGGCGGAATCGGCGATAGCCTTCCAGTCGCAGGCGCACGAACCGCATCAGAGCCGCCCTCCCCGCAGCAGATAGAGTCCGAGCTGCAGAACCTCGTCCAGCAGTTCAGCGGGTTGCGCCGCCTGCGCTTTGCGCTCGGCGACGACCGACGCGAACACCTGCTCGAACGGATTGCCCGCCTGAAGCTCGCCCATCTGAAAAGCCGATTCGACCTTCAGCCACAGGCAGAACGGCTGCAGTCGTTGCTCGAGCTCCAGCGGGTCCAGCGGTTCGGGGCTGCGCCACCTGCCCGTGAGGCGCAGGTGGGCGACGGTGGCAGGCGTGAGCCGTTCCCGAATCGCCTCCATCAGCTGCTGGCTGTTCTCAAAAGCGTCCAGTTCGAGGCTCAGCATCGCGTTGCATACCTCCCCCACCTGCACCGCCTGCACCTGCGCGGGCTGACCACGCTCCAGATTAACAATCAGCACCCTGCCGGGCAGTTGCTGGTCGGGCAGAATCATTTCGGGCGCACCGCTGTACCAGCAGGCGACGCCGTTGCAGGAGCAGTCGCGCGGGGAGTGCCAGTCGCCCAGCGCGATGTAGTCCAGCTGGCTGGCACCAATCATCGCGGGTGTGAGATCGCCCTGACCGTCGGGCGTGGGCAGGGAGCCATGCAGCAGCGCGATCTGGAACGGTGCGCCATTCGGCTCACGCGCAAGCAGGCGCGCCCACTCGTGCTGAGTGCCTGCAGGGCCGGCAACGATGTCCAGTTCCAGCATGGGCAGTTCATAACGCCCGGCACGGGGCAAAAAATGCACATTCGGCGGCAGAGCCTGCTCCAGAAACGGATGGCGATCCGCAGGGTCGTGGTTGCCCGGGATAATCAGCACGGGCAATCGCGTCGCGCCGAGATAGTCCACAGCACGGCTCATCCACTGGCGAGCGATGCGCGGCGAGTCGAACAGGTCGCCCGCAATCAGAATCGCGTGGCACTCATGCTGATGGGCGGTGTTAATGAGCCGTTCGAAGGAGCGCAGCAGGCGTTGCTGATGCTCGGCAGCGCGTTCGCCCAGATAGCCGAACGCCCGTCCCAGATGCACATCCGCGGTGTGCAACAGCCTGACCGCCATCCCTGCCACCTGCTCCTGCGAACTGTGAGCATGATACCTTTTCTAAAGCCCCCGTAAAATCACCAGTTCTGGCATGCGCAAGGGCATCGGCGGGCAAAACCGTTGTATAATGGCAGTTAGCAGCGGGATCTGTCCGCTTTCCATACGCTTTTGAGTCATTAATTCATGCCCCCTTCTCTGGGGGAAAGGAGGTTCGAATGATGAAACGCATGCTGACACTGATGGGTTTGTTGGGGTTGAGCCTTGCGTCGATATGGGCGCAGGTGTTCCCGATTTATGATTTCGAATCGGCGACACTGGGGCAGCAGGAGGTGATGTTCCGTGCGCCGCGCTTCTCCGGTTCAACCAGCAGCTTTCTGGCGGCAACCCCTAACCTCTCCATTGTTTCCAGCGAGCAAAATCACACTTCTGGTGGCTCCCAATCGCTGAAGGTCTCCTGGCAGTTCACTGGTGCGACCAATGCGTGGCTGCGCCTGACCACCTTCAACGCGAATGTGGTGCCGAACCCGGCGCTGGATTTTGCGTACCTGCTGGTGTTCTACATCTATGTGCCGTCGGGCACGCCCGACTTTTATATCACGCTGGGTGTGCGCGATAACGGCACGACCGCGCCTATCGGGGGCAACGGCGGCACCACAGGCGGCATTGAATGGGTCGGCAGCACGACAGGGGCACCCCCAACGGGCAAGCTCATCAACCAGAAAGACCAGTGGGTGCAGGTCGTGTTCGATTTTAGCACGGATCCCATCCGCAACTTTGCGGGTGGTAACGGTGTGCTGGACAACGCGCGCGGCACGCTGGAACACCTTGCGTTCAAGCCGGTGGACCCCGCTCAGGTGGGTCCCTACACCCTCTATCTGGATGACTTCGCGCAGATACCCGAACCCGCCTCCCTGAGCGCGCTGGCGCTTGGTGTTGCCGGATTGCTGCTGCGTCGGCGCAGGCGGCAGTAAGCCTGATGGCGAGCAACGGCAGAGCTATCAGCGATGGGTGCTTCAAGAGCACGCACCCATCGCTGCTCTACAGCAGGGCAAATGCAGGGATGGGCGCTATCCGCTTCGCATGCGGTGGGCATGCGGGCGGGCATAGGCTTCGATCAGGCTCGCCAGCCCCGCCACGAAAGCGACCAGCGCCAGCCCTGCGCCCGCAACCACCTGCAGCGTGTTCCCGTGCCGAATCTCACTGTGGGTGTAGGTGATGAAGTAGATGCCCAGCGCGAACAGCAGCACCGCCGACGCCCAGCGCGGCGGCGTCGGACGACCCATGCCCATCGCGCTGACCGCACACAGCAGACCCACCAGCAGCCACAGCCAGCGATCCACAGGCTCCAGCCCGCCAAACGGCGCGTCCGCCCACGAACCCAGCGACTTGGACAGAAAATAGAGGCTCAAGCCGTAGCCGAACAGAATGAGCAGCGGATGGCGCAGGGTCGGGTGAAAGAAGCCCAGCCCGACCAGCAACGCCAGCAGCAGCGCATGACGCCGCACGATGCCCACCTCCTGCAGCCAGTAGGCTGCCACCACGCCCACCACCGCCAGCAACAACGGCAACCGCCGATACCGCCACGCCTCCGACTGCCACAACACCCCCATCACTCCTCTGGCATAGATCGATACCTCTGCTGATACTCCTCTATCTTCTTTTTCAACTCCGGCGGCAACTGATCAAAGGTCACCGGCTTACCGTCATTCAGCAGCCGATAATCGGCAAGACGAGCACCCCCATAGTAGCTACCTGACGAGGGCAGCTCCATCACAAATGGCGTCATCTGCACCACCAGCGTGAACGGCTTCCGCATTGCTGGCATCAGCGGTGAGTTTTTGTAGCGCTCAATCCTCTGCTGATAGTACCGGCGTGTCCACTCGTTCGCCAGGAAGCGTTTCTCGTCGGTGAAGACGAACATCTCCATCGCCAGATGAAGGGCTTCTCTGAAGTCCGACCAGACGCCCGCTTTGCGCTGCGTGAAGACACCCATCTCCTCTTCCTTATCGGCAACTTTGAGGACAGCATTTGGCGGCAAGCCGTCGGGATAGACCGCATGCACCAGCCCGGTAGCGGGCAAATCGGAGAGCCGAATCAACTGCCCGGAGGCGAGAGTTTGCTCATCAACCCACCTGTGGTCCCGCTCAAGGGTCGAATCGCTGTAGTAAATATCTTTAATCAGTTGCTCCCGCTGGGAGGGGGTGAGCGCATTAATCGCCAGCGTACCGCCTGACTGCAGATGTTGTAGCTGCGCGGGCGTCAGGCTTCGCAGAAGGCGCAGGTTAGCCCGAACGAAGTCGCTGACTATAGACGAATCGCCCTGTAGCATGTCCAGGTAACTATCCAGCAGCCAGTAACCATGCTGAACGGGTTCGCAGAGTTTCAGCAAAGCGAGCGAATGCTCCAGCCGCATGTAGCCCTGTTTCAGAATGTTGTTGAGCAGTTCGCTCAGCGCCTTTCGGTCGACGCGCGCGCCCCATTCATAGGAAGACCATCGGGGCTTGATTAAAATCACACGCTCCGTCTCCTGCTGTTGATAGGACCACTCCAGCCAGCTGGTAAATGCTTGCAGATTCGCGCGTGTTAGGGCAGTGCGCAGCCACGCACACAGGCTATCGGGGACATGCGCAACGAGGTTTTTGTTTTTGTGCCGTGCGTAGGCGCGCAGCACATCGGAGGGGATAAGGCTCAGCGGCTCGGTGCGGGCAGGATCGAGAATGGGCGGGAGCGGCGTCGGCTCGGTGGCGCGCTCCATCGCCTGATACGCCTCGATGAACTGGCGCGACGGCTCGCTCCACTCCACCTTGGCTTCTGCAGACTGTTGCGTTTGCGCTCTCGAAGCCTGCTGCTCTGTCAGGCGGCGATACTCCAGTTCGTAGGATCCAACAAACCCCGCATGAACCATCTCTTTCAAATCGTCCGTGAGGAGTTCGGCGGAAAAGTAGAAACTATCGGGTGCGACACGATCCACTTTCAGATAGACGCGCGTGAGCGGTTGATCTGGCAGCTCTTGCCGCAGTCGATAGTCGGGTATCAAATAGGTAAAGCGATTGTTGAATTCTTCCACGCGCTTTTCATCCAGCCCCTCGGTGGGATGCGTCCACAGCTCATACACGAGCCGCTGCTCGCGCATATATTGCTCCACGAGCGGCTGAACGGAAAAGCCGAACGGCAGCAGGTAGCGTCCCCGCATGTTGCTGAACACGCGCCGCTCACCCACTGGTATCTCCAGCAGGCGTCTGGGGTCTATCTGCCGGATCAGGCGCAGGGTGAGTCGCCGACCCGCGTCCAGCGCATGAGTATGCTCCTCAAAGTTGCGTCGGGCGGATATGTTCCAGAAGCGATCGGCGGAATCGGCGGAGGTCTCAGCTTCCTGAATCAGCTGTTTGAGTTTGTCGCGGTGCTGGCGTGCCTGTGCCTCCGTGAGCGGCTGCGCAAGATCCGCCAGATATTTATCGTCGAGCATCTCTTTCAGCTTCTTCAGAATCTGCTCGTTGTCTTCCTGCTGGCGCTGCTTGATGATGCGGGGCGTGCGGGCGAGCCGATAACTGCCGTCAGGCTGCGGCAACCACTCCCCATCCACCACCTGCGCCAGATGCTCCATCAGCTCTTTCAGGGGCATCTCCTTCACCGCGACCAGCACGAACTCCGAGTCGATGGGGCTGGGCGCGAACAGGCGCACGCCCGTCTGACGCGAGAGCGTCTCCAGCAGCTGTCTAACGGTCCGGGCGGGCTGGTCAAAAGTGATGGGCTGCTCAAGCGGGTCCTGCGACGGCGCAGCGAACGCTATTGTCGACAGCACGCAGGCTGTCAGTGCAATTCCGAAACGCATCGTGAATCGCATCGCTCATCCCCTCACGCAAGTAATATACCCTGCAGGTATACTTGTTCCTGCTATGGCGGTGGAGTATGTGCCGATTCTGATTCTGTTTGGGCTGGCGGCAGTGATTGCCGCGGTGATGGTGGGCGGCTCGTGGCTGCTGGGTCCGAAGCGTCCCACACCTGCCAAGAGCGCGCCCTACGAGTGCGGCATCACGCCCGTCGGCGACGCCCGCGAGCGGTTCCCTGTCCATTTCTACCTGACCGCGATGCTGTTCATCATCTTCGATGTGGAGGTCGCCTTCCTCTATCCCTTCTTTGTGATTTTGCGGGAGCTGCCAGCGGAGATGCGCGGTTTCGTGCTAAGCGTGGTGGGCGTGTTCAGCGCTCTGCTGGTTATCACCTTCCTGTACGAGCTGAAGAAGGGCGCGCTGGAGTGGGAAGACCCTGTGGAGCCGCGCCGCCTGAAGCCGCTGCCCCAGCCTTCAACCCCGACGCCCGCCCTCACCGCCGCCGACAGGTCAGAAGCAGGAGCGAACCCATGAGCGAACGCATCGAGATTCAGAAAATCCGCGCCGCCTACCCTGACGCCATCGAAGAAATCTACGAGTTTCGGGGCGACACATGGATTTACATCCGCCCCGAATATCTGTTGCCCGTGTGCCAGCTGCTGCGCGATGACCCTGACCTGAACTATCTCTATATCAGTGATGTGATGGGCATCGACTGGCTGCCCAGATGGCAGTCGGGCGAGAAGCCGAAACGGTTCGAAGTGGTGTACAATCTTTACTCGCCTGTGTCGTTCCAGCGCATCTTTCTGAAGGTGCGGGTGAACGAGGGGGAGCGGGTGCCCTCCGTGACGCCCATCTGGGAAGGCGCCAACTACCCCGAACGCGAAGTGTACGACATGTTCGGCATCGAGTTCGAGGGGCATCCCAACCTGAAACGCATCCTGATGCCTGACGACTGGGTGGGGCATCCCCTGCGCAAGGACTACCCGCTGGGCGGCGAGGAAATCCCCTTCGCCCAGCAAACGATGGGACCCGCGATTGAGGATTTAACCCATCCGCACGCGGGCGAATCGTTTGAAGGCAAGACCGGCACGGAGCCAGTGAGCGGACGATGAGCGAGCGAATGAGAGTGGGTGTGATTGGCTGCGGGAACATCTGCCCGACCTATCTGCGCGTGCTGCGCATGTTCCCGATGCTGGAGGTGGTGGCGGTTGCCGATCTTGTGCTGGAGCGCGCCCGCGCTCGCGCCGACGAGTTCAACCTTCCGAAAGCCTGCAGCCCCGATGAGCTGCTTGCCGACCCCGAGGTGCAGGTGGTGCTGAATCTGACGGTGCCGAAGGCGCACGCGCCGCTGAACGCCGCCGCCCTGCAGGCTGGCAAGCATGCCTACACCGAAAAGCCGTTCGGCATCAACCGTCAGGAGGCGCAAAAGGTGCTGGGATTAGCCGAATCGAAAGGCTTGCGGGTGGGCGGTGCGCCCGACACCTTTCTGGGCGCAGGCTTGCAAACCTGCCGCAAGCTCATCGACGACGGCTGGATTGGCGAACCCGTCGGCGCGACCGCCTTCATGCTCTCGCCCGGACACGAACGCTGGCATCCCGACCCGGAGTTTTTCTATCAGCATGGGGGCGGTCCGATGCTCGATATGGGTCCCTACTATATCACCGCGCTGGTGAGCCTGCTGGGTCCGGTGCGGCGGGTATGCGCTATCTCACGAATCACGCGCCCGACGCGCCTGATCCAGAGCGAGCCGAAACGCGGACAGATTATCCATGTGGAGACGCCGACCCATATCGCGGGCACGATGGAGTTCGAAAACGGCGCGATTGCCACCGTGGTGATGTCGTTCGATGTGTGGGCGCACCGCCTGCCGCCGATCGAAATTTACGGCACGGAGGGCACACTGGGGGTGCCTGACCCGAACGGCTTCGGCGGACCCGTGCTGATCCGGCGCGCAAACGCCAGAGAGTGGTCGGAGGTGCCGCTGATTAATGGCTACACGGAGCAGAGTCGCGGGCTGGGGCTTGCCGATATGGTACGCGCGATTCAAACGGGGCGCCCTCATCGCGCCAGCGGCACGCTCGCCTACCATGTGCTGGATGTGATGCTCAGCTTCAACGAGTCGTCGGTCAGCAGGCAGCACATCACCATCGAAAGTCGCTGCGAACGCCCCGCCCCCCTGCCGATGGGGCTTTCACCAGGCGAGATCGATTAGAGCGCGTGCTGGGTGATGTTCGTCCCGTCGCAGGAGAGCAGCACCTCCTCGTCGTCCACGACGGTTTCAATATGCACGGGGCGCCCCCACAGCTTGACCAGATAGCGCAGACAGCGGCTGGTGCGCTCCATATCAAGCGGCTTGCCATCGTAGTGATGCCTGATATACAGCTCGCCCCGATGCTCCCAGTCGCCATCTTCCACCGTCAGCACGGGCACACCGAAGTTGGTCAGCTGGTCGACCAGCGCGTCGCGCACCTTGCGCCAGTCGGTCTCGTCCACCACCCACACCAGCTCACCGTCCTGCTCCTCCACGCGATAGGTGTAAAGGTCCAACTCACGCACCAGCCGCTCGGTCAGGTATTTGTGCAGGAAGCTCTGGTCGTTCTCCAGCTGGCGCACCTCGAAAATCTTCTGTAGCCCCTGACCCTGCGGACGCTCGATGGGATAACCCATCCAGTCGCTCTCCTGCTCGTCGGGTTCCAGCTCGCCGTTCCAGCGACGCTCGATATCCCGAAAGATTTTGTAGCCCACAAAGTAGGGGTTCAAACTCAGGCGCGAACCAGGCTGAATGACCGAAGCGTGCATCTTGCGGAACTGCACATGCTCATCCGGCGTGAGCGGTAGATTTTCTAAAATTCTTTCATGCCAGAAAGTGGCGTAACCTTCATTCATTATCTTTGTTTTAATTTGTGGTAAAAAGTAGAGCATCTCTTCGCGCACCATGCTGATGATGTCGCGCTGCCAGTCTTCCAGCACGCGCGAATGGTCGCGGATAAAGAGCAGGAGGTCTTTCTGCGGCTCTTCGGGGATTTTGCGCGGTTTGGGCTGCGGTTTGGGCTTCGGCTGCACCATATAGAAGATGTCTTCGTAGGTGTCGCCAGTGGGTTGTTCCTCGCGGGGCGGCTCGTGGCGGCTGGGTGCGCCGTGAGTGGGCAGCACAGGGTCGATATGCTCCTCAATCGACAGCACGGCGTCCAGGAACTGCTCGACCACCAGCGGACCGTGTTCGGCCTCATACTGGCGGATGCGCTCCGCGTGCAGGCGTGCCCGCTCAATCATGCGGCGGTCGGTATGCTCGAAGTAGATGTTGTTTTTGAAGAAGTCGGAGTGCCCGTACACATGGGCGACCACCAGCTTGTGAGAGAGCAAATCGTTCACATCGAGCAGGAACGCCTGGGCGGGGTCGGCGTTGAACACCAGCTCGTAGATGCGGCTGATGCCGTATTCGTACATCGTCTTTTGCACATGGTAGTCGCGCCCGAAGGTCCAGTGGGAGAAGCGCGCGGGCAGCCCGTACGCGCCCAGCTCATAAATCACATGCGCGGGCACCACCTCAAAATGCACGGGATAGGGGTCTAACCCCAGCTCCAGTGCCTTCTCGTAAATCATCTCGATCCACTTTTCCAGTTCCGCGCGTTCCGCCTGTGTCATGATGGCGTCCCTGATAAGGTTATACCTGTCCCTATTATCGGACGGTTCCCTGTACCCTCTCACCCGTGTGCGCCTCTGCGCTGGCGCCAGGCGATTACCATCAGCTCGTCGCTGTAAAGCACCGCCAGCAAAATCAGCGGTGCCAGCGAGTACAGCACATCGTTCAATCCGCCCGCCAGATACCCGACCTGTTGCCAATTCCATGAGGCAGTGCCTGGCGAGCGAGCCGTGCCAAGCAGCCAGGCTATCCATAACCAGTCCGCGAACATTAACAGAATGAGGCTCAGCCCGATTGCGCCCCATAGCCAGCCAGCGATGCCCCGATGCAACCAGAGCCGAACGCCTATCACAATAATCACCCCGTAGAGCGCGATGGTCAACAGCACCCACACAGGGCGTGCAACCTGCGAAAGCGGCGCAATCTGCATGTACATCGGCGGCGACGCCATCAACCCGAACGACAACGCAACCAGCCCCCAGATAACCATGTAGCCTCCCAGCGCGCGACGCCAGAACGGCGTCAACTGCTCCGCAAGCGGCTGACGCAACCAGAGCAAAAACAGATACGGCAGCCATAAATCCAGGAGGAAGTTGCGAGCAAGATGAACCCCGGACGAAACCGACGATGACAGCAATTCGGGCTTATACAGGGTAGTCTCCTGATTGCCCCAGAGAGACCAGGATGTCGTCACTTCGGCGCCGAAGTAAAATGATTCAGACAGCAACGCAAGCAGGAGCACGATGAAGATATAGAATGTTATCAGTTCATCTTTCTGCATCTGGCTTTTAAGGCATTGCCAGCCTATGAGCGCGGCGCCGAGGGGGATCAGCGATGCCAGCAGATAGCTAAGATTCAGCGGTGAATAGACCTGCATCGCCCATATCAGACCGCTCCCAGCAGCTATCCCGCCATAGAGGATGCAGTACCAGGCGAACCGCTCGCGCATGGTAAATCCCTTCTAAAGTATACCATCAGTCTGTCAGGGCTCATCCCAGTCCTCATCAGGTAGAATCGTATCGAACATGAAGGAGGTGAGGTGCATGGAGGAGCGCCCAGCGGAGACGAACGAGACGATACAGGCAGAGAATGCGACGGTTGTAGAGGAAGCGGGCAACGGCGAGGCGGTGAGCCAGGACCTGGAAGCCCTGCAGACGCGCCTGCAGGAGATGGAGCGCGCGCTCGAGGAGCAGAAGAATCTCTATTTGCGCACGCTGGCGGACTTCCAGAACTATCGCCGTCGCCAGCAGGACGAGATGGAGCGTAGCCGCCTGCGCCTGCTCGAATCGCTGATGGAGGAGCTGCTGCCGATTCTGGACAACTTCGAGCGGGCGTTGCAGGCGGCGGAGGCGACGCGCGACCTGGAGCCGCTGCTGGAGGGCGTGCGCCTCACCGAGCGACAGATCAAAGCCCTGCTTGCCCGCTACGATATTCATCCCATCGAGGCGGTGGGGCGACCGTTCGACCCCAACCTGCACGAAGCGATTCAGCGCATCGAAACCACCGAGTACGAAGACGGAATTATTATCGATGAGGTCGAGCGCGGCTACCGCATCGGCGAGCGCGTGCTGCGTCCCAGCCGCGTGATTGTGGCTCGTCGCCCCGAACAGCCCACCACCGCGGAGGGAATCGATATCGAGGTATAACTCGCTTATCAGGGTGCGACACCCATAAAGAGAAAAAAATGAAGCGTTATTTTGGCACTGATGGCATTCGGGGCGTGGCGAACGAGCAGCTCACGCCCGACTTTGTGCTGCGGCTGGGGCGCGCGATTGCCCGCTATCTGCAGCAGCAGTTGCCTGTGCCTCGCATTTTGATCGGGCGCGACACACGGCGCAGCGGTGCGATGCTCGAAACGGCGCTCATCAGCGGGCTTTGTGCGCAGGGCGCCCAGGTCACCTCCGCGGGCGTGTTGCCCACGCCCGCCATCGCTTACCTCGTGCGCGAAGGACACTACGATCTGGGCATCGCGCTCTCCGCCTCGCACAACCCCGCGCAGGATAACGGCATCAAGCTCATCGGCGGCGACGGCTACAAGTTCCCCGATGATGCGGAACTCGCGATTGAAGCGTTGCTGGAGGAACCGTGCCCCTATCCCCCTGCAGCGGCAATCGGGCAGTGGCACTATGATGAGCGCGAGCGCGAGCAGTACCTGCTCTATCTGCTGCACCTGATGCGTGAGTGGACGGGTCAGCGCGAGCCGTTGCAGGGCATCCATATCGCCGTCGATTGCGCCAACGGCGCCGCCAGCCTCTACGCGCCGACGCTGCTGACCGAGCTGGGTGCGAAGGTGAGCCTGTTCGCCTGTGAGCCAGACGGCGATAATATTAATGCGGGCTGCGGCTCCACCCATTTAGAGTTTTTGCAGCAGGCGGTATTGCAATCGGGCGCGGAGCTGGGCGTGGCGTTCGATGGCGACGCTGACCGTGCCCTGTTCTGCGACGAGAACGCCGACCCGGTGGATGGCGACAGCATCATGACGCTGTGGGCGCTGCACCGCCATGCGCAGGGCACGCTGAACCCGCCCGTGGTGGTCGCCACCGAGATGAGCAATCTCGGCATGGAGCGACGGCTCCAGCAGGAAGGCATCCAGCTGGTGCGCACGCGCGTGGGCGACCGCTATGTCGCCGAAGCGATGTGTCAGCACGGCGCCCTCATCGGCGGCGAGCAGTCGGGGCACATCATCTTCCGCGAGGTGGCGACCACAGGCGACGGGCTGATTACACTGTTGCAGACCCTGACGCTCTATCTGCAGGGCGAGCGCCCCTTCTCAGAGATCGCCCATCCGTTTGAGCCGTTCCCCCAGCGTCTGATGAGCCTGCCCGTGCGCGATAAGCACGCCTGGCAGGGGCATCCCATCGTGCAGGCAGCCATTCAGGAGACGCAGGCGCAGCTCAATGGGCGCGGACGGCTCAACATCCGCGCCTCCGGCACCGAAAACGCCATCCGATTGATGGTCGAAGCCGAAACGACCGAGCTGGTCGACGAATGCCTGCAGCGGCTTGCCCACGCCATCCGCACGGCGCTGGGCTGAAACCCGACCCAATAACCATGGACGCGATAGCCCGAAAAGTGCTGGAAGGCTCCATCCTGAGCGAGAGCGAGGCGGAGCAGTTGATGCGCGCGCTGATGGGGGGCGAGTTGACCCCTGTGCAGATTGCGGGCGTGCTGATGGCGTTGCGCACGCGAGGTGAGACACTGGACGAGCTGGTCGGTTTCGCCCGCGCCATGCGCGCGCTTGCCGTGCGCGTGTCCGTGCCCCCACTCAGCCTGCTGGACACCTGTGGCACAGGCGGCGACGCCATCAAAACATGGAACCTCTCCACCGCGATTGCGTTCGTGGTCGCGGCAGCGGGCGTGCCCGTCGCCAAGCACGGCAATCGCGCGGTCAGCAGCCGATGCGGCAGCGCCGATGTGCTGGAGGCGCTCGGCGTGAACCTTAACCTCACGCCAGAGCAGGTCACCGAAGCCATCGAGCAGATCGGCATCGGTTTCCTGTTCGCGCCGGCGCATCACCCCGCGATGCGCACGGTGGCGCCCGTGCGGCGCGAGCTGGGCGTGCGCACCGTGTTCAACCTGCTCGGACCGCTCACCAACCCTGCCGGCGCCCGCTATCAACTGCTCGGCGTGTTCCACTGGCAGTGGATTGCGATTCTCGCCGAGGCGCTGTGGCGATTGGGCGTGGAGCGTGCGCTGGTCGTTCACGGCATGGACGGGCTGGACGAAGTGTCGCCGATTGGCACAACGGTCGCCGCGCACCTGAAGCCCGACGGCTCTGTCGAAACTTTTGAGTTCACGCCCGAAGATATCGGTCTGGAGCGCGTGATGGGCAGCGCGATCATCGCGGGCGAGACACCCGAACAGAACGCGAGCTACCTCCGCGCCGCGCTCGCTGGCGACGATGAAGAGCGCATGCGGGCGCTGTTGCCGGGCGCGGCGATGGCGCTCTGGATCGCGGGGCGTGTGGATGACCCGCGCGACGGCGCGAATATCGCCCTCCGCGCCATCGAAACGGGGCGCGCCCTCGAAACGCTCGAAGACTACATCGCCTTCACCCAGTCGGTCGCGAAACCTGTTGGCGACTAATGGTCATGCTCGTCGTCCATGCCTGCGCCTGAATGGGCAGGCATGAGCGCGGCGCGGGGCGCGGTCAGCTCCCGACGCGGCAGCCGCTCATCCCGCATCGCCGCCTGATACACCAGCGCCGCCATAATCGTCGCCGCCTGCTTGAGGTCCTCGGCAGGCGCACGGTCATAGTAGTCCTGATTGGTGTGCCATGTGCGCGTGCCGTACTCCAGCGGGTCCTGAATGAACTGGAAGCCGGGCAGCCCGACGCTATTGAACGACACATGGTCGGTGCTGCCAGTGCCCCGCATGGAGATCGTGGTCGCCTGCAGGTCTTCGAACGGTTTGAGCCACTCGGCGAAGATGGGCTGAAGCGCTTCGATGCCCTCCAGATTGATGCCGCGAATGCGTCCTGCACCGTTATCGTAGTTGAAGTAGACGCAGAATCGGTTATAATCGGGCGTTGTGATGAGTCGGCGCCCTTCGCCCGTACCTTCCCAGCGGGCGAAGTGCTGGGCGACATAGGCGCGGGAGCCGAGCAGACCCTGCTCCTCGCCGCCCCAGAGCGCGATCCGAATCGTGCGGCGCGGTTGCAAGCCCGCCGCCATCAGAATGCGCACCGCCTCCATGCACACCGCGACGCCCGCCGCGTTATCGGTGGTGCCCGTCGCCGCGTGCCACGAATCGAGGTGCGCCCCCAGCATCACAATCTCGTCTTTCAGGTCGGTGCCGGGGATTTCGGCAATCGTGTTGTAGCCCTGCTGGTTCTCATGGAACTCCACGCGCAGATTCACGCTCATTTTGACCCGTTCGCCCTGTTGCAGCATGCGCACCATGCGGTTGTACGGTTCAGGCGCGATAACAATCTGGGGGATGACGCGCGCGCCGGGTTGCCATGGGCGTGTAGGGTCGCTCTCGTTGAGGCGGACGGTGCGGGCGCCCATCACGCGGATGGCGACACCCTCACCGACCACACTGGTCTCCACCACCAGCGCGACGCGCTCCTGTGCATAGAGGCGATATTTGGCGTCCTCCAGCTCGGGCGAGGTGGGGGGACCTGTGCTGGGTCGGCGGCGCGGCTGCATGCGCTCCGATTCGCTTTCCAGTCGGCGAGCGAGCGGCTCGGTCAGCAAGCCCAGCGGCACTGGACCGGGCGTGTTCAGCACAATCTTGCCCCGAAGTTTGCCCCGATACTTCTCCAGATCGGCAGGCGTGCGCGCGTCGATATAGACCACTTCGGCGGTGATGGGGCGACGGAAGCCGGGCGACCACGCCTTCGGCATGCCCGTAATCGGCATGCACTGCGGTTCGACCATCTCGGCGGAGAAGCGCTTGAGCGTCCAGCCGCGTCCGAAAGTGCCCCAGCTCTCGATTCGGGCGTTTTGCAAGCCCCAGCGCTGCAGCTGGTCGCGTGTCCATTCGTGTGCTCGCCACAGCGCAGGGGAGCCTGTCAGGCGGGGTCCAATCACATCGGTCAGATACGAGAGCGTCTGCATCACCTGCGAGTGGTTCAGCCCCTCGTCCCGAATGCGTTCGATAGCCTCCGTCAGCGAGGGGTTCGAACCGCTCCAGGCGAGGCTGACCAGCAACAGATAGCACAACCATCCGAGCCAATAGCGCGTTCGAACTCGCATGGGTATGCGATTCGCCCTCATCAGAGTGTGTCCTGCATCGCTATTTCGGCAGGCAATATGGAACAACATTTGGAGCAGCGGTCAGCGATATGGGCGAACGGCGTTTGAACTGGGAGACGGTTGGGCTGTGGCTCATCGGGCTGTGCTTGCTTATTGGCTTATGGCGCGTGTGGCTCGTTGAGCAGGCGCTGGGGCACACGATTATTCAGCAAGTTCAGCTCATGGCGGCGTGGGTGCGCTTCCAGCAGGCGGTGAGCGATTGTGAGCGGCTGGTCACAGTGCTGGGCGCGAGCGCCTCGCCGATGGTGCGCGCCAGCGGTGTGGAGCCGGCGGCTGTGCAGGCGCAGTTGCGCGAGCGCACCCATGAAGCCGAGCGTGCCTTCCGCGCCTTGCGGAACGCGCTGGAACCGCCCCTCCAGCAGCCCGGCGCGCCCGAAACCCTGCACTGGGCGGTCATCCGCACCGAGATGGAATGGCAACAGATCAGTGCCAGCTTGCAGGAGTATCTGCGCCGTACCGACGCCCGCAGCATCAGCCTCGAAACCCTGCACGCCTTCCATCTGGAGAGTCAGGACAGCCTTCAGGCGGCTCTCCAGTCGCTCCAGCAGGCGCTGATGGGCTGGCATGAGACCCGCATCCAGCAGGGCTGCACCCGCCGCATGCAGGCGCTATGGTTCTGTGTGCTGATGGGCGCGTTGCTGATGGGCTGGTTCTGGCGCTTCTATCTGCGCCCCGCACGACGGATGACCCGCTGGCTTCTGACGGGGGAAGACGAATCGGCGTTGCACGCGCTGCGCGGTACACACTGGGAACCAGTCGCGCACGCCCTGCTGGAACAGCGCGAGCGCCTGCGTCAGGTGGAGCGCTTCATGCGCGATCTGGCGATGGGACGCACGCCCGAACCGCTCGATCCGCAGCAGCCGAACGACCCGCTCGCCCGCAGCAGCCGCTGGCTCCTGCACGCCATCGAGAAACTGCGCACCGCTCCCCGCGACCGCGAAGCAGTATAATCTTGCTGGTGCGTGTGATTCTGGGCATCGAGACCAGTTGCGATGAGACGGCAGCCGCTGTGCTGGAGAGGCGACAGGTGCGCAGCAGCATCGTCGCTTCGCAGGCGGAGTTGCACGCGCGCTGGGGCGGTATCGTGCCTGAAGCCGCCGCCCGCCAGCATGTGGAACGGCTCAACCCCATCCTTCAGCAGGCGCTGGACGAGGCGGGCATCCGCTGGAGCGATATCGACGGGATCGCCGTCACCAACCGTCCGGGGCTGGTGGGCGCGCTGGTGGTGGGGCTGGCAGCCGCCAAAGCGCTCGCGCTCGCGCTCGACCGCCCCTTCGTTGGGGTCCACCATCTGGAGGGACATCTCTACTCGGCGTTCCTCACCGAACCCGACGCGCCCATCCCGTTCCCGCACCTGTGCCTGATTGTGTCAGGGGGGCACACCGAGCTGGTGCTGGCGAAAGCGCACGGCGATTACCGGCTGCTGGGCGAGACGCTCGACGACGCGGCAGGCGAAGCGTTCGACAAGGTCGCGCGGCTGCTGGGGCTGGGCTACCCCGGCGGACCCGCGATTGATCGGCTGGCACGCAAGGGGGATCCCCATGCGTTCGCGTTCCCGCGTGCATGGCTGGAGAGCACTTACAACTTCAGTTTCAGCGGGTTGAAGACGGCGGTTCTGCGCGAGGTGGAGCGCCTGCGCGCTTCAGGCGAGCTGGACGAGGCGACGATTGCCGACCTGTGCGCCTCGTTCCAGCAGGCGGTCGTGGATGTGCTGACGGTCAAAGCGGTGCGGGCAGCGCGGGAGTGTCAGACTGGCACGCTGACGGTGGTGGGCGGCGTCGCGGCGAACTCCGCCCTGCAGAGCCAGATGCGCGACGCCGCCGAGCGCGAACGGCTCCAGCTGTTCATCCCGCCCCTGCACTACTGCACCGATAACGCCGCGATGATTGCCTGCGCGGGCTACTATCGCCTGCGGGCGGGCGAACGCGCCGATTTCGATCTCGACGCCCATGCCCGCGCGCCGTTAGCCGCCCGATAGCACCGTCATGCCCCGTCGGAAAGCTCCTGCAGGGTTTCCAGCTCGGCGATGGCTTCGAGGTCGTGTGGGCGTCCTGCCGCGCGTTTCAGCTCGATGAGCTTGGTCAGCGTCACACAGCGGCAGGGGATACCACTAATCTCCAGCGTGAGGGTGGATGGCAGCAGCTGTTCATAGGTGCCGCCGCCCACCACCTCGCCAAACAGGTCGATACTGCCCAGCTGGGTGGTCAGCGTGAAGTTCAAGCCGTGTCGGAGCGTGCTAACCTCCCAGCGGAAGGGCAGTCCGGGCGGTGCGCCCCGCAAATAGGGCTGATACGGCGCCAGCGCGTCCACCAGCCGTTGCAGATTCTCTGGCGTGCGCCGATAAACGATATCGATATCATCGGTCAGGCGGGCGGAACCGAACACCCGCGCCGCCACCCCGCCAATCAGAATAAACTCCACGCCGTGCGCGTGCAGTTGCTGGAGGATCTTCTCAAAGTCGGTCATCGGGCTTCTCGCAGTCGTTTGCCTGCCTCGCGCAGCGCCTCGGCGAACCGCTGCAGCTCCATCAGCCTGCGCAGCCGCTCGGTGGGCGTCAGCTTGAGGTTCTCAATCAGCAGCGTGCGGTCGATGTGCTGTTTGTAGGCTTCGATCACGGGGTCAGGCTCCAGCGAGACGGGCACGAACGATTCGTCACGGCACATCGTTCAGCCTCCTTCACTTTGCGATGAGGGTGTCGGAATCGGTCAGCGTTGCGCCCGCCGCCTGCATCTCCTGCAGGGCGCGCTCGCTATCGTCGGGCTGGAGGTTCACACCGCGCACGGCATCGGTCAGCACCAGCACTTCGAATCCGTTTTTGAGCGCGTCCAGCACCGATGCCCGCACGCAGTAATCGGTTGCCAGCCCGCCCACAATCAGGCGTTTGATACCGCGCTCGCGCAGAATCTCCAGCAGGCTGCGCCCATCTTCGGTGCGCCCTTCGAAGGCGGAGTAGCCGTCGTCGTTCTCGCTGGTGCCCTTGCTGATAATGAGGGTGCCCTGCGGCAGTTTCAGGTCAGGGTGGAACTGGGCGCCGGGCGTGTTCTGCACGCAATGGACGGGCCACTTGCCGCCATAAGCGGCGAAATGGCGCGTGATGGGCGGATGCCAGTCGCGCGAGGCGACCACCGTGCCACCCCGCTGCGCCACCTGCGCCGCCACCCGATTCAGCACAGGCACAACCCTGTCGCCCTCTGGCACTGCCAGCGCACCGCCCGGACAAAAATCGTTCTGCACATCCACAATCAGCACCGCCGTATCCTGCATGCCACACCACCTCCAGTAAAAGCATACCCGAATTAAGCCCTCCCTCTCCCACAGTGCTGGGAGAAGGGGCAGATCACCACAGGGTTGCAGGAACCAGTCGCCCTCTGGCGAACCTGTCCCCTGCTATGAGCGCTCGTCGTTTAGCTGGTCCGCAGGAGGCATTTGTGCCGCGCGCGAAGGAGCGGTACCTGATTATTCACGCCGACGATTTCGGCATGTGCCATGCCAAGAATCGGGGCACGATTCGGGCATTCGAAGCGGGCGTGGTCAGCAGCATCAGCATGATGGTTCCCTGCCCCTGGTTTCCCGCCGCTGCCGAATGGGTGCGCAGAAATCCGACCGCCGATGTGGGTCTGCACCTCACACTCACCAGCGAATGGCCGTTCTATCGATGGCGCCCTGTGGCGCACCCCGACAGGGTGAAGGGGCTTATCGACAAAGAGGGATTCCTGTGGCGCTCCGTGGAGGAGGTGGTGCGCCATGCCAGCCCGCAGGAGGTGGAAGCCGAGATTCGCGCCCAGATCGAACGCGCCCTGCAGTTCGGCGTGCGACCCACGCACCTCGACTCCCACATGGGCACGCTCTATGCCGACCCCCGCTTCTTCGAGGTGTTCCTCAAGGTGGCGATGGAATACAAAATCACGCCGATGGTGTTCAGCCCGACACCAGAGATAGTGCTGATGGCAAAAACGCGCGGGCTGGACTACATGCCCATTTACAAGCGCCTCCAGCAGGCGGGCATCCCCACCATCGATTACCTGAACCCGCAATACGCGCCCGGCGAAGCCTTCGAGCAGCATCGCCAGCGGCTGCACCAGTTCATTCGCGACCTCAAGCCGGGCGTCACGGAGCTGATCGTGCATCTGGGCGAAGATGACCCGGAAGGGCACGCCATCACCGACAGCTGGCGCTATCGCGTGGATGAACTGCGCATCCTGCTGGAGCCAGCGTTCAAATCGCTGCTGCAGCAGGAGGGTATCCGACTCACCACCTATCGTGAATTGCCGAAGATTCAGGGGGTATAATAGCCCGCGGACGCTGAGGGCATCCGGAGGAGACGAACGCGCATGCAAAGGCATTTTATCTATCTGGGCATCATTATTGTGCTGGCGGGACTCGCTGGCTGGGGCGTTGTCAAGCTCAAGACCCGCCAGGGTCTCGATGTGCAGGGCGGCATCCGCATGACGCTCCGCGCTGAGGTGGAGAAACTGCCCCCTGAAGAACAGCGGCGCTGGGATCAGAGCCGTTTGAACCTGGTGGCGGACATCCTGCAGAAACGCATCGACACGCTGGGCGTGGTCGAACCTGGCATTTTCAAGCGGGGCGACCGCGAAATCGTGATCGAGCTGCCCGGCTTCACCAATCAGCAGGAGGCGCTCGACCTGCTCTCGGTGACTGCCCGCCTCGAATTCCGCTACCTCAAGGATGTGCGCACCGAGAAGAACCCCATGGGGCGGTATGAGCTGGTGATCGAAAAAGATGAGCGGGGCGGAGAGATTGTGCGCTTCCGCGATCTGGGCAACACCAAAGAGCCAGGCAAGCTCATCAAGGAGGGCACGCCCGAATATCTGCAAATCATTCAAAGCTCTCCGCTGATTATCACCGGCGACGATTTGCGCGATGCGGAGGTGGTCAGCCAGACCTTCAGCCCTGAAGTGGCGCTCTATCTGAAGCCTGAAGCCGAAGAGAAGTTCGCCCGTGCCACCTCCCTTTATCTCAAAGAGCATATCGCGATTGTGCTGGACAACCGCATCATCTCAGCGCCAGTGGTGGAATCGGCGAACCTGCGCAACCCTGTGATTCGGGGCAACTTCACGCTCAAGGAGGCGACACGCCTGCGCGACCTGCTGCGGGCGGGTGCGCTGCCTGTGAGCCTGCGCGTGGAGACCATTACCCGCGTGGAGCCGATTCTGGGCGCCCGCGCGTGGGATCGCATCGTTCAGGCGGGCATCATCGGCACAATCCTGGTCATGTTATTCATGATCGGATACTATCTGCTGCCGGGCACGCTCGCCTCCATCGCGCTGGGGCTGTATGTGCTGTTCTCGATCGCCGTGTTCAAGGCGCTGGGCGTGACCTTCTCGCTGCCCGCCATCGCGGGCTTTATCCTCTCCATCGGGATGGCTGTCGACGCCAACATCCTGATTTTTGAGCGTGTTAAGGAGGAGCTGCGCATCGGCAAGACGCTGATGGCAGCCATCGATGCGGGCTTCAAACGCGCCTTCGCCGCGATTTTCGACTCCAATCTCAGCACGATTATTACCTGCGTGATTTTGTATAACTATGGCACAGGTCCCGTGCAGGGTTTTGCGACCACGCTGGCGATTGGTGTGGTTATCAGCTTCTTCACGGCGATCACCTGCACGCGCACGCTGCTTTACTCGCTGGTGGGGCTGGGCGTTCACCCCGATCCGAAGCTGTTTGGTCTGAGGCGGCAGATTGGCGTGACGATTGGCGAGGGTCTGGAGCGCGTGCGTGATCGGTTCGATTTTGTGGGGCGGCGCCGCCTGTTCTATGCGCTCAGTGCGGTGCTGATCGGGGCGGGTCTGATCAGCTGGCTGGGGCTGGGCGGTCTCAAGCCGGGCATCGACTTCGCCGGTGGAAGCGAGCTGGTGCTGCAAGCCGATCAGCCGATTCGGGCGAGCCTCGACGAGATTACCGATATGCTGCGTCGCGCGGGCTTTACGAAGGCAGGTGCACAGTTCGCGGACAATAACCGCCAGCTGATTGTGCATGTGGCGGACACGAGCGACAGGGATAAGCCGCGCATTTTAGCAGCGTTGCAGCCGCTGGGCGCGCTGAAGGAGGTCAGCTTCGCCAGTATCAGCCCGCGCGTGCGTGCCGAAATTGTGCAACGCGCCTACTCCGCCGTGATTATCTCGCTGATTGCGATTATGCTCTATATCGCGTTCCGCTTCGCGATCGAGGGTGGCTGGAGCGGGTTCAAATTCGGTGTGGCATCGCTGATTGCGCTGGCGCACGATGTGCTGGTGGTGGTCGGCTCCTCGGCGATTCTGGGCTACCTGCTCGGCTGGGAGGTCAACTCGCTCTTCCTGACCGCCCTGCTGACGCTCATCGGCTTTTCGATGCACGACACCATCGTGGTGTTCGACCGCATCCGCGAGAATCTGCGCTATCGGGCAAAGGGCGAGACGCTGGAGGCGGTGGTCAATCGCAGCCTGAACCAGACGCTGACCCGCTCGATCTGGATCACGCTCACGCTGCTGCTGGTGCTGATCCCGCTCTTCATCTGGGGTTCCGTCACCCACGACCTGCGCCACTTCTATGTGGCGATGACCATTGGCTCGCTGGTGGGCACTTACTCGTCGATATTTATCGCGAGCCAGCTGATTGTGGACTGGGAGGCGTTTCGGGCGCGCACGCAGGCGCGTCAGCAGAGCGCGCTGCGGGCGACCGCGACGGGCGCGCGACCGACTCCCACACCCGCGCCCGCCCCAACCAGCACGGAGCAGCCCGTAGCCGCCGGTGCGACCGACACCAGGACGAAGAAGCCGAACCGTCCGAACAAGCCAAAGCGCAAACGCCGCTACTGAGATGAGTCGCGTGGTGCGCATCACGCCCGATTCGGCGCCCGCTGTCAAGCGGCGGGCACTGTTAACTGTCTTTCTGACTATTTGCGTGAGCCTGATCGGGTTCGGCATCGTCATCCCGCTGTTGCCCTTTTATGCCCAGCAGTTCCGCGCGTCGGAGTGGGAGGTCGGGCTGCTGTTCGCCTCCTTTTCGGTGGCGCAGATGCTCGCCGCGCCGATTCTGGGCGACTGGTCGGATCGGTGGGGGCGTCGTCCCGTGCTGATTCTGAGCCTGCTGGGTTCGGCGGCGAGCTTTGTGATGCTCGCGCTGGCAGGCAACATGGTCTGGCTGTTCGCCGCGCGGATTGTGGACGGCTTCACAGGTGGCAACATCACGACGGTTCGGGCGTATATTGCGGACATCAGCGAGCCGCGCGAGCGGGCACGCAACTTCGGGCTGATTGGCGCGGCGTTCGGGCTGGGGTTCATTCTGGGACCGGCGATAGGGGGCGGGCTGGCGCGGTTCGGGCTGGCGGCGCCAGCGTGGGCGGCGGCGGGCATCTCGCTGATTGCCGCCGCGCTCGGCTGGCGGTGGCTGCCCGAAACCGTGCACATGACCCCCGCGCGGCGCCCTTCGCCCTGGCGTGAACTGCCCGCGCTCATCCGCCGACCCGTACTGGGACGCCTGCTCTGGATCGACCTGCTCATCTGGATTGCCAACTCGATCTACCAGACCACCTTCGCGCTGTTCACCCACACGCGGTTCGGGCTGGGACCAGTGGAGAACGGCTATGTGCTGACGATGGTCGGCGTTATCGCTGCGCTCATGCAGGCGACGGTCACAGGGCGCGTCGTGGTGCAGCTGGGCGAACGGCGCACGCTGCTGATGGGGCTGGGATTGAACAGCACGGGACTGCTCGTGGCAGCGCTCACGCACTCCATCCCTCTCTTCCTGCTGATGGCAAGCGTCGCAGCAGTGGGCGGCGCGCTCGCGTTGCCATGCTTTACCAGCCTGCTGAGTCAGGCGGCAGGCGCGGACGAGCAGGGTCGCGTGCAGGGGGTGGCAGGCTCGCTGGAGAGCCTCGCCCGAATCGTCGGTCCCATCTGGGGCAACGGGCTATTGCATTACAGCGACATCCTGCCATACGCCTCCGCCGCGCTGATTCAGATGCTGGTGTGGTTAATTGCGCTGGGCATCCCAGGAGCAGGGGCGCGGTCCCCACGCCCCTACCCGGACTGATTGCACCGGGCATTCCCGGCGGCGCCGGGTCGCTCTCCATCTGTGTGAAGCCCCCTCACCCGTACCCTCTCCCCCAAAGGGGGAGAGGGACTTAGTTTCTCCCTCACCCCTCCGGGATGAGGTATACTTGGGGGCGCATGGAGAAGATTATTCTGGCGGCGCCGCGGGGCTTCTGCGCAGGCGTCGCCTACGCGATTGAGGTGGTGAACCTTGCGCTGAAGGCGTTCGGCACGCCACTCTATGTGCGCCACGCGATTGTGCATAACGAGCATGTGGTGCGCGCGTTTGAGCGGCGCGGCGTGATTTTTGTGGAAGACCTATCCGAGGTGCCGCCTGGCTCGGTGGTGGTGTTCAGCGCGCATGGCGTCTCGCCCGCCGTGCGCCAGCAGGCGGCGGAGCGCAACCTGCGTGTGGTGGACGCCACCTGCCCGCTGGTGAGCAAGGTTCACCGCGAGATCATCCGATTCGCCCGACAGGGCTACCACATCCTCTATATTGGGCATCGCGGGCATGTGGAGGCGATGGGCAGCATGGGGCACGCGCCCGACCAGATCACACTGGTGGAGACGGTGGAGGAAGCGGAGCGCGTGCAGGTTCCACCCGACCGCCCGCTCGCGATTGCCACCCAGACCACGCTGAGCGTGGACGAGGCGAACGCCATTATCGCCGTGCTGCGCCGCCGATTCCCCCAGATAGAGCTGCCGCGCAAGGAGGACATCTGCTACGCCACCACCAATCGTCAGGCGGCGGTCAAGGCGCTCGCCCAGCGGTGTCATCTGGTGCTGGTGGTCGGCAGCCAGTCCAGCAGCAATTCGAACCGCCTGTGCGAGGTTGCGCGGGCGCAGGGCGTGCCCGCCTATCTATTGCTGGAACCCGACGAGGTGCGCCCCGAATGGGCGCACAACTATCGCGTGATTGGCATCACCAGCGGCGCGTCCACACCAGAAGAGTCGACCGAAGCCATCGTGGGGCAGCTGCTGCGCTACAATCCCGACGCGACGGTCGAGACGCTGCAGCTGCTAAAGGAGCAGATCGAATTCATCCCGCCGCGCACATTAATTGCGCAGGCGGCGGGCGAGCGCTGCGAATCTCCATCCGCTTGAGCGAGAGGCTCAAGCCACTGTTTCATCCGCCTGCCACTGCGCGAGCAGCTCGCGGGCGATTTGCAGGGCGTGCGCCTTGTCGTCGGGCGCCAGCTGCCCCTCCAGCACCGCGTTCGTTAGTGCCGCTTTGAGCCTGCCAATCAGCGCGCCCGGCTTCAAGCCCAGCTGCTGCATCAGCTCGTCGCCTGTGAGCGGGCTTTGCCAGTGGCGGGTATCCTCGCGGGCGCGTATCGCCTCGATGCGCTGGCGCAACTCGTTCAGATCGGCGCGCGGCTTGTCGGCGCGTTGTGCCTGAATATCGGCTTCCACCATGATCAGCAACGGCTCCAGCAGTTCGCCCGCGTCGCGAATCAGCCGTCGGATGGCTGAATCGCTCCAGCGCGGGCTGTACTCGCCGGGTCGCATATGCAGGGCAATCAGCCGACACACGCGCTCGATGGTCGCGCTGGGATACTTCATCTCACGCAGCCACTGGCGGGCGATGTCCGCTCCCACCCGCGCGTGCCCGTAGAAATGGGCAACCCCGTTTTCGTCGACGGTGCGCGTGGCGGGTTTGCCCACATCGTGCAAGAGCGTCGCCAGGCGCAGCTCCCACGCGGGCAGCGGCAGGCGTGCCAGCACCTCATCCGATGGCAACGCCTCGACGGCTTTCACGCTGTGCGTCCACACATCATACAGGTGATAACCCCCTGGCTGCGTGCAGCCGACCATCGGCAGAAGGGGCTGCCCAAATTGCGCGAGCAACTCACTTTCAAGGAGCATCTGCAGTCCCTGCGCCGCGCCCGCCTGCTCCAGAATCTTTGTGAACTCGTCGCGGATGCGCTCCCGACTGATAATCTGCAGGCGGTGCGCCTCCTGCCGAATCGCCTCCCACACTTCGGGGGCGATTGTAAAATCGAGCTGGATGGCGAATCGGACGGCACGCAGCATGCGGAGCGGGTCCTCGTGGAAGGTCTGCTTCGGCTCGCGAGGGGTTCGCAGCACACGCGCCTGCAGGTCTTGAAGAGCGCATCCCAACGGGTCCACAATCTCGCCGGTGTGCAGGTTCTCCAGCAGCGTGTTGATGGTGAAGTCGCGGCGCAGGGCGTCTTCATAAAGCGAAGCAGGCTTGACCTGAATGGGCTTGCGGCTCTCCGCGCGGTACGATTCGGCGCGTGCCGTAACAATCTCGATGGGCACCTCTTCGACAGTGACCTTCGCGGTTCCGAAGTTGCGATAGACGACGGGCGCGTGCTGGCTGATGCCCTGCTCATAGAGCCAGTTTGCCAGCATAAGCGCGTCGCCTTCCAGCACGAGGTCCAGGTCGTTCGGCAGGGGGCGCTGGAGCAGCCGATCGCGCACAGAGCCGCCCACGAGATAGACCCGCCCCTCGTACGACGTGCCGCGCAGCGCCTCCCGCAACCGCTCAATCGCCCGCTGAACCACATCGACAGATTACCTCATGCCAGTTACCTCATGCCAGCCAGACGCCTGCTCCCCGCACTCGCTCAGGATTGTAAAAAGCGTGTCCCTGGTGGAAAAATCCCTCTGGAGGGAATGCCCCATGATAACGGTTCGGCAGTTTCGTGGCATAGAATCGCTGCCCCCTGTGGATGGCAGCACAGGAGGCGAATGTGCGAGTCGCCTGCTGCTCATGTTTGGCAGCACACAGCAGCTGAGCGAGCCTGCCGTTCAGCGGGCGTTGCGAG
This sequence comes from Armatimonadota bacterium, assembly GCA_037445735.1. Classification (GTDB taxonomy): domain Bacteria; phylum Armatimonadota; class Fimbriimonadia; order Fimbriimonadales; family GBS-DC; genus HRBIN15. Next base: position 4,969 of record JBBIJY010000012.1, on the reverse strand, counting down.
CCTGGTCGCAGGTGGCAATTGTGGCGGGCGCCAGCAGCGATGTGACCATCACGAATCAGGGCATCGATACCTGTCCCGTGTTCACGCTCCTGCAGTTCGAGCAGACGCGCCTGCGGCTTGCCTCGGCGCTCGTGCCCGACCTCACTGATTCATACACCGTCGGTCAGCAGCTGGGACGCGCGCTGGCAGATACGGAGCTGGCGTATGTGCTGCTGCTTGCGGACGGCATCGGGGTGAACAGCTCCGCGCTCGCACGCGGTGTGCAGGAAGCCGTTGGCGCCCATGTGCCCATCACGGGCGGGCTGGCAAACGATGGCGGTCGCTTCCAGCAGACGCTGATTGTGGCAGGCGAACAGGTTCTGCCGAAGGCGGCTGTCGCCATCGGCTTCTACGGCAAGCAGTTCCGTGTGGGGCACGCCGCCATCGGCGGCTGGAAACCGTTCGGACCCCTTCTGCAAGCCACGCGCACGAAGGGCAATGTGGTGTACGAGTTCGACGGTCAGCCCGCGCTGATGCTCTACGATCGGTATCTGGGCAAGGACGCCGACGGGCTACCCGCCACTGGACTGCTGTTCCCGATCGCGCTCTATGACCATCAGCAGCAGCCTGAGGGTCTGATCCGCACCCTGCTGGGCATCGACAGGGAGCGGGGCGCGCTCATCTTTGCAGGTGATGTGCCCGAAGGCGGCTGGGTACGCCTGATGCACGCCCGATTCGATGAGCTGGTGGACGGCGCGGAGCAGTCGGCGCAGTACGCCCTTCAGGGTCTCCACGAACAGCAGCCGCCTGTTGCCCTGCTCATCAGCTGCATCGGACGCTACTTCCTGATGGGCGACTTCATCGCCGAGGAGGTCGAAGCCGTGCGCCGTCAATTGGGCGATTCAACTCAACGGATGGGCTTCTACTCCAACGGCGAAATCTGCCCCTTCAACCCCACCGCCCGCTGTGAGCTGCACAACCAGACGATGACCATCACCCTGTGGGTGGAGCGATGAAAGCCAGCAACACCACGCTGATTCATCAACTGGAACGGTACTTTGGTAGTACCGACCCGCGCGACTGGTGCTGCCCGACGCGGCTAACGGCGATGGAGGCGTTTCTGAACGCGGTGAATGCGACCTACGCGCATTTAGAGGCGAACATGGAACGCCTCCAGCACGCCTACGACATGGCAACCGAAGGGCTGTTCCACCAGAACCTGGCGTTGCAGGCACATAAGCGGATACTGGAGCAGGTGGCGCAGGGCGTGCCGCTGAAAACCGTTCTGGAAACGGTCTGCCGCCTGTTCGAGCAGCGGTTCCCCGATGCGCTCTGCTCCATCCTGATTCTGGATGAGACGGGCGAGCGGCTGCTGCATGGCGCCGCGCCCAGCCTGCCCGATTTCTATAATGAAGCCATTCATGGCGTGCGGATCGGCGACAATGTCGGCTCCTGCGGCAGCGCAGCCTATCTGCACGAACCCGTGATTGTAACGGACATCGCGACCGACCCGCGCTGGGAAGGGTATCGCGAGCTGGCACAGCAGGCGGGTTTGCGCTCCTGCTGGTCCGTGCCGCTGATGGCGTCTCCGAACAGGGTGCTGGGCACTTTCGCCATCTATCATCGCGAGCCGAGAGAGCCTTCCGCTGAAGAGTGGCAGTGGGTGCGCGACTTTTCGGGCATCGTCACGCTCGCGCTGGAACGCCACCACTTCGAGCAGGAACGCCAGCAGCTGGTGGAACAGCTGCAGGACGCGCTCAAGAGAGCCCAGGCTGCCAGCGAAGCCAAATCGCGCTTTCTGGCAACCATGAGCCACGAAATCCGCACGCCGATGAACGGCATTCTCGGCATGGGGCAACTGCTGTTGCAGACGCCGCTGACCGACGAGCAGTGTGACTATTTGCGCACGCTTCAGAGCAGTGCCGAGCATCTGCTGGCTCTGCTGAACGACATTCTCGACATCGCCCGCCTCGAATCGGGACAGTTCACGCTGGCTCACACGCGCTTCGAGCTACCCGGTCTCATCCGCGATGTGGTTCTGCTGTTCAAGGCGAAGGCGGTTCAGCAGGGCCTATCGCTGGAGACGCAGATAGACCCGCGCGTGCCTGCATGGGTGCGGGGCGACCCTGTGCGCCTGCGCCAGATTCTGGCAAATCTTGTCGGCAACGCGCTCAAGTTCACCCATGCGGGCGGCATCACCCTCCGCGTGCAACCTGTCAATCCACCTGACGGCGAATCGGCGCATGCCGCGAGTGAGGGCGCGGCGACCACGCCGCTGCTCCACTTTGCCGTGCAGGACACAGGCATCGGCATCCCACCTGACAGGCTGGACACCATCTTTGAGCCGTTTGTGCAGGCGGATAGCACCCTCACGCGCCAGTACGGCGGCACAGGGCTGGGGCTGGCTATCTGCAAGCAGCTGGTGGAGGCGATGGGCGGGCGCATCGGCGTGCAGAGCGAACCCGGCAAAGGCAGCACCTTCTGGTTCGAAGTGCCGTTAGAACCCGTGGATGCTGTTCCAGAGCGCGACACAGCCGCCCCTGCTGCCGAATTGCCGCCGCTGCCGCCCCTGCGCGTGCTGCTGGTGGAAGATAACGCCATCAACTGCAAGGTCGCCGCGCGGATGCTGGAGCAGATGGGCTGTCAGGTGGAGATTGCCACCAACGGGCGTGAAGCCGTTGAGAAGACCGCCGAAACAGCCTACGATCTGGTGCTGATGGACTGCCAGATGCCGGAGATGGACGGTTACGAAGCCACGCGCCATATTCGCGAGCGTGAGCAGGGCACAGGCAGGCATCAGCTCATCATCGCGCTGACTGCCCACGCTTTTTCGGGTGATCGCGACAAATGTCTCGCCTGTGGCATGGACGACTATCTGGAGAAACCCATCCTGCGCGAGCGACTGGAAGCGACCCTGCGCAAATGGTTCACCCCATCTTCCGAATCGGGGCTGCCCCAGGCAAGCTGAGAGTTGAGCCCGTACCCTGTAAATAATAAGCTCCCTCTCCCCAGAAGGGAGAGGGTAGGGGTGAGGGGTTGCTAAATGCGTCGCTGCAAGAGTCACTCATACAGCGCGTCGAGCTGCGCCTGATACCGCTCCAGGATGCGGGCGCGGCGCATCTTGAGCGTGATGGTCAGATCGCCCGCCTCGAAGGTGAACGGCTCCGTAAGCAGCACGAACCGCTTCACCTGCTCGTAGGGCGCGAAGTCGCGCAGGGCGTCCGCCACCTGCAGCTCCATCCACCGATATACTTCGGGATGGTTGACCAGGTCCTCACGGCTCTGGAACGGGAGCTGCCGCTCGCGCGCCCACTGTTCCAGACGCGGAAAGTCGGGCACAATCAGCGCGGAGACGAACTTCTTCTTATCACCGTACACCATCGCCTGCTCAATATAGGGGTTGCGCACGAGGGCGGTCTCCAGCGCGACGGGCGCGATGTTCTTGCCGCCTGCCAGCACAAAAATGTCCTTTTTGCGGTCGGTGATCCGGATGTATCGGTCCTCCACGATTGCGGCGCAGTCGCCTGTGTGCAGCCAGCCGTCGGCGTCGATGGCTTCGGCGGTCGCTTCGGGCTTGCGCCAGTAGCCTTTCATGATGTTGGGACCGCGTGCCAGCAGCTCGCCGTCGTCCGCGATTCGCACCTCCACACCCGGAAAAGGCACGCCGACGGTGCCGATTCGGTTATCGTTCGGGCGATTGCAGGCGATGACGGGTGAGGCTTCGGTCAGCCCATAGCCCTGATAGAGCTGGAAGCCGTGTTCCCAGTAGAACTCGGCGACCTGCGGGTCGAGCGCAGCGCCGCCGCTGGTCATCCAGACGATTCGCCCGCCGAACACCTTCTGGAGCGCCTTGCGTCGCCCCCACTTGCCCAGCATGCGCAGCAGCGGCTTGCTTTCAAACGCCTCCAGCAGCCGCTCGCGCACCTTCTCGTAGAGGCGCGGCACACCGTTAATCGCGTGCGGGCGCACCTCGCTCAGGTTCTGGCGGATGGTGTCATAGCTCTCGGCGAACGCCATCATCGTGCCCAGTCCCAGCGTGGTCAGGTAATCGCTCAGGCGCGCGTAGATATGGCTCAACGGCAGGAAGTTCAGCATCACATAGTCGCGCCCGGGCGGCGTGAACACCTGCATCGCGGCGTACATATTCGAAAGCAGGTTGCCGTGTGAGAGCATCACGCCCTTGCTTTCGCCGGTGGTGCCTGAGGTGTAGATAAGGGTGGCGATGCTGTCCCAGTTCAGCGTGTCGCGGTAGTCGTCCACCACGCGGGGCTTATCCCCAAGCAGGGCGCGCCCTTCGTCCATCAGCGTGTTCAGGTGCGTCCAGCCGCTGATGGGCGTATAGGCGATGAACTGCTTCAGGTGGGGCAGCTGGGCGCGGTGCGGATCCACCTTCTGCGCCTGTTCGGGCGTGCTGACAAACAGCGCACAGGCTTCCGAATCGCGCAACTGCTCCAGCACCTGCGCGGGCGTCAGCGGCGCATGCAGCGTGACAGAGATGGCGCCGCATGCCAGAATCGCCAGATCGGAAAGCACCCATTCGTAGCGGTTCTCGGACAGAATCGCCACGCGGTCGCCCGGCTGGATGCCGCGCGCGATCAGCCCCGCGGCTAACGCCTCCACCTGCTCGCGCACCTCGCGCCAGCGGATGGGGCGATAGGCGCCCTCGCGTTTGACCCAGTAGAGCGGGTAATCGCCCAGCGTGTCCGCCTGACTCACAAACAGCGCGGGGATGGTTCGTGCCTCATGCTCGCACCACTCACTGCGCCAGCGCAGCTGAATCGGCTCGCCCTTGAGAGAGTTCGCTGCCATAATCGCTCACACTCCTTACCAACTGGTCAGTCGTCTGCCGAACGGATCGATATTGTACCCTGCTCAGGGGCCGATTCCTGCACCGGAATGGAATCGGCTGCAATCGTGCTTGTTTTTAACTGACCCGTCGTTCGACGACACTTCCACCACCATACCACCACCCGCTGTAGACCTCTCACCA
>JBBIJY010000011.1:0-96613 GCA_037445735.1 Armatimonadota bacterium | reverse complement strand
CGGATACGATAAGGTTCTAAACAAACATGACCCGCAATCTGTTTACCTGGAACGGGGCGTATGGCTATGAGTTTATCCCGTTCACGGGGTTGTACCATGTGGGTGCCCGCGCCTATGACCCCCGCACCGCCCGCTGGCTGCAGAGAGACCCGATAGACGCTGCCTCTGGCGACCTGAACCTGTATCGGTATTGCGGGAATGAGCCTGACAACTGTGCTGAACGGTCGCGACAGCCATGGATGCTTAGAGGCGGTCCACAGAAATACCCCATCGGGTATAGTTAAGCTGGAGGTGAATGCGATGGCGCAAGCACAGGCGCAAACGCAGTTTTATCCGGGCATGGGGCTGACGACCACCCGAGCCCCGTTCATCGAGGTCGCCCGTAGCAAGGGCGAACTCTACATCGAGCAGCCCTACGAGCTGTACTCCGAGGAGAACCACGAGGCGTGGCGGCAGCTCTACGCGCGCATTCAGGAGCGATGGCAAAAGTACGCGACCGACAAGTTTCTGGAGGGTGTGTCCAAACTCTGCCTGGACCCGCATCGGGTGCCGCGTCTGGAGGATGTGAACCGCTTTCTGGCGCCACTGACAGGCTTCAAGGCAAAAGCCGTCACGGGCTATGTGCCCGCCTATATCTTCTTCGATTGCCTGCGCAATCGGGAATTCCCCACCACCATCACCGTGCGCAGCCTCGACTCGCTGGACTACATCCCCGAACCCGATATCTTCCACGATATAGCGGGGCATGTGCCGATGCATACCGACCCGCGCTTTGCTGACACGCTGGTTCGGTTCGGGGAAGCTGCCCACACCGCTGCCCGACTGGTGCGCGAGATCAAGGACCCTGAGCTGCAGGTGCAACGCCTGACCAGCATTTTCCGTGCGCTGGCACGGTTCTTCTGGTTCACCATCGAGTTCGGGCTGATGCGCGGCAAAAACGGCGAGCTGAAGGTGTACGGCAGCGGGCTGCTCAGCTCCTACGGCGAAATCGCGCACGCCATCGAATCGCCCGAAGTGCAGCGCTACCCCATCCAGCTGGAATGGGTCATCAACCAGCACTTCGAGATCCACCACTATCAGCCGTTGCTGTTTATTGTGGACTCCTTTGACCACCTGTTCGATCTGGTGGACGAGCTGGAGCGGTGGATGCTGGCAGGCAAGCTGAACAATGTGGCGCCGGGCGAGCCGAAGATGAGCGACGAAGATATCAAAAGCTTCCTGGAAGCGTCGCTTGACTGAGGCGTGATGGGGCATTTTTAACCCATTGAATGGGCAGATTCTACCCACCTGGTGGGTAGAATCTGCCCATGATGAAACCGCGCTGGGTGCTGGAGCGGCTGCGAGCGGCGCTCACCGTGATGCCGGCGGCGTTCCTTCAGGGCGCGCGGCAGGTGGGCAAGACCACACTGGCCCATCAACTCATTGAGCAGGGTGTGATGAGCGCCTACTTCAGCTTCGATGATCTGACGATCCTGCAGGCGGCGGAGCGCGACCCCAAAGGCTTCGTGGATAACCTGCCAGAACGCACTGTTATCCCTGTCCCCTGCCTGTGGAACCGCTGTTGAACCGATCCTGACCAGTGTGAGGTATAATCACTAAGGCGGAGGCGTGCTATGTCAAAGGCGCCCATGATTATCAGCGCCAGCCGGCGCACCGATATACCAGCGTTCTACGCGAAGTGGTTCATCAACCGCATTCGCGAGGGCTACTGCCTCGTGCCGAACCCCTTCAATCCCCAGCAACAGAGCCGAATCTCGCTCCAGCCAGACGATGTGCTGGTGATTGTGTTCTGGACGCGCTATCCCCGCCCGCTGATGCCCTATCTTGAGGAGCTGGACGAGCGCGGCTACCGATACTACTTCCAGTTCACCCTGATGGACAACCCGCCCGAACTGGATCCGCACATGCCGCCCCTTGAGAAACGCCTGCAAACCTTCTGCGAACTCGCGGAACGCATCGGCGCGGAGCGGGTCGTCTGGCGATATGACCCGATTGTGATCAGTCCCATCACGCCGCCAGCGTTCCATCTGGACAAACACGCATGGCTGGCGGAGCGGTTGCGGGGCTACACGAAACGCAATGTGATCAGCATCGTGGACACCGACTATCGCAAGCTTCAGCCACGCCTGCGCCTGCTGCGCAAAGAGGGTGTTCACTTCAACGAGTGGCAGGAGCGGTTCGGGCAGTTCATCCGCCAGATTGCCGAAACCGCCCGATGCAACGGGATGGCAATCCAGAGCTGCGCCGAGGTGATCGATCTGGAGCCGTACGGCGTGCCGAAAGGTAAGTGTGTGGATGACGAACTCATTCGCGAGGTGTTCGGCATTCAGGTCAGCAGCAAGAAGGACCCGGGTCAGCGTGAGGCGTGCGGCTGCGTGGTGAGTCGGGACATCGGGATGTACGACACCTGCCTCTTCAGCTGTGTTTACTGCTACGCCACCGCCAGCTTTGACAAAGCCCGCGAACGCCACCGCCAGCACGACCCGAACTCACCGATGTTAATCAGGCTGACACCTCTGCCATACCGCCTCGTAGAGCGGGGTGAGAGGCTGGGGCTGGACGGGAGCTGGCGGCTCGGCGGTCAGAGGGCTGAGGTCGGCTTGCCAGCCACCCAGCTGGCGTCGCACGCGCTCGTGATAGAGCGCGAGCGACGCCTGATGCAGCGGGTCGCCCGTCATGCGCGCCCGCACCGCCGCCGAATCGAGCAGATACAGCGCGATTAGCGCGTCGGCAAGCGGCTCCACAAAAGCCTGCGGCGGTTCCTCAACCGATTCCAGCGCAATCAGCGCCCGCCCTGTAAGCCTGCGCAGAGCGGTCAGCGTCGCATCCACATCGCTGTCGCCGTCCGATGCCTGCTCCACAGGCGACCACGCCCCGCGCCAACGCAGATAGAGCAACCGCTCCACCAGGTTCAGGCGATTGATTTCGTTCGTGCCCTCGTAGATGCGGTTCACCCGCGCGTCGCGGTAGAGGCGGGCTATCGGATATTCCTCCGAGAAGCCATAACCGCCGTGAATCTGCAGGGCGTCGTCGATAATCTGATGCAGAATCTCGGTGATGGCGACCTTGATGAGCGCGCACTCGGCAGCGAACTGCGCGGCGGCGTGGCGCCAGCGGCTTTGAGGGTCTTCGGCAGGCGTGCTGAACGCCGCTTCCAGATCGCCCGCCAGCCGATAGAGCGCGCTTTCGGCGACATAGAGCATCGCCCGCCCGAATGCCAGCTTGCGCCACACCAGATCGAACTCGATAATGGGGCGTCCAAACTGCTTGCGAACCTGCGCGTATTCGCAGCCGATGCGCCATGCCTCCTTGCCCAGCCCGACGCCCGCCGCGCCGATTTTGAACCGCCCGATGTTCAGCGTGTAGAGCGCGACATAGGCGCCCTGACCCTCCTCACCGAGCCGATTCCCGACGGGCACGGGCACCTCGTCCAGCACGATTCGGCAGGTGCTGGAGCCGTGCAAGCCCAGCTTGTGTTCCTCGCGCTCCACAATAAAGTTAGGCGCGGTGCGCTCCACCAGGAAGGCGGTGAACCGTTTGCCGTCCACCTGGGCGAAGGTTACGAACAGGTCGGCGAAGCCCGCGTTGGTGATCCAGATTTTGTTGCCGCGCAGGTAGTAGGTGTCGCCCTCGCGGCGGGCGCGCGTGCGGGCGCTGAGCGCGTCGGAACCCGATTCGGGTTCGGTGAGCGCGTAGGCGCCAATCAGCTCGCCCGTTACGAGGCGTGGCAGGTAGCGTTCCGCCTGCTCGCGCGTGCCGAACAGCAGTAGGGGCAGGCTGCCCACGCTGGTATGCACCGCGTGGGAGACAGCAAACGAGGGCTGGATGGCGGTCTTCTCGGTGATGAGGGCGGAGGTCGGCTTGGATAGCCCCAGTCCGCCATATTCGGGAGGCACATCGATGCCGAGCAAGCCGAGCTGTGCCGCCTGCTCCAGCAGCGTGCGCATCAGCAGTCTCTCGCCCGATTCGAGGCGCGGCACCAGCGGCATCACCTGCTCGCGGATGAACCGCTCGGTCGCCTCCGCCATCAGGCGGTCTTCTGCCGTGAGCTGCTCCGGCGTGAAAATCGTGGCGGGTGTAGCCTCTAAAAACGCGCCGCTACGCGCACCCTGCACCGTCGCCTGACTCATCAGGCTTATTATATCCCATTCCAGCCGACCTGTCAGGCGACGGTGCCACGATAGGTTCAACAGCCGTTGCCGAAGGCGAAGAGTACCTCCAGCAGATCGGCATCATCCACAAGACCATCATTGTTCAGGTCCGCCGATGGGTTGTTGCCGCCGAAGCTGGTCAGCACGATTAGCGGATCGGCATCATCCACACATCCATCGCCGTTCGTATCGCCCTGCTGCTCGACGAGAGCGACGAAAGCGCGTGAACCATAGTCCGAATGGAAAGCGGTGGAACCGAGAGCCAGTCGCCCATCGTTGAGGGGAGCCAGCCTGATCGAACCGAATTGCCACCAGTCGAAAATGAGCTCGTTGGGGAATCTGAAGGGCGCGCGCCAGGCGAGGGAGCCATCCGGGCGAATTTTCCAGAGATCGCCTCCCAGCACATAGACATTGCCCGCGCTGTCCACTGTCCAGTCGTGAAGAACGGGAAAGGTCGGGAAGGCAAACTCCCATTCGCGGGTGAGGGTGGATGGATTGAGACGCACCAGCGTGGGACGGGACCCCAGCGCGAACACATAGAGAAGCGTCTCCCCAGAGCGTCCAATCACCGATTTCATCAGTACTCTTCCGCTTGCATTCCATCGGGTCCGTACATCTGCGTTTCGGTCTCCGTGCCGCTCCCCCATAAGTAGGCGAGGTTGCCGCTTTCCAGCGGGATGACGCGCGCCACATAGCCGAAGGAGGCATTCAAATAGGTGAAAGTTGCGTTCTGCCAGTAGAATCCGTCGCGCCCGCTGGCTGTGCCGTTCCAGCCACCCAGCACGACCCCACTTGGCGAAGCCCAGCCGATGTCCAGCAAGAATCCGTCGCTCCCTGTTAACAGGGTTGCCTGCACGGTCTGGGTCGCGGGGTCAAAGGTGAGGTAAGCGCCCTGCCTCTGCTGGTTGGTGGTCGCGATATAAAGGCGGTTGTTGCCGAAGATCATCGCTACAGGCAGACCATTGGCGCGTCGTTCCAGTGAGGGGTTCCCCACATTGGGGTAGTAGACAATCACGGTTCGTTCAGGGCGCGGCGCGTTGACCTCCCAGATCGGTTCGGTGATAGCGCCCACCACAATGCTATCGCCGTTGGGTAGCAGCTGCAAACCGAAGGCATCTTCCTGCACTCCATTTGCCAGCCCGTAGGGGCGTGCGTCCACCAGCGTGCCATTCAGGTCGTATCGCACAAGGCTGATACCATCCTCGCCTTCCGACTGCCGCAGTGAAGCCAACCCATACAGGTAGCTGCCACCGTCGTATTGCACCTCTTTGAGCAGGATTTCGTAGCCGCTCACACCATAAAGGCGATACCAGCGAATGACTGCCTGACCCAGTGCCAGGCTCAGCAGATGAGCCATCATCAGAGCAACCATCAATGCTTTCATGGCTTAAGACCTCCTTGCGCTCAGTATGGTCGGAACAGCCAGGGATTACAGTCGTCGAACCAGAAGTAGGCAGGTATACCTGAGCTGTTATACCCTGTAAAAGGGTCATAATCGGGGTTGGTGTTATTCGGTGCAATCACAAGCCCCAGTCGACGCCATACTACATGACCATCCACGAACGCCATCGTTGTCCCTTTGGGGTGGATCCACATCGAATCGGGGGTGAACATGGTGCCTGTGACTGCGCCGCACGGCGGCATTTCCTCTCTGCGCGGCATGTATCGGCAATCGCTGTTCGGGGGGCAACGAAGGGTGGGATTGCTGACGGCGAATCCAACCGTGTAGGATCGCCCTCTCCCCTCCCAGAAGGAAGGTACCGTGGCAGGTGAACTGACCCGTGCCAGCGATAGTTGATGCAGTAGCCCGTTATAGGTATAGGACACTTTCGCCGGGCGTCGCTGGGGGTTTGAGTAATCGGTGATTCCAGACGGTTTGGTGGCAATCGCGACCGGGCAGTGAAGCCAGTCATAGCGGGAAGCCACCTCTATCCCCCGTTCCGGCAGGTAAGGTACCAGGGTGTTTGCCCACGTCGAGGCATAGGCGGAACGCCAGCTCGTCTGGGTGGGTCTCCAGTCATATGGAACCGCATGGGCATAATTCGCGAGCCAGTTGCCATCGGGACCGCGCCCGAACGCCAGCGGCATTATCTCGTCGTAGTCCTGCAGATACATCAGCAGGCTCGTTGCGATAACCCGGAGCCGAGCGAAGCACAACTCATCGCGTGAAATGCGCATCTGCGCCACAAGAGCGGGCACCATCGTACCAGCATCGCCACCATCAGCACGATCATTGCCAGCTGTTTTAATCCTCTCCGCATCTCTATCCTCCGCGATAGGGAGATGCACTCCCCGACTATCACCCAGAGTCTACCAATTTTCGACTCTCCAGTCCACTACAGGGTTCCTCAAAGCTGGGCAGGGGATAAAACAGGACAGCGCCATCAGCAAGGGTTTCCCTGTAAAAAGGGCGTCCTGAAAAGGACGCCCCCAGTGAAGAATGGAGGATAGGGTGTAAGCCTTAGCTCATCCGACGCAGGGCTTCAACCACGGCGTGATACTCCTCGGGACGCCACCGACGACGCGCGTTGATCAGTTCCTGTTCCAGTCGCTTCAATCGTTCGAGATACCGCTCCTGACGATGCCGATAGTACCGTTGAGTGGCGGTCTTGCCCGCCTTGCAGTGGGATCGATGTCCCAGGTAATGCCCGTGTGCAAAAGCAACCTTGTCGCGTGCGCGACGCTTCTTCTTGCGCTCCGTTCGGATGACTGAACACCTCCTCTGACAAAGATGGAATATGCCCCCTGTGGAAGCACTTGCTTATTAAACTGCTGACAGGCGCAAAAAGTTCCCTCAGCGGTAGCGGGCGACCAGCAGGTAGAAGGTTCGTCCCAGCGCGTTGCGTTGTTCCAGCGGGATGAGGCGCGAGTGTTCCGCCAGCGCGCGCTCGGTGGTCAGGCAGTACGCGCCCTGCTGCTCCATCTGCTGAAGGAGCGCGTTCAAATCGTCGGTGCTGTCGGTGCGCCCTTTGCGATAGAACTGCAGGCTGGGGTAGCCAGGGCGTACCCTGTAGAGGATAAGCGTGCGGTAGGGCGGCACAGCGCGTGCCAGCTCGCGCACGGGCGCTAGCATCAGACGATCATAGCCCCGCAACGCGCCGTTCAGCCCCAGCGTCAGCGTCAGCACGCCGAGCAACAGGGTCACTGTCCAGCGTCGCCCGCTGATCAGCCAGCCCATCAGCAGGCACCAGCCGACGCCCAGCAGCCCTGCCAGCCAGACCCCACTGAGCTGCGCCAGCCACAGCCCCAGCACCGTCCAGATAGCCAGCCCCAGCGCGGCGATGCCCATCCCATACAGCGACAGAGCCGCATGCCGCTCAATATGCAGCCGATAGCCCACCATCAGCGCGAGCGCAGGGAATATCGGGAAGATGTAGGCGGGCAGTTTGGTGAAGCTGAGTGTGAACAGCCCGAACACAAGCCACGCCCAGCCGCGCAGGTAGCGCATTACCGCTGGCTCGTCGGGCGCACGCCGCCAGAGCACGCTCGCATAGAACGCCATCGGCAGCCCGCCCAGCCACACGATTGCCACATAGAAAAGCAGATAGAGCGCAATGCCCGCCGCGACCGACCCCGCCTCACCACTCTGAATCAGCGGCAGCACCGAGTGCGCCGTGTCGCCTCCCGCAAAGCGCAGCAGGTTCTGACGCAAAACAAACTCCTCAAAGAAGTCGCGCCCGTGCTGGCGATAGACGCCCATATACCACGGTGATGCCGTCGCGAACGCCATCAGCAGCGCGACCAGCACCCAGCGCAGGCGCAAGCCGCTGGCGTGCAGGGCATGCGCCTGCAGGAGATAGTTCAATCCCATCAGCCCCAGCCCGACGGGTCCCTTCGTCAGCACTGCCAGCCCCAGCGCAATACCACCCAGCACGCTCCAGAGCAACGGACGCTCCCGCGCCTCCCAGAGCGCGATCAACGCCAGCATCTGCCAGCAGCAGAGCGCCATGTCGGTGATGGCGAGGCGCGTCAGCAGCAGGCTCAACGGCGCGAGGGCGAACAGCAGACCCGCCAGCACGCCCACGCCCGAACCCAGCCGCCGCTCCCCCCACGCAACAATCAAAATCAGCGTTAAACCAGACAGCAGCACCGAGGGCAACCGCAGGGCGAACTCGTTCTCCCCGAACAGACGCATGCTGCTTATCATCAACCAGTAGAGCAGAGGGGGCTTCTCAAACCACGGCTCCCCGCGAAATAGCGGCGTCAGCCAGTCGCCACGCGCCTTCATCTCCCACGCCACCGAGGCATAGAACCCCTCATCCAGATCGGTCAGCCCGAACGCCACGATGTCGATCAGGGCGAGCAGAACCAGCAGACCCAGCAGCGCACGCACAATCAGGAGTTTACCTTCTCACCCGTGTGCAGGGCGTTGACTCAGGTATTCTGGTTGGCGAGCGACTACACCTGAGGTATAATCCTGCTGCGATGAGCGCGATTGCAGACCGGGTGCGGGAAGTCGTTGCCACTTTACCAGAGCCGCTTCAACAGCGGGTGCTGGAATACGCACGCCAGCTGAGCCAGACCACATTGCGCGGCATCCCCCTGAAGGACCTGCAGGCTATAGCGGGCTTACTTACCGACGAGGATGTCGAGGCTATCCTGGATGCTATCGAGTCGGGCTGTGAGCAGGTGAACCCCGATGAATGGTAGGTATCTGGTGGACACCAGTGTTCTTGTGGAGCTGCTTCGTGGTTCCGCGAATATCGCTCTTCCAGCAGATGGCGAGCTTATCCCCTGTGTTATCACCTTAGGTGAACTTTACTATGGAGCGCTGGTGGCGAATCGCGCGGGTTTGCAGATTCAGCAGTTAATGCAGTTCCTTACAGGCTACACGGTGCTGCACACCAACGATGCTGTTGCTGCTGCTTATGCCGAGCTTAAGCGCGCCCTGAAAGAGCGGAGCACGCCTATTCCCGAAAATGATCTATGGATTGCTGCCTTTGCAAAGACCTATCAGTTACCCCTGCTGACACGCGATGCTCACTTCCAGCATGTAGCAACGCTGGGGGTGGAGGTGGTCTCTGTCTAACACTTGCTCAATACGCCGCCAGCGATAAGAGCGCAGACAGTCGGATATAGACTACGGAAGCTGCGCTTCCGCAGTCCAAAGGGAATCGGCTATAATAAAGGGTGCAGTGTGGCATAATCGCGAAGGAGCAGGTGGAAACGATGCGATACGAGAGCCTTCTGGATGCGATTGGGCGAACGCCGCTGGTGCGCCTCCAGCGCATCACGCGCCATCTCAAGCCTGCCGTCTACGCCAAACTGGAGTTCATGAACCCGGGCGGCAGCGTCAAAGACCGAATCGCACTGCGCATGATCGAACGCGCCGAGCGCGAGGGCAAACTCAAGCCGGGCGGAACCATCATCGAATGCACCTCGGGCAACACCGGCATGGGGCTGGCGATGGTGGCGGCACTGCGCGGCTACCGCACCATCTTTACCACCACCGACAAGCAGTCGCGCGAGAAGATTAATATGCTCAAGGCGATGGGCGCGGAGGTGATTGTATGCCCCACCGCTGTCGCGCCCGATGACCCGCGCAGCTACTACTCCGTCGCCCGCAAACTGGCGCAGGAGATACCCAACTCCTTCTTCGTGAACCAGTACGATAACCCCGCCAACCCCGAAGCCCACTATCTGACCACCGGTCCCGAAATCTGGGAGGACACGGAGGGGCGCATCACCTATCTGGTGGCGGGCATGGGCACGGGCGGCACCATCTCCGGCGCAGGACGCTACCTCAAGGAGCGCAACCCCAACATCAAGGTGATTGGCGTCGACCCCGTCGGCTCCGTCTACTATGACTATTTCCACCACAAGAAGGTGGTGGAAGCCCATCCCTATCTGGTGGAGGGCATCGGCGAGGACATCTTCCCCTCCACGATGGACTTCTCAGTGGTGGACGATGTGATTCAGGTGACCGACTGCGACAGTTTTCTGTGGGCGCGTCGGCTGGCGCGAGAGGAGGGCATCTTCGCGGGCGGTTCGGCAGGCTCCGCGCTCTACGGAGCCATCGAAGTCGCCAGACGCGCCACCGAAAAGGACCTCATCGTGTTCATCGTGCCCGACGGCGGACTGCGCGTGCTGAACAAGGTCTATAACGATGAATGGTTGCGGGAGCATCGCTGTTACGAGCCGCGTGTGCGACTGACCGCGCGCGATCTCATCGATGCCAAGCGTCAGCGCGGTCCCGTGCGCACGCTGCTCACCGTCAGCCCGCAGGACACCCTCCTGCACGCCTTTGAGCTGATGGAGCGCCACGATGTGTCGCAGCTGCCCGTGTTCGAATCGGGCATGCCAGTCGGCTCCATCTCCGAGGACACCATCATGCGCCTGGTGCTGCAGGGGCACGACCTGCAAGCCTCGGTGGTGCGCGAGGTGATGACCGCGCCGTTCCCCACTGTCTCACCTGATACCTTTCTGGACGAGTTGACCGACCTCATCAGCCGCGAGACTGCCGTGCTGGTGCCCGTCGAGGATGGACAGTACGATGTGCTGACCAAGTACGACCTGGTGCATACCCTCGCTCATCTGCTGGGTCTGCCTGACCACACCTGAACCCGAGGAGGTTTATTCCTATGCGTTTTGCGACCAGAGCGATTCACGCCGGCATCGAGCCTGACCCCACCACAGGTGCGATTATGACCCCTGTGTACCTCACCTCCACCTATGCGCAATCGGCGCCGGGTCAGCACAGGGGTTATGAGTATTCGCGTTCGGAGCATCCGACCCGCGCCGTGCTGGAACGCAACATTGCTGCGCTGGAGGGCGTGGAGTACGGGCTGGCGTTCGCCAGCGGGCTGGCTGCTGAAAACACCGTGCTGAACCTGCTTCAATCGGGCGACCATGTGGTGGCGACACGCGACCTGTACGGCGGCACCTATCGCCTGTTCGAGCGCGTGTGGGCGAAATATGGCATCGAGTTCTCCTATGCTGATGGGGACGATATCGACGCGCTGCGACGCGCGTTCCGCCCCAATACGCGCCTGCTGTGGATCGAAACGCCCAGCAACCCGATGCTCACGATTGTGGACCTGCAGGCGGCGTGCCAGCTGGCGCACGAGCACGGTGCGCTCGCCGTGGTGGACAACACCTTCGCCACGCCCTACCTGCAGCGCCCGTTCGAGTTCGGTGCGGACATCGTTATCCACTCCACTACCAAATATCTGGGCGGGCATTCGGATGTGGTGGGCGGCGCGCTCTGCGTGCGGGATCGATCGCTCTATGAACAACTGAAGTTTTATCAAAATGCGGTGGGCGCGGTGCCAGGACCGCTGAGCTGCTTTCTGGTGTTGCGGGGCATCAAGACGCTGGCGCTGCGCATGCGCCAGCACTGCGAGAACGCGCGCCGAATCGCCGAGTATCTGGCGAGCCACCCCGAAGTGAAGCAGGTACGCTATCCGGGGCTGCCCAATCACCCGGGGCATGAGCTGGCGCGACGCCAGATGAGCGACTTCGGCGGCATCGTCACGATGGAGCTGACAGGCGGTGTGGAGCGGGCGAGGCGCTTTCTGTCCAGCACGCGCCTGTTCATCTTAGCCGAGTCGCTGGGCGGAGTTGAATCGCTGCTGTGCCATCCCGCCACGATGACCCATGCCTCCATCCCGCCCGAAGAGCGTGCCCGAATCGGCATCACCGACTCGCTCATCCGCCTCTCCGTCGGGATCGAGGATGTGGAAGACCTGATTGAAGACCTGGATCAGGCGATTGCCCGCAGCCGCCAGAAGTGAATCCATCAAGAAACCCCCCACCCCAACCCTCTCCCCAGAGGGGAGAGGGAACCTCTCAATCCCCTCTCCCCCTGAAGGGGGAGAGGGAACGGGTGAGGGGGCTAAAAGCTTCTACCAGCCCGTTTCCGGCTCCCAGTGGCGGCTGGCATAATCCGCGAACGCGAAGGCGAACATTATCAGCAGCCAGAAGAAGCCCGCGCCCGCAAACAACCACGCCAGCTTGCTGCTGAACTTCACATGCATGAAGTTCAGAATCACGATTGTCGCCTTGCTGACGGCAATCGTCAACGCGACTGCAATACCCAGCCAGTCGGGCATCTTCTGAAAGCCCGCCCACACCGTCACCACCAGCAGCGCCATCAGCACCCAGAGCGTCTTCGCATAGAACGAGATGGGTTGCGCATGCGTGTGTTCCTCATGATGATGCTGTGCCATCCTATTGACCTCCCATCAGATAGAGCAGCGGGAACAGGAAAATCCACACGATGTCCACGAAGTGCCAGTAGAGTCCTGTCATCTCCACAGGCATATAGTCGGCGTGCGGCACCTTGCGTTTCCAGTCCATGCCCGCTCGCACCGCCAGAATCGCCAGAATGATAATGCCCACCAGCACATGCAGCCCGTGCAGACCCGTCATGATGAAGTAGAAGCTGAAGAAGAGCTTGGTGCGCCCTTCGAACTCCTCCAGCGGCACCTTGCGCGCACCCAGATCCACCATGCCGTTCTCCACCTTCAGATGGTTGTGGTGGATGACCTCTTCCGCACTGTAGCTCTGATTCGGAATCAGGTTGTGATGGTACTTGGAAGAATACTCGAAGTATTTGTTCACCATAAAGATACTGGCGAAGAAGATTGTCCACAGCAGGTATTTGAGCTGTTTGTGGTGCTTCTGTTGCATGGCGGCGCGCACGGCGCGTGCCATCGTGTAGCTGCTGACCAGCAGCACGAAGGTGTTGAGAGTGCCGAACGGCACGCTCAGTGTATGGTGCGCCGCGACGAACTCGTAGAGGTACTTGAAGCGATAGATGGCATAGCTGGCGAACAGTCCACCGAAGAAGAGCACTTCCTGCACGATGAACGCCCACATGCCGATGGTATAGGCGTCGTTTTGCTGCTCGATTGTTTCGTACTGTTCGCCCAGGTGCGGCACTTCGTGCCGCGCTTCGCCCAGATGCAGTTCAGCCTCTTTGACGCTCACGGTGAACCCTCCTTGATTGGCGTGGGCGCGGTGAGCGGTATCACCGCGCCCGTTCGAAATTCAGCCATCTTTGCCCCCACCTGCGAACACGGGACGCGGCGCCGGGTAGATGGCGGTCGGCTCTTCGGGGTGCGCGTAGTCGTAGGCGGGTCGCGTCACGATGGGCGTGCGCTCGAAGTTATGCGGGCTGGGGAGTGTATCGACCAGCTCCCACTCCAGTCCGCGGGCACCCCACGGGTTCTTCCCGGCAGCCGTGCCGTATTTGAGCGACCACACCAGGTAGATGGCGGGCAGCAGGTAGCCCAGCGCCAGCACCGACGCGCCTGCGCTGGAGAGCAGGTTCAACGCCCACCACTCTTCAGGATAGGAGTGATAGCGGCGTGGCATGCCCATATAGCCCAGAATGAACTGCGGGAAGAAGGTCAGGTTGAACCCGACGAAGACGAGCAACGCCGCCAGCTTTGCCCAGCTCTGCGGGTACATTTTGCCCGTCATCTTCGGCCACCAGTAGTGCAGCGCCGCCAAATAGCCCATAATCGCGCCGCCCACCATCACATAGTGGAAGTGCGCCACCACGAAGTAGGTGTCGGTCAGATGCACATTGGTTGCCAGCGACGCCAGATGCAGCCCTGTCAGCCCGCCAATCACGAACAGCCCCAGAAAGCCCAGCGCGTAAATCATCGGCGCATCCCAGTGGACACGCCCCTTCCAGATGGTCGCCATCCAGTTGAAGGTCTTAATCGCCGATGGGATTGCCACCAGGAAAGTCAGGAACGAGAAGACCAGCCCCGCATAGATCGATTGCCCCGTGCTGAACATGTGGTGCCCCCACACAAGGAAGCCGATGATTGCAATCGCGAGGCTGGAGAACGCCACGAAGTGGTAGCCGAACACGCGCCGCCGCGAGAAGGTGGCAATCACCTCGCTGATGACACCCATCGCAGGCAAAATCATGATGTAGACCGCCGGGTGCGAATAGAACCAGAACAGGTGCTGGAACAGGATGGGGTCACCCCCGCGATTGGGGTCGAAGATGCCAATCCCCAGGCTACGCTCCACCGCCACCAGCAGCAGCGTGATGGCGACCACGGGCGTGCCCAGCACCTGAATGAGGCTCGTGGCGTAAATCGCCCACACGAACAGCGGCAGGCGGAACCATGTCATGCCAGGCGCCCGCATCTTGTGGACAGTCACCAGAAAGTTGATGCCCGTGAAAATGGAGCTGAAGCCCACCAGGAACACACCCACAATTGCGAGGCTCACTTCGCCCTTTGCGAACGCGCTGCTGTACGGCGTGTAGAAGGTCCAGCCCGTGTCGATGCCGCCCTTCAGCAGCGCGATGGTGGCCAGCACGCCGCCAATCATAAAGAAGTACCAGCTCAGCAGATTCAGGCGCGGGAACGCCACATCGCGCGCCCCTATCATCATCGGCAGAACAAAGTTGCCGAACGCCGCCGGGATGGACGGGATCAGGAAGAAGAAGATCATCAGCACGCCGTGAATGGTGAACATCTTGTTGTAGGTATCGGACGAGAGCAGGTCGCCTTTGGGCGTCGACAACTCAAGGCGGATCGCCGCCGCTGCCAGGCTGCCCAGAAAGAAGAAGAAGGTGATGCCCAGCAGATAGAGGATACCGATGCGCTTGTGATCGAGCGTCAGTAGCCATGAGGCTACTGACGTGCGCACATTCAGATAGTTCACCCGTTCCTGACCGCTGTGTATCGTTGTCGTTGCCATCTTACATCCCTCCCGCTGGCTTCTCTTTCGCCAGCGATTTAATATAAGCCGTTAGCTGGATAATCTGTTCCTCATTGAGAACGCCCTGATAAGGGGGCATTTGCGGCTGATAGCCTGCCACGACCTTCGCCGCAGGGTTCAAAATCGATTCGCGGATATAGGCTTCGTCGGCGGTGACGGTGCGTCCATCCGCTAATTTTACCTTACTGCCGAACAGCCCGCGCAGGTCGGGCGCCTTGACAGCGGAGTTGGGGTTCATATGGCAGGTGCTGCATGCGCCAACGCCCTCAAACACCTGCTTGCCCTGCTCCTCCAGCGAGAGCGCGGTGGTCGCACCGCCCTTGCCACCCTGTGCCAGCCACTGCTCAAACTCTTCTGGCTCCATCACATAGACCCAGCCAATCATCTCCGAATGCTTGGTGCCGCAATATTCGGTGCAGAACAGGTGATACTTGCCCGGCTGGGTCGGCGTGAAGAACATCGAGTTGTAGCGTCCGGGCACCACATCGCGCTTGATTCGGAAGGCGGGGATGGAGAAGGCGTGGATCACATCCTGCGAGATGGCAGTGACCTTCACCAGCCGTCCTGCGGGCAGGTGCAGTTCGTTGTTCTCGCGGATGCCGCTGGGATGCTGGCAGTGCCACATCCACTGTTTGCCAATCACAAAAACCTCATAGGCACCCTCACGCGGCGTGTAGATGTCGCCATAGAGCTTGGCTGCCCAGGCAAAGATTACGAGCGCCAGCACCAGCGGGATAATCGTCCAGCCCAGCTCCAGGCGCAGGTCGGTCTCCGGCGCGTCGTCACGGCGCACAGCGTCGTTGCTGGCACGATACTTCACCGCCAGATAGATGGCGCCGAACAGCACAATCGCGCCGAAAACAATCGCCAGAGCGCTGATCGTCCAGTAGAGGAGGGAGATTGCCTCGCCCTCCTTCGAGGCGGTCGGCGGGAAGAACGGGATGCGCCACATTTATCGATCACCTCCCGATGCCGGCTGGCTCGATGAAGCGGGTGATTCGGCATCGTCCAGCGGCTCTTCTATCAGGCGCGGATGGCGACGCTCCCACCAGAGGAAGCCGCCAATCAACAGCCCCAGCCCCAGCACCGTGATGATTCCGCCCACCTGCACCAGCCGGATGATCACCAGCCCGTACTTGCCCGTAGTTGGGTCATATTGATAGCAATAGAGCACCAACCGCTCGGCAGGGTTGCCAATCCTGCCCTCCGACGCCTCCATAATCGCGAACTTCAGATCGCGCGCCGAGTAGTTGACACCCAGCAGATAGCGCGAGAGGCGTCCATCCGGTGTCAAAATCATGACCGCCGTGCTGTGCGCGTACTGCTTCGTGCGCGGGTCATACATATATTTGAAGCCGACCGAATCGGCGAGCAGGCGAATGCTGGTCTCCTCGCCTGTCAGGAAGTGCCAGCCTTTTTCGGCGGTGCCGTGCCGATAGGCTTTCGCGTAACTGGCTTTCTTTTTCGCTGCCAGTTCGGGCGTCTCTGTTGGCGAGATGCTCACCGTGACGATATCGAACTGCGCCCCAATCTTATAGTCCAGCGCGTTCAGCGCGCGGGTGAGTTCGTTCAGCATCACATTGCACAGCATGGGGCACTCGTAGTAGTTCAGGGTCAGGATCACCGGGCGCTTGCCGAAGTAGTCGCGCAGTTGCACCGTTTTGCCCGTCTCGTCGCGGAAGGTGAGTTCGAGCGGGATGCGCGTGTTGAGCTTCTGCTGGATGTCCACATTTTCGCGCACCTGTCGGGTGGGGTCAGCGTCGATGTCGGGCGGACGCCGATACATCTGCGCTGCCGCCGGGCTGACCACCAGCCAGGCAATCAGCAATGCGATAACGCCGCTACCGGGTTTGACTCGCCTGCACATTGTTTGCTCCACCTCCTGACGCACCTGACAAGCCGCGCTGCAGAATGAGTTCCTTCGCCCGCTCGACAGGGATTCGTGCTTTGCCCGTGCGTGGATCAACGGCGTAGCGGCTGGTCTTTTCGATCTCCTGGGCGTAGAACTGCTCCCAGTCTTTCATGGGGAATCCCTGCACGCGCGGCTCGGGCGGCAGCTGTCGCTCCAGAGCCTCCTTACGCACTGAAGGCAGGTTCGGTTCCTCTTTAGGCAGGACCCACTGGTAGACAAAGTAGCACACGATCAGCGAGCCGACAATCGTGAAGAAGATGAGCGCGAGGAACTGCACCATGCCGCGCACGGAGAGGTCGCGCGCCTCGTAGGGCGTCTGCTCAATCTGTTCCAGCTCTTCCGGCGTTACGGGCTTCAGTGTCTCCATACGCCACCTCCCTCAGTGTTCATGCGCCACCTCCAGCAGGCGTGGCTCGTTCTGGGGCAGAAGCGGGCGCTTCAGCCAGTAGCCGAAGGTCGCCCAGAACCAGAGACCGCCCAGCCCCACGAACGCCGCCACATCGTACAGGCTGATGCCGAAGGTCGGCGAGAAGGCGGGCTTGATCTCCCAGAATATCTCGATCACCCGAATCGCTAATAGAATCGTCGCGCCCAGAATCAGCTGCTGCGGAATGCGCCTGGTGCGCGGCGCCAGCAGCAGTAAGAAGGGCACAAAGAAGTGGAAAATCACTATCAGCCATGAGACGGGATGCCAGCCGCCCGCGTTGCGCCGCAGGTAAAAGCTCGTCTCCTCCGGCAGGTTGCCCGAATAGATAATCAGCAACTGGGAGAAGGAGACATACGACCAGAAGACGGTCATCGTGAAGAGCAGGTTGCCCCAGTCGCGGCGGAACTCGAAACTGATCAGCCCCTTGAAAGGCGGGATGTCGCGCCAGAGAACGATCAGCAGGGTCGCCAGCGCCATCGCCGTCAGCGCGAAGCCCACCAGAAAGATAACCCCGTACATCGTGGAGAACCAGTGCGGCTGCAGCGACATCGCCATATCGACGGTGAAGAAGGTCACCGCCAGCACATAGAGGGGGATGCTGACGGCGGCGGGCGTCATGCGCTGACGCGCAATCAGCTCCGCCTCCAGCGGGTCTTTCGCAGCGTCCTGCTGGCTGCTGCTGCGCACCATCACATATGCCATGTAGCCCCACAGCGCGAAGTAGAGCGCCATCCGCACCAGGAAGAAGGGCAGATTGAGATAGTACTTCGCTTTGAAGGCGATGATGGGGTCGTTTTGAACCGCTTCGGCGTGCGTCCATTCAAAAATCTCGTGTCTGCCGAACAGGATGGGTAAGAAGAGGATCACCATCAGCGGCACAATCGTCTGGGCGCCGGCTTCGAAGAATCGCACCAGTGGCTGACCCCATTTGCCCCACACCACATGGATGAGCAGCGTCATGCCGAGGCAGCCGATGCTCAAGCCTGCCCAGAAGATGTAGGCGAAGTGGTAGCCCTGGAAGGCGAGGGTGCGGTTGGTGGGTAGCGTTAGCACCCAGCCTGCCAGACCGATAATGCCGAGCGTGAGGGTGATGTTCCGCCAGCGTGCTATCACTTCGCGTGCCGCTTCCGCCGAAAGGTTCGCTATGCTCATCAGTACCCTCCCTCCGTGCCCGATTGTTGCTGTTGCATTTGCTGGCGCAGCGCTTGTAGCGCTTTTTGCTGGTCTTCGGGCGGCAAATCTTTGAAGTTGGCGTTCTGGCTCAGCTGCAGCACGCGCACATAGGCGGCGATTGCCCAGCGGTCTTCGGGTGGCATGCGTTTGCCGTAGCCGTACATGATGCCGAAGCCGTTGGTGGCGACGGCGTAGAAGTAGCCGAGCGGCATGGTTTGCATGCGGGCGTCGACCAGCGAGGCGGGCATGCGGGGCCACTGTCCGCGCAGGGCGATCATGCCCTTACCATCGCCTGCCATGCCGTGGCAGGGTCGGCAGAAGACATTGTACTGCTCCTGACCCCGATCCAGGAACTCGCGCGTGAGTTTCAGTCCGCGTGGAAGCGTGTTGAGGTAGTTGCCTCTGGCGTCCTTGCCTGTGAGCAGCGGGTCGTTCGGGTCAATCAGTTTGCCCCGCGCGATGGTGTTGGGCGGCGTTGGGCGTGAGCCAGAGCCGTAGAGATTGCCGTCGGGACCGACCAGCTGCTCGGTGATGGCATAAAACTCGCTGTTGCCCTGCGCTTCCACCCGTTGCTGCACCCACATATCGGTGCGGCAACCGCTCAGAAACAGCACCGCTATGGCAAAGGCAGCCCAAATCAGTCGCTTTTTCATTCTTCCACCTCGCTGATGCTGACGGGGTTGAGCGATTGCAGGAAGGTGCGCGTGCGCTGCAGGTCAAACTTCGGATCGCGCGCCTCGATGCAGAGGAAGAAGCGATCCACGCTGGCACGGGCGAACTGTGGCACATTGAACACGGGATGATAGGGTGCGGGCAGTCCATTATATGCCAGCATGCCGATGAACGCACCAAACGCCGCGAACAGCACCATGCATTCGAAGGTGATCGGGATAAAGTAGGGCCAGGCGATGAGGTCGCGCCCGCCGACATTCAGCGGGTAGTCGACCGCGCTGGTGTAGACCTGCAATCCGAAGCCGAAGAGGGCGCCGATCAGCCCGCAGATGAAGACTGTCCAGGGCACCTTCGCCTCACGGATGCCCATCGCGTCGGTCAAGCCGTGGATGGGGAAGGGCGTATAGCAATCGAAGCGGCGGTAGCCCTCCAGGCGGGTTCGGCGCGCCGCCTCGATCAAAGCTTCGGGCGAGTCGAACTCCGCCATTATGCCGTACATTCGGGGTGCCGTTGCCACATGAGCCATCGCTTATGCACCTCCTCCCGATGTGGGTGCGGGCGTATGCACGGGTTCGCCTGCAGGGGCGTGCCCGTTATGCCCGCCCCGATGCCCGTACAGCCGATACCACAAATCTTTCAGCTCCGCCATCGCCAGCATCGGCACGAATCGCGCGAACACGAACATCATCATCACAAAGAAGCCGATGGTGCCCGCATAGGTCGCTATATCCCAGATGGTGGGTCCATACATGCCCCAGCCCGACGGCGTGAAATCGCGGTGCAGACTTATCACCACAATCACGAATCGCTCCAGCCACATACCGACATTCACGATGATGGAAATCACGAACAGCCAGAAGAGGTTGAACCGCACTTTGCGGAACCAGAGCAGCTGCGGCACCACACCGTTGCAGAAGATCAGCGCCCAGTAGACCGGCCAGTACGGACCGAACATACGGTTCGTGATCATATATTTTTCAAACAGGTTCGCGCTGTAGAAGCCGAAGAAGGCTTCGATCATATAGCCGTAGAACACTATCAGCCCTGTTGCGAGCATCACCTTCGCCATCATATCGATGTGGTGCATGGTGATGTATTCACGCAGTTTGGGGTAGAGGATTCGGAACGGAATGACGAGAGAGAGCACCATCGCGAAGCCTGAATAGATGGCGCCTGCCACGAAGTAGGGCGGGAAGAGGGTGACATGCCAGCCGGGCACGATGGAGATGGCGAAGTCGAGGCTCACCACCGAGTGGACGGACAGCACCAGCGGGGTGGACAGCCCGGCGAGCAGCAGGTACGCGCTCTCAAAGCGCATCCAGTGGACAGCCGAGTTGCGCCAGCCCCATGAGAGAATGCCGCTGATCACCTTCGCCAGCTGGCTTTTAGCACGGTCGCGCACCGCCGCCAGATCGGGGATCAGCCCCATGTACCAGAACAGCACGGAGACAGTGAAGTAGGTGGAGACGGCGAACACATCCCACTCCAGCGGGCTGCGAAACTGGGGCCACAGCGCCAGCCAGTTCGGCAACGGCAGCAGCCAGTAGTCCACCCACGGTCGCCCCGTGTGAATCGCGGGGAACATGCCCGCGCACATCACCGCGAAGATGGTCATCGCTTCGGCGAATCGGTTAATCGACATGCGCCATGCCTGACGCATCAGCAGCAGGATGGCGGAGATGAGGGTGCCCGCGTGTCCGATACCAATCCACCAGACGAAGTTGATGATGTCGAAGCCCCAGCCGACGGGCTGGTCGACGCCCCAGATGCCCACGCCCCACAGCAGCAGGATGCAGAGCGCGAACACCAGCAAGGTTGTGCCCAGAAAGCCCAGCCCGAACATCACCGTCCATGCGGTCGGATGCCGCTCGAACGGGATGTCGCCTATTTGCGCGGTGATGCGCTCGTAGGTTTGCTCGCCCTCAAACAGGGGCGGCTCCTGAATCGCCTTCGCTTTAATGGCTTCCTGCATCGTGTGCCTCCGCGCTCAGTTCGGGATTGGGGTTCTCAATTCTGGCTAAATAGGTGGTTCGCGGGCGGGTGTTGAGTTCTTCGAGCATGCTGAAGAGGTGTGGTTCGCGGCGCAGGCGGCTGACCGCGCTGTCGGGGTCATTCATATCGCCGAACACAATCGCCTGGGTGGGGCACGCCTGCTGGCATGCGGGCACGATTTCGCCATCGCGGATGCGACGGTTCTCTTTTTTCGCCTGGATACGCGCCCGATTGATGCGCTGCACGCAGTAGGTGCATTTTTCCATCACACCGCGCCCGCGCACTGTGACATCGGGGTTCTGGAGCAGGTGCAGCACGGGCTGTCGGTAATAGGTGTAGCGGTAGAAGTTGAAGCGGCGTACCTTGTAGGGACAGTTGTTGGAGCAGTAGCGCGTGCCGACGCAGCGGTTGTAGACCATCTGGTTCAAGCCTTCTTCGCTATGGACGGTTGCGGCGACGGGGCAGACGAGTTCGCAGGGTGCGTTTTCGCAGTGCATGCAGGGCACTGGCAGCTGATAGGTGCGCGGATTTTCGGGCGAACCCTTGAAGTAGCGGTCGATGCGCAGCCAGAACATTTCGCGCTGGCGAATGACCTCCGTTTTGCCGACCACGGGGATGTTGTTTTCTGCCTGGCATGCGGTCACGCAGGCGCTACAGCCTGTGCAGACGGTCGGGTCTATCACCATTGCCCAGGCGTAGCGGTAGTTGGACGGGTTCTTGTAGCGGTCGTACTTATATCCTCTGTACATCGAGGGCAGCTCGCCGCTCTCGCCATGTCGTTTGTGTGTCAGATGCGGGTCGTCGTTGAACTCTTTGAGCGTGCCGATGAGCATGACAGGGCGGTGGTGGAGGCTGTCGAGCTGTTCGTGTTCGATGAGGTGGTGCTCTTCGGTTCGGGCGACGGGGTAGCGCTGTCCTGTGGTGGTGGCTTCTGCGCCGCTGGTGAACCACATGGTGCTGGTGGTGCGCAGGGCGCCAGCGTTGAAGCCTGTGCCGGAGCCGTTGGAGCCGGCGCGGGTACGCCCGTAGCCCAGATGGAGTGTGATGGCGTTGTCCACATGTCCGGGTATCGGGTAGGCAGCGGCGATCAGGGTGCGCCCGTTGACTCGAATCTGGATGAGTGGTGCGCTGTCATGCACGAAGGCGTATTTTTCGCTGCCGACCACGCCCAGCTCGCGTGCCGTTTTGAGGCTCATGAAGGCGAGGTTGTCCCAGCAGATTCGGCTGACGGGCTTTGGCAGCTCCTGAAGCCATGTGTTGTTGGCGTATCGCCCATCGTAGAGGGTGGGATCGGGGGCGAAGCGCAGTTCCAGGGGTCGCGTTTCGCTGGCGGGCAGGTTGACGCTCAGGTTGGTTCGCAGCGCCACTGTCTTCACGGGCAGCGCGGTGCGTGCCATGATGCCGTCGTGCACGCTCTTGCGCCAGAAGGCGTCGAACTGCGCATCGGGCACAATCTTTGCGCTTTTCCAGTGGCTCTGCACCAGCTCAAACGGCTGCTTTCCGCCCTGACCGTTGAGGGTCGCCATCAGCTCTAATGCGGAGCGGGTGTTGGGATAGAGCGGGAAAATGAGGGGCTGCTGGATAGTCACGGTGCCGTCGAAGGCGCGGGCATCGCCCCAGGTCTCAAAGGGGTGGCTTTCGGGTATGTGCCAGACGCAGAGGGCGGAGGTTTCGTCGGTGTAGCGGCTCAGGTGGACGCTGAAGGGCACTTTCGGGATGAGTTCGGCGAGGTTGAGGTCGGCGGGCGCATCATAGGCGGGGTTCACGCCCAGCATAATCAGCACCTCAACCTGACCGGCTTCCATTTCCTTTGCCAGCGTGCGGATATCTTCGGTGCAGAGGGTGGGTCTGGCTTCGGGTGGCGCGGTGAAGACGATGGTTTTGCCGAGGTTGCCCAGCGCGGCGTTGATGGCGAAGGCGATGGCATGCACTTCGGGCGGTTGTGCTTCGCCCACAATCACAACGCTTTCGCCCCTGTGCGCCATCAGGTCGCGGGCGACGACTTCTGCCCATTTCTGCTCGTCGGGGGTGAGTTGACCTGTTGCGTTAATCTGGATGGGTGCGTTTATTGCGCGTGCGATTGCCGCGGTTAGCAAAGCGATTCGGCTGGAGAGGATGGGCAGGCGATGGTCGGCGGTGAAGCCTGTGACGGTGGGCATCGGCTCGGCGACATAGAGGCGGTTCATCGCGCGCTGGTTCTGCCGCACGCGCCGTCCGTCGGCGAACTCGCGGGCATAGCGCACCGCTGCGGGTCCCATATAGAGGAAGTCGCTATCGAGGGCGAGGATGACCTTCGCCTGACGCAGGCGATAGATGGGGTTCAGGAACTCGCCGAACGCCATGCGCGTGCCCGCGTAGAGGTTATCGTTGTTGACCGCTTCCCACTGATACCATTTCGCCTTCGGATACGCCTTGAGGAACGCCTGAATCTGTGCGGCGAGTGAGGGCGAGGTGATGAGTCCTGTGAGCAGGCGGATGCCTGCGCCCTGCTTCGCCTGCTGGAGGGCGAGCTGCTGCATCAGCTCGCCAGTGAAGGCGGTCCAGGTCTGAATCTGCCCGAATTTGAGCAGGCTCTGGGAGCGGTCGGGGTCGTACAGGTTGAGGATCTCCGCCTGCGTGAAGGCGTCAGTTGCCCCCAGGCTGGCGGGGTGGAGTTCGTTCCCCTCCAGTTTGATGGGTCGCCCTTCATACACGCGCGCCAGCACGCCCTTTGCGTAGCCACTGAGCATGACAGCAGTGGCGTAGTAGAGCGATTCGCCTGGCAGAGCTTCTTCGGGGATTTTGGCGCGGGCGATGATGGGTCCCTGGGGCTTGTAGCCGCATGCGGATAGACCCGCCATCGCCAGCGACGCGCCCATGAGCTTGAGAAACTGGCGGCGGCTGACAAAATCGCTGTGGGGCGCCGCCTCCGGCGCGAACTCGCGCTGCGTTTGTGCCTTCAGTTCGGGCGCGTTCTCCCGCTCATTCCAGCTTCGCCAGAGCCTGTCCTCGTTGCGCTTCGCTTCCATCGCCGTCTCTCTATCGGTGGCACACCGAGCAGTCGCTCAGCTGCTCCTTGTGAATGTTGTATTGCTTGACCAGCAGTGCGCCCAGCTCCTCCTGATTGCGCGGCAGCTTGCCATTCCACTGGATGTCGTGCTTCTCCAGCAGCGCGCGCATCTCCTCCGCTGTGCGGGGCACTTTGTAGTACATATTGAACACTTCGCCTCTGGGGCGGATATACTTTTCGGGGTTGCGATGGCAGTTCAGGCACCACCACATCGAGAAGGGCTGGGACTTGGCAGTGAGCTGCATCTTCTCGATACCGGCGTGGCACTCGTTGCAGCCGATGCCCTTGTTCACATGGATGCTGTGATCGAAGTAGACGAATTCGGGCAGGTCGTTCACCTTGTTCCAGACGATGGGCTGGTCTTTCTGATAGCTGTCGCGTATGGGCTGGAGCAGAGGGCTGTTCGTCCATATCTGGGAGTGGCAGGTCATGCACACTTCGGCGGGCGGCACGCCCGCGTGCGCCGATTTGGTGGCCGACCAGTGGCAGTAGCGGCAGTCGATGCCCAGCTCCTCGGCATGGTGCTTGTGGCTGAAGGGCACGGGCTGGTCCGGCGGTTCGCCCGCGCGCGTCCACCACGGCGAGCGGGTGATGCTGGAGCCGCCCAGCACCAGCGCGATCAGCGCCAGCAGCCCACCACCGATTGTTGCCCGCGCGACCGTGTTATGGTAGCGCTTGAATACCTGTGCCATCGCTTGGACCTCGCCCTATAAGCGGGCAACTTTCGAGCGTTTCAAACGCCCGCATGCCCGGTTCGTGATTTTTATCACAAAGTTAGCCACGCTAAGCGTTTTCTCCATAGAGAGAGCGGTTCCAGACCGCTCTCTACCGCTTTATACTATACCCGATGCGCGACGGATTTGTCAAGGGGTTGGGGCATTTTGTGCCTTTTTTCACAGAGTGTGTTCCGCTCCCTCCACCAGCGCAGGTGTATAGCTCATCTGGTTGCGTCGTGCTAATGCCGCTCGCACCAGCCCCACAAACACAGGGTGGGGACGATTCGGGCGCGACTTGAACTCCGGATGGAACTGACCTGCCAGGAAGAAGGGGTGGTCGGGCAGTTCGATCATCTCCACCAGTCGATAATCGGGCGAGACGCCCGAAAACACCATTCCGTGCCGCTCCAGCAGGTCGCGATACTCATTATTGACCTCGTAGCGGTGGCGATGGCGTTCGTAGATCACGGTGTCGCCGTACAGTCGCGCCGCCAGCGAGTTGTGCATCAGTCGGCATGGGTACGCGCCGAGCCGCATCGTGCCGCCCTTGTCAGCAATCTGGCGCTGTTCGGGCAGCAGGTGGATCACGGGGTGCGGCGTGTGGGGGTCCACCTCTTCGGTGTGGGCGTCGTGCAGCCCGCACACATTGCGGGCGAACTCGATGACCGCCATCTGCATACCATAGCAGATGCCGTAGAAGGGGATATCGTGTTCGCGGGCGAACTGGATGGCGCGCAGTTTGCCCTCCACGCCCCGCGCGCCGAAGCCGTGCGCCACCAGAATGCCATCCACATCGCCCAGCACCGCCTCTATATCGGCATCTTCCAGATCGCTCGATTCGACCCAGCGGATGTTCACCCGCGCGTCGTTGGCGATGCCGCCGTGCTGAAGCCCTTCCGAGATGCTGATATAGGCGTCGCGGTTGGCGGTGTATTTGCCAATCAGCGCGATGGTGCATTCGTGCGCGGGGTTCTTCAGGCGTGCCACCATCTGTTCCCATTCATCCAGATCGGGTTCACGCGCGGGCAGCCCCAGCCGCTGCAGGATGCGCTCCGCCAGTCCCGCCGCCTCAAACAGCAGCGGCACCTCGTAGATGGTGGACACATCGAGCGATTCGACCACGCTTGCCCGCTCCACATCGGTGAACAGCGCGATTTTGTCGCGTACCTCGTCCGAGAGCGGCACGCGCGTGCGACAGACCAGCACATCGGGCGTGATGCCGATCTCGCGCAGCTTGATCACGCTGTGCTGGGTGGGCTTTGTCTTCAGCTCGCTCCATGGACCGACCGTCGGCACGAGCGTGACATGCACATACATCACATTTTCGGCGCCCATGTCTTTGCGGAACTGGCGAATGGCTTCCAGGAAGGGCAGCCCCTCGATATCGCCCACCGTTCCGCCCACCTCCGCGATGACCACATCAGCGTTCTGCTCGCGTCCAACCAGGCGGATATGCTCCTTGATCTCGTTGGTGATATGCGGAATGACCTGCACGGTTGCGCCCAGATACTCGCCGCGTCGCTCCTTGTCGATCACGCTCTTATACACGCGCCCGGTGGTCAGGTTCGAGTTGCGGGTGCAGTTCACATCGATGAATCGCTCATAATGACCCAGGTCCAGATCGGTTTCTGCGCCGTCGTCGGTGACGAACACCTCGCCGTGCTGATAGGGGTTCATCGTGCCCGCGTCCACATTGATGTAGGGATCCATTTTGAGGGGCACGACACGGAAGCCGCGGCTGCGCAAGAGACGCCCAAGGCTGGCGGTGGCGATTCCCTTGCCAATCGAGCTGACCACGCCGCCCGTCACAAAAATGTATTTGGTTGCTATCACGCTTCCCTCCTCCTTCTGTGCTGTAGCATGCAGCGCATGCTACAGGGGCATCCTGCCCAGTCGATTGTACCCGCTCGATGCGGGGTACAATATCTTTACAGGGGGCGGTTTGGCGATGGTCTATTCGGCGAGGTTCTCGGTGCAGACGCAGGGCAACGATGACATGCTCGACATCACGGGTCAGGTCGAGCAGGCGCTTTTGCAGAGCGGGCTGCTGAACGGCATCGCGACGGTGTTTGTGGTCGGCTCCACCGCCGCTGTAACCACGATTGAGTATGAGCCAGGCTTGCAGCAGGACATGGCGCGGGTGATGGAACGGATTGCGCCGCGCGACGAGTTCTATGCGCACGAAGCCCGCTGGAAAGATGATAACGGGCACTCGCACATTCGCGCCTCGATTCTGGGTCCCTCGCTCACCGTGCCCTTTGTGAACGGGCAGCTGGTGATTGGAACATGGCAGCAGATTGTGCTGGTCGATTTCGACACGCGCCCGCGCACCCGCACCGTGCATGTGCAGATTATTGGGGAGTGAGCAATGAACCTGTTTGTGCGTGTGGACTATAATCAAGGGCAGTTGCTGGAGACGGAAGTGGACCCTGACCCGATTCGCCAGCTGGAGCGCTGGCTGAAAGAGGCGATGGAGGCGCAGGTGGTCGAGCCGAACGCGATGTGCATCGCGACGGTGGACGAATCGGGGTATCCCGACGCGCGTTTTGTGTTGCTGCGCGGGCTGGACGAGCGCGGGCTGGTGTTCTACACGCACGCCCATAGCGCCAAAGGGCGCCAGCTGAGCCACAACCCGCGCGCATGCGCCGTATTCTGGTGGGACGCGCTGCAGCGGCAGGTGCGCGTTCAGGGCACAGTCGAGCCAGTAAGCGACGCGGAAGCCGACGACTATTTCGCCTCGCGCCCGCGCGGGCATCAGCTGGCGGCGTGGGTCTCGCCCCAGAGCCAGCCGATTCCCAATCGGCAGGTGCTGGAGGAGCGCATGGCGCAGATGGAGCGCCGGTATGAGGGTCAGCCTGTGCCGCGCCCGCCTTACTGGGTGGGCTATCGCATCGTGCCGCAGCGAATCGAGTTCTGGCAGGGTCGCCCCAACCGTCTGCATGACCGCCTGCTTTACACGCGCCAGCCCGACGGCACATGGCGCATCGAACGCCTCGCCCCTTAGGTATAATCTCTTCAGCATGGCAACGATAACGCGCGAGCAGGTGCTGGACACGCTCCGAACTATTGTTGACTCCGACCTCCATCGCGATATTGTTTCGCTGGGGTTCGTGAAGGATGTGATCATTTGCGACGGCGCGGTCAAGGTGGTGATCGAGCTGACCACGCCCGCGTGCCCCGTGCGCGACCAGATGAAGGCACAGGCGGAAACGCTCCTGCGGGCCCTGCCCGGTGTCACCGCTGTGAATGTGGAGATGACCGCGCAGGTGCGCCAGCGCACGATAGCGCCCGAAGATATCCTGCCGAATGTCAAGCATATCGTGGCGATTGCCAGCGGCAAGGGTGGTGTGGGCAAATCGACGGTGGCGGTCAATCTGGCGGTCGCGCTGGCGCAAACGGGCGCCAGGGTGGGGCTGCTGGACGCCGATGTGTACGGTCCCAGCATCCCCAGGATGCTTGGCTGCCAGCACGAGAAGCCGCTCGTCGAATCGCAGCAGATTATCCCGATTCGGCGGTACGGGCTATCGGTGATGTCGCTGGGCTTCCTGCTGGAGGAGGATCAGGCGGCGATGTGGCGCGGTCCGATTGTGGCGGGCACGGTGCGCCAGCTGTTTGTGGATGTGCGCTGGGGCGAGCTGGACTACCTGATTGTTGACCTGCCACCGGGCACGGGCGACGCGCCGATGACCACCGCGCAGCTGGTGCCGCTCACGGGCGTGGTGATTGTGATGACCCCGCAGGAGGTGGCAGCTAGCATCGCGGGCAAGTCGGTCGCTCTGTTCCGCCGGCTGAACGCGCCGATTTTGGGCGTGATCGAGAACATGGGCGCGTTCGTCTGCCCGCACTGTGGCGAGCGCACGCTCATCTTTCCCGGTCCGGGCGCACGACGGTTCGCCGAACGGCTCGGTGTACCATTTCTGGGCACCGTTCCGCTCGATCCTGTGGTGAGCCTCTCCAGCGATGCCGGTCAGCCCGCAATCTTAGCTGCGCCCGACTCGGCACAGGCGCAGGCGTTCCGCGAAATCGCAGGCAAGCTCGCCGCCGAAATCAGTATCACCAGCTTCAGCAGTGGGGATTCAGCTGCGGAGGCATAGTGGAGCCTGTGCAGGGGTGTTCTTCGGAACACCCCTGCACCTCGATTTACGGGCACGCGATGCGTCGGATCACGATGTGATCCACACCCGCCTCGCAAATGGAGTCGTTCGGGTTGTCGCTGGTGCCGAAGCGGATGCGCACCTGTGCGCTGGGCGTCACATAATCGCCGATACAGAAGCTGCGCCGAATCCACTGGTTCTCACTGCCTGTGAAGCTCACGGTCTCCACGCGCACCCATGAGGCGCCGTTGTTGTTGGACACCTCCACGAAGAAGGTGTCGTTGATGACCGTTCCGTTGTAGAACCAGCGGTAGTACTCCACGATGGCATCACTGCCCTGCAGGTTGATGATAGGCGAGATGAGGTAGGTGGGTCCACCGTCCACATCGGCTTCACCTACCGAGCCGCCGACGCTACCCTGCCCCGTGAAGAAGCAGCGCGAACCCGTATCAGGCGAATCGGCGCCAGGGTTGGCAGGCAGACCGTTCTGGGTTGTGCCACGCGGGATGTCGCGCACCCACGCGCCAGTTGTCAGGTTCTGGTTCTGCACTGTCCAGACCAGGTCGGTCTCGGCAGTGTCTTCGAGGATGGTTACCAGCCCTGACGCGACCAGCACCGACAGCGCGTCGTTCTGACCGCCACGCGGGTAGTAGGTGACGCGCCCCTGCGTGTCGTAGGCTTCGATGTAGTACCGCACCGTGCTGCCGCAGGCGGGCACGGGGATCGCCGCGATGTAGCGGTCGCCCACCATCCAGCGCATCGGCACCTGCTGATAGGCGCCCCGATTGATCGAGTAGCGCAGGAAAACCCGATAGCGGTCGGGCTGACCGCTCAGTGGGCTGACACGCACCACGAATCGCATCAGTGGCAGCCAGCCACCCTGCGCAGGAGCAACCACCGGATCGGGCAAATCCAGCGCGTCGATGCGCACCCAGTCGATCTGCGGTGCGGGCAGATTGTGGCGCGAGAAGCCCTCGTTAATCTGAAAGTAGTGCGGCGTGCCGTTGTAGATGTTGTTATCGTCGTCGTCCAGCGTCAGCACATCGATGGTGATCTGGGGCGAAATGCCGTTCGGACGCAGCAGGATGCTGTTGAGGTACCACTCGCGCACCTTCTGCAGCGCGAAGCTCGGATTGTTGCTGTAGCGCTGGCGCATCGACAGATAGGTCTGCCAGAACGCCCCGCTGATCACCTGTCCGCAGTAATGCACCTCACCCGAGCAGGGATAGCGCACACTGTTGACCGCATTGCGCAGACATCCCGTGCCGATGCCGCGAAACTCCAGCCCCAGACACGGGTCGGCGGTCAGCAAGGCTGCCGTCGCATCCGCCATGCCCTCATGGTAATCACCAGTAGCGTTCGGATGACCCATCGCGATGATGAAGTGCCCGTACTCGTGATAAATCACGGTGGAATATGCCGTGTTCACGCAGCCACCGCCAGAGCGATAGAAGTTAATCGTGCGGCTCGAGTAGTAGGCGTTGCATGTATCGCTGATGTTCACATTGCAGGGGATCTGATAGTCTATTCCGGGATAAGCGGGATTGATGGCGTCGGCGAAGTTGTGGACAATCTGCGTTTGCAGGAAGCCGTTCACCTGCGCCGTGTTGAGTTCCACCCGCTCGGTGTTGAAGATGAAGTCGGCGGGTCCGGGTGGTGTCACAGTCTGTTGCAGAAAGAGCGTTGTGCCTGCCTGGTTCGCCACGCGCACCCAGGGACCGATCAGGTCCGCTCTCACGGTGGCGCTGCCTGTGCCGCTGAACGGCAGGGTGAAGAAGCCGCTGGCATCGGTGTAGACGCTGGAGCCGCCCACGATGGACACGCGCAGTTGTGGCATCGGCATCAGCACGGGCGGGTTCCGGCTGTGGTCGGGGCGCAAACCGGGCGTCGCATAGCCCTGCACGCTCCCCGTGATGTCCACGAAATAGACCTCCGAGCGCCACTCCAGAATCGCGCCGCTGTGTGCATCGATGAACACGCGATAGCGTTCCGGCTGCTCCAGCCCATGCGAATCGACGGTCAGCACCCATGCCAGGTGGGTGCGTTCCTCTCCGGGATAGATAATCAGTTCGGGTCTGGTCTCCTGATGGAGATCAGGGCGAAGCTTGCGAATCAGTTCGCTCGCTTCGTCGGTGGTGAGGCTCGGTTTGAGGGAAACGGGTTCCACGAAGCGCACGGCATTGCTTGCCAGCACCAGCGGATGGTCGGGCGTGTTGCGCACCAGCAGGGTCAGCTCGCCCCGATCGACGGGGATACCCTGCACCTGCTGCTGGAAATAGACTGCCGTGAAGCGGGGCGGCATCACGGGCTGGGTGCCCGTCAGCACCAGCTCGCTGGCGCCCGGTGTGAACAGCCCGCTGTAGCGCGCCACGAAGGCGAGCGCCGCCTCCTCGGGCGAGGAGCCATAGCCGAACGGCACACCCCAGATGCGCCGCAGAACCGTGCCCTCTTCATAGAGCAACACGCCCGGCGCCTCCTTTTGCAACTGCTCCGCCAGCTGCCGGCGTACCTGCAGCGATTCAGGCGTCTGCGCCCATGCGCCGACCAGCAAGCCCGCCAGCGCGATAAAGAGCCATCGTCTCATATCAAAGCCCTCCATAATAGGGATTATACATCACTTTGACGATGGACGGCTGAGAATCTCTCGCTCATGGGCGCGCCAGCAGCGCTGCAAGGCTGCCCAGCGCGAGCCACGCCAGCGAGATGTATAGGCAGGAGAAGAAAATCGCGCCAATTTTGAGGGCGAGGATCAGATAGCCGACCCGGATGCCCTGCGCCGGTCGCCGCCCATCGGCGATCTCCTGCGCCATTAGCACCGCATCGACAATCCCGTACACCCACGGTATCACCAGCCAGCCCGTGAGAAAGATAATGATTGCCTTGATATAATCGCCGTTGTACAGTTGCCCCAGCCCGGGCACCAGCAACGCGAAGATGAAGGCGGTGAGCGTGCTGTGCTGTTCGTGGTTGGCAGCGCACGCTTCGCAGTAGGGGCGCGTGTTCACACGCACCGTGCAGACCTCACAGAGAGGTTGATGGCAGTCGGTGCATTCGGCGATGGCGGGTGTGTACGGGTGCAGGAAGCAGTTCATCGCTGCCCTCGCCTCGCACGGTCTGTGAGCGGCTTCACCCACGCGCCACACAGGGGGCAATATTTCCAGTCGATCTGGAGCGCATAGCGGCACCTGGGGCACTGCAGCGGTCGGTCAGGTGGCACGGTGCGGTTGGGTGTGGTGCGTGGCTGCGCCCGCGAACCGCGAATCGAGTCGGCGGGCGATGGAATCGGCACAGTGCCCGCCTTCAGGCGCGGTGGCTCGGCAGGCATAATCCGATAGCCGCGCTCCGTGCGCTCCCAGCGCAGACCTGCATTCCTGCACAGCGCGTCCAGCACCCGCTCCAGCGGCATCGAGGGCAGGTTCAGGTTATAGCGCAACTCCGGCGTGCCGGGCGCGATTTCGATCCGGATGCCTGTCCCCGCTTCGATGGCGCGCGCTACCTCCGTCAGCTTCAGCCCCATGCCAGCAAGTTTAATACTGGGGCTGGTGTGCACCGTCTTCGGTCGCTGCTGGGGCTGGCGCGGCAGAATCAGGTAGACCCCATCGCGCACGCTGAAGCGCGTATCGGTCGCCTCGCACAGCAGCTGCAGCGCCTTCAGGAAAGGCACTTCACGCAGGGTGAGGTAGAGAGGGCGCTCCAGCGCGACATGCAGCACGAAAGGCGTGCCCGCCTGACGGAACAGCTCAGCGAACACCTCGCGTGCGTCGGTACCCTTTGCCTCCAGCGTGATGCGCGGTTCAGAGGGCGTTGTCTGTCTCATCGCGTCCCCCGTACATTGTCGCGTCGGATCAGTTGACCGGATTCGTCATAGACTTCGATGGTTCCTTCTGGTGGCGGGGCGGGTTTGGGTGCGCTTCGGGCGGGTCGCTTCTTGCGTGCAGTGGGTTTCGTGGTTGTGCGTCTGACCCCCTCACCCGTACCCTCTCCCCCGCTGGGGGAGAGGGTTTTCGCAGCGCCCTCTCCCCGCAGGGGTGAGCGGTTTCTCGAAGGCGTGGAGTGCAAAGCCCCCTCACCCGCACTCTCTCCCCCGCTGGGGGAGAGGATTTTCGCAACGCCCTCTTCCCGCTGGGGAGAGATTCTGCTATCCCCCTCTCCCCGTTTGGGAGAGGGTTGGGGTGAGGGGTTCAGCGTGGCTTGAGTATCCCGCTCAGGGGAAACCTCCCTGCTCCGCCCGCTGACCTCGCTCAGCCACAGCCCGCTGCCAGCCCCCAGCACTGTTAGCGTTAACAGCAGGACAATCCGCCAGCGGCGCGGGCGAGCAGGCAGCATATCTGGCTCCAGTGGCAACCCTTTTTGGAGCGATTCGAGGGCGCAGGCGGCTCTGGCGTACTCGGCGCGACAG
This sequence comes from Armatimonadota bacterium, assembly GCA_037445735.1. GTDB lineage: Bacteria > Armatimonadota > Fimbriimonadia > Fimbriimonadales > GBS-DC > HRBIN15. Next base: position 63,339 of record JBBIJY010000011.1, on the reverse strand, counting down.
CCGATGCATTGCATTAAATGCGCCTCTATTGCCGCCCTCTGGCGATCCGACAGCGTGCCGTCCAGGTATTGCCAGCGCTGTCGGCGCACGCGCCCACAGTGCAGCCGTGCCAGCCAGCCCATAATGCACCCTTAGTGTACCCGAATATCGACCATCGCGCATCGCGATGCGGGTATAATATGCAATACGGGCGCAGGACGCGCACACTCTGGCAAGGAGGAGACGACTTTGGAGAGCTACATCATCACAGGCGGTACCCCGCTTCGCGGGACGGTGGAGATTAGCGGCAGCAAGAACGCAGCGTTAGCCCTGATGGCGGGTTCCCTGCTGATTGAGGGGGAAGTTGTTTTGCATAATGTGCCTCAGATTGAGGATGTGGCGACGATGCTGGCGCTATTAGAGGGGCTGGGCGTGCGGTGGGAGCGGGAGGGAAGTAGCCTGCGGCTGGACACCAGTACGCTCACCAGCGCGGAGCCAGACCCGAAGCTGGTGAACCGCATGCGGGCGTCGTTCTATATTTTCGGACCGCTGCTGGCGCGAATGGGCTATGCCCACATGCCCCACCCTGGCGGCTGCCAGATTGGTAGTCGCCCTGTGAACTTTCATCTGAACGGTCTGCGCGCGCTCGGCGCCGCGATTCAGGAGCAGGAGACGCTCTATATCGCCCATGCCAGCCGTTTGAAGGGGGCGCGCATCTATCTCGATGTGCCCAGCGCGGGCGCCACCCAGCAGCTGATGACCGCTGCGGTCTATGCCGACGGGCTGACCATCATCGAAAACGCCGCGATGGAGCCAGAAGTGGTGAACCTGGCGAACTTTCTGAACGCGGCAGGAGCGCGAATTGAAGGCGCAGGCACCAGCACGCTCTATATCGAAGGCGTGCGCCAGCTGAATCGCCAGATTGAGTACGCGGTCATTCCCGACCGATTGGAGGCAGGCACCTTCGCGATTGCCGCCGCCATCACGCGCGGCGCGGTCACCATCGAGCGCGTCATTCCCGAACATCTCCACTCGGTGCTGGCAAAACTGAGCGAATCGGGCGTGCAGGTGCAGGAGACCGAAAGCGCGATCCGCGTGCAGGCGCACGACCCGCTCCGCGCAGTGGACATCCGCACATTGCCCTACCCGGGCTTCCCGACCGATTTACAGCAGCCGATGTGCGCCTATCTGACCCTGACGCAGGGCGCGTCAGTGGTGCACGAGACCATCTATGAGAATCGCGTGCAGCATGTGCCCGAACTGCAGCGGATGGGCGCCGACCTGATGGTGGAGGGTCGCACGATCGTGATTCGGGGCGTGGCGCGGTTGCGCGGGGCGCGCGTGCGGGCGACCGACCTGCGCGGCGGCGCTGCGCTCGTGCTGGCTGCGCTCGCCGCTGAAGGCACCTCCACCATCGACGAGGTCTACCACATCGATCGGGGCTACGAGCGCCTTGAGGAGAAGCTGCGGGCGCTGGGCGCCTGCATCGAGCGTGTCCAGCCCTTCGCCGCGGTGAATCTGGAGAGCTGACCCGCAGGCGTGGGGTATGATAAAGATGAGATGCAATCGGCATTTGAGCAGTTGCCCGATGTGGCGATGGAGATCGATGCGCGGGGCGTCGCGCTACCATGTGTGGGCATCCGGGAGTTGCGCCTGCCCATCCACCTGATCACACCCACTGGCGCAGAGCAACCCGTGGTTGCCACCGCCGAACTGAGCGTCGATATCGACGCCAACCAGCGCGGCACGCACATGAGCCGCCTGGTGGAAACGCTCTACGAGTGGGCAGCGCAACCGCAGGCGCCCAGCGGTGTACGCGAGCTGCTGCAGCTGACCCAGGAACGACTGAAAAGCCGTCGGGCGCACCTGCGCCTGCGGTTCCCCTATTTCCTGCCGCTGCCAGCCCCTGTTACAGGCGTCGCAGGCTGGCTCGACATCACTGTCGAATGGGACGCGCAACTCAATAACGGCGCCTCCTGCGGCACCAGCTTCTTTGAAGTGCCTGTGATGACGCTCTGCCCCTGCAGTAAAGCGATTGCCGATTTCGGGGCGCACAATCAGCGTGCCATCGTGCGCCTCTGGCTGCAGACGAAGGAGCGTACGCTCTTACTGCCCGATGAGTACCTGCCACTGATTGCCGAATCGGTCAGCGCGCTGGTCTACCCCGTGCTGAAGCGACCCGATGAGAAGTTCGTCACGGAGCGGAGCTATCAGACGCCGCGCTTCGTGGAGGATGTGGTGCGCGAGCTGGTGCTGCGCCTGCACGCGCGGGACGAACTGCGCTGGTTCCGCGCCGAGTGCGAATCGATTGAGTCGATCCATAACCATAATGCCTTTGCGATGTACGAGGAGCCGCGTCCGAAATAGACCCATAACAGCCGATGGAGAACCTTCTGGAGGTTTCCGACCTGAGCGTGGCGCTCGGCGGGCGATGGGTGCTGGAGCGCGTCTCGCTGCAGGTGGCGGCGGGCGAGCTGGTCGCCCTGATCGGTCCCAACGGCGCGGGCAAGACAACGCTGTTGCGTGTGGCGCTGGGACTGCTGCCCTATCAGCGTGGTGAGGTGCGCGTGCTGGGCAAACCGCCCGCGCAGCTGACGCCCGCCGACCGTGCCCTGATTGGCTATGTGCCGCAGGCGCTCCAGTTCGACCGCACGATGCCCCTGCTGGTCTCGGAACTGTTGCAGGCGATGCTCGACAGGCGGGTCCCCGAGCTGACGGCGGTGCTGCAGGCGGTGGATGCGGAGCACCTGCTCCATCGCGAGGTGCGCGCGCTTTCAGGCGGCGAGCTGCAGCGGGTGGTGATTGCCGCCGCCATCGCCCGTCAGCCGCGCCTGCTGCTTTTGGACGAACCCGCCACCGGCATCGATGTGGGCGTGCGCCTGCGGTTTTATGACCTGATCGAGCAGCAGCGGGCACAGCGACAGGTGGGCGCGCTGATCGTGTCGCACGATCTGAGCATCGTGAGCCGCTACGCCACGCGCGTGGTGTGCATTCATCATCGCGTTCTCTGCACGGGCACGCCGCAGGAAGTGCTGCAGATGCCCCTGCTGGACGAGCTGTACGGGCATCCCGTGTCGGTGTACGAGCATCAGGAGCATTAGCGATGGGCTGGACAGAGTGGCTGGCGTTCGATTTTGTATGGAATGCACTGCTGGCGATGGTTTTGCTAACAGCGGTGTATCCCGTGCTGGGCGTGTATGTGGTGGGTCAGCGGGTGACCTATCTGGGGGACGCGATTGCCCACTCGGCGTTTCTGGGCGCGGCGCTGGCGGCGTGGCTGGGCTGGCAGATGGGCGCGGCGCTCCTGCTCGTGGCGCCCCTGTTCGCCCTCGTGATTGCATGGTTTCAACAGCGCACGGGTCTACCACCCGATGTGGTGCTGGTGGTCGCCATCACGAGCGTGTCGGCAACGGGGATTGCGCTGGTCAGCCTGCTGGAGGTGCCGTTGCCGCTAAGCGCGTTGCTGTTCGGCGATTTGTTAGCGATTGAGCGGGGCGATCTGTGGCGACTGCTCGGCGCAGATTGTATCGGCGCGGCGATGCTGCTGTTGCTGACGCGCCCGCTGATACGGATCGGCTTCCATCGCGAGCTGGCGCAGGCACAGGGCGTGCCCGTGCAGACGGTGGAGACGCTCTTTCTGGTGGGGCTGGCGCTGATGGTGGCGGTCGGCATTCGGGCGGTGGGCATCCTGCCGATCAGCGCGCTGCTTATCCTGCCAGCGGCGACTGCCCGCACGCTCTGTGGGAGCTTCCGCGCCATGCGGGTGACCAGCGCCCTTATCGGCGGACTCTGTCTGGTAGCGGGTTTCGGGACAGCCTTATGGCTGCCGATTCCGCCCGGCGCCGCGGTCGCGCTGGTGGCTGCCCTGCTGTTTGGGCTGGTGGCTGGTTTATCGCCCCTGTGGAAGGAGTTCGCCCGATGAAAGCCACGCCGCCGTACGGGCGCGGCGCCCGCGCCCGCATCGCCCTGCACAGACGAATCATCCCCATCGTCTGTTACCTGCTCTGGATGGGGCTGATTTTTCACTTCTCATCCGTCGACTGGAGCGGTCAGCGCACGGCGTCGCTGCTGGAGGCGGTGCTGGCACACTGGTTCCCCGCACTGGCGCAACGGCTCACCGAAAGCCAGGTGGAGGCGCTGAACTTCGCGGTGCGCAAGCTGGCGCACTTCACCGAGTATGCCATCCTGATGCTGCTGGGCTACTGGGCGTTCAGGGGCGGGCTGGGCTATGCGCGCCAGCCGGCACTGCGCTGGGCAATCGTCACCAGCATCCTCTATGCGATGCTGGATGAGTTCCACCAGCACTTCGTGCCCGGTCGCACCGCGAACGGGCTCGATGTGCTGATCGACGCGCTTGGCGTGCTGACCGCCGCCTGGCTCATCAGACGGCGATGGTCTCGCCCGGGCGCAGCGTGAGAATCTCCAGCCCCTCGATATCGCGGGTCAACTCGCGCAGCTGCTCCGGCGTGCCCGTGAGCAACGGGAAAGTGCCCCAGTGCATCGGGATGACCCGCTTCACGCCCAGCAGCCGAATGGCATAGGCGGCTTCACGCGGTCCCATCGTGAACAGGTCGCCAATCGGCAACATGGCAATATCGGGTCGATACAGCTCGCCAATCAGGCGCATATCGCCGAACAGGCAGGTGTCGCCCGCGTGATAGAGGGTCAGCCCATCTTCAAGCCGAATGACGAAGCCGACGGGATCGCCCGCATAGTGAACCTGACCGCCCTCGTCCAGCCCGCTGCTGTGGAAGGCGTTCACCATCGTGACGGCAATTCCCTCGTGGTACGCCGTGCCGCCCTTGTTCATCGGCTGCACCGACTGCACCCCATGCCGACTGAGATGCAGATAGATTTCATAGATGCACATGATGGTGGGCGAGAACTGCCGCGCGATGCGCACCGCGTCCCCGAAATGGTCCGAGTGCCCGTGCGTGATGAGCATCAGGTCCACTTTCGGGAGCGTCTTCTCGCTTTCGGGGCAGGCAGGGTTGCCGTACACCCACGGGTCGATCAGAATATGCTTGCCCTGAGGCGATTCCACGAGAAAGGTCGCGTGTCCGAACCATTTGATGCGCGTTGCCATTGCACTTCACCTCCCGTGTAAGCGATTGTACCTGATGGCGACCGAAACCCATGCCCTGCAGAAGCAGTCCAAAATGCAGGTACAATAAGGGCGATGGGGTTCGGGGCGATGGTGTGCATGCGCTGTGAGCATCCGGTAGAGGACGGGGCACGCTACTGCGCCTATTGCGGTGCCCCGGTGGAGCAGGGCGAAACGCCCGGCTGGAAACGGTTGCAGGCGGAGCGGTTATTGCGCGAGGCGATGAGCCTGCACGAGCAGGGGCGCTATGAAGAGGCGCTGCTGGCGTGCGAGGGCGCGCTCGCGTTCGACCCGCAACTGCTGCCCGCGCTCTCGCTCAAAGCGCTCCTGCACGAGAAGCGCGGACAGCTCGAACAGGCGATAGAGACCTATGAGCGGGTGGTGCAGCTGAACCCGCTGAGCGTGTCGGAGCGCCTGAAGCTCGATTCGCTGCGGCGTCAGCCCCGCGCGGCGGTGCGCTACGCGCCCGTCAGCCCCCGCCCGCTGTGGGTGGAAGTGTTGCCGACGCTGCTCGCGTTCATCGGCGCGGGCGTGGTGCTGCTGATCGGGCTGATGATGATCCTGCGCCTCAGCACGCCTCACCCGGCGCCTGCCCAGCCGACACCCGTTGCGTCGGCGCCTTCGCCAGCGGAACCCGTCGCGAATTCGCAGGCGGCTGTTGCTTCGCCTCCACCGCCTGCGCCGTCGGAATCGGCGAGCGCTGAAGGCGTGCCGCCCGTGATGGTCGACCCGTCACGACTGGCGCTCGCGCCTGCGCCTGAAAGCACGCGCCCCACACCCCGCGGCGCCATCCCGACCCTGCCTGCGCCCAGCAGCACCAGTCCCGCCTCCCCAGCAAACCCGCCCCAAAATAGCAACCCCGCCGCCACGCCCGGCGCCCAGAACGACAACATCATGCCCGATGTCGAAGTGCGCGAAAATCCCGATCAGGGCGTGTACGACATCCGCGTGCAGAAGGGTGAGTCACCTGCTCAGCCATCGAACCCGTCGGATGAGAACCCGCTGGAGATCGCGCGCCGCCACCAGATGGCGGGCAACTACCGCGAAGCCATCCGATACTACGAGCAGGCGCTGCCGACCGCGCCCTCGCAGGGCGAGGTGCACCAGCAGATTGCCATCTGCTACCTGCGACTGGATGATAAAACGAACGCCCGTGCCCACTTCCAGCTGGCGATTCAAGCCTATCAGCAGGAGATTCAGCGCGGGACCAATGGGGACGCCGCACGCGAGGGCATTCGCGCCTGTGAGCAGGGGCTGAAACTATGCGAATAGCTGTCCTGTGGCTGATGGCAATAGCGCTATTGCTGGAGCCTGGCTTCAGCATGCCACAGAACGCCCAACCCCAGCGCCCGCTCCTGCTCATCGCCCAGCTGCAGGAACCCTCACAGGAGGGCTACAATCCCAACCTTGACCTGATCCCTGCGCTCACAGCGGAACTGAAAGCTCTGCGCAAGCTGGAAGTGGCGGTCTACGCCCCGAATCATCCAACCGTTCAGCGATTTGCAAATGAACATCGGGTCGATCCGAAGTCGCTTAACGCGCCCGACACCGCGCTGCTGCTGCGTATCGCCCGCGCGTGGGAGGCTTCATACCTGCTGATTGCCCGCTGCACGCGCCCAAAAGAGCGAGCGGGCGAACCACCTTCCGCCCCTGCCGCTGCTCTCACCGTCACCTATTCGGTGGAGGTGTGGCAGACAGGTCGGCGCACGCCGCTGTGGCAGGCGTCGGGCAACCATCAGGTGGCGAGCCGCGACTCCGCGCCTTTCGACGCCACGCTGCGCTCGCTGGCTCGCACGCTCGTCCTGCGCCTCAACAGCGAGGTGTGGCAGAACCTGCCAACCATGCCAGAAAGCCCGCTTCAGGCGGAGCGCCGTCGGGAGTCAGTTCAGGCGCAGGATGCGCCTGCTACTTCGGTGGAGCAGCTGATTCGGGAAGGGCGACTGAGTGAGGCGTTGCCCCTGCTGCGTGCGCGGGTCAATCAGAACCCGCTCGATGCCGAAGCGCGCCTGCGCCTGATCGAACTCTATCAGCGGCTGGGGCTGAACAACGCCGCGCTGGAAGAGTGCGAGCGCGCGATGCAGCTGATGCCCCATGAAGAGGCGCTCCTGCTGATGTGGGCACGCCTCATGCGCGAGCAGGGTCGGATCGACGACGCCATTCGCGTGCTGCAGCAGGCGCGTCAGAGCGTTCAGGACGCCCGCGCCGCGCTCACGCTCGCGCTCACCCTGTTCGATTTCCAGCTGCTCGCGGGCGACTTCGACGGCGCGGAGGCGACCCTCAAGAGCCTGCTGCACTCTGAGCGAACCCCCTCTCCCCTCTGGGGAGAGGGTGCGGGTGAGGGGCTGCGCTGGCGCCTCTATCTGCTGCAGGGCGTCCGCCGCCAGTTTGAGCCTGACCGAACGCCCATCCCGCTCAGCCATGACCAGCTGCCCATGCTGCTGTTCGTGGCAAAGGGTATCCTGAATGACCTTTCCGCCGAGCTGTTAGACCTGCGGCGGCTGGCGAGCGACCCTGCGCCCGACTGGAAAGCACTGCGGGAGCGGGGCGAGCGAATCGTCGTGCGGGCGCTGGATAGCGGCGCATGGCTGGCGCGACTCCAGCCCGACGAGAAGAGCCGCGACGCGCTCGCTCACCTGCAGTTCGGAGCGCAGCTGATGGCTCAGGCGTCCCAGCAGATGGCGCGCTACCTGCTGTTCCGTAAAGCGGAAGACCTGGAGAACGCGACCCTGCTGCGCGCGGAAGCGATGCGCGAGCTGGACGAAGCACTGCGACTGAGCGAGCAATCCCTCCACGACTGAACGCGAGCATGGAGCCTGTGCCCGACCTCTCCATCATTATCGTGAGCTACAACACGCGCGAGCTGCTGCGTGAATGCCTGCAATCGCTGCAGTGCGAGAGCATTCGGTGCGAACTGATTGTGGTCGATAACGCCTCGGCTGATGGCAGCGCGGAGATGGTTCAGCGCGAGTTCCCGATGGTGCGCCTGATTGCCAACGCGGAAAATCGGGGCTTCGGTGCAGCGTGCAATCAGGGCTTGCAGGCGGCGCAGGGACGCTACCTGCTGATTTTGAACGCCGATGTGCGGGCGACGCCTGGCGCACTGGAGCGACTGGTGGCGTTTATGGAGGCGCATCCCGAAGCGTCCGCCTGCGGGGGTCAACTGCGCTATCCAGACGGGCGCATCCAGCCCTCGTGCGCCCGCGAGCTGACCCTGTGGGCGGTCTTCTGCGAGCAGACAGGGCTGGCGACGCTGTTCCCACGCACCCGCCTGTTCGGCGGCTACTGGCGCACCGAATGGGATTTCGAAGCGACCATCGAGGTGGAGCAGGTGATGGGCGCATGCATGCTGCTGCGTCGCCAGCCCGACGGCAGCCCACCCCTGTTCGATGAGGGCTACTTCCTCTACTGCGAGGACACCGACCTGTGCTATCGGCTGCGGCGGGACGGCGGGCGAATCTTCTATGTGCATGATGCCGTGTTCATTCACCATCTGGGCGCCAGCGGCGAGCCGGACCGCGCCCGAATGGTGCTGTACTACAATCGGGGTAAGGAGCGGTTCTTCCGCATGCATCACGGCTGGTGGGCGGGGCTGATGTGTGCCTGGCTCAATCGGCTCGGTGCGCTCCTGCGCTGGCTAACAGGCTCGGCGCTGGTGTTGCTGACGCTGGGGCGCGTGCCCCGATACCGCCGCTATGCCCGCACCTTCTGGCAGGTGCTGGTCGGTCAGGTACACTCGCGCTATGCATGACAAGCATCTGGCGACGCTGATTCAGCATCTGGGCGAGGAGGAGCCGTTCCCCTACGGCGCGGTCGTGCCCCCACTGGTTCAAACTTCGCTCTTCACGGCACGCACCCTGCGCGAGCGCCACGCCAGCGCCCAGCAGGAGGGCATCTACTTCTACTCGCGCGTGTCGAACCCGACGGTGGAGCTGGCGGAGCGCAAAATCGCTGCCCTGGAGGGCACCGAACGCGCCCTGCTGTTCGCCTCTGGCATGGGAGCCATCTCCGCCGCGATCCTCACCTTTGTGCGGGCGGGCGAGCATGTCATCTGTGTGGAGAGCGTCTATCCGCCCACGCGCACGCTGCTCGCTGAGTGGCTCATGCGCTTCGGCATCGAGACCAGCTTTGTGGACGGCACCGCGCTGCAAGCGTTTGAAGCGGCATGGCGCCCGAACACGCGCCTGGTCTATCTGGAAAGCCCCACCAGCCTCTCGTTTCAGTTGCAGGATTTGCAGGCGGTGGCGAGCTGGGCGCGGGAGCGGGGCATCCTGACGCTGTGCGATAACAGCTGGGCGACGCCCCTCTTCCAGAACCCGCACGCGCTCGGCATCGATATCGTGCTACACAGCGCCAGCAAATATCTGGGCGGGCACAGCGATCTGATTGCGGGCGTGGTGGCAGGTCGCGCGGAGCGGCTGCAGGCGGTCGCCCGCACGCGCGAGCTGATTGGCAGCATACTGGAGCCGTTCAGCGCGTGGCTGCTGATTCGCGGCCTGCGCACGCTCGCCGTTCGCATGGAGCGCCTCCAGCAGAGCGGTCTGCAGGTTGCCCGCTGGCTCGCCGAGCAGCCGTTTGTGGCGCAGGTGAACCATCCGGGTCTGCCGACGCATCCCCAGCACGCGCTGGCTCAGCGCCAGATGCGCGGCTACGGCAGCCTGTTCAGCCTGCGTACGGTTCCCATCACCGACGAGCAAGCCTACACCTTCACCGACCACCTGCGCCTGTTCCGATTTGGTCCCAGCTGGGGCGGGCACGAGAGCCTCATGATCGGCTGGGCAGAGGGCGAACCCAATGAACAGGGCATGCGCCCCTGGTTCTTCCGCCTCTATGTCGGGCTGGAGCATCCCGATGATTTGATCCGCGACCTTCAGCAGGCGGCGCACAGGGCGCAGCTGCTTTAGAGCGTGCTGTAGGCGCGAACGAGGCTGCCCGCGCCCAGCACCGCCCCGCGCATGCGCACATGCGATTCGATGACCACCTCGTCGTCCAGAATGCAATCTTCGAGGTGGCAGCCGTCGCCGATGGACACATGGGCGCCCAGGATACAGCCGTGCAGGGTGCTGCCGCTGCCGACGGTGCTGCCCGCGCCCACCACCGTGTAGCCGCTGAGCCGCGCGCGCGATTCGATTCGGGCAGACGCCCCAATATGGCAGCTGGGCTCGATCCCGGCGTCGGGTTCCACCTCCGCCTCGTGCATCAGCCAGTAGCCGTCGGGCGTGCGGGTGCCCGGCGGCGCCAGCGCGGCGCGAACCTCACCGCTGAGCAGCGCGCGGGTCGCCCGCATGTATTGCGACGGGCGCCCGATATCGAGCCAGAAGCCGCGCCCCTCATAGCCGTACACAGGCACGCCCTCGCGCAAAATCTGCGGATAGAACTCGCGTTCAATCGAACAGGGGCGCAGCGGGATGCGCTCTATCAGCTCCGGCTCCAGAATGTAGATGCCCGCGTTGATGAAATCGGTGCCTTCCATCGGCTCACCGCGGTCGGCAGCGCGTTTCTGCTCCTCGCTCGGCTCAAGGAACGCCCGCACGCGCCCGTCGTCCGCCACCTCGATCACGCCGTAGGGATGCGGGCGTTGCACGCGATAGAGCGTGAGCGTCGCCTGTGCGCCCCATTCCCGATGCGCCCGCACAATCGCGCCGATGTCGAAATCGGTCAAAATGTCGCCGTTGAACACGATACAGCGCATCGGCGGCAGCCCCTCGACGGCGTTGCGAATGGCGCCCGCTGTGCCCAGCGGCTCCTGCTCCATCGCGTAGCGCATGCGCACGCCGAACCGCGAGCCGTCGCCGAAGTGCGCCTCAATCCGATCTGCCAGATAGTTGGTGGCGAACACAATCTCTTCGGCGCCTGCGGCTTTTAACTGCGCCACCTGATACTCCAGAAAGGGGCGGTTCGCCACCGGGATCAGCGGCTTCGGGCGGCGCAGGGTCAGCGGTCGCAGGCGCGTGCCGAACCCGCCAGCAATAATCACTCCACGCATCATCTCACCTCCATGTGCCCTGGTTGCAAGTGTACCCTGCGTCGCTGGGGCGTCCCGCCCAGGAGCACGCCGTACGGGCGCGGTCGCCGCGCCCTTCCCAGCAGCTGGTCCTGCCTACCCCCTCACAGGCGGCGGGCGTTCGGCTCCCCGATGGTCAGTTCGAAGGTGCGCTCGATGCCGTCGGCGCCGCCGCGCACGGTCAGGCGAACCTTTTCACCACGCCGAAAGCCGCCCTCACGCTTCAACACGCACTGCACTCGGTAGCAGGGCACATAGTTCGCGCTGCCCATCACATCCTCAAATGCCGCCTGCAGATCGCGCGCCTCGCGCACTGCAACCAGCGCACCATCGGTCGCATCGGCTAACCGCTGAAGCGTGGCGCGCACAGTCGGATAGTCGGGAATCGATTGCTCATCGCCCAGAAACACAAAGAACAGGCGTGTGCCTGTTTGGCGGGCGGCGGCTTCCACCTCCGCATCGGTGCGACTGACAACCCCGGCGGGCACCTCGTTCGCGCCGTCAGTGAAGCAGACCAGCCACCGCTCGCGGTCGGGCGGCTCACGCTGCAGGGTGTTCAGCTGGGCTATCAGTGTGTTCCAGAGCGGCGTGCCATGCATGCTGGGACCCTGCTGCTCCAGAAAGTCCAGTGCGCGAACAGCTGCCTGCCGATTGCCCTCACCCATCGGCACCAGCAGGTCAAAGTCGCCATATTGCATGGAGTTCAGCGCGGCGAAGCAACAGAGCGTCAGGCGGGTATCGGCGGGCAGAGCCTCGATGAAGCGTCGGGCGGCAGGGAAGCGTTGCTTATCGGGGTCGGAGCCGAACCGTCCACCTGTGCCAAACAGTGACGCCGACTGATCCATCGCCATCGCCACGCTCAGCCTGCGCCGCGCACTCTGCGGGCGTGGGCAGCGCGACCGCTTGACCGCCTGAACCCGCACCTGAACCTTCGGATCGGAACAGCGCACGATAAACTGTGCTGGTTCCTCACCCTGCAGACCCCGGCAGTCGGCGGTCAGATGCTCCAGTGTGAAGGCGACGCTATTGGCGGGCAATGCCTGAGCCGTGAGCCGATCGATCGGTCGCCTGCCCGCACAGCCCGCTAAAAGCAGCACCAGCCCCATCAGAGCGAACCGGACCCGTCCCATCTCCGCGTTAACACCTCGCCCTGCCCCCGCTGACGGGGAAGCAACAGGGTCTGGTGGAGGCTCCCTGTCCAGACCCGTTGCCGGGAGATAATATACCAGAGGAATTGAAGCCTCTCGCTTGCTTCGCCGGGGCGAAGGTAAGGGTAAAAACGGTCGCCCATATGCCCATGGGGTTAGCCCCCGCATTCTTACACCTCCTTGCAGGGTTCGGTGCGCCATCAGGTACACTTCGGCTCGATGGCGAAGCAATCGGAGGGCGGTATCAAACTCATCGCGACGAACCGCAAAGCCTACCATGAGTACCATATCGAGGATACCCTCGAAGCGGGGCTGGTGCTGGTCGGCTCGGAGGTCAAGTCGGTCGCGGCAGGCAAGGTGAGCCTGACCGACGCCTATTGCCGCGTGGAGAACGGCGAGATGTGGGTGCATAACATGCATATCGCGCCCTATGATCCTGCCGCCCGCTTCAATCATGAACCCCGCCGCAAACGCAAACTGCTGCTGCACAAATGGGAGATCGAGCGGCTGGGCAGTAAAGCCGAGCAGAAGGGCTACACGATTGTCCCGCTGCGCCTCTACTTCCGCAACGGCAGGGCGAAGCTGGAGATCGGGCTGGTGCGCGGCAAACGCAAATATGACAAGCGCGAAGCCATCCGCCAGCGCGATATCGAACGCGAACTGCGCCGCGAGCTGCGCCCGTAGCCCCTTGATTTCGCCATCAGGTATACTTCCAGACACATGGAGGTGGCTATGCGACTGAGCAGGAGCATCTGGAGCATTGCGGTGATGGGTTCTCTGGGAATGGTCATGGCTCAGGTTGAGCCGCGTGGCGAGAACCCTGCGATTCGGATGAACACCCTCTTCGGTTCCACCGGGCTGATCACTGTGCCCACTTCCACCACCACGCGCGTGGAGCGGTTCCAGCTGGGTACATCCTTCAGCAAGGATGTCCGCACCGTCTCGCTCAACTGGGGCGTGTTCAACAGTATCGAGATCGGCGGCACCGTGGTCGACTTCGACGGCGCTGAAGATGAACTCATCGCTACTGCCAAAGTGACCATCGTCCCCCAGAACTTTGACTGGCTGGAGCTGGGGCTGGGCACGATTGACCCCTTCGATATGATCGACAACACAGTGTACGGTATCGCGAGCTTTAATGTGCGCGTGCCGTCCCGTGCTGACGAGGAGGTGGTTGGGCTGCGCCTGCACGCGGGCTATGGCACAGGGCTGTTCCGTGACAAGATTATCGGTGGCGGAGAAATCTTCCTGGATCGGCGGTTCAGCGTGATTGTGGAGTACAACGGCACCGACACCAACGCTGCCCTGCGCTATGTGCATGATAATGCCCTGCGGATGCAGCTCGGTGTGCAGGCGAAGGCTATCTACTTTGGTGTGACCTACGGGCTGAGCTTCTGATTGGGGCACAGCTCGCCCTCGATGAGCAGGTCGTCGCCCAGTCGCCTGCGCTGGATGCGTGTGAGGCGCACGGCGTGCGCGATCTGGGCGATGCCTTCTCCTTCAATCGCGGTGGGCGCATTGCGTCCGCCCACCAGGATCGGCGCGTAGAAGAAGGCGATTCGGTCTGCCAGCCCCGCGTTGAGGAATGAGGCGATGACCTCGCCGCCGCCTTCCACCAGCACGCCAATCACGCCCTGCCGGGCGAGGTAATCCACCACGCGGGGCACGGGCACGCGCCCGCTCGCATCGGGCGGTAAGGCAACCACCTGCACGCCCCGCTCGCGATAGGCGTCGGCATGGGGCGGCTCAGGCGCGATGCAGAAGATCAGCGTGGGCGCATCGGCGGTTCGAAGCAGGCGTGCGGTGCGCGGCGTGCGCAGGCGCGAATCCAGCACCACACGCAGCGGCTGGTTTTTGACACCCTTTAGCCGCGCCGTCAGCAGCGGATCATCGTTCAGCACGGTGTTGACCCCCACCAGCACGCAGCCATGTTCGGCTCGCAGGCGATGTGCGTATCGGCGTGCCCGCTCGCCAGTGAGCCATTTTGAATCGCCTGTGCGGGTGGCGATTTTGCCGTCGAGGCTGAGCGCGGCTTTGAGCGTGATGAGCGGTCGCCCCACGCGGTGAAAGTGCAGGAAGGCACGGTTCAGCTGTTGCAGCCTGGCAAGCAGTGGCTGCGCGCGCGGGTCGTTCTCGTCCAGCAGGTCAATCTGCACGCCTGCGGCTTGCAGCTCGTGAATGCCCCTGCCTGCGACTTTCGGGTTCGGGTCGCGCATGGCGACCACCACGCGCCGAATGCCCGCCTGCAGGATCGCCTGCGTGCAGGGTGGCGTGCGCCCGTGATGACAGCACGGTTCCAGCGTCACATAGAGCGTGGCGTTGCGGGCGCGCGTGCCCGCCTGCTGGAGCGCGAAGGTTTCGGCGTGGGGTGCGCCCGCGTAGGGATGATAGCCCTCGCCGACGCGCTCGCCGTTCGCCACCACGACCGCGCCCACATGGGGGTTCGGCGCGGGGTAGCCCCGTCGCGCCAGCTGAACCGCCCGACGCATCCAGCCCCAGTCGGCATCGTTCAGCGCCATTTTCAATTCGAGCTGTTGCCCGGCTCCTGCTTATCGGCGGAGCCGGGTTCGGGGTGCCCGTTCGCCATGCGCTGCTGACGGCGGCGATAGTCCTCGCGAATCTGCTCGGTCATCTCCTCGAAGGCGCGTCGGTGCGCGGCGCGGAACCGCTCCAGCGACTGGCGAATATCCTGCAGCACGACCCACGCCAGCGCGACCAGCAGCCCCAGCAGGATCAGCAGGTAGGCACCTGCGAGTCGCAGCCACATCCGCTTCGCCTCCTCACCCTCCGCGGGCACCGACCGCATCAGCAGCACCGCCACAGGGATCATCGCGATCAGCGTGCCGAACAGAATCGTTGTCCATGCGCGATAAGACAGTTTTCTCATGTTGTTTCGCTCAGGGCGGCGAGTCGCAGCGCGTCGACGCCCGCCTGAATGCTGGGCGCATTGAACACGCTGGCGCCTGCCACCAGCACGCGCGCCCCTGCCTCCACCAGCGGGCGCGCGTTCGCGGGCGACACACCGCCGTCCACCGCCAGATAGACATGCGGCGCCTCACGCTCAATCACCTCCGCCGCCCGCGCCACCTTCGGCAGCATCCGCTCAATAAATTCCTGCCCGCCAAAGCCCGGATTGACCGTCATAATCAGCAGAATATCCAGCTCTGGCAGGATGGAAAGCACCATCTCCAACGGGGTGTGCGGGTTGAGCGCGACGCCCGCCGCCAGCCCGTAGCCCCTGATCTGCTGCACCACGCGATGCAGGTGCGGGCACGCCTCCACATGCACCGTGATATGGTTCGCCCCCGCCTCCACATACACAGGCAGCAGCTCCCACGGGCGCTCCACCATCAGATGCACATCGAACGGCAGGGGCGAATGGGGACGCAACGCGGCAATCATCGGCGGACCAAAGGTGAGGTTCGGCACAAAGTGCCCGTCCATCACATCGAAGTGGATCCAGTCGCTCCCTGCGGCGGTGAGCGCCTCGACAGCCTCGCGCATCCGCCCGAAATCGGCGGACAGAATCGACGGCGCGATTTTGACCCCTTCCCGACTCATCGGCTGATCTCCTGCACCAGCTGCTCATCGACGAAGATTCGGATGCGCACGCGCTCGCCGCGCGCCTGCACGGTGAACTCGTAGAGATTACCGCCCGCCTTGCGCTCGTTGATCACGGTGCGTTGCCCGTCAGCGTCCTCCACCTCGATTCGGATGGTGCGGGCGGGCTGGCCCCGGAGGTCGACCTTGACGATGAACTCACGGGTTCCGGGCGGTGCCTGGGCGTTTTGCTGGGTTTCAGGAGCGGGCGGCTCGGTCGTCAGGTTCTCATCGGGTTCGGGTGGTGGCGGCGCGGTTTCTGGGGGTGGCGTGCCGCCCTGTCCGACGCTCACGATGAGCTTGACAGGCTGGGAGCGATCGATGCGCGAGCCAGCGGGCGGAATGGTGCCAATCACGAAGCCGAAGGGTATCTGGGCGCTGGTGCGCTCTTCGGTGGCGTCCATTACTGCCAGTCCCGCCTTTTCCAGCTCGGCGCGCGCCCGCGATTCGGGCAGGTTGCGCACATCGGGCACTGTCGTGAAGCGTGAACCCTTACTCACCCACAGGTACACCTTGCTGCCCCGACTGATGAGCCGTCCCTCGGGCGGCGAGACGGAGTAGACCACCCCTGTCGGGTACTGCTCGCTGTAGCCCTCCTGCTTCACTTCGGGTTCAAAACCCGCTTCACGGAGTATCTGGTTCGTCTCCTGCAGCGTTTTGCCCACCACCGGGGGCACGGGGCGGTCTTCCGGCGCGACCCGCAGCGCCAGCATCGCCGCGCCAAACACAATCAGCCCCAGCACCACCAGCGCGAGCATCACACGCAGCATCGTGCGCAGCCAGCCCGGGATGTCTTCTTCCTCTTCTTCCTCAAGAAGGCTCTGTGGTGGAGCAGGCTTCGCGGCGAAGCTGAGGGCGGAACTGCCAGCGCCTGTTGCCGCAGGCGCAGGAGCCGGCATCTCCATCGGCGACCAGCCCAGCGGTCGCCCAAAGCGCAGCGCATCCCGCACCGCCTTCAAATCGTTCAGCAGCGCCAGCGCATTCGGATAGCGGGCTTCAGGGTCCTTTTGCAGGCACCGGGTCACGATGCCCTCCACCGCGCGGGGCACCGCCGGGTTGCGCGCCCGCAGCGAGGGCACTGGCTCGTTCAGGTGCGCTTCGGCAACCAGCAGCGGCGTCTCGCCGGTGAAGGGCGGTACGCCAGCGAGCATCTCAAAGAGCATCACACCGCAGGCGTATATATCGCTGGCAACACCGGGCACCCCACCGCGCAGCAGTTCGGGCGCACTATAGGCGACGGCGCGCGATTCATGGGCGGCTGCCAGCGTCGGGTCCGCCTGATACACACCGCGCATCTCCGCACCGTTCAACCACACATGCCACTCGGAGCCGACCAGCACATTCGCAGGACGCAGATCGCCATGAATCAGCCCTGCCTGATGGAGCGCGTTCAGCCCCTCCACGACGCCAATCAGAATCTCCACAGCAATCGGCACGGTGAAGGGCGCGGTTCGACGGATGCGCGTCGCCAGGTCCAGCCCCCGCACGAACTCCTCCACCAGAAACGGCTGACCGCTCTCGTCCTCAAGGCTGTAGAGCGTTATCAGGTTGGGATGTCGCACCCGCTGGCGAGCATCAATCACCTGCTGCAGCCGCTCGCGCACGCGCGGGTTCTGAAAGTAGGGCGAGCGCACCAGCTTGACCGTGACCACCCGCCCCTGAACCAGATCGCGGGCACGGTACACATCGAACAGCAACCCCTCCGACAGTCGCTCAATCAGCTCATAACGGGTTGCCAGCACATTGCCAGTCAGTGCCATCCGTGCGCCTCCCTGCTCAAAGATTATACCTGTCAGGTATACTTCAACCGTATGCGCGTGCAAAACGACGCTGACCAGGCGCGGCTGAAGGTGCAGCAGTTCGGACCCATCAGGGATGCCGACATCACCTTCGGCGACCTCACCGTGTTCGTGGGACCACAGGCAACGGGGAAAAGTATTTTCCTCCAGCTGTATAAACTTCTTCTGGACAAGGCGTACATCCACCAGCGCCTTTTGCAGAGCAATCTGGGCTGGCAGAACCGTCTGGATAACTTCTTTATCCTCTATTTTGGGGATGGCATGGAGAAGCTTTATCGCGAAGGCGAAACCCGCATCGTGTTCAATGGGAAACCGATCAATCTAAAAAGCTATGCCGAGACGAGAGGTGGCAAGAAGTCGCAGGCTGACGAGAGGCTCTTTTACATCCCTGCCCAGCGGGTGCTGGTTTTGCAGGGTGGTCGGACACGCCCCTTCACCGACTATAACACGGGGGACCCGTTCGTTTTGCGGGAGTTCAGCGACAGAGTGCATCAGCTGGTTCAATCGGAGCTGGCGCACACGAAGCAACTCTTTCCGCAACCGAAACGCCTGCGCGAGGAGTTTCGCAAACAGTTAGACCAGTCGATCTTTGCGGGATACGCCCTGCGCATGGAGGAGCATCGGCTCCAGCGTAGCATCGTACTAACAGCCATCGAAAACGGTCAGGTGCTGCCCTATCTGGTTTGGTCCGCTGGACAGCGTGAATTCATCCCGCTCTTATTGGGGCTGTACTGGCTGATACCTGCCGGCAGGATTACCCGTCGTGAAAGCGTGCCGTGGGTCGTGATTGAGGAGCCTGAGATGGGTCTGCACCCGAAGGCAATCCTGACAGTGATGGCGCTGATTCTGGAGCTGGTCAGCCGCGGCTATCGCGTGTGCCTGACCACGCACTCCGCACAGGTGCTGGACCTGGTGTGGGCGCTGCAGATATTTCAACGCTATGCTGGCGAGCCAAAAGATGTGCTTCGTCTACTCGAGCTGCGAGGGAGTGGCAACCAACAACTCGCCAGCAAAGCGTTGCAAATCGATATCAATGTCTATTACTTTAAGCGTGATGGCAAGGTCAAAGATATATCGGGTCTTGATCCTGCGTCATTGAGCGAGGAAGAGGGAACCTGGGGAGGTCTTCTGGAGTTTGCCAGCCGGGCAAACGATGTTGTCGCCGCGGTGGTTAACCGCTTCGAGAGACACCATGCGAGCCTCAAACAATGAGAGCATCCCAGCAAGACAACCGCTTTCGGCAGGCAGTTGTAAACACACCCTCTCTGGGTGAGGATGCCTATCAACCTGGCTTACAAGCACTCAGTAGCCACTCCCAGCGCATCAGGCGCCGTTCGAACCTGATTAATCTGCTGGGAAGTGTTGATCTGGATGTAGCGCTTCAAAACCAATATCCCAACGACCCCCGCTGGGACTATGGAATAGGTGTGCAGAAGGGTAACGAAACGCGAGCTATCTGGATCGAGGTTCATCCCGCGCACACAACAAATGTAGACGAGGTGCTTCGAAAGCTCGGATGGCTCAAGCAGTGGCTGAAAACTGAAGCGCCTGACCTGAATGCGCTCACGCCGGTGCATAACGCCTTCCACTGGATAGCAACTTCAGGCGTGCAAATAGCGTTTCCAACTGGCGATTCCCGCATAGCGAAGCGACTGGCACAGGCAGGTTTGCGCATGCCGCGTCCGGTGCTGGAGCTGGACACAGTGATATAATCCACCAGTGACCCGTCAAACCTCTCTGCTGTCGATAATCAGTGTGACGGGACCGTCGTTCTGGAGACGCACCTGCATTGTTTCGCCGTAGGCGCCTGTCTGCACGGGGATGCCTTCGGCAGCTAGGCGCTGGCAGAAGGCGTCGTAGAGGGCGCGTCCCTGCTCGTAGGGCGCCGATTCGGTGAAGCTGGGTCGGCGCCCCTTGCGGCAGTCGCCATACAGGGTGAAGTTCGACACCACCAGCGCGGCGCCGTTCACCTCCAGCAGGGAGCGATTGAGCTTGCCCGCCTCATCTTCAAACACGCGCAGGTGGGCGACTTTGGGCGCGAGCCAGTCCACATCGGCGTCGGTGTCGTCTTTGTGGACGCCCAGCAGCACCAGAATGCCCTGCCCAATACGGGCTATCGGCTGCCCATTCACCCAGACCTCTGCCCAGCCAACCCGCTGGATAACCGCACGCATCTCAGTTTGCCCGTCCGCGCC
This sequence comes from Armatimonadota bacterium, assembly GCA_037445735.1. Taxonomy (GTDB): domain Bacteria; phylum Armatimonadota; class Fimbriimonadia; order Fimbriimonadales; family GBS-DC; genus HRBIN15. The sequence goes on along the minus strand of JBBIJY010000011.1, from coordinate 43,513 downwards.
CACCTGTTCGATAGATGGCGATAATATCCTCTATGGAGTGCAGTTTCTGCAAGACGGTGCGCAGTTCCGTCGCGTCGCGCACCTCCAGCACCATATCGATGAGGGCGGTGTTCTTATCGGAGCGGCGCACGCGCACATCGGAGATGTTGATGCCCTGCCCGCTCAAGATAGCGGTGATGTCCGCCAGCACACCCACGCGGTCGGTCGCCTCGATGCTGATGCCCGCCGGATAGGTTTGCAGCTCCTTTTTCGACTCGCGGGGCACCCACTCGATGGTCATGATGCGTTCGGGTTCCTTCTCTTCGAGGGCGCGCAGGTTGGGGCAGGTGGCGCGATGGACGATGATGCCGCGTCCGCGCGAGATGTAGCCCAGCAGTTCATCGCCGGGCAGGGGATGGCAGCAGGCGGCGCGGCGGGTCATGTAGCCGTCGGCATCTTCAATCTGCATCGCGCGAATCTCGCGACGGGGCGAAACGGTGGTCGGGGCGGGTTGCGGCGACGGCTTGAGATCGGTCTGGGTGCGCAGACGCTGGATGACCGCCTGCACGCTGTGCAGCCCCTCGCCGATGCTGGCGTAGAGGTCTTCTTCGGTGCGCAGGTTCATGCGCTGGAGCAGGGTCGGGAGCTGTTCGGTGAAGCGGGCGCGGTCGATGCCCTGTCGCTCCAGCTCGCGCTCCAGCAGGGCGCGCCCCTGCGCCGCGAACTCCGCCCGACGCTGCGTGCGAAAATAGGCGCGAATCTTGCTGCGGGCGCTCGAGGTGCGCACGATGCCCAGCCAGTCATAGCTGGGTTGGGCGTTCGGGCGCGTGAGAATCTCCACCATATCGCCCGTGCGCAGCTGGTAGTCCAGCGGCACAATCCGCCCGTTGACCCGCGCCCCCACGCACCGATGACCCACCTCCGTATGGATCCGGTAGGCGAAGTCGATGGGCGTGGAACCCGCTGGCAGATCGATCAGGTCGCCTTTGGGCGTCAGCACCAGCACCTCGTCGGAGGTAATATCGCGTAGCACGCTGGCGATAAACTCCAGATTACTGCGCAGGTTGGTCAGGTCGCGCAGCTGGGTCTGCAGATGGGGCAGCTGCAGGGGCTTCTGGTCGGACGAGCGCAGGTCCTCGCCCTCCTTATAGCGCCAGTGCGCCGCCACGCCGTACTCGGCAATCTGGTGCATATCCCAGGTGCGGATTTGAATCTCCAGCGGTCGCCCGGCAGGACCAATCACTTTGGTGTGCAGGGAGCGGTAGCCGTTCGGCTTGGGCGCGGCGATATAGTCGGCGAAGAGGGCGGGCAGCGGCGTCCAGAGCGTATGCACCATCCCCAGCGCGAGGTAGCACTCTTCAACAGTATCCACCAGCACGCGCAGGGCAATCAGATCGTAAATCTGGTCGAAGTCGATCTGTTGCTGTTTCATTTTGTTGAAGATGCTCCAGAGATGTTTGGGGCGTCCCGTCACTTCGGCGCGGATGCCCCGCTCCCAGAGATAGTCTTTGAGGGTACGGATCAGCTCGCGCACCTCCGCCTGTCGCTCCTCGCGCGTGCGCGCCACCTGCTGGCTCAACTCTTCATACTCCTTGGGATAGAGATATTTGAAAGCGAGGTCGTCCAGTTGCGATTTAATCTGCCAGATGCCGAGCCGATGTGCCAGCGGCGAGTAGACATGCAGGGTTTCGGTGGCAATCTGGAGCTGTTTATCGGGTGGGAGGGCGTCGAGCGTCTGCATGTTGTGCAGGCGGTCAGCCAGCTTGATAATCATCACGCGCAGGTCATCGGCGACCGCCATCAGCAGGCGGCGCAGGTTCTCCGCCGTCTTGCGCAGGCTCAGCTGGCGCCGATCGGCTTCCGAGAAGATTTCGAACTGCCGCTCCGAATGGTGCAACTTGGTGACGCCCTCCACCAGCTTTCGCACAGTCGCGCCGAACTGCTGTTCCAGCTCGTCGGGCGTGGTGGCGGTGTCCTCCAGCACATCGTGCAGCAGCCCTGCCGTGATGGTGTTGACCCCCAGCTGCAAATCAGCCAGAATATGCGCGACAGCGAGCGGATGCATAATGTAGGGTTCACCGTTTTTGCGGTACTGCCCGTGATGGCGCTCTTCAGCGAACAGATAGGCGTTCACGATGCGCGAAGTATCGGCGCCAGGCAGATAGTCGCGCACCTTCTCCACCAGCGCTTCGACCTGTTCGGGTAGCTCAAACTCCAGCGTCGCCATCTCTGATTGAATCACCGCTCCTGCACACCCCCCATTTATAAGAATACCTCTTCAGCACCTGCCTGATGGGCGCGCCAAACTGCAGAGTACCCACAATACCCCCTCTATTCAGAAGTGACAGGGGGTTGCATTTCAGGAGACGGGCATGCTATAGTTTTAAGCATGGTTAAATTTCAGGCAAAGCGGGTCGCAATGTCGATATTCGCAGGAGGGACGCATCGATGACCAGGCGAGCGTTCACACTGATCGAGTTGCTGGTCGTGATAGCGATAATCGCCATCCTGGCGGCGATCCTGTTCCCGGTGCTGGCGCAGGTTCGGGTGAAGGCGCGGCAGATGCAGTGCCTGTCCAATATGCGCCAGATCGGGCTGGCGGTTACCATGTATCTCCACGATTATGATGAACGCTACCCGATGACGATGGCGATTGTGAACGGCGTGCCCAGCACCGTGAACTACTGGGCAATCCACAACTATGAAGCCGCGCTGGAACCGTACATTAAGACCGATCGGGGGCTGCGCAACAAGCAGAATATATGGTGGGATCCGTCCGACCCGGATCGGAGCGTGCCGGCGATGTGGGGTTCGTTCAGCGGGAACGGGCTTTTCACGGGTGTGCCCCGCGCGCTGGCGGAGGTTGCGCGACCGGGCAGCACCATCTACGCCATTCTGCGCGGCGACCCGTGGGTACGCATCACGGGCATCAGCCCGCCCGACCCACTGCCCATCGACAACCCGAACGACCCGTTCTGGGTCTCGGAGTTCTTCGATATGTGTCTGGACCCATGGGCGGAGACCACCGACGCCAGCGACCCGTATCACTGGTCGCAGGGTCGCGCGGTACCGCCATGCTCGCTGTTCCCCAACCAGCGTTGCAGCGATTGGGATCAGCAAATCGCCAAAACGCGCTATCAGGGTGGCACGCTGGCAATCTATGCGGATGGGCACGCCCGCCATGTGCGCTTTGCCCAGACCTACCGCTCGCCTGGCGACAACCAGTGGGACATCCGCTGAAACTCTGACAGCGGGGAGAGAATCGCTCCCCGCCGTGCAAGCCAGCCCCGCTTACGGGTCGCGCACCACGCCCAGAAACAGCACCGCGCCGGTCGGGTTGTGCCGAATGGCGAAGAAGAAGGGGCGGTTCGCAATCAGCGTGAAGCGGTTGGGATTGTAGGCGGTGATGCCGACCACCACGCCTGTCGCCGCCGCCGCTTTAGTGCCCTCCTCGTTCACCTCCACAATCGCTTTCTGCAACGCTTTGGAGATGAACAGGCGCCCGTCGGTGGGCGGCGCTATCCCGCTGAGGTCGGCTTTATCGGCATCGAAGGCGTCGGTCATGCCCATCGCCTGCAGCGGCTCCTTCAGCACATAGGTCGCCTCGAGGCGGAAGCGGGGCAGCCCCACATCGCCCTCCATCGGCTTGAAGCCTTTGAGCCACTCGTTCCAGCGGTCAGGCGTGAGCGATTGCAGCCAGTTGTCCAGCGAGCGACCTTCATCGGGCAGGAACAGATAGAAGCTGAGCTGACCCTCACCGTAGGGCAGCGCCACCGCCTGAAAGCCGTCGCCCTTCAGGTAGGCAAACTTGCCCGACTGACGCATCATCGGCACGCGCTTCGGCTTGCCGTCCGCCGTGAAGAACTCCTGCTCGCTCGTCGCCTCCTTATTGAAGGGCGTCTGCCACCTGCCTTTGAAGTAGAGCGTGTTGACCACCACGAGGCGCGTGCGCTCATCGAAAGCGTCCGGCTTGAACAGCTCTTCGATCAGCCCCTTCGTGGTCTCCTTCACCCAGCCGTTGATGCGCCCGGCGGCTGCCTCACGCTGTTGAACGAAATCGACGCTGTCCACTTCCGCCGCGTAGAAGCGCTGGCACGCGCTGGTGAAGCTCGGCAGCAGCGAGAAGCCCTGCTGAACCCAGAGTGAGTTCGCAATCTGCACCTCCACTCTGGGGTCCGGCGCGCGCAACAGCTGCAACAGGAGCGCGTTGCGGGTGTTAATCGCTTCGAGGGATGACTCGCCGTAGCCCAGCGCCTCGCTCATCTGGCGAGCGGTCTCGCCGCGTGCGCCGTTCAGCACCATCGAGAGGGCGAGCGACGCGCTCAGGGGCGAAAAGAACAGGTTCGGCTGCTCCCGTCGCTTGTCCAGCTCATGCAAGAGCTGGAACCCGAACTTCAGATTCGCCTGTACGCTGTTGGCATCAATCGGCATTCTGGTCTCCGTCGTGTTCCGCCGGGTGTCGCGCTGCTGGGAGTCCTGTGTGCTGACGCTCGTCGTGCCGCAGCCAGCAAGCAGCAGCAGTCCCGCCAGACCCATCCATCCATTTTTCATAAGCGCCTCCGTTCCTGTAGACGGATTGTACCACCTGGCGTTTCACTGCTGCTAACAATCGGGGTTGGAGAGAGGGTCTCGCTCAAAACCCTCTCTCCGGTTCCGCTGAGCGTTTTATCGGTTGATTTCCCGCTGTCGGGCTTTGCGGTCTTCGATGGACTTCAGGCGCGCTTCCCACGCCTGCGCAGGGTCTTCGCCTGCGGTCAGGACTTCATCCCACGGGCGGTACACCCGAAAGTCGCGATGGTCTTTGCGCACGGCTTTCACTTCCCAGTCAAACTCGTAGTTGCCGCGCCCGTTCAGCAGTTCTACAACCTCAATCCCATCTAAGCTCACACGCACAGCGGCTAACCCGCGCGATTCGGCGGAGCGTGGGGTCAGCTGCACGGTCATGCCCTGTTCGTCGGCGAGTTTGCGGAAGTGGTCGGGCAGTTCGATGCGGGCGCGCCCGTTGACCAGTCGCGCCGTGCCGCGCACATACATCGCGAGTTCGGGACCTTCGATACAGCCGTACCAGATGTCGCGCGTGGGGTCGTCAGGGTCTGGCTCGCGGAAGCTTTTCTGAGTTGTGAAGAGAACCCCGTCGCCGTTGCTGTTGACATAGATTCCAGCCTTCGCAGTACCGCTACTGTCATACACACCTACAGCGCCGTGGTTCGGGTAGCCACTCGTCCAAGTCATGCGTGCATTAAGACTGCCGTTTGCTCCTAAAGTCTCGACGACCCCGACATACGACCCGCTGCCCGCACCCTCAACCCGGGCCAGCACGCGACTCCAGTTCGGGTCTGTGCTGCCTCCGAGCGTAAAGGTGTTGCCCCCGACATGCAGGTTGCCATAGGCGCGCAGCGTACCCGAGACGGTCATGTTATCCCACACGCCGATTGTGCCGTCGCCTGGGATCTCCAGCGTGGCGGCGTTCGCCTGGCTCTGCCCCAGCAGGTTGCCAGGCAGCACCTGGAGCGTGGTGTTATTGTTCGTGAAGAAGGCGTTGCCGCCGCTCACATGCAGCAGTGCTTCTGGCGTTTCGGTTCCAACGCCGAGCCGATCGGAAAAATGCCCTCGCCCTACGAAGTAGCCCGCGTAGCCGCTGGGGCTGTTGCTCTGTCCCACAATGCCATAGTTCTGCCCAGTGGTCGATACCGCGATGCCAACTACGCCTATGCCGTCGGAGGAGCTATTAGTTTGTCCTATAACGCCATAGTTCCGACCTGTGGTCGCCGCTGCTAAGGCAGCCAGAGCGATTCCCCCATCGGCAGCGTTCCGTGCAAAAATCGCCCTGCTGTTCGTGTCGGTGCGAACATCCAGCACATATTCCGGGTTGCTCGCGCCTATCCCGACATTGCCGTTCGCAGCGATGTAGACATCGGGACCGCCTGTCGCATCGCCATACAGGCGCAGGTCGTTGAAGCCCACCAGCTGATCCAGCCCGAAGATACTGCCGTCATCCGCAAGGCGAATATTGCCGTTGACATGCAGACGCTCGCTGGGGCTGGTGATACCTATCCCCACATTCCCGCTGCCCCGAATGGTTACGATTTCATTCCCATTCGGCGCGTCCAGAAACGAGAAGCGGTCGCTGGGTCTGGGCAGATGAATGCGAAACTGGGAGGGTCCCACGCCAAAGCCCATCACGCCGGATGTGCCGCCGTCCCATATCGCGAGCTTGGTGTTGGCGTTATCGCCCCCAAGCGACAGGCGCACCGACGGACTGCTCGTGCCAATCCCAACATTGCCAGAGTTGTAGAAGATATTGCTCCCCGAAGTCTGCCACGGACGCTGGGCGAAGAAGGCGGTTCCTGCATAAATGGCATACGGAGCAGGGTTGATTTTCACACGGGGCGAGAGCGGGGTGGAACCAACGCTAATCTCCAGATAGCGGTCGGAACCGTCCCACACATTTCCGAAGTCCAGTTGCACGGTAAACAACCCGTTTTGCACATTCACATTCTGGGTAATCGTACTCCCCACCTGGGAGCCGCCTGTGAGCGCGGTGAAGAGTTTGAAGCTGATGCTGAGCGTGCCGTTCACGGGCTGTCCGTTCTGTTTGAGGACGCCCTGATAGGTGAACGGTTGCGCAATAACAGGGCTGGCGAGTGTCAGAGCCAGCCATCCGAGAATCCCCACAAGCACCGTGTATCGCATGGTGTTGACCTCCATACCTTCATTATGCACCGAAACGGCGCGAATTTCAGAAATTTGCAGAAAAATGCAACACCCGTGTCTCCCCTGCACCTTTGTGGAGGGGGTATACTTGTGAAGCGCGATTGTTGGGATTGAATCGAGAGCCAATCTATCATGCTGAGGCTGCATCCGGAACTGGGCATCGATCTGGGCACGGCGAACCTGCTGGTCTATCAGCGGGGTCGGGGCATCGTGCTGCGTGAGCCGTCGGTGGTGGCGATTGCCCAGCCATCGGGGCGGGTGCTGGCGGTCGGTGAGGAAGCACGCCTGATGCTGGGGCGCACGCCGGGCAACATCACCGCCGTACGCCCGCTCAATAACGGCGTGATTGCCGACTACACCATCACGCTCAAGATGCTGGAGTATGTGTTCGATAAGGTGCTGGGCAAGCGGCGGCTGTTCAGCCCGCGTGTGCTGGTGTGCGTGCCCTCCGGCGTCACCGATGTGGAGCGTCGCGCCGTCATTCAGGCAGCCCGCGAAGCGGGCGCAGGTGAGGTCCACCTGATTGAAGAGCCGATGGCAGCCGCCATTGGCGCAGGACTGCCCATCAGCCAGCCCGGCGGCAACATGGTGGTCGACATCGGCGGTGGCACCACCGATATTGCCGTCATCTCACTGGGCGGAATCGTTATCAGTCGCAGTTTGCGCGTGGCGGGCAACAAGATGGATGAAGCTATCATGCGCCATGTGCGCACCGCTTACAACTTAATGATTGGTGAGCGCACGGCAGAAGAGATTAAAATCCGTATTGGCTCCGCCTATCCGCTGGAGCCGGAGCTGACGATGGAGGTGCGCGGGCGCGACCTGGTGGAGGGCTTACCCCGCACCATCACGGTTCATTCCGAGGAGATTCGCGCCGCGCTTGCCGAGCCAGTGAACCAGATTGTGGAGAAGGTGCGCTCCGTGCTGGAGGAGACCCCGCCCGAACTGGCAGCCGATATTGTGGAGCGCGGGATCGTGCTGACGGGCGGGGGCGCGCTGCTGCGCGGCATCGATCAACTGCTCTCCCGCGCGACGGGTATCCCCGTGCTTGTGGCGGAAGACCCGCTCTCCTGCGTCGCGATTGGCACTGGACGCGCCCTCGAAGAGATGGACGCCATCAGCAAAGCCAGCCAGTAGAGCCGCTGCCATGCAACTTTCTGTGCGTGTGGAGGGCAAAGGTGCGGTCGCGCTGGAGACCGCCGTGCTGACCCACGGGCTGCCCCGCCCCATCAATCTTGAAACCGTGCTGGCGATGGAGTCGGCGGTGCGCTCGGCAGGCGCGACGCCCGCCACCATCGGCGTACTGGACGGCACACCCGTTGTGGGATTGAACCTTGCGGAGCTGGAGCGGCTCGCCCGCGAGGTGAACGCCCGCAAAATCGCCCGCCATAACCTGTCGCTGACCATCGCGCTCGGCTGGACAGGCGGTACCACCGTGTCGGCAACCCTGCTGATTGCGGCGCGTGTGCCCGCGTTGCAGGTGATGGCAACGGGCGGCATCGGCGGCGTGCATCGCGACGCACGCTGGGATGTGAGCGCGGACCTGCTCACGCTTGCCCGGACGCCCATGCTGGTGGTCTGTTCGGGCGCGAAGGCAATTTTGGACCTGCCCGCCACCCGCGAGATGCTGGAGACGCTGGGCGTGCCCGTCGCGGGCTACAACACCGACGAGATGCCCGGCTTCTACACGCGCCACACAGGGCTGCCCGTCGACGCAACGGTCAACACCCCTTCGGAGGCAGCCGAGCTGTGGCTGCGCCATCGGGCGATCGGGCTGGGGAGCGGCATGCTGCTCGTTCAGCCGCCGCCCGCCGACAGCGCCATCGATGCCGCCGAGCTGCAGGCGATGCTCCAGCAGGCGCAGGCGGAAGCCGGGCAGAAGGGCATTCGTGGGGGCGAGCTGACTCCCTGGCTGCTCCAGCGCCTGAGCGAACTGAGTGCGGGGCGCACGCTGCAGGCGAACCGCGCCCTGCTGATTGCGAACGCGCACCTCGCCGGGCAGATCGCCGCCCTGCTGAGGTAGGGGCAACGCTCTACCGCTCTATCACATGCGTCGCCCTACCTTCACCGCCCGCGAAAGCCCGGCGCCCTCAGCGTGAGCCAGATGCCGCTCATGATTAACGCCGCGCCCACCCACACGGTCGGATGGAGCGTCTCGCCCAGCAGGAAGTAGCCAATCAGGGCAGCGGCGGGCGTCTGCGCCAGAATCGACACGCCCATCCCGCCAATCGGCGCCCGCTCCATCAGATAGAACCAGATGGAGAAGGCGAATACCGTGCAGACGCCGATCAGATACAGAAGCGCCCACGCCTGCACAGCCGACAGTTCGAGCGGCGGCACACCCGCCACCCGCAGCCCAATCAGGGTCAGCGAAACCCCTGCAAACAGCGATTCGATCCACAGCACCGCGACGCCCGAATAGCGATTCACCAGCGACTTCGCCAGCACCACATCGACGCTCTCAATCAGCACGCCCATCAGCACCAGCAGGTTGCCCAGCGTCGCCCCTGAAAACTCCTGCAAAATCAGCCCGCGGTTCACTATCACCCACGCGCCCAGCAGCCCTGTGCCGATGCCCAGCACCTTGCCGAGTGGGAATGGTTCTTTGAGCCACCAGCGCGCCAGCAGCGCATAGAACAGCGGCGCGGTGGACACCAGGATCGTGGCTTCGGTCGCCGTGCTGAGCTTCGCGCCCCAGAAGTAGCAGATAAAGCAGCTGCTGACGCCAAACGCGCCCAGCGCTGCTGCAAAGGCGAAGTCGCGCGGGCGTGTCGGGAAGCGATTCGCCAGCGTCCGACGGAACGCGGGAATAAGCAGCAGCGCGCCCAGCCCCAGCGCCGCGCCGAGAAAACGGAACGCGGCGACCCACTCGGCACGGTGGGTCTCCATCACCAGGCGCGCCGCAGGATACGCCCCTGCCCACAGCACATTCAACCCGATCAGCACCAAGAAAAGCCCCGTGCTGGGTGCCTCCGCTTTCGAAACTGTCGCCTGACCCAACGGCGAACAGTATACCTGCTGGGCGAAATCGGCTATAATATAGGTCGGGTATCATCCCATGCGTCAGAACAGGAGGTGTAAAACGATGAAACGAGCCGTGCTTTGGACAGGACTTATGTTGCTCTGTGCAGGCTGGAGCCAGAACGCGCCGAAGGCGCCCCTGCCACCCGAAGGCACGATCAAGATCGAAAACGACCAGCTCTATCAGGCGGCGAACCTGCTCACGCGCTCCGATTTCGACGGCGCGCTCAACCTGCTCAAGGGCATCGATGTGCCCGCCACGATTCGCATCTACGGCAGCTGGGCAACTATCCCGCCCGATCTGCGCGACTCGTTCCGTCAGGCGGCTATCGAAGCGGTGCAGAACTGGAACACCGCCCTCAACGGCAACCCCAAACTGGAGTGGACAGACGACGAGGCGAACGCCGATATTCAGATTGTGTTTGAGGAAGATGTCGCGGAGATCACGGCGGGTCAGTTCCGCCTGATGCATGGCAAGGCTCGCCTGATGCTGCCCCCGCAGAAGGGTGAGAAGCGTCGCGTGCGCGCCCGAATCGCCACCTATATCCCCTACACCGAGATGCCCCAGACGACGAAAGCCGTCGCCCATCTGGTCGGGCAGGCAATCGGTACCTATCTGGGGCTGGCAGAGTCGCAGAAGGACACCGAGATTATGGGACCCGTGTGGAACAGCGAGCAGCTGCCCACGGCACCCACCCCGGAAGAGGTGGAACGCGCCCGCAACCTGATGCAAATCCGGCGTCAGCTGATCGATTACGCCAGTCGGCGTGTCGCGCTCTACCTGCCCAAACCCAGGGTCGTGATTGAGCCGACGGAACACGACTTCGGCGACATCGTGCAGGGCGATACGGTCAAGTTCACCTTCAAGGTGCGCAACGAGGGCGACGCGCCGCTCCAGATCACCGCGCAACCCAGCTGCGGCTGCGTCACACCCCACTACGATCGAGTGATTGAGCCGAAAAAAGAGGGTGTGATCGAAGCCGAGCTGCGCTCCGCTGGCTTCCGCGGTGCCCAGATCAAAACCATTCAGGTCACCACCAACGACCCTGACCAGCCGAGTTTGACCCTGCGCCTGACCGCCAACATCAAGACCGCCTTCGAAGTGCGCCCCAGCGACACGCTCACCCTCACCCTCAAAGAGGGTGAACCCACCACGCAGGAAGTGGAGATTGTGTCCAACACTAACGAGCCACTGGAGATTCAACAGGTAACTACCAGCGTGCCGTTTGCCAGAGCGGAGGCACAGCGCATCGATGAGAAGCACCAGAAAGTCGTCATCACTGTCAACCCGGACGCGCCCGCAGGACGCAGCAACTTCTTCGTGACCGTACGCACCAGCTCCCAGCGCACACCCCAGGTGAACATCATGGTGGCATGCGAGAAGGGCATTATCGTGACGCCGACCAATGTGTTCTTCGGGGTCATCACGCCGCAGACCCAGCTGCCCATCGAGCGCGTGGTCACCCTCGCGCGACGCGATAAGGGCTTCCAGATTCGCAAAATCAGCGCGGATGACCCTGCCATCGAGGTGAACCACGAATCGCTGCAGGACGGCAAGCAGCACCGTCTGGTCATTCGCTACAAGGGTGGCTGGCCCGCAGGGCTGTCCCAGCGTAAAATCACCATCGAGACCGACGATCCCCAGCAATCCAGCATCCAGATCACGCTCACGGCGAATGTGGTTGCAGGAGGTTCGTAATGCGGGCGTTGTGGCTCTGGCTGTTGCCGCCGCTGGGACTGCTTGTGCTGCTGACGCTATCCGGGCGCCCAGCGGCGCACCCGCATAACCATGCGCTCATCTCCACCGACGAGAAGCCGCTCCTGATAGTGTTCGGCTCCGAGATCAACGGCTACCTGACCCCCTGCGGCTGTAGCAAGCCGATGGTGGGCGGCATCCCGCGTCGCGCCACCCTGCTCAAGCAGCTTGCTAAAGAGCATAACCTGCTCGCCCTCGAAAACGGCGACCTGACCAAAGCAAGCGGGCGACAGGACGAACTCAAGGCGGAAACGCTCATTGAGATGCTGAACGCGATGGGCTACGACGCGCTCAACCTCGGCGAGTACGACTTCAAGCTCGGACTGCCCTACCTGCAGGCGCTCCAGCAACAGTTCAAAGGCAAACTGCTGTGCGGCAATGTGCTGGATGGCGCGGGGCAACCCCTGTTCGAGGCGTTCACACTGGTGGAGAAGCCCCACGCAGGACGCCGGGTGAAGGTTCTGGTTGTGGGGCTGATCTCCGAGCAGTACGCGAGCGCAATACGCGAGCGCAACCCCGACCTGCAGGTACGCCCCGCCATGCAACGGCTGGACGAACTGCGCGAGCAAATTCGCACAACGGGCGAGCTGCGTATCCTGCTCTGGCACGGCAGCCTGCAGGAAGCCCAGCAAATCGCCGAGCGACACCCCTATTTCGACCTCATCGTCTACGCGCATAACGGCGACGGACCGACCCCACCCCAGCAGATTGGGCGCACGCGCCTCGTGTTCAGCGGCAACGACGCCAAGTTCGTCGGACTGGCGTACCTGAACCCCCCATCCGTACCCTCCACCCGGAAGGGCGATGAGCAACAAAACCCCCTCTCCCCCGGTGGGGTAGAGGGTACGGGTGAGGGGGTCGCTTCGGGTGAGGAGGCAGTCACCATCGCCCGAATCGACCACATCCGCCTGACCGAAGACTATAAAGACGACCCCGACCAGCTGCAAATCAAGCTGGGCTATCTGGCGCGGGTCGATGCCGAAGGGCTGCTCACCCAGCTGCCGCGCCGACCCACGCTCAACGGCGACACCTTCGCGGGCAGCCGCGCCTGCCGACCCTGCCACGCCGAAGACTACCGAATCTGGGAGCGCAGTAAACACGCTAAGGCGATGCAGACCCTCATCGACGAGAAGCACCACAAAGACCCCGAATGCGTCGTCTGCCATGTGGTCGGGCTGGAGTTCGAGGGCGGCTTCGTCAGCCTCGAAAAGACGCCCCAGCTCAAAGATGTCGGCTGCGAGAGCTGCCACGGTCCCGCCCGCAAGCATGTGCAGGACCCGCTCAACAATAAGCTGGGCAAGGCTGGCTCACAATCCTGCATGCAGTGCCATGTGCCCGCCCACAGCCCCGGCTTCGACTTCGAAACTTACTGGAAACAGATAGAGCATGGCAAATCGCTGCGAGAGGGTGATTCGAAATGACGCAGAAAGCCATCCCGAAACGGGCTTTTGGCAGAACGGGCGTGCAGATGCCCATCCTCTCACTGGGCGGCGCATGGGCGCTGGCAGACCCCAGCAACCGCAAAGAGGCTATCGCGATTATTCAGGACGCCATCGACGCGGGCATCTACTATCTGGACACGGCGACCGTCTATCGCGCCAGTGAGGACATCTTCGGAGAGGCAATCCAGGGACGGCGCGAGCGCGTTTACCTCAGCACCAAGAGCGACAAGCGCGACTATGACGGCGCCATGCGCGACCTCGAAAACAGCCTCAAACGCCTGCGCACCGACCACCTCGACCAGTGGATTGTCCACCATGTGTCCTACCCGACAGATGTGGAGCGGCTGTTCGCCAGCAACGGCGCGATTCGTGCCTTCGAGAAGGCGAAACAGCAGAAGACAGTGCGCTTCATCGGCGTATCGGGGCACAACGACCCGCAGGTGCTGATCCAGATGCTGGAGCGGTTCCCCTTCGATATGGTGCTGTTCCCGCTCAATCCGACGGAAGCCCACCATGCGCGGTCGTTCATTCGCCATTTCCTGCCTGTGGCGCAGAAGCACAGGGTGGGTCTCGCCGTGATGAAGGTGATGGGCATCGGGCGGCTGGTCGGCGCGAACCGCCTGAGCGTGCAGGAAGCGTTCAACTACGCGCTCAGCTATCCAGTTCACACAGCGGTGATTGTGCCGGGCAGCCGCGAGCAGCTGCGCCAGCTGGTGCAGGCAGCCTGCGAGTTCAAGCCGCTCAGCGAAGAGCAGCGGCACGCTATCGAGGAGCGCGCCCGCCCGCTCACACGCGAAATCGCCGCGGTGTACCACGACTGGCCATAAGGCGAAGGATCGGCTGCAATGCGCCGATGTCCATACTGTGGGGCGGAACTGGATGCCGATGCACCTGAAACGACCGAGTGCCCCGTGTGCCACAACACGGTACGCCCGCCCAACCCTCACTCGCGCCAGCTGTTCATCACGATGGGTGTTACTGCCCTACTCTACTTCGTGTTGCTGTTCAGCCTGCTCTTTGCGGATAACGCTCGCTGGCTGATCGGCGTGTTCGTGCTGGCGTTTGTGAGCGGCGTGTACCTGCTCTATGTGATGTATCGCTACTTTCGCTGGGGCGGTTAGCCCAGAATGCGCCGAATATACCGCTGGGTTTCGGGGTAGGGCGGCACGCCACCGTAGCGCTCCACTGCGCCCGGACCCGCATTATAGGCGGCTAACGCCAGGCGCAGGTCGCCAAAGCGATCCAGCAGGTGGCGCAGATAGCGCACGCCACCCTCGATGTTCTGCACGGGATCGTAGGGGTTCTGGACGCCGAGCGCACGCGCCGTGGCGGGCATCAACTGCATCAGCCCGATCGCGCCTTCAGGCGAGACCGCGTTCGGGTTGCCGCCCGACTCGGCTTCAATAATGCGCAGCACCCATTCGGTCTCGATGCCGTATTTTGCTGCGATGGGTGCGACCACAGGCTCCCAGCGGGCAACTGCAGGACTGATCAGGCGCATGCCGGGCGGCGGCGTGCCCCCTTCAGGGAAGCCGACGGGTGCCACCGGCATGTCGGAGAACTTCGCCGCTGGCGCGGGGTGCGTCCCGCGCAGCTGCTCAATCCGCGCCTGTATCTCCTGAACGCGCTGGAGGGTCCGCTGGAACGCTTCGCTGATACGCATAGACAACCACCTCGTCCGTCTCTCGCTGTAAGATTCGGCTCAGCTCCTGCTGGAAATGGTCGAGTGCGCGCGCACGCAGGCGTGCGAGCGATTCGCGCCGCTGGCGAGCCTGAAGATAAGCCGCGCGCGCCTGCTGTTCCTGCTCTATCAGCAGGGGCAGCGTCTCCTCCAGCGTGTTCAGTCGCGCCTGCAACGCGCCGATTGCCTGCTCGCGGCGCAGCCACTCCTCGGGCGCCAGCGCGAGCTGGCTGAGTTGCTGGATGCGCTGGCGCACGCGCGCCATCGCGCGCTCCAGCTCCTGACGCCGCTGGATAGCCGTGCGCAACGCCCGCAGCGCCATCTCCTCCTGCGTCTGCCGATACTGCAAGACCCGCTCCAGTCGGAACCGAAATCGTCTCATGGCTGTCTTATGCTCCCCATCGCGTCGGAGTGAGTTGGGCGCATGAACCGTGCCCGTACAGGCTCATAGTCGTCTCATGCCCCCATCGAATCCTCAACGATTGCCTGCAGCTGCTGAATGGTCTGCTCAAAGGGCGCGTGTTCGTCCAGCGACTGCTGAAGGAATCGCTGAATCCGCTCCCGATGCTGAATCGCGAAGTCCACCAGCGGGTTCATCCCCTGCTGATACGCGCCGATAAGGATCAGATCTTCAGCGTCGCGATACGCGCTCAATATCTGGCGCAGGCGATTCGCTGCCTGCAGGTGCTCCTGCCGAACGATATTCGGCATCACACGCGAGAGACTGGAGAGGACATCGACGGGTGGGTAGTGCCCCTGCTGGGTGAGCGCGCGCGACAGCACGATATGCCCATCCAGAATGGCGCGGGCGGTGTCGGCGATGGGGTCGTTCAAATCGTCGGCGTCGACCAGCACGGTGTAGAAGGCGGTGATGCTGCCGGTGGGGCTTGTGCCCGCGCGTTCGAGCAGGCGCGGCATCAGCGCGAACACGGAAGGTGTGTAGCCGCGCGCGGAGGGCGGCTCGCCCGCCGCCAGCCCGATCTCGCGCTGTGCCATCGCCAGCCGTGTGAGCGAGTCCATCATGAGCAGCACCGCGCGCCCCGTGTCGCGAAAATATTCGGCAATCGCCGTCGCAACGAACGCGGCACGCTGGCGCACGATCGCAGGCTGGTCGGAGGTCGCGACCACCAGAACGGAGCGCTGCAGCCCAAGCTCGCCCAGACTCTGCTCGATGAACTCGCGCACTTCGCGCCCGCGCTCGCCAATCAGCGCAATCACATTCACATCGGCGGTCGCGTTGCGGGCGATCATGCCGAGCAGGGTGCTTTTGCCGACGCCGCTGCCTGCGAAGATGCCGATGCGTTGACCCTGTGCGCAGGTGAGCATGGCGTCGATGGCGCGAATTCCGCACGGGAGCGGCTCGCGCAGGGGCGGGCGCTCCAGCGCGGTGGGCGCGTCCCGATAGAGCGGGTATCGCTGGGGCAGCGGCGGCAACGGTTTGCCATCGATGGGGTTGCCTGTCCCGTCCAGCACGCGCCCCAGCAACGCCTCGCCAACCGCCACCGACGCCTGCCGCCGCAGTGGGATCACCTCACTGCCCGCAGCGACGCCCGTCAGCTCGCCCAGCGGCGTCAACAGCAGGTTGCCCCCACGAAAGCCGACCACCTCCGTTAGCAGCGGCTCAGCGTTGCGCCCGCGCGCGACGGCGCACAGCTCGCCCAATCGCGCGGGCGGTCCCTGCGACTCAATCAACAAGCCAGCGGCGCCCACCACACGCCCATGAATGCGAACCGCATCCAGCCGCCGCACACGCTCGATCACCGCAGACCAATCCGGCTTGCGCATGGTAATCCTCTCCAGTGAAGGCTGTGGATCATAATATCGACCTGAGTGAAGCCCCCTCACCCGTACCCTCTCCCCTCTGGGGAGAGGGTACGGGTGAGGGGGTTTCTTCATGCCGCCTTGGGCGGCGAATCTTCCACTGCCCGCTCAATCTCCTCGAACTGCGTGCCGATTCGGGCGTCGTAGATGCCCTGCGGCGTCTCCACGATGCAACCGCCTGGCTCCACACGCCGATCCTCCACGATTTCCAGCCCCTCCAGCGAGTCGATGACCGTCATCAGGTGCGCCCGATTCTGGCGCACCAGCTCCAGATCGAGCGGGTTCACCCGCACACGCACCTGTCCGAAGCCCTGCACGCGCCGCAGAGCGTCGCGAATCACGCCCAGCACATGCTCGGGGTGCTGGCGCAGTTCGTCGCGCACGATTTTGCGGGCTATCTCCAGCGTGAGCGCGAGCATCTCCTGCTCCATCAGGCGCAGATAAGCCTCAAACTCGGCTTGCAGCTGCTGGAGGAAGGCGTTCACCGCCTGGCGCAGCTCGCCCACCTGCTGCTGGTAATCGGCTTGCAGTTGCTGGTGGGCGTCGGCTTCGCCCGCCTTATAACCTGCCTGATAGCCCTCCTGATAGGCTTGCTGGCGGATGGCGTCGGCTTCCGCGCGCGCCTGCTGGATGAGCGACTCGGCTTGCTGGCGAGCCGTTTCAGGCGAGTACGGCGTCGGGCTGGCGTCCGACAGTTCGGGCAGGGGTGGAGGTACAGGCGTCGACGGGCGACGCGCATCTGCCCAATCGCCCCGCTTCAGCAGGTGCACCAGCGGTATCGGCTCCATCACCCCCTATTTTCGGTCAGCCCCAACCCCCGCTGAAGACTGTCCAGATGACGCTCCCGCACCCATACCTGTTCCGCTACAGGGGGTGAGAGGGCGTCAGCCGATTCCGACCAGCCGCTTGAGGATGTGGTGTCCCTCTTCGGCGAGGTGGCGGGCGCGTTCGGGCGTCTGTGCCTCCGCGTAGATGCGCACCACAGGCTCCGTGCCCGACGCCCGCAACAGCAGCCATGAACCGTCCTCCAGAATGTGCTTGACCCCATCCATATCGTCGCGCTGGATAACAGGCACATCCAGCACCTGCTGGAGCGTCAGTGTCTTCAGCTGCTGGCGCAGGTCGGGCATCTGCTCCCGCTCAAAATGGGCATCGATGCGGTGGTAGTAGAACGCGCCCGTGATGCTGAACACATCGTCCACCAGCTGGGACAGCGTGCGTCCACTGCTTGCCATCGCCTCCAGCAGCATCAGCCCCATCATCACGCCGTCACGCTCCAGCATATAGCGGGTGATGCCGATGCCACCGCTTTCCTCACCGCCCATCAGCACATCGCCGTTGAGCATCCGCTCGCAGATGTGCTTGAAGCCGATGGGCACAACGGTCAGCGGTAGATTATAATGCGCACAGAGGCGGTCGATCATCTGGCTCACGGAGAAAGTTTTGACCACCTCGCCGCGCCAGCCGCGCTTCTCCACCAGATGGCGCAGCGTGATGGCAAAGATGCGGTGGCTGTCCACAAAGTTGCCGTGTTCGTCCACCGCGCCGATACGGTCGCCGTCGCCATCGATGGCGATGCCAATGTCGGCTTTGGTGTGGCGCACGGCGTGAATGAGTGGTTGCAGATTCTCGGCGATCGGTTCGGGATTGATGCCGCCGAACCAGGGGTTGCGTTCCTCGCGCAGGGCATGAACCTCCAGCCCCAATCGGGTCAGCACTGCCTTCAGGTAGCCCGCGCCGGAGCCATGCATCGCGTCCGTCACCACGCGATAGCCCGATTCGTACAGCTCATCCAGCTGAATGAACTGATGGAGCGCTTCCAGATAGTCGGGCACGGGGTCCAGCGTGCGAATGGAGTCGTTGGGTTCCACAGGCTCGGTATAGCGCTCATAATCGGGCAGCAGCGCCTGGAGCTGGCGTTCGATGCTGTCGGTGATGTCGGTCAGCGCGGCGCCGCCGTAGTGGGGCTTGAACTTGATGCCGTGGAAGATGGGCGGGTTATGACTGGCGGTGAAGATGAGGGCGCCCTGCAGGCGGCGGCTGACGACTGCATGGGTGGCGGCGGGCGATGACACAGGGCGCGGCGTGAGCCACACCGGGAAGCCGTACGCACTCAGCACCGCCGCCGCTGCCTGCGCGAACACCTCCGACTGCGCCCGGCAGTCGTAGGCAACCAGCACGCCCTCGCCCGGCGGCTTCGCCGCCTGCAGGTGGCGGGCGATTGCATGCGCCACCAGGCGCACATTCGCCACCGTGAAATCGTCGGCAATCACGCCGCGCCAGCCTTCCGTGCCGAACTTGATCTGCGGAACGCCCATAGTGGGGTATAGAATACCCGACGGGTATCATGGTGGCGTGCGCCTATACAGGCACTCGGCGGATAAGCCGATAATCGATAGGGGGTTTCAGCCCCATTTAGCGGCGTACAACAGGAGCGATGGCTATGGCACGAAAATTGCTGCACCACCGAGTGAGCTCGGTTGCGCTCGCCCTTACGGGCAGGCGCGGATGGAAACGATGGGAGGGAGTATTATGAGAGGGCTGCTAATCGGATTGACCCTTGTGCTAACGGGGGGTCTTTTGGCGCAGCGCGTTGAAGGCCCCTATCGCATTCAACCGGAGGATGTGCTGGGGATTCGGATTGACCCGGTTAACATTACCCATGAAGTCTCTGTGGCGCGGGATGGTCTGATCTCGGTGCCGTATATAGGGACCGTGCGGGCTGCGGGGTTAACCATCTCGGAACTGGAACAGGCGATTGCCAACCGATTTATTCAACTGGATCTGCTGCGCAACCCGCGTGTGTCGGTTTCGATCCGGTATTTGCATCGTCCGAAGGTCTCCGTGCTGGGGATGGTGAACCGTCCGGGCAGCTTTGAGTTCAAGGATGGCGATCGGGTGCTGGACGCTTTATCGCTGGCAGGCAACTACATCCCGGAGCGTGCCAAGCTCGAAGAAGCCTGGCTGCAACGAATCGACGGCACGGTGATCCCGCTGAATCTGCGCCGCCTGCTGGAGCAGGGCGATCTGAGCCTGAACTATCCCCTGCAGGATGGCGACACCATCTTCATTCCTGAAGATGTGCTGAACCGCTACTTTGTGGGCGGGAGCGTGAAGCGTCCCGGGCTCTATACCTGGCGCCCCGGGCTGACCGTGCTGGATGCGCTGGGGCAGGCTGCATGGGAAACCGAGCGCGGCGCACTCAGCCAGACCTTCGTGATACGCCAGAAACCCGATGGCACAACGGAACGCATCAAAGTGGACATGATCAAACTGCTTCGAAACGCCGACATGTCGCAGAATGTGGCGCTCCAGCCAGGCGATGTGGTGTTCGTCTCCGAGACCCGAACGCCCAACTTTGACGAAATCTATCGGGTGCTGTCGGTCTTCTGGCTGATGCGCCAGCTGCAAATCGGCGGCACGCTGTGGCGACCCTGAGGAGGGAGGTCTACACTGATGACACTGTGGCAAGCAATTAAGATTCTCAAGCGGCGCTGGTGGCTGATTGGACTCATCACGGGCGTGGTCACAGGGGCGGTCTTCGCCTACTACTGGTCGCAGCCGCGCGAGTTTGAAGGCTTCATGACGGTGGCGGAGTTCCGCTCGATCATCGCCAATCGCACGGTCATCTACCCCGATCCCTACACTCTGCAGGTCGACCTTATCACGCGCCTGCAGAATATCGCGAATGTGATAGGCAGCTACACCGTGCTGATGAGTACATGGCGTGAGCTGAAAGATAGCGGGCAGTGGGACCCTGCCGAACGCATCAAGGAGCGATACCCGCTGAACGAGCAGGACTACGCGGGCGTGATCGATCTGGCGAACCGTCTGGAGATTAAACCGCTCCCCAACACCGAATATTTGCGGGTCACGCTGCGGGTGCCCGGCGATATCGATCGTGCCCCTGCCCAGGCGCAGTACGCGATGGAGGTACTGCTGCGCAAGTTTCAGGAGCATTATCAGGCGTTGAACGAGCAGACCGCCCGCCCCTCCCGCGAGTTCATTCAGGAACAGTATCAGGAAGCCCAGCGCGACTACGAGCGTGCCTCCCGGCGACTCAGCGAGTACCTGAACCAGAACAAAGATGTGATTCAGGTGGATAACCAGACCAATATCCTGCTGCAGAACATCGCGCGCGCCGAGACGCAGCTGTTCGACGCGGAGCGAATCCAGAAAGAGGCTTACACCCGCCTGGCACAGGTGAGCCAGCAGCTCAAGCAAGAAGCGAATAGCCCTGACGGTGGGGCTTATAAGGAACTCAGCCGCGTTGTGCGCGTCAATCCCATCCTGCAACAGTTGCAATCGGACCTGGCTCGGGCGCAGAACGAACTGCAGGGATTGCAATTACAGGGTTTTGGCGATAACTGGCCCGATGTGCAACGGCTGAAGGGGCGCATTGAGGACCTCAAAGCCCAGATCCGCCGTGAACAGCAGATGATTCTCGATGCCCGCAGCACAGGGGTGAACACCCTCTATGAAACCCTTAAGCGCGACTACTTGCAGGCGGCTGTCGATGTGCAGACGGCGGACAAGCGGGTGGCGGAGCTGCGGAAGCAGCTTCAAGAACTGGAGAATCGACTTAACGGTTTACCGGATCGTCAACGCACCTATGAGCAGCTGCGCCTCGATGTGGAGTTGGCGCGGGGCAAGGTTCAGCTGATGAAGACCAAGCTGGATGAGGCGTTAGCCCGCGAAGCCGAAACGCGATCGGCGGGTCAGATCAAGCTTATCGACGCGCCGGGCGCCCAACCGGTGGATAAGCGGATCCCGCTGCGTGTGGCGCTGGCGTTCGTGTTGAGCCTGCTGCTGTCCACAGGGCTGGTGCTGCTGCTGGGTCAGGTGGATCAGTCGATCTACACGCCGTCGCAGGCAGAGGCGCTGTTCGGGATTCCCGTGGTTGCTGCGCTACCGCGCATGCGCCGCGCCCTGCTGGCTCGCGACCGCGCGGAGCAGACGCCGCTCAGCGCCTCCTATCAGCTGCTCTCGACCAGCCTGATGGATGCGAACGGGCGTCTGAAGGGACCCGCGGTCGCCATTACAGGTGCGGATCCCGATGTGGGGCGCAGCACGGTTGCCTATAACCTCGCGCTGACGCTGGCACGCGACGGCGCCCGCGTGGTGCTGATCGACGCCGACATGCGCCAGCCGTCCCTTCGCCGCCTGCTGCGCACCGATGCCAGCCATCCCGGACTGAGTGAACTGCTGCAGGGGCAGATCAGCCTGGAGCAGGCAGTTCAGCAGACACCCATCGAAGGGCTGGTGTTCATCGGCGCCGGGCTGCCACCCGATAATCCAGTTCGCCTGCTGCGCTCACCCCAGTTTCAGGAGCTGCTGAACACACTGTCGAAAGTGGCGGACTTTATCGTTGTGGACACGCCCGCGGGCGCCACCTTCGCCGATGGCACTGTGATCGGGCTGGCGACCGGCAATGTGCTGATTGTGCATGCGGCGGGCAATCCCATCACCGACTCGACGCGCGAAATGCTTGCCCGATTCACGCAGGCAGGTCTCAACATGGTGGGCGTGGTGCTGAACAAGGTGCGGCTGGACGACAGCACGGTCTATCGCCACTTCCAGCGCGCCTATCGGCAGGCGATTGAGACGCGCAACGGTCTGGCACGCGCCGCGCTCCCGCCCAGCAGCCGCAGCGAGGAAGCCGGGTCGGAACAGACCGCCCCACGCGACTGATCCTTCTCTAAAACCACCCTCTCCCCTCAGAGGGGGAGGGGGTGAAGGGCGACCGCCTCCCCCTTCAGGAGAGGGTAAAAACGGGCATACAGCAGGAGAAAGGAGCATGGCTATGATATCGAGCCGACCGACGATAACGGAAACGGCGGCGAAGGAGCAGGGCGCGCACGCGCCTGCCCTCTCGCCCTTCGCCGAATATGTGCCCGAAGTGCGGATTCCGCACTACTGGGCGAAACGCACGCTCGATATCGTCGTCTCCACGCTCGCGCTGTTCATCCTGTCGCCCCTCATGCTGCTGATTGCCCTGCTGATTCGCCTCGAATCGCCTGGACCCGTGCTGTTCCGCCAGATCCGGCTCGGACGCTACGGCAAGCCGTTCATCATGTACAAGTTCCGCTCCATGCGCTGCAACGCGCAGGAGTTGCAACCGCTGCTGATGCATATGAACGAGAAGCAGGGTGGCGCGTTCAAGATTCGGCACGACCCGCGCATGACGCGCGTCGGGCGATTCATCCGCAAATACAGCCTTGATGAGCTGCCCCAGCTGTTTAATGTCCTCAAGGGCGATCTGAGCCTGGTGGGTCCCCGCGCGATGGCGCCTTACGATGTGAACCGCTTCGACGATGTGAGCTACTATCGTCGCTTCGCCGTGCCGCAGGGCTGCACAGGGCTGTGGCAGGTGAGCGGGCGCAGCAACCTCACCTTCGAAGAGTGGATGCGCCTCGACCTGTACTATGTGGACAATATCTCCTTCTGGCTGGACCTCAAAATCCTGCTGAAGACAATCCCGGCGATTCTTAGAGGTGATGGAGCGTACTGAACGGGTCTATCTGGTGACGGGGGGCGCAGGGTTTATTGGCTCGCACCTGGTGCGGTTCCTGCTTGCGCGGGGTGCGGTGCGCGTGCTGGACGACTTCTCCACGGGCACGCTGGACAATCTCGCCGATGTGCTGGATTCGGTTGAACTCTTTCGCGGCAGTGTTACGGATGCCGCGCTGGTACAGAAGGCGGTGGAGGGCTGTGAGATGATTTTTCATTTAGCGGCGCAGGTGTCGGTGCCGCTCTCGCTGGAGCAGCCGGTGGAGACTTTTGAGGTGAACCTGTACGGCACGCAGTTGCTGCTGGAGGCGGCGCGTCAGGCGGGCGTGCGCCGATTCGTGTTCGCTTCGTCGGCGGCGGTGTACGGCGATTCACCGCGCCTGCCCAAACGCGAGACGATGCAACCGCGCCCCATCTCACCCTACGCATGGAGCAAATGGTACGGTGAGCTGCTCTGCCGCGACTATGGGCGCGTCTACGGCGTGCCGACGGTCAGCCTGCGCTTCTTCAATGTGTACGGGCCGCGCCAGAACCCGCGCTCGCAGTATGCTGCTGTCGTGCCGCGCTGGATCACCGCCGCGCTCACCGACCGCAAGCCTATCATCTACGGCGACGGCAAACAGATGCGCGATTTTGTGTATATAGACGACCTGCTGCAGGGCATCTGGCTGGCAGCCACCCATCCGGATGCAGTCGGGCGCGTGTTCAATCTTGCCAGTGGGCGCGCCTATACGCTGCTGGAGCTGTTGCAGGCGGTCGAGCAGGCGGCAGGCTACCCGCTGGAACCCCAGTTCGCACCGCCCCGACCGGGCGACATCCGACGCTCCTGGGCGGATATCCGCGCCGCGCGTGGAATATTAGGCTATGAACCCGGAATCTCGCTGCAGGAAGGTATTCAGCGGACGCTGAACGCCTATCGGGAGGCACTAAGCGCATCATGAAGACGGAACTGGCACATGAGCAGCCGTCGGAACGGGTCGAGCGGGTCAGCCGCGCTCACCCGCTAACGATTGTGGTCGCGCTGGTGCAGGCGATGCGCCCGCATCAGTGGATTAAAAACACGCTGGTGTTCGCCGCGCTGCTGTTCACCGCGCGGTTTATGCGGGCGGAGCTGGTGTGGCTGAGCCTGCTGGGCTTCGCCGCGCTCTGCATGGTGTCCAGCGGCTTGTATCTGCTGAATGACCTGCGTGATCGAGAGCGCGACCGCCACCATCCCGTGAAGTCGCAGCGCCCAATCGCGTCGGGGCGATTGCCCGTGCCGGTGGCATGGGTGGCGGCACTAATACTGCTGATGGCTGGGCTGGCGCTGGCGTTCGCCCTGCGCACCCCGTTCGGCGCCGTGGTGCTGACCTACGCGGTGCTGACCAACCTCTACACGCTCTATCTGAAGCAGTTCCCGATTCTGGATGTGGCGGTAATCGCGCTCGGCTTCCTGCTGCGGGCGGTT
Organism: Armatimonadota bacterium; assembly: GCA_037445735.1. GTDB lineage: Bacteria > Armatimonadota > Fimbriimonadia > Fimbriimonadales > GBS-DC > HRBIN15. Next base: position 19,142 of record JBBIJY010000011.1, on the reverse strand, counting down.
TCGGGCGCCGTGCTGATCGAGGTGACGATCTCCCCGTGGCTGATTATCTGCACCTTCTTCCTCGCGCTCTTTCTGGGCTTTGCGAAGCGTCGCCATGAGCTGATCGTGCTCGGCACGGACGCCACGCAGCACCGCAACACGCTCGGCGAATACTCCACCACCATCCTCGAACACCTGCTGACGATGTGCATGGTGTTCGCCATCCAGTCGTACGCTATCTATGTGATTCTCTCGGATACGGCGAAGCACCATCCCGGACTCTGGTATACTTTGCCTGTGGTGACTTACGGGCTGTTTCGGTACTTTTATCTGGTTCACCGCTACGATGCGGGCGGCAGCCCGGAGCGTTTGATTGTCGGCGACCGCCATATTGCCCTGTCGGTGCTGGTCTGGCTGGGCATCGTGCTATGGGTGATGATGAGGAGTTAGGCAATGTTGACGAGCGCACGCACACTGGTGAACAGCCTGCCCCCTGGGGTTCGGCAATTTTTGAAGTTTTGCACAGTGGGCGCGTTCAACACCGCGCTGGACTGGGGTCTGGCATTTGTGCTGACCTACTTTACGCCGATTCCGCGCCTGCTGGGTGGCTGGCTGGCAAACGGGCTGAACACGCTTGGCTTTGCTCTGCGCCCCGAAGCCCTCGCGGTGTTCGTCACCAAAGTCATCTCATCGGGCACAGCGACCTGCAACAGCTTCATCTGGAACCGTCGCTGGACCTTCCGCATTCAGGGTCGCCATGCACGCACGCGCCAGTTCGCCCGCTTCGTGACGGTGAATGTGATTGGAATGCTGCTGAACTCCACCATCACCACGCTGATTGTGCGCCCTTTCCTGCCCCCACCGCCGCATAAGCCGCACCCGATGCTGTTTATGGGCGCACAGGCGGTCGCCACGCTGATTGTGCTGTTCTGGAACTTCTTCGCGAACAAATACTGGACCTTCAAAGACGCCATGCCTTAACGGGAGGCAGAGACGATGCTGGATCAGTTCTTATTAGAGTTGAAGCGGCTGCCGCGTCCTCACCCTGTGTGGGTGGTGTTCGTGGTGGCGTTTATCGGCGCGTTGCTGTATGCCTATCGCGAGGTGATTGAGTGGTACTGGCTGCTGCGCTGGGGCGACCCCAACGGCTACTATTCGTATGCCTATCTGGTGCCGCCGCTGGCGATGGTGATGATCTGGATGCGGCGGGAGCAGCTGCTGCAACTGCAGGCTCAACCGTCGTGGTGGGGTATCCCTGTGCTGCTGTGGGGCGCAGGGTTGCACCTGCTGGGGCACTGGGGCTGGTCAAGCTGGCTCTCCAGCATGGGCTTCCCGCTCTTTCTGATTGGGGGGAGCCTGCTGCTGTTTGGCACGCGCATCACGCGCGTGCTGCTCTACCCGTTGCTTTTCCTCTACCTGATGATGCCGATGCCCTCCGTCGTGTTCGATGAAGTCACCAATCCCATCAAGGTGTGGTCGACGGAGGTGGCGCTGGCGATTCTGTCGCCCTTCTACAGTCTGTTGCGCACCAGTCAGGTGACCTTTATTATGCCGTCGGGCTACGAGCTGCATGTGGGTGTGGAATGCAGCGGCTTCAAGGTGACGGTCGCCCTGCTCACTTTCCTGCTGTTCTTTTTTACGCTGACCGATTTGCCCCTCTGGAAGAAGCTCATCCTGCCCGTTGCCCTGCTGCCGATTGCGATTCTTTCCAACGGCATCCGCATCGCGCTGATAGCGATTTTCGGGCATCACTTTGGACCCGAAGCGGGTAAGATAGCGCATGAGGGCTACGAACTGACCCTGCCCCTGCTGGGCACGGTCAACATTCCGACGACGGGCGCTCTGGAGATTCTGATCCCGTTTGTGGCGCTCTTTCTGATAGCGAGGTGGCTCGGATGGAAGAGATAAAAGTGCAGGAAGAGGCACACCTGCCAGAGCCAGCCGATGGCGTCGAGCCGTCGAAGGGCGCAGATGCCGTCCCGCAGGCAGAATCGGCTGCCAGCGTGCCGATGGACTGGCGTCGGTTTCGCGTGCCGATGGCAGTGCTGACCCTGCTGATGGTGGGCGTGCTGCTCGCGGTGCAATTTATGCCGCGGGCGCCCGCCAAACCGGGCGAGCGCACGCTCAATCGCGTGCCCAAACAGGTCGGCGAATGGCAGATGATTCAGGAGTACGAGATGTCAGCCGATGCTGCCAACGAGCTGAAGCCCGACGAATATATCGCCCGCGTCTATGTGAACCATAACGGCGAGGAAGCCGATTTTATCATTCTGGCAGGCTCCCACACGGGCGCGTTCCACAACCCGCAGGTCTGCTTCCGCGTGCAGAACTGGGAGTTCGTCGATAATCGCGAGGTGCTGTTGCGCGTGCCGGGTCTGAAAGAACCCATCCATGCGCGGCTGGTGCATCTGGTGAACCTGGCGGGCGCCAAGCGCGAGGCGGTCGGGATTTACTTCTATTCAACGCCGATGGGCTACCGTGCCGACACTTCGAGCGCGCGCATTCTGCTGCTGGTCTCGCGAGTGGCGGGTATCGATCAGCGGGCTTACTTCATTCGTTTTATCAAGCCCAGCACGGGCAATTCGGAGCGTGATGCCGAGTCGCTGAAGGCGTTCGCCGAGCAGATGCTTGCGGCGATGCATCAGACGAACCCTGAAGTGGTGCGCTGATGTCGGCGGAGAGGCTGCTGTTGCGGGCGCAGGGGCTTGTGTCGGAGCCAGTGGGCGACTTTCAGCTACAGTCGCTGAGCTTTGAGGTGTATCGGGGTGAGTGCGTCGCGCTGTTTGGTCCCAGCGGTTCGGGTAAGAGCTTGCTGCTGGCGCTGATTGCGGGCGAGTTGTCGCTGGAGGCGGGCGTGCTGGAGTGTGCCGATTTCGCCGTGATGCCCGAGTTGCCCGCCGGGCGTGCCGCGCTGAAGCTCACACCGAACCGCTGGATGAAGCGCCACGCCTTTAGCTGGACGCGGGCGGTCTACCTGCTGGAGCTGCTGGGGCTGGGCGAGCAGGTGGACACCCCGATTGCCGGGCTGTCCGACGGCGCCCGCGCCATGCTGCAGGTCGGCACCGCGCTGGCACAACGCGCCAGCCTCTACCTGCTCGATGACCCCTTCGATAAAGCCGATTTCGAGCGGCGGCAACGGCTCTGGATGGAGCTGGAAGAACGCTGCCGATTCGGGTCCGCCATCCTGTTCGCCACGCGCGACCCCGCCATTGCCCGCCATGCCGACCGCGTGCTGATGCTCCATCAGGGACGCCTCCTCGCCTTCGACACGCCCGACCAGCTCGTACGCGAGCTGCAGGCGACACGGCTGGAGATTGAGACCACCGACCTCCAGCCTGTGCTGGATGTGCTGGGCGAGGTGGAGTTTCGGGTGGTGGAGCAGGGCGACGGTTATCGGCTGAGCCTGTTTGCGGACGACGCGCTCGCCTTACGCCTTCTGCAGGAGGGCTACGGTGCTGTGCGCGCCGTCTATCTGCGCGAGCCGACGCTCGCCGACGCCTGGCAGTGGTTCGCCCTGCGCCACCGCCACAAGAGCCATCGCTGAAGCCATCGCGGCTTCCCCACCTCTGAGGCTGTTCGAAAAATCCAACCAGAGGCAAGGATGCCCCTCACCCCTACCCTCTCCCCAGAGGGGAGAGGGAGAAACTAAGCCCCTCTCCCCCGCATCGGGGGAGAGGGTACGGGTGAGGGGGCTCCTCACAACCCCTTGACAGTCGCGCATGGCGATGGGGTATAATCAATTGGGTCGCGCGGGTGGTGGAACTGGTAGACACGCATGGTTGAGGGCCATGTGGGCGCAGCCCGTGTGGGTTCGAGTCCCACCCCGCGCACCAGAAGGGCGGTTAGCTCAGTGGCAGAGCGCCTCGTTCACACCGAGGAGGTCGCTGGTTCAAGTCCAGCACCGCCCACCATCCACAACCACGATGGCGCGGGTCTATCTCAGTCTCGGCTCGAATCTGGGCAATCGGCTGAAGAACCTGCAGGCAGGCATTGAGCGGCTGCCCGCGTATGGGGTTTACCCGCGTCAGATTTCGCGTGTGTACGAGACCGCGCCCGTCGGCGAGACGCCCGACCCCCGCCCCTACCTCAATCTCGGCATGTGGGCGGAGACCGCACTCAGCCCGCACGATTTACTGGACGCGCTTAAGGCGCTGGAACGCGAGCTGGGACGCATCGAAACGGCAGGGCGCTGGCTACCCCGACCGCTGGATATCGACATCATTCTCTACGACCATCTTACCCTGCAAAGCGAGCGGTTAACCATTCCGCATCCCATGATGCGCGAGCGGGCGTTCGTGCTGGTGCCCCTGATCGAGATGACGCCCGATTATGTGCTGCCCGATGGCACGCCGGTGCGTGCGCTGTTAGCCAACCCCGCTCTGCAGGCGCAGGAGATTCGCCCCTATGAAGCGCACCTATCGCTATCAGGCGATTGATCGGGCGGGGCGCCCGCAGACGGGCACAGTGCAGGCGGACAACCCGCTCAATGCCCAGCGACTGCTGCAGGCGCAGGGCTTGCTGGTTCAGCAGCTGGTGGAGGTGCGCTCGCCACCCAGCGTGGCAACGCTGGCAGGTCCCGCACCCGCGCAACCTGTCGCACCCACCGCGCCGAGTCAGTGGGAGAGCGCGGCGGTGAGCGACTACTCGCTCGCATTGCTCTTCGCGCAGCTCGCCAGCTTCCTGAAAGCGGGCTACACGGTGGGCGACGCCTGCCTGTATCTGAGCCGCCGCGTGCCCGACGAGCGCCTGCAGGAAGCATGCATGCAGATAGCGCGCATGGCGCAGCGCGGCGAACCGTTCTCCAGCGGGATGGAGCAGTTCCCCCAGCTGTTCCCCGCGTTCGTGCGGGGCGCGATTCGCGCGGCGGAGATGGGCGGCTACCTGCCCGATGTCTGTAACCAGCTGGCGACCTTCTTTGAGGAACGGGTGAAGCGCCGCCGCTGGTTCTGGATGCCGCGCCTGCTGCTCATCAACGCCATTATCGTGGTGCCGATGGTGGCGCCCGCCTCCGCCGCCTTCCTGCAGGGGCTGAAACTCTACACGCAATCGCCGCAGATGAGTCCCGTCGCCGCCTATTTGCAGGCGTGGCTGGAGCTGGTGCTGTATTACGGGGTGCCGTTCTGGATAGTGGTATTGCTGTTGTGGCTTGGCTGGTGGCTGTTCGCGCGTTCGGCGCGGACAGAGCGATGGCGCTCGATGGCGTCGCTCGCCGTGCCCTATCTGTGGGGCTACAGCGACTGGATTCGCGCGCGGGCGCTGCAGTTTTTTGTGGAGCATCTGATGCGCTTGCTGAACGCGGGCGTCGCGCCTGGCACCGCGTGGAATCTGGCTGCGAGCGCGGTGCCCAACCGCGCAATCGCCGAATCGCTGCTTAATCTGCGCCTGTTTGAGGGGGAGCGTTCCGTGCCCATCGACATCGCGCTTGCCGACACGCGCCTCTTCCAGCCCGACGAGATCACGCTCATCAGCACAGGCGTGCAAACAGGCGATGTGGTCGGCATGCTGGGTCGGCTGGCGCAGCTCTATGAAGCACGCTGTGAGGGCGCTGCCCGCATGTACCGATTCTCCATCACGCGCTTCGCCCTGCTCATTATCATTCTGACGGTCGGCATCAATTGCATCGGCTACTTTCAGGGCTACTACGGCAATCTTTTCGAGTTTGTGAACGAGCTTGTGAACGAGTAGGGGCGCACGGCGGTGCCCCCTGCCAGCTCGCCATGAGCGGGTACAATCTCGCCGATGAGCAAGCGGCGCGTGACGCTGATTCGCGGCGACGGGATTGGTCCTGAGATTACCGAGTCGGTCGTGCAGGTGCTGGCGGCGGCAGGCGTGCCCATCGAGTGGGAGGAAGCGGAAGCGGGTTTAGCCTGCCTGCAGAAGTGTGGTGACCCCCTGCCCGAAGCGACGCTCGAATCGATTCGGCGCAATCGGGTCGCGCTCAAGGGACCCACCACCACGCCCATCGGCACGGGGCATCGCAGCATCAATGTTGCCATCCGTCAGGCGTTCGACCTCTTTGCCAATGTGCGCCCCGCTCGCTCCCTGCCGGGCATCCCCAGCCGATATAGCAATGTGGACATCATTCTGGTGCGGGAGAACATCGAGGACACCTATGCGGGCGTCGAATACTGGCAGACGCCCGATGTAACTGAGTCGCTGCGCATCATCACGCGCCCCGGCTCGCAGATGGTCATTCGCTACGCTTTTGAGCTGGCGCGACGGCTCAAACGGCGCAAAATTACCTGCGTTCACAAAGCCAACATCCACAAGATCACCGACGGGCTGTTCCTGCAGACCTTTCGCGAGGTGGCACAGGACTATCCCGACCTGGAAACGGACGATATTCTGATTGACAACGCCTGCCTGCAGCTGGTGACGCACCCGGAGCGGTTCGATGTGGTGATTTTGCCGAACCTGTTTGGTGACATTGTGAGCGATTTGTGCGCGGGTCTGGTGGGCGGGCTGGGCGTGGCGCCTGGGGGCAACATCGGCAACGGCTATGCGGTGTTCGAGGCGGTGCATGGCTCCGCGCCCGATATAGCGGGGCGTGGCATCGCGAACCCGACAGCGATTCTGCTCTCGGCGGTTCAAATGCTGCACCATCTGGGATTGCACGAGGACGCCGAGCGTGTGGAGAGCGCGTTGCGCTACACGCTGGTGTCGGGCATCAAGACGCGCGATCTGGGCGGCAACGCCACCACGCGCGAGTTCACGCTGGCGATCATCAGCCATCTGCCCCGCCGCGCAGACAGGTCCCGCCCCGATTCGGAGCCTGCGGAGCCAGCCATTATCGTGCCGCCGTCCGTCGCCTCCGCTGACGCAGAGGGCTGGCAGACGGTGGGAGTTGACCTCTTTATCCACAGCGTGGGGCTGCCCCGACTGCCCGAGCGTGTCGGCGCGTTGCGGCTGACAATCGTTTCCAATCGCGGCGTGCCCGTGTATGCGCCTGACAGCTCTGTCCATCCGCTGATGCAGGAGCGTTATCTGCTGAACTGGTATCGGGCGCGCTATCTGGCGGATGGCGCCCTGAGCGAGCAGCAGCTCAGCGAGTTTCTGCGGGCGTTGCCAGCCGATCTGCACTGGACATGCCTGCAACGCCTCTACCGCCGCGCCGACCATCCCCTCTACAGCGAAATCGAGCCGCCATAACCGATTGCAAGGGCGCACCGCCGTGCACCCCTCTATGCTCTTCAATCGTCTATTTCGCCGCGCTCTTTCAGCCTGCGCTTTGCTTCTTCAAGTTTTTGTCTGAAGTCGGCGGGCAGTTTATCCAGCGGTGCGGCGCTGGTGTTTGTCAGCGGCTCATGGTCGCCGAAGCCGCGCCATCGCTCCATCGGCAGATCGATTCGGCGCCGGGCTACAGGGCGCACCTCCAGCGTGAACAACTGGAATCGGGCGGGCATCAACGCCTGCGCATAGCGCGCTTTGATTCCCTGAGCATATTCAGGCAACGCTGCATCCGACTCCTCGCTCTGGAAGCTTTCAACGATTTGCAGCTCGGAGGCGATATTGTCGAGGGAGCGGCACACCCCCCACACGCCCAGCTTGCGTTCGGTAAACAGCCCCAGCGACGAGTCGCCCGGCACAAGCTTCAGCGTGGTGTCTGGGGGCAAGCCATCGGGGTAAAAAGCATGCGGCAGCTGGCAGAGTCGCTCCGATGGTCCCGCGCGAGTTGCGCCCTCATGTTCGAGGTTGATGAGAATACCCACTTCGTAGATTTCGTGGTTCAGCAGGGCACGCTGGGGCGGTTTTAAATCGGCGACGATGAGCGTCTTACCCGCCTGCAGCTGCGCGAGCTGTTCCGGCGTCAGCGCGCGCACGAATTGAAAGTTGCCAGTCATCAGCGCTGTCCAATCTTCGGACGAGACGATAAGGTCCAGCAAAAGGGCTGGCACGCCGCCCCAGCGAAATCGGTTCAGCTCCAGCGTGCTGAGCGCGAGCCAGTTCTCCAGACGGAAATAGCCCTGCTGAAGCACTTTGTGAATCTGCTCGCTGAGCAGCTGGCGATCGGCGATGGGCTGTGGCGTGTACGATGACCAGCGCGGTTTATACAGCAGCACGCGCTCCGTTTCGCTGAGCTGCATCACATCCTGCGCCACCTCAAGGAAGCGGTGGAGTTCTGTGCGCGCCTGAATCGCCATTCGGAACCAGTCGCCCAGCTCATCGGAGAGTCGCACAACGAGAGGCTTGCCTTTCTGGCGGGCGAAGGTGCGCAGGATGTCGGTCGGGATCAGGCTCAACGGCTCTGTTTGGGCGGGGTCTACAATCGCGGGCAGTGGAGTCGGCTCGCGTGTTCGCATCAGCGTTCGGTACGCCTCCAGATAGCGGTGCGACGGCTCGCTCCACTCCACACGCACAACTGGCTCCCCTGGTGAAGGAGCAAAACGCTCATTAATACCCAGATCCTCCAGTGAGACCTGAAGGTGAGCCAGCGACCAGCCTGGAAAAGTGCGCTGGGATTCGTCCGTCAGCTCAACCTTGAAACTCCACGAGGCGGGTGTGGAGCGGCGAACCTCCAGATAGATTCTGGTCGGCTGACGGTCCGTCGGGTGAGCGCGCGTCAGGCGATCGAGAATCTCCAGCAAGATAGCCCTGTAGCGGTTGTAAAACTGCTCAATCTGGTCGCGATTGAAGCCTTCTGTGGGGTGTGTCCAGACATCCTGCACCAGCTGGCACTCGCGCCGGTACTGCTCCAGCAGGGGCTGGGTGGCGAATCCGAACGGCGTCAGGTAGCGCCCTGGCATATTGCTGAACACGCGCCGCTCACCCACGGGTATCTTCAGCAGCTGGCGCAGGTCGAGCTGAAGCAGCAGCCGCGCCCAGACGCGCTGCAGACCAGTCAGTGAATCGATCTGTTCGCGCAGCGCCCGATATTGCGGTTGTGTATAGACGTCGCCAGGCAGTTCCTGAGATTCTATCTCCCGCATCAGCTGCTTGAGGTTGTCGCGGAGCTGAACGGTCTTCTGCTGGGTGAGCGGCTCGGCGAGCTGGCTCAGTTTTTGCCGTTCCAGTGCGCGCTGCAGACCCCGCAGGAGCAGCGCCTCATCCTCGGCACGCCGCCGCTGAATAGCTCTGGGCGTGCGCACCAGCCGATAGCTTCCGTCTGCCTGCTTCATCCACTCCCCATCCATCACCTGCGCCAGATAGTCCATCAGCTCCTTCAAAGGCATCTGTTGCACCAACACCAGCACAATCTCGTTATCGAGGGGGCTGGACGCGAACAGTTTGACGCCCGTCTGGCGCGAAAGCACCTGAAGCAGTTGCCGAACGCTCTGGGCAGGCTGGTCGAAGGTGACGGGTTGCTGGAGAGGGTCATTGGCAGCGGAGCCACCCATCAGCAGAGCGCTCACCCATGCGCTGATAATCAGCCATCGCAGTGCCACTGGCATGTTCAATCACCCTGTGGAGGTTTTCGATGGGCTACGCGCGATCCCTGCTCGTGCCAATGGGTGGGGCGGCGCTCTGGCGGACGATGAGTTCGCCTTTCAGCAGGCAGTTGCCGCGTCGGGCTTCGCCTGTTTGTATCAGTTCCAGCAGCGCCTGCGCGGCGTGGTAGCCAATCTCGTGGATGGGGTTGCGGATGGTGGTCAGAGGCGGGTTGGTGAGCGCGGCGAGCGGCATATCGTCGAAGCCGACGATAGACATCTCTTCAGGCACGCGAATACCGTGCTGTCGGCAGGCTTCGAGCGCGCCGAGCGCCATCGGGTCGTTGCTGGCGATAATAGCCGTGAGGCGCGGGCGCACTGTCAGCAGCTGCTCGGTGGCGAGCTGTCCGCCCTCCTGCGTGTAGAAGCCGCGCGCGAGCCACTCCTCGCGGATAGCGATGCCGTGCGCCGCCATCGCCTGACGGTATGCCGCCTCGCGCTGGCGCGCGCTCCACTGCTCCGCAGGTCCCTGCAGGAAGCCGATGCGCCGATGCCCCAGCTGCACCAGCCAGTCCACCACGCGCGTGATCATGCCCTCGCTGTCCGAATCGATGCAGTAGAAGCCGAGCGATTCGGGCAGTGCGCTGCCGACCACCACGCAGGGCAGCTGCGTATGCTCGTGCCACTTGAGCAGGGGGCTGTCGATGAGGGGCGCGATCAGGATCGCGCCGTCGATGGTGCCGTCGTCGATCTGCGCCCACAGCGTGCGCGGGTGCAGGTCGCGCAGCGTGATGATTTTGATATGGTAGCCTTCGGGCGTGAAGCAGTCGACGACGCCGTCCAGCACGGCGGTGGCGTACTCGTTGCGGGTGAAGACGGCATGCATCGGCTCCATGATGATGCCGATGGTCTGGCTGCGGCGGGCGGCGAGGCTGCGCGCGATGCGGTTCGGGCGGTAGCCGAGCTGACGGGCGACGGTCAGCACGCGCTCCACTGTCTGGGGGCTGTGCAGGGTCGCCTTCGCGCCCAGAATGTTGGATGCCGTGCCGATCGAGACGCCCGCCGCGCGGGCAACCGCCTCCAGCGTCGGACGCACACGCCGCTTAACCGCGCTCACGCAACCTCACTCCATCACTGTATAAATCGCCTGTAGCACCCGTTTGAGATCGGGTAGCACGGCATACTCCAGCTCCGGGCAGAAGGGGATATGCACATCGTAGCGGGCGACCAGCTGGGGCGGCGAGAGCAGCAGGTTGAACCGCTCCGGGGCGCTGGTCATCTCACTGATGATCGCCTGCCCGAAGCCGCAGGTGCGACTGTCCTCGTGGATGACCACCAGTCGCCCCGTTTTGCGCAGCGACTCTTCGATGGTCGCCCAGTCGCAGGGCACGAGCGTGCGCAGGTCGATAATCTCCAGCTCGATGCCTTCGGGCGCGAGCTGTTCGGCAGCCTGTTCCGCCAGCTCCAGCGTATTGCCCCACGCCACCACCGTTACATCTTTGCCCGGGCGCCGGATGGCGGCTTTGCCGAAGGGGAGCGGTTTGTATTCGCGCACGGGATGGCGCACGCGGAAGATGTGCTTGGGGATCAGAATCAGCGAGGGGTCGGGGTCCTGGATGGCAGCCCAGAACAGCCCGGCGACATCTTCAGGCGTGCTGGGAATGGCGACGCGCAGTCCCGGAATGTGTGCCCACCAGCCGTCGTTGCTCTGGCTGTGCCACGGACCGCCTGCGGGCAGATAGGCTCCATACGGCGCATAAATCACCAGCGGGCAGCTCCAGTCACCGTTCGTGCGCCAGCGCAGCGTCGCAATCTGCGTCACGAGCTGATGGAAGCCCGGCGTGATGAAGTCGATGAACTGGATTTCGAACACGGGTCGGTAGCCGATTGCTGCCAGACCGACGGCGGTGCCCACAATCGTCGCCTCTGCCAGCGGGGAGTTGACCACGCGCCCGGGGAAACGCGAACTCAGCCCTTTGGTGAAGCCGAACACGCCGCCTTTCGGGTCTTCGATATCTTCGCCGAACAGGATAACTTCGGGGAAGGTCTCCAGCGCGGCGTGCAGGGTGCGATTGATGGCGGCGACCATCGTGGTCGGCTCCGATTCGGGTTCCAGCGGCATCGGGCGATAGCGCTGCACGGGTTCGCCGTACAGATGCTCCATCACGCGCGCGGGATCGGGCAGGGGCACCCGCTCCGCCTGCTGGTAAACCTGATCGATCTCACGGGCAATTTCGTCCTGCAGCTGCTGGTACTGCGCTTCTGTCAGGATGCCTTCAGCGATCAATCGTTCCGCGAAGAGCTTGATGGGGTCGCGCTGGAACATCGCCTCAATCTCTTCGGCGGGTCGGTAGACGCGGTGGTCGTCCGCGCTGGTGTGCGGGCTGAGCCGATCCAGCTCGCACCAGAGGATGGTCGGTCCCTCGCCCCGTCGCGCACGGCGAATAGCGTCCCCGCTTTTGTCGTACACCTCGATTGGGTCGCGTCCGTTGACGAACACCACCCAGCGTTCGTCGAACACCTGCAGGCGCATCGGCAGCATGTGATGTGTGGGCGTGCTGATGCCGTACTGGTTGTCCTCCACCAGGAACACAATCGGCAGCTTCTCCTGAATGGCGAAGCAGACGGCTTCGTAGAACTCGCCCTGGCGGCAGGCGGCGTCGCCGATGTTGCACAGCACCACGCGATCGTCGCCTGCCATCTTGATGCCCCAGGCGGCGCCGGCGGCGGGCAGGCACTGCGCACCGGTGGGTGTGGCGTAGCCAAACACATTGAGCGCCTTTGAAGAGTAGTGAGCGGGCATATTGCGCCCTTCGGAGCTGGAACCCGTGCGTGCCAGAAAATCGAGCGCGATTTCGTAGGGCGTCATGCCGCGCGCCAGCATCAGGGCGCGGTCGCGATAGGTCGGGAAGATAATGTCATCGGGGCGCAGGTGATAGGCGACCGCTGCCAGCGCCTCGTGCCCCATGCCGGGCACCTGGAACCAGCCCTTGCCCTGCCGCATTAAAATGCCCTCGCGCCGGTCGCCTTCCCGCGCGAGCAGCATGATGCGCAATAGCTCCAGTTTCGGTAATGTGCCAGTTTCGATTGTTGCGGGCTTCATTGCCAGACCTCCGTTCGGATTATACCCGTTCAACCAGCCCTGCGGCGCCCATGCCGAGCGCGGCGCACATGGTGATCAGCCCGTAGCGTCCGCCTGTGCGCTGCAGCTCGTACAGGATGGTGGCGACCTGGCGGGCGCCCGTGCAGCCGAGCGGGTGACCCAGCGCAATCGCGCCGCCCAGCACATTCACGCGCTCCATCGGCAGCGGATAGACCGCGCTGGCTGCCAGTACCTGCGCCGCGAACGCCTCGTTGAACTCGATTCGGTCGATGTCCTCGATGCGCAGGTGATATCGCTGGAGCAGTCTGGGGATGGCGTAGGCGGGCGCGATACCGAAGTCAGCAGGCTCGACGGCTGTAACAGCGTAGCCCACGAAGCGAGCCAGCGGCTGGAGTCCCAGCTGTTGGGCTTTGCGCTCGCTCATCAATAGCACGGCTGCCGCGCCGTCGCTGCGCTGGGAGGCGTTGCCCGCCGTGATAACGCCCTGCGGATGGAACGCCGGCTTCAACTTCGCCAGCGCGTCCCGACTCGTGTCGCGGCGGGGTCCCTCGTCCTGCTCCAGACTGACGGGGATGGTAACCGGGCGACCGTTTTTATCGACCTCCTGCAGGGCTGTTTGTACGGGGGTGATCTCGTCTTTGAACTTGCCCGAATCCTGCGCGGCGACGGCTTTCTGGTGGCTGTGCAGGGCGAACTCGTCGGCTTGCTCGCGCGTGATGCCGAACTTTTTCGCCAGCTGCTCCACGCTCAGCCCCATATTGAGATAGGTGTCCGGCGCGGAGACCATCAGCACGGGGTTCGGATGGGCGCGGATGTCCAGAAACGGCACGCGGCTCATGCTCTCCACGCCGCCAGCGATCATCACATCGGCGTCACCCGTGCGGATGCGGGCGGCTGCCAGCGCGACCGCTTCCAGCCCCGACGCGCAGAAACGGTTCACCGTCGCGCCCGGAACGGTGGTGGGCAATCCCGCTCGCAGCGCGGCGACCCGTGCGATGTTCATGCCCGATTCGCCTTCGGGCGTGGCACAGCCGAAAATCACATCGTCCACTTCCGCCGGTTCGAGCGCGGGCACACGCTCCAGCACCGCGCGAATCGCTATCGCCGCCAGCTCATCCGGTCGGGTATGGCGCAGGCTCCCGCGCGGCGCCTTGCCAATCGGCGTGCGCACCGCCGCCACAATCAACGCCTCACTCATCGTCCGCCTCCCGCTGGAGTATACCCCGCACGGAACCAGAAATCTGGTATAATCCCACCTGATGAGCGAGCGCAAACGGGTTCTCACAGGCGATCGACCGACAGGCAAACTGCATCTGGGGCACTATGTCGGCTCCCTGCAGAATCGGGTCCAGCTGCAGGACGAGTACGATTGCTATTTCCTGATTGCCGACCTGCACATGCTGACCACGCGCCCCACGCGCGAGGATATCGAGGAGATGCGCGAGAACATCCGCGAGATGGTGCTGGACTATCTGGCGGTCGGCATCGATCCGGGCAAGTCCACCATCTACCTGCAGTCGGCGGTGCATGCGGTGTATGAGATGAACCTGATTTTTGAGATGCTGGTGACCCTGCCGCGTCTGACGCGCCTGCCCAGCCTGAAGGAGATGGCGCGCGCGGCACACATCGACGAGGAGGCGCTGCCGTTCGGGCTGGTCGGCTATCCCGTGTTGCAGGCTGCCGATATTCTGATGCCCCGCGCACATCTGGTGCCCGTCGGCAAGGACAACGAGGCGCATGTGGAAATCACACGCGAAATCGCCCGCCGATTCAACGCGCTCTACGGCGAGGTGTTCCCCATCCCTGAAGTGATGCTCAGCGAGGTGCCGACACTGGTGGGCATCGACGGCAAAGCCAAAATGAGCAAGAGCCTCAATAACGCGATTTTCCTCTCGGACGACCCCAGAACAGTGGAGAAGAAGGTGCGCCAGATGTATACCGACCCCAAACGCATCCATGCGCATATTCCGGGCACGGTGGAGGGCAATCCCGTGTTCATCTATCACGACATCTTCAATCCGAACAAAGAGGAAGTGGAGGACCTGAAGGAGCGGTATCGCACGGGTCGCGTGGGCGATGTGGAGGTCAAGGAGAAGCTGGCACGCGCCCTGAACGCCTTCCTGGACCCGATACGGGAGCGTCGCGCCCAGTTTGCCAAAGAGCGCGGGCTGGTCGAAGAGATTATCTACACGGGCACGCTCAAGGTGCGCCAGCTCGGTGAGGAGACGCTGGACGCGATGAAGCAGGCGATGGGACTGCGCGGCATCTGGCGCAACATCGAACGCAAAGCCCGCGAACGCATGGAGCAGCTGAGCAAAGTGCAGATCACGGCTGGCTAACCGATTCGGTAGCGGACTGGTCAGCCCTTGCAGGCGCTGACTGCTCGACGCGAGAGGGCTTTTGAGGCTTCCGGTCGGGTGGTTGTGGTGAGCGATAACTGCTGATTGCCACGCGCTCGCGGCGGATGAGGGTCCCGTTCTCGTACACCAGTCGCCAGAGGGCGACGCGGCGCCCTTTTGAGCGCAACCACCGGGTCTGCAGGCGTACCTGCCGACCCTCCATCGGCGCGCCCAGCACCCGCACCGTGATGGACGAACGCCCCAGCTCGGTGGTAATCGCCACGGGCGTCGGCAGGGGGTTCTCTATCACCAGATCCAGACCCGTGTCGGTGACGGTCGCGTCGCGTCCCAGCGGCACATAGGGCACGGGGATGCCGTGATTCGTGCGTTTGACAATCTTCAGGTCGGCTAACAGCGCGGCGTTGAACAGGGTGGAGGAGACCTGACAGATGCCGCCGCCGACGCCCAGCCGCTTCTGTCCGCGCACCAGAATCGGCGCGAGGCGGAAGCCCTGCTGGAGCGTGCGCCGCCCGACCGCCGCGTTGAAGGAGAGCCGCTCGCCCGGCAGCAGCACGCGCCCATCTAATGCCGTCGCCGCCAGCCGAATGTTGTGGTTGCGGTTCACCTGATAGCCCGGAAAGCGCGTGGTGTATGCCCCGATCACGCCCTGAATGGGTTGCAGCTGCTCGCGGGTGAGGCGGGGCGGGACAGGTTCCAGCGCGAGCGGGAACACGATGCCCTCCGCCGACTCGTCGGCGAGGTTCGCCTGCTGGCACGCCTGCAACAGATTCTGCAGGCTGCCCTCTAACGAGAGTTTCAGCCCCATCTGTTCGGGCACGATTTCGATTGTGCCCTGTCGGTAGCGGATGCGGGCGTCGCGGGGCGGACGCTCCAGCCCCTTAAATGCCTGCAAGCGCTGCTGAAAGAGCGACTCATCCACCTGCCAGTAGGGGGTGATGCGGGCGCGGGCGTTGCCCAGCAGCCGTTGCCAGAGGGGAACCTTCGCCCACGCCTGCAGGATCGCCGCGCGCGTGCGCGGGATGTCGAGCTGAACACCCCACTCGCGCAGAGGGCTGACCGCCTGGGGCATCGGCTCTACCTGCACAGGCAGCTCGCTCAGCCGATTCTGGAGCCGGGTCAGCCAGTCCGTGAGCTGGTCAGGTCGCATGCCCCTGAGCGAGAGGTTCATCAGGTAGAAATGGGGGGAGAGCGGCGCATGAGGGCTTAGCCGCCACAGCGACACTCCCAGCGCCAATCCGAGCAGGCACAATCCCGTCAGCAACCCTGCCTTCAGCCAGCCTCTTGTTGCCATTTTGCCCTTTAATGATACCGTTTTTTGTGCCCTCATCCCTGTATGCCGCTTCCACCCTTCAGGAGAGTGCGGTAGAACAACCTTCTCCTCTGTGGGGGTCAAAGCGCTTTGCATCGCGCGCGGCAGGAGAGGGAGCGGGCGGCGCTCCTTCCTGATAGGCAAGCATAGAAATCCTGCCTCTCATCGGGTACAATCAGGGGCGATGGAGGAAACAGGCGTATGAAGCGGACTTATCAACCGAACAATCGGCATCGGCATCGCGTGCATGGCTTTCGGCGGCGGATGCGCAGTAAGGATGGGCAGAATGTGCTGAAGCGGCGGCGGCTCAAAGGGCGCTGGCGACTGACCGTCGACTGATGTTGCCCCGCATCGCGCGTCTGCGCAAGCGCCACGAGTTCGAACGCGCCTATCAGCAAGGGAGACGGGTACGGATGACGACCTTTACACTGTATGCCTGCCCCCGCACGGATAATCAGCCGACCCGGATCGGGATTGTGGTCGGGCGGCGGCTGGGTACCCATGTGCGGCGCAATCGGGCGAAGCGCCGCCTGCGCGCCGCCTGCCGCGCGCGGCTATCCCAGCTGCGGGCGGGCTATGACCTGGTGCTGGTCGCTCACGAGCCGGTGCTGACAGCGCCCTTCGTGCAGATTGAGCGCGAGCTGACCGATGCGCTGCGGCAGACGGGCGTGTTGAATTTTGAGGAAGGGGGTCGCCCATGAGCCAGCCATCCTCGCCCAGCCTTCTGGCGCGCCTGCTGATGGGTGCGATTCGGCTCTATCAGCGTGGCTCGCGCTTCAAGCCGCCCGTCTGCCGCTTCCATCCCAGCTGCTCGCAATACGCCTACGAAGCCATCCAGCGGCACGGCGCCCTGCGCGGGCTGTGGCTCGGTCTCAGACGCATCCTGCGCTGCCACCCGCTGCATCCCGGTGGCTACGACCCCGTGCCTGAACCCAATCTCCCAAAAGCAAGGAGCGAATCACGCGATGGCACAGGAACCCATTGATCAGAAAAAGCTGTTTCTGCAAACGCTTGTGATTGCGACGATGATCTGGCTGCTGATTATCATCGGCTGGAGTGCGTTGCATCGTCCGCCCGTCAGCAACAAGCCACCCGAGCAGATCATCGCCGAGATTCAGAAGTTGCGAGCCGACAAGGACTATGTGGAGGCGATGCGTCGCTGTCAGGAGCTGACCCAGCGGTTCAGCGGCACCGAATACGCCGCGCTGGGACTGCTGCTCGAAGCCCGAATTTATTATGACGACCAGAAAAACTCCCATGAAGCCTTCAATGTGCTGCGCCGACTGGAGGAGTTCTATCCCCACACGCAGGTCTATCGCACGCAGGGGCGCGAGCTGCAACGCAAAATTGAAGCTGAAATCGATCGGCACAATCGGCAGTTTACCTCGTATAAAATTATCGACGCGCTGGTGCGGCTGTTCGGGCGCTCCGACGCGAGCTATGTGCTGGCAATCCTGACGATTGCGGTGCTGGTGCGATTGTTGCTGCTGCCGCTCTCGAACAGGCAGTTTGCCAGCATGCGGGTGATGGCCCAGCTTGTGCCCAAACTGCAGGAGCTGCAGGAGAAGTACGCGGGTGAGGAGCTGATGCGCCGCCAGATGGCGCTCTACAAAGAGTACGGCGTGAACCCGATGGCGGGCTGCCTCTACGCGCTGCTGCCGATGCCGTTCCTCATCTGGGTCTACAACATGATCCTGCTCTATCAGGTGCAGTTCAAACAGGGGCACTTCCTGTGGATTAACCCGGAGCTGGGCACACGCTTTCCGGGGCTGGTCGGCTCACATCTGGCGCAGTTCGACATGCCCCTGATGCTCCTCTACGCGATCAGCATGTATCTCACCAGCCGTCTGACCGTCACCGACCCGTCGCAGGCACAGATGCAGAAGACGATGGCGCTGATGACCACCTTCATGCTGGTTGTCGTTACCTGGCAGCTCCGCTTCCCTGCAGCGTTTATTCTGTACTGGATGCTGACCAACCTTCTATACACGCTGCACTACAAGCTGTACATGAGCCGTCCTGCGCCTGTGCTGGAGCCGGCGGGTTCGTCAGGCAATGCTGCCGGCACCGCCCTGCAGGACGGTCGCAAGCCCCGCTATCAGCCGCCCAGAAAGCGATCGAAACGCCGTTGAGAAGGAGGGAGCCATTATGACATCGATAGAAGCAACGGGCAACACGGTGGAAGAAGCCAAGCGCAAGGCGCTGGAGCAGTTAGGTGTGCAGGACGAGAGCCGCGTGCAGTTCGAAGTGCTGGATAAAGGCAAGCGCAGCCTGCTCGGCATTCTGGTTAGCCCCGCGCGCGTGCGAGCGACGCTGCTGGAACCCGCTGTCAGCCCGGCGGAAGCAGAAACCCTTTCGCCCGAAGTGGCGCGTCAGGTGGCTGACTTTGTGGATCAGCTGTTGCGTCGGCTGCGCCTGGGTGTGCAGGTGGTGCTGCGCGGCACGCACGGACGCTATGTCGAAATCGAAATGGTCGGGCGCGATGTGCCCATTCTGGTGGGCAAAAACGGCGAGGTGATCAATCAGCTGCAGTTCCTGTTGAATCTGATCGTGCCGCGGGCGACGGGGCTGGACGCGCGCATCGTGCTGGATGGGGCAGGCTGGCGTCGGCGGCGCACCGAGCGCCTGCGCAATCAGGTGATTGCAATTGCCAGCGAGGTCAAGAAACGGCGCGAGGAAGCCGTTCTACCCCCGATGCCGCCTCACGAACGGCGCATCGTGCATCAGACCCTCAAGGATGACCCCGAAGTCTACACCTACAGCGAGGGTGAGGAACCCAACCGCTATGTGGTCATCTCGCCCCGCGAGCCGGAGGGGTAAGCACCGCTTGCATTTCGCCCGCCGATTGGGGTATCATGACAGGCGTCGGGGCGTGGCGCAGTATGGTTAGCGCGCTACCATGGGGTGGTAGAGGTCCCCGGTTCGAGTCCGGGCGCCCCGACCATTCGCGCCCGTAGCTCAGCGGACCAGAGCACCAGACTTCGGATCTGGGGGTCGGGGGTTCGAATCCCTCCGGGCGCGCCAGC
>JBBIJY010000010.1:0-98599 GCA_037445735.1 Armatimonadota bacterium | reverse complement strand
AGCAGATTGGATACTATGTGCCTTTACATTTCGGGATTGGTTCCATTTTGAGGTAAAGCATTGCTGACTTTCCTGGATGTTCGGTTTGTTTTTACTTGAAGTAGCGAGCACGTGGGTGTGCAGGTTGCGGGGGCGATAGTCGGAATATTGTTCTTTCAGCCACCTTCCCAGTCGTGGGGCTGGTGGCGGCGGAGCCATGCCTGCGCGTAGCGGTAGTCGTCCACTGTGTCGATGTCGAACGCCAGCTCGGGCATGGCGTGCGGATAGATGTGCAGGCGGAGGTTGAAGTGGCGCTGCGCCAGCACAGGCAGCTCCTGCAGGGCGAGCCGACCACGCACGAATTTGAGCAGGGCAGGTACTCCTGCCGTCAGCAGGCGAATGCCGAGCCACGCGCCCAGCTGGAAGGCGAAGCGCGGCAGGTTCTTGCGGGCGCGCGCCAGCGCCTGCAGGCGAGGCTGATACGCCTCCAGAAAGCCCACGCGCATCACGCTCATGCTCGCCGTGAGGAACGCGCCTTCGCGAAAGCGCACTACCTGATAGGGCGCGCCCGGAAAGGCACGCGCAAACACACTATCGGAAACGAACGCGACCGCCAGATCGCTCTCTAACGGTATCGCCTGCAGCCAGTCGCAAACGGCGTGCGCGTTCAACATCGGCAGATCGACCGCGCAGTGCAGGAAGCGGTCGCTCTCGTGCAGACCGAGCCGCTCCACCCCGCGCAGCAGGTTCTCAATCGGCTCCCTGCCCTCCGAGACGAACAGCAAACGGTCGGGGTCGGCGCTCAGATGCGCCATCAGCAGCTCCGACCCCACGACTGCGATGCGCCCCACTCCGCTCGCCTGAAGCACCTGCACCACATGCTGAACAAGGGGCTGACCGTTGAAATCGAAAAGCCCCTTGCGCGAGTGCCCTGCCACCTGCGCCAGCTCCGCAGGAGCCAGGCCGCCTGCAATCAGCACAGCATCCACGAACAGACTCTCCCAGGTGGATATTACTCCCTGAGAGGCGGTCGGCGGTAGGGACTTTAGTCCTATTTTGCCCGATTTGGGCTAATCCAGCGGGCGCAGAATGCACAGTGGGGTCTGCTGGCTGCCTTGCCCGAGTGGGTTGTCGTGGAAGAGAGCGCGCACCAGCGAGCGATCCACACCCCTGCTGGCGCCCAGCACCGTCACGCCCAGATCGTTCGCGTCGACAATCGCCACCGCCACCTGCAGGGCGTCGGCGAGATTCTGCGCCACCCGGTCGGGGTCTTTCGGCGCCAGCACCGCGTAGCGATTGTAGGGCGGCAGGGTGTAGGGGGTGGGTCCGTCGATGGCGGCGATGGCGCGTCCCGCGACGCGATAGAACAGTCCGCGAATGCCCAGCGGTCGGGTTATGGCTGCCACTGTTGCTGCCAGCAGGATGCGGGCAGTGCCTGCCTCGCGCAGCGCCAGCTCCATCGTCACGGGGCTGCCGATTCCGATGCCGTGCGGGGTTCGCGTCACATAGCGGCTGAGCCAGCGTGCCAGCGGGCGCGGCTGAATCGTCTCCACCGGGAACGCCCGCCCCTGACTGATAGCCACCACCTTCTCGGTAATCGCCACTATATCGCCTGCTTGCAGATGAGCCGCCGCGTACTGCTGAACCAGCGTCAGCAGGTCTTCACATGGCTGAACGACATGGGTTCGCACGGGATAGCGCGCCCATCGCCGCCCCGCAACGATGCAGATCAGCTCCTTGCCCGCGTTCGGCATCCATTCCACCATTCTATCAGCCTCCCTCACGGGAAGAGTCGGGATGCTGATAAAAACAGCTTCGGAGACAGTATACCCCGGTTTTTTTGGTGTGAGGATTAGCGGAGGATATGAGGTGGCAGGGCGTCCTGCAGGGCGTCTTCAATCCACCAGATGAGTTCGCCGCGGCGGGGCTGGACGCGAGCGGCTGGCAGTGGCGGCTCGTCATGCTGGGGCTGAAACACGCGCTTCAGGGCGTCGCGCTTCGCTTCACCTGCCACCAGAAACCACACGCGCCGCGCCGCGTTCAGCACAGGCAGGGTGAGCGTCAGTCGCTGGTGCGGCTCCACTGGCGCCCACGCGGGCACCACCCAGCGATGCGTTTCCTCCAGCGCCGCATCCCCCATAAACAGAGAGGCGGTATGACCATCCTCGCCCATGCCCAGCAGAATGAGGTCAAAATGAGGGAACCGCACGCGCTTGCCGAACAGCTCACGCAGGCAGCGCTCGTAGGCGCGCGCCGCATCGTCGGGGTCAGGTAGATGCGTTGGCATCGGATAGAGGCACGATGCAGGCAGCTGATAGGAACGCAACCACAGCTCATACACCAGCCGAAAGTTGCTCAACAGATGCGTGGGCGGTACATAGCGCTCATCCACCCAGCAGAAGCAGACCCGCTGCCAGTCGAGGGCATGCCGATAGCCTTCGCCTGCGAGCAGCCGATAGAGGGGCTGAGGGGTCTGACCACCGGAGAGCGCCAGCGTCGCCCGCGCCTGCTCCACCAGTGTCTGACGCAAGGCATCGACCAGCGCCTGCGCCACCTGCCTGTAAAGCTCCTCCCGCGCAGCCACCACCCGACGGCGCATCGCATCAATTTAATTGCGCATTCGCCCCGATTCCCCTGTTTCGGGCGACGCCTGCGAGCGGGTATAATCTCCACCTGCAGGAGGTGGCACCGGCATGAGTGAGGTCTGGAAGGGTCCACTGATTCAGATCGACGAGTACCGCTGGCGCATCCCGAAGGATTATAAGCCCGGCATGCGGGTCGACGGGCTGATCTTCGCCAGCAAGGAGCTGATAGAACAGATTCGGCAGGATCAGGCGCCCGAGCAGGTGGCGAATGTGGCGTTTCTGCCGGGCATCGTGGGCTACTCGATGGCGATGCCCGACATCCACTGGGGCTACGGCTTCCCGGTGGGCGGCGTCGCCGCGATGGACATCGAAGAAGGCGTGATCTCACCCGGGGGAATAGGTTATGATATCAACTGCCTTCATCCTGACACACGGGTGCTCACTGAGCATGGCTGCTGGCATACGATTGGCGGTCTGGGCGAACAGTGGTTGAATCGAGCGGTCGCCTGCTTTGATCTCTCGCGTGGCGCGCGCACGGCGGCGCAGGTGGGAGCCGTGATGCGTGTTCGCCCGCGCAATCGCGTCTATCGACTGCGCACGGCTTCCGGCTTCGAAGTCATCGCCACAGCGGAACATCCCTTCTGGACACCGAACGGCATGAAGCGCCTGCACGATTTGCAGGCTGGTGAGCGCGTTGCGCTCTATCCGTTTGAGGGCGTGCGCTATGAGCCGCCGTCGGACGAGATTATTCTGGACGCTCAGACCGTTCGCGCCCATCTCCAGCGGCAGGGGAAATCCGAGAATGCCTGCCGCCAGATTCTGCGCCAGCTCCAGCGGCTGAACCTGTTGCCTTTGCGAGCCGATTCACCGCAGCTGCCCCCTCTCGTCAAAATTCTGGGCTACCTGATGGGCGATGGCACGATGCGCTATGTGGGCGGTCGGGGTAAAGGTGTCGCTGTCTTCTATGGCAAGCCTGCCGATCTGGAACGAATCCGCGCCGATATTCAGCGCGTCGGGTTCACCCCGTCACCGGTCCGCACGCGAACCCGCCAGCATCGGGTTCAGACCTGCTATCGCGCCTATGAGTTCGAAGCCCAGGAAAGCTCCTTCAGCGTGTCCAGCAGTGCGTTTGTGGCGCTGCTTGCCTGTCTGGGTTCACCGCTGGGCAATAAAGCGAATCAGGCGTATCGCGTGCCCGAATGGTTGATGCGCCAGCCGCTATGGATTCAGCGGCTCTATCTGTCCGCCCTGTTTGGCGCGGAGCTGGGCGCGCCCAGCACGCTCCCGCATCATCCCGCGACTTTCCAGGCGCCTCTGCTGTGCCTCAACAAGCGCGAACCGCTTGCCGAATCGGGGTGGGCGTTCCTCAAGGATATTCAGCAGATGCTCCAGCGATTTGGTGTTCAGTCGCGCCTGCTGGACAGCACGCCTGAAGTGAGCTCCATCGGGCGCAACGGTCAGCGCTCCATCCGCTGCCGATTGCAGATTGTGGGCAACGATACAAACCTGATCCGCCTCTGGAGCCAGATTGGCTACGAGTATCATCGCGAGCGCCAGCGACTGGCAAATGCGGCGGTTGTCTATCTGCGCCTTAAGCAACAGTCGCTTACCCGGCGCGGATGGGCAGCGGAGCAGGCTTCGTTGCTCCGCCAGCAAGGGCTATCCTCTGCGCAAATGGCTGAACAGCTCGGCGTCAACAGGCGGTTCATTGAGCGTTCGATTTATGAAGGACGACGCATGGCGCCGCGCATCCCGAAAGATTTCCCCTCTTTCGCCGAGTTCGCCCGCGACATGCTGGTCGGTGAGGATGGGCTGGTCTGGGATTCGATCCAGAGCATCGAAGCCATCGACGACAGCGAGCCGTTTGTGTATGACTTCAGCGTCCAGCATTCCGGGCATAACTTCATCGCGAACGGGTTCGTGGTGTCCAACTGTGGTGTGCGTCTGTTGCGCACCGATCTGACCGAGCAGAAAGTGCGTCCGCGCCTGAAGGAGCTGGTGGATCAAATCTTTCGGGATGTGCCCGCGGGCTTCGGCGGCGAAGGACTGATCAAAGTGAACCGTCAGGAGCTGCGTCAGGTGATGCTTAAGGGCGCCCACTGGATGGTCGAACACGGCTATGGCTGGGAAGACGACCTCCAGCACACGGAAGCGACAGGGCGACTCGATATGCCCGACCCCGATGTGATCACCGAGAAAGCCATCGAGCGCGGCAAAGACCAGCTCGGCACGCTCGGCGGCGGCAACCACTTCCTGGAGATTCAGGTGGTGGACGAGATTTACGATCCCAGAGCCGCTGAAGCGCTCGGCATCACGCAAAAGGGGCAAATCACCGTGATGATTCACACCGGCTCGCGCGGCTTCGGGCATCAGACCTGCCAGGACCATCTCGACATTATGGAGCAGGCGCACCGCAAGTACGGCATTTCCCTGCCCGACCGCCAGCTGGCGTGCGCCCCGATTAAGTCGGAGGAGGGTCAGACCTACCTGCGGGCGATGCACTGCGCGGCGAACTTCGCCTTTGCCAACCGTCAGGCGATTGCGCACTGGGTGCGTCAGGCATTCGCGAAGGTGTTCGGCTCCACGCCGGAGAGCCTGGGCATCTATCAGGTGTACGATGTGGCGCACAATATCGCCAAAATTGAAGACCACATCTGGGAGGGCAAGCCGGTGCGGGTGTGCGTGCATCGGAAGGGTGCGACCCGCGCCTTCCCGCCGGGTCATCCGGAGACGCCGCCCGCCTATCGCGAGGTGGGTCAGCCTGTGCTGATACCGGGCGATATGGGGCGCTACTCCTATGTGCTGGTGGGCACGCAGGGCGCGATGGAGATGAGCTTCGGCACCACCTGCCATGGGGCAGGGCGCGTGATGAGCCGCAAGGGCGCGCTCCGCGAGGCGAAAAAGCGCGATATCGCCCGCGAGTTAGCCGAGCAGGGCATCATCGTGCGGGCGCAAAACCGCGCCACACTCGGCGAGGAAGCCTCCTACGCCTACAAAGATGTCGCCGATGTGGTGGAGGTGGTGCATCACGCGGGCATCGCCCGTAAGGTCGCCCGCATGCGCCCCATCGGCGTGGTCAAAGGCTAATAGCCTGCCGACAGGCTCAAATAGGCGAAGGTGCGCTTGCCGTAAGCCAGATCGAAGCGGATGACGCCAATCGGCGAGGCGAACCGCAGCCCGGCGCCGATGCCGCTGCGCACATCACGCGGCTGGAGAGTCTGACCCTTATCCCACGCGGCGCCCATATCCACAAAGACAGCGCCCTGGATCGATTCCATCACAGGGAAGCGATACTCCGCGCTGCCCAGCAGCATCTGGTCGCCGCGGAACTCGTCCTGGTCATAGCCTCGCAGGAGTTCGAACCCGCCGAGCCAGAACTTCTCACTGAGCGGCAGCGGGTCGGACGCCACACCGGCTATCCCGCGCAGCACCAGCACGCGCCCCTCACCCCCCAGCGGCACATAGTAGCTCGCCTCACCGACGACACGCGAGAACTGGAAATCGCTGCGGTTAAGCGTGCGCTCCGCCAGCACCGTCGCGTATAGCCCGCTGCGGGTGAAGGGGCGACCGTCGCGCGTGTCATACAGCACCTGAAAGCCCAGCGCGTCGATGCGCCCGCGGTTGACACTCTGCTCCACCGGCGACAGCCAGCCAGGAGGCGCGTCGTCATAATCCACATGGTCGGAACGATAGCGCACGCGCAGTTCGAACAGCTCGCGCCAGTCCAGCCCGATATAGGCGGTGAACCCGCGCCGCCGCTCGTACCGACGCAGATTGTTTAAATCCGAATAGAACACCGGATAGAACGGCGCACGGTCATAAATCTCCACCCCGAAGTTGAACGCGCCCGGCAGGAATCGGGGCGCTTCGTAGCTGAAGGCGTAGGAGGCGCGTTGCGGGATGGGTTCGCCCGTATTCGGATCGCGCACCTGCTCACGCTGCCATTGCAAACGCACTCGATGACCCAGCCCGGCGAAGTTCGATTCCTGCAGTTCGGCGTAGCCGATAAAGCCCTCATCGCTGGTGTAGCCCGCCGCAATCGCGAAGTCGAGCGAGCGCTCTTCCTCCACTTTGAGCAGCAGGCGCGTCGTGCCCAGCTGACTGCCCGCTTCGGGTCCCAGCTGCGCATCGCGCAGGAAGGGGAACCGTCCCAGCCGCTGACGCACGCGCAGAACCCGCTCCTCATTATAAACCTCGCCGGGCTTAATGCCGATCAGGCGGCGCAACACACCGGTCTGCGTGCGCCGATTGCCCTGCACCACAATCTCCTCGATCTTGCCTTCGGCGATTTCAACAATCAGCCTGCCCGACGCATCCTGGTCGTAGCCTGCCACCTGCGCCAGCACATAGCCGCGCTGGTGATACCAGTCCGCCACTGCGCGAAAGGCAGCTTGCAACTGCTCGGCAGAGGGTTGTGTGCCCACCAGCGGCTGCAGAAGGGCTTCGATGGCAGCTCGGGAGCCGACCTCCACACCGCGCACTTCGATGGCTGTAACGGGCTTCCCTATACCGGTGGCGGGCTGCTGCGCCCAGACGCCCAGCCCTATCAACAACGCCCCCAGACACACCAGACCGGTCCGACTCATCGCTGTACCTCCACACCCCTATTATACACAAACCGTCGCCGTGCGCTATAATATGGGCAATGACCCCTGAACAGGCGATTGCGTACATTCAGAGCCTGACGCTTTACGGCTGGCGGCTGGGCAACGCGCGCATGGAGGCGCTGCTCAACCGGCTGGGCAATCCGCATCGCGCGCTGCGCGTGGTGCATATTACGGGCACCAACGGCAAAGGCTCCACCACCGCGCTGGTCGCCTCCATTCTGCAGGCAGCGGGCTACAGGGTGGGAGCTTACTTCTCGCCCTATGTGTTCGATTTTCGCGAGCGCATCCAGATTAACGGCGAGCCAATCGCGCCGGAGCTGCTCATGGAGGGCGTGCGCCGCTGCCAGCCCCTGATTGAGCAACTGCGCGACACCGAGTACGGGCAGGTCACCGAATTCGAGCTGAAGACCGCGCTGGCGTTCTGGGCGTATGCGCAGGCCGGTGTGGATTTCGCGGCGATGGAGGTGGGGCTGGGCGGGCGACTGGACGCCACCAATGTGGTTGTGCCCGCTGTGGGCGTGCTGGTCAGCGTCGGGCTGGATCACACCGATCGGCTGGGACCCACGCATCGCGATATTGCTTACGAGAAGGCAGGCATCATCAAGCCCGGTCGCCCCGCAGTGAGCGGGGTTCTGCATCCCGACGCGCGAGCGATGGTGGAAGCCGTTGCCATACGCCGCGGCGCGCCCCTGCTACAGGTTGCCCCCGACCCGGAGCAGAACCCGCTAAGGGAGCGGGACAGGAACCCCTCTCCCCCTTTGGGGGAGAGGGTACGGGTGAGGGGGTCTGATCAATCAACCCTGTTCTACGCTCCTCTGCCCTCGCCTACCGATTCGTCCCTGCGGGTTCGGCGCGGCGGCTGGAGCCTCGATCTGCATCCGCGCCTGATTGGCAGTTATCAGCGACATAATGTCGCCTGTGCGGTGGGTGCGGTGCTGTGTCTGCGCGAGCAGGGCTACGCCATTCCCGACGAAGCCATCGAGCAGGGCGTCGCGCGCGCGTGGCTGCCCGGGCGCATGCAGGTGGTGGGCGACTGCCCCACGGTGGTGCTGGACGGCGCCCACAACCCCGACGCTGCCGAAGCCCTGGCGCGCACCCTGCCAAAAGTGTTCAAATATCGGCGGCTGATTATGGTGTTCGGCATGTTGCGCCCGCATGAGCCGCGTGCCGTCCTGTGCCATCTGCTGCCGCTGACGGAGTATGTGATTTTCACCTGTGCGCCCAGCGAGCGCGCCTGTGACCCCCACGAACTGCTCACCTGCGCCCGCCACTGGCAACAACAAACGGGCAACCGCTATCCGCTGGAAACCGTTGTGTGTGAGCAACCCCAGCAAGCGTTCGAGCAGGCACTGCAACAGGCAGATGCCGATGATTTAGTGTTAATCACGGGTTCATTCTATCTGATCGGCGTGTGGCGGTCTCCCATCTGAACAATTGGACCCACCAATCGCCCACACGAAGCCCCCTCACCCGTACCCTCTCCCCCAAAGGGGGAGGGGCTTAATTTTTCTCTCCCCGCTGGGGAGAGGGTCACGGTGAGGGGGCAGCCGTTCCTCTGGTTGAATTTTCCGAACATCCCCCACACCCCTTGACAAAAGGGCCCGGAATGTGGTATATTAAGGGCGGTTCCTGGGTAGCTCAACGGTAGAGCGGGTGGCTGTGAGCGCCGCATGGATCGATGGGAGACAGGAGCGCTTACACTGACCGTACGCCTCTCTTATAGGGGCGGTGCGGAAGCGTCGGAAACTGTCATGGAGAGATCCATGCCGGTATGCAGCTGCCCGTCGAAAGACGGGCTGAAAAACCGGGTGAATTCAGGGAACCCTGCCCGGGAGACCCATCCTCCCGAATGGGAACCCTGAGCGAAGCCTGCCGAAGGAGGCTCGTGTAGGCAGGAACGTGCAGAGACTAAGGGCTGAGGACCTCCACCAATAAAGCCCTGAAAGCGCCCGGCACCCTACCCCTCGCATGAGGGCGGGTGAAGAGATAGTCCGAGCCTGATCGAAAGATCAGGGGATCTCGTAACCACCAGGTTGCAGGTTCGAATCCTGCCCCAGGAGCCAGATTTTTTTTATTTAATGACAGCGATTCGCCTGCAGAAGTGGATGGCGCGATGCGGCGCTGGCTCGCGTCGCGCCTGCGAGCAGCTGATCCAGCAGGGGCGCGTGCAGGTGAACGGGCAACGCGCCACGCTGGGCATGCAGATCGACCCCGAAAAAGACCAGATTACCATCGATGGCAAGCCGCTGCCGCCTCCGCCCGCCCCGCTCTACATTCTGCTTCACAAGCCCGCTGGCTATGTCACCGCGCGCAAAGACCCCCATGCACCCCGCACAGTGATGGAACTGCTCAGGGGCTTAAAAACACCTGTCTTCCCTGTGGGGCGACTGGACGCCGACGCCGAAGGCTTGCTGCTGCTGACCAACGACGGCGAGCTGGCGAACCGCCTCCTGCACCCGCGCTACAAGGTACCCAAAACCTATCGCGTGTGGGTGAAGGGCGCACCGGACGAATCGGCGTTGCGTCGGCTGCGCGAGGGCGTCATGCTGGAAGAGGGCAAAACCGCGCCTGCACAGGTGCGATTGCTCAAACGCGGACGCCAGCAGAGCCTGCTGGAAATCACCATTCACGAGGGACGCAAGCGCCAGGTCAAACGCATGTGCGCCGCCGTCGGACACCCCGTGCAACGCCTGGTACGCATCGCCTTCGGACCCCTGCGCCTGACAGAAGACCTTCCGCCTGGCGCATGGCGCGAGCTGACCCCCGACGAGCGCGACGCCCTGCTCCGAATCGCCCCGCCTGACCAACCAG
The DNA here is from genome assembly GCA_037445735.1 of Armatimonadota bacterium. Taxonomy (GTDB): domain Bacteria; phylum Armatimonadota; class Fimbriimonadia; order Fimbriimonadales; family GBS-DC; genus HRBIN15. Next base: position 88,617 of record JBBIJY010000010.1, on the reverse strand, counting down.
CAGGTCAAACAAAGCAGGAATCGCGGGAGAGAGCGTCGAATTAAATAAAATGCCACCTGCAAGTGCAGGGGCAAACACGACGAAGGGAGGTCAATGCAATGCGAACAATAAGCCTGTGGGCTGTTTTTGTGCTGGCGTTGAGCATAGCAACGGCGCAGATCGCCGATGAGCTGGAGCGCGGTGGCTCCGTCAGCTGGCGGTTCCTGAGCGGGAACTACGAAATCACGGGCGCTATCAGTCAGTCGGGCACATTCAGTGCCAGTGATCCCGTTGCGTTCACCCTGCAGGACCTCAACAACGATGGGCTTGCGCTCGATGTGCTGCTCGATCTGGCACAGCTGCTGCCCGATGTGGGGTTGAACTATCAGGTGCCGCTGATTGCCAGTGTGATCTCCGATAACGGCACGACCGCAATCGTGCGCTGGAGCGGCTCGCTTACCCTCAACGACTGCATCACCGTCGACATCGGCGCGACCGTGAATGTGCTGATTACCAGCGTGCAGGGCACACTGCAGGGGCAGGTCACGCGCATCAGCTGTCAGCCCGACCCGCTGAATCAACTTCAGCAGAATGTCACGCTGCGAATCGTGCCGAACGGGGGCGACACCTACAATGTGCTGCGCGTTGACGGCTACCTGTTCTGCGTGCCGCAGCAGCAGTTTGCCGCTACCGCGCGCGTGTTCAATATGGACTGGGTTGGCTACGGCGGCGGCATCCCCAGGTCGCTGGGCAATGTGAATGGCGACTGCGTGGTGGATGACGCCGACCTGCTGGCGGTGCTGTTCGCCTTCGGTACCAACAGCCCAGCCGAAGACACCAACGGTGACGGCATCGTGGACGACGCTGACCTGCTGACCGTGCTGTTCAACTTCGGCACGGGCGGCTAAACCGCTCAGGGGCATGGGCAACCGCCCATGCCCCCTATCGCACACGCAGAAAGATAAAGTAATCATCCGACACGAAGGGCGCGGTGAGGTGCGGCGCATACAGCAGCCCACCGCCAGGCAATAACAGCCCCATCACCAGCAGACGCGCCCCTCGAGACACCACTTATCGATTCCCGATTGACCGTCCATCTCCCGCCGTCGGTGAGGTATGCTTTGCAGGTGAAACTGTCCTGTCCCGAATCGCTATGAGTGAGCCGCCTTTCATTATTGAGACGCTGACACTGGGACCGTTGCAGGCGAACTGCTATCTGGTGATTGAGCGAGCCAGCCGTCAGGCGGTGGTGATTGACCCCGGCGGCGAGCCGGAGCAGGTTGTCGCACGCCTGCAAGCGCACCAGGCGTCGGTCGCCCTGCTGTTAGCGACGCACGGGCATTTTGACCATGTGATGGGTGTGCCTCATCTGAAGCGGTTGACGGGTACGCCCTTCTGGATGTCGCGCGGTGAGTGGGACGCCTGGGCACGCTACGCGCACGAACATGCTGCCTATGTCGGTCTGTCGGTGGGTGAACCCGTGCCTGTGCCCGATCGATTTTTGCAGGAGGGCGACTCGTTTCAGGTGGGCGCGCTGCAGTTTGAAGTGCTGGCGTTGCGGGGGCATTCACCCGACCATCTCGGCTTCCTGTTGAAGGCGGAGCCGTTGCACCTGTTTTGCGGCGACGCCATCTTCGCGGGCAGCATCGGGCGCACCGACATCCCCTATTCCGACCACCAGACCCTGCTGGCGCATCTGCACACGCGCGTGCTGACCCTGCCCGACGATACCATCCTTCTACCAGGGCACGGCTCCATCAGCACCGTCGGCGTCGAACGCGCCACGAACCCCTTCCTGTAGCCCCGTAGCAGGGCATCCTGCCTGTGAATCCAGTGGCTCGAAACCCGCAATCTCACTTAGGCGGTGCAGCACCCCATCGGGAAGCATTCCCTTCAGAGGGCGTGGGAGACCCCTGCGCCCATCCTTTCAGGGGAGGTGCTGACCGACGATGTTATCCGCACTGGCATTAGTGGTGGCAGCCGCCTGCATCGTGGGCGCCTATAACCTGCTCCGCGATGCGCTGGAGGACATCTGGTAGGGCGGCTACAGCCGCTCCACCTCGATCTGGCAAGCCAGCTGGCGATCGATGGCGATGGTGGAGCAGCCAATCTGCAGCACATAGGTCGGGAATCGTTGCACGAGGCACAGCACGGCGCCAGGGCAGATGCCCAGCGCCGTGAGCTTGCGCCAGTGCCCTTCCAAATCGGGCTCGATTCGCACGATTCGCGCCGTTTCGCCTGTGCGCAATCGGGTGAGCGGTATCATCGCGATGGCTCCTTGCGGCGGCGCTTCGCCCACTCCACCAGCCGCTGGAGCCACTGGGGTTCCTGTGGCTGCTCGTAGCCGCAGGAGGGGCACTTGATCAGGTGGCAGCCGCCGAACGCGCCGCAGCCCCGACACGCCTTCTCAATCGCCTGCTGGTCCAGCGCCTGCCCGCAAAACGCGCAATATCTCACACCCTCACCCCCAGCCATGCCAGTGCATGCGCCAGCACCAGCCCCGTCAGCCACGCGATGCCGAACGCCAGCAGAAACATCACCACGGCTGCCCGCCAGCCACGCTCCTTAATGGTCACCAGGAACTGCGCGACACAGGGCACGAACAGCGTCAGCACCACTGCTGCCACCAGCAGCTGGTTGCCCGTGAGCAGCCCCTGCTCATTGAGCCGATACAGCCCCGCCGCCCCGTAATCGCGACGGAAGAAACCAAACAGGAACGCCACCGCGGTCTCCGCTGGCAGGGTGAGCGCCTGCACGAACGGCGTCATCAGGCGCACCGCCAGGTCAAATAAACCCGTGAGCTGCCCCACCCAGATCAGCACGCTCGCTAATAGAAAGAGCGGCAACACCTCCAGGAAGTACCAGTGCAGGCGTGCCAGCGTCTTCAGCAGCACATTGGAGAGGCTCGGCAGGCGCATCGGCGGCAGCTCCATATAGAACGGCATCGGCTTGCCCGGCAGCACCCGCGCCGCCAGCCAGCCAATCACCAGAAACACAGTCACCAGCACGCCCGCCCAGATGAGCAATCCGCGCGGATGAGCCGATAGCAGCGCCAGCACCACGCCCAGCTGAGCCGAGCAGGGGATCGCCAGCGTCAGCAAAAAGGTGGTCAGCACCCGCTCGCGACGGGTCTCCAGCGTGCGCGTCACCACCGTCGCCATCGTGTCGCAGCCGAACCCCAGCACAATCGGGATCACCGCCCGCCCGTTCAAACCCAGCCACTTGAACGCCCGATCGATCAGCATCGCCAGGCGCGGCAGATAGCCCGTGTCCTCCAGCACCGCGAACACCAGGAAAAAGAAAGTGACAATCGGCAAAATGAGCGCGATAGCATAGGTGACACCCAGCGTCCACACGCCGTACTCGCCCACCAGCAACGCCCGAATCGGCTCCCACGGCACCACCGCGCGCACCAGCCGCTCCACAAACGGGTTGATATATTGCCCGAAGAGACCGTTCTCCAGCCAGTCGACCACCGTGCCCGCGCCGAACACGCCCACGAACTGATACAGCCCGAAATAGAGCACCAGCGCAAGAATCGGCAAGCCAGTCCAGGGATTCATGCAGAGCCAGCCGATATGGTCACTGAGCGTGCGGCGCGGGCGCGCGGCAGCGTCCGACGCTGGCGAGATCACGGCATCGGCAATCTGCTGGCTTAACTGCTGGCGCTGCTGCTCGATTTGCCAGGCGAGGGGCGTCTCGCTGGTGGCGTGCAGACGCTCGCACAAGGCGCGAATGCGCTCCAGCGTGGCGGGCGTTTCTTGAAGCCGAACTATTTCCCAGATTTCGGGGTCGTTCTGAAGGAGCAGCAACGCCAGCGTGCGCTCGCTCAGCGCGTAAGACCCGCGCAGAAGTGCCGCAATCTCCCCCATCGCGCTCTCAATCGCTGGCGGATAGCGGAGCGGAACCGTCTCGACCACAGAGTTGCGCATAGATTTGCTCCTTCAGCTCGGCAATACCGCGCCCCGTGAGGCAAACCGTCGGCACCACAGGAATCGCCAGCTGCTGGCTCAACGACTCCACTGCAATCTGCAAGCCTGCCCTCTCCAGCTCGTCCATCATGTTCAGCACCAGAATGGTGGGCAGCCCCAGTTCAATCAGCTGGAGCGTGAGCGGCAGCATGCGAGCAAGATTCTTCGCGTCCACCACATGCAGCACCAGATCGGGGCGCTCCTGCAGCAGGATGCGCCGTGCCACGCGCTCCTCATCGGTGATGGGGTTTAGCGAATACAAGCCGGGCGAATCGATCACGGTGAAGGTGTGCCCGTTATAGTGCATGCTGCCGCGCGTGATCTCGACGGTGGTGCCCGGATAGTTGGAGACCGTCACATAGCGTCCTGTGAGGCGGTGGAACAGCACGCTTTTGCCCACATTCGGCTGACCCGTGATGACCAGCAAGGGCGTTCGGCGAGTGCCGCCGCGCCCTGTCTGCCCTCGTTCGGTAACCAGTGCCTGCGCCATTTTCCATAAATATACCCCTTAGCGTGGCTAAATGTCAAGGGGCTTAGGAGGGTGTTCGAAAATTCGCGGGCATCCGATTCGCCTGTGTGAAGCCCCCTCACCCGTACCCTCTCCCCCGCAGGCGGGGGAGAGGGGCTTCGTTTCTCCCTCTCCCCGCTGGGGAGAGGGTCGGGGTGAGGGGCAGACTTTCCTCTGGTTGGATTTTTCGAACAGCCTCAGGGGCTTGGGGCGGCAGCAGGAAAAGGCGCCCCAGGCCCGAAAAAGTGGCAACCATGCTGGTGAGCGCGACGATGCTGGCGGTGAGCATGATGGGCAACACTTACACTCTGCAACCCTACTGGCAGGACAGGAGCCACTTTTTTGGTGCTGAGCATGGCATTCCAGACGCGAATATTCACGCGCTATGTATTACGGGCGACACGCTCTGGGTGGGCACGGCGAAGGGGCTGGCGCACGCCCCGCTCGATTCGCCGCACTGGCAAATGGTGCTGAACGCGCCCATCCGCTGGCTCGCTGTCGACCCCATGAGCAACACGCTCTACGCCGCGAACGAACAGACGCTCTGGCGGCTCCCATCACCTGACCGACCTGAACGCATTTATGAATCCGCGTCGCCGCTGAGAGGGGTGTATGCGGCGCAGGAGGGCGGTGTCTGGCTCCTCTATGCCGATGAGCTGATTCATTTTCGGGATGGCGTCCGTGCGCGTTATGCGCCGCCACCTGCCCGATACTTCCACTGGCTGGTGGAGGATGCGCGGGGACGCCTGTTTGCCTTCACGGAAGGCGAGCTGGAGCGCGCCCTCTATCGGCTTGACAAAGCGACAGGGCGCTGGCAGGCTGTCGGCATCCGTGACAATCGCGGGCGATACTATGACGACCGCTGGCTGTGCGCCCTCAGCGACGCATCGGGGCATCTGTGGATTGGCACGCGCACGGGGCTATTGCTGGGCGATGGCGACGGCTGGTGGCTGCCCCGCGAGGGCAGAGAGGGCGGTCCGCCCTACGGCGAAGCGCGCTGTCTGGCATTTGCACCCAACGGCGACCTGTGGCTCGGCACGCCTGAAGGCGCATGCCGACTGCGCGACGGCAAATGGAGCTACTTCTGGGGCAAACGCTGGCTGCCCGATAATCGTGTTCAGGCGATTGCCGTCGATTCACGCAACCGCGCATGGATTGCCACCACGAACGGGCTTGCCTGCATCGAATCGGTGCGCATGACCCTGCGCGAGAAGGCGGAACATTACGAACGCCTGATCGCCCTGCGCCACAACCGCAACGGCTTCGTCACCAGCTGCGACTGGGACAACCCGAACGACCCCGATGGCTGGAAGATTGAAGCAAGCGATAACGACGGGCTGTGGACCGCGCTCTATTGTGCCGCGCAGTGCTTCCAGTATGCTGCCACAGGCGACCAGCAGGCTCGCGAGCGCGCCCGACGCTCCATGCACGCCCTGCTGGAGCTGGAACGGCTCACGGGCATTCCTGGCTTCCCCGCCCGCAGCATCATCCATAAAAGCGAAACGCGCTATCACCAATCGTCTGGTGAGTGGCACGAATCGCCCGTCGACCCCAACTACATCTGGAAGGGCGACACCAGCTCCGACGAGCTGGACGGGCACTACTTCATCTGGGCAATCTATTATGACCTGGTAGCAGACGCGAAAGAGAAGGAAGCGATTCGGGGTGTCGTGCGCCGCGTTACCGACCACCTGATGCAGAACAACTGGCGCCTGATCGATAAGGATGGCAAGCCCACCCGCTGGGCAATCTTCAATCCCGAATCGCTGAACGAGGACCCGCTGTGGGAGGAGGAGCGCGGGCTGAACGCGCTTTCTATTCTCTCCCATCTGAAGGTCGCCCTTCACATCACGGGCGACACGAAATATCAGCAAGCCTATGAGCAGCTGATTCGCGAGCATCACTACCTGTTGAACGCCGTCACGCAGAAGATGCTGCCGCCCTACGAAATCAATCACTCCGATGATCAGCTGGCGTTCCTGTGCTACTATCCGCTGTTGCTGTATGAGCGCGATCCGACCTATCGGCGGCTGTGGCTGATGAGCCTGGAGCGCAGCTGGCAGATTGAGCGCCCCGAACGCAGCCCGCTGTTTAACTTCATTTACGGCGCGGTAACGGGCAAGCCATGTGATGTGGAGGTTGCCGTGCAGACCCTGCAGGAGTGGCCGTTAGACCTGCGCAACTATGAATGTCGCAACAGCCATCGGCGGGACATCACACTCGATGTGAATCGGGGTCGATTCGGCGAGTGGCAATCGGTGGAGGTGCTGCCCTACAGCGAGCGGGCAGTGATGCGCTGGAACGGCAACCCCTATCGGCTCGATGGGGGCGACCCGCTCGGACGCAGCGAAGACGACGGCACCGCCTTCCTGCTCCCCTACTGGCTTGCCCGCTATCATCAAATCATTCAAGAGTAGGCTCGGCTTAAGGTATCCTGAAAAGTATGGATGCGAGGCGCGTACTGGAACAGTTAACTACACCATCACTGCCGCTCCGCGTTGATGAGCGCGGCATGATTCGGGTCGGGCGCACGCGAATCCCGCTGGAGACGGTGCTGATAGCCTTCCAGCAGGGATACACGCCCGAAGAGATTGCCATGCAATATCCCATGCTTCAGCTGGAAGATGTGTATACGATTGTGACATGCTATTTGCATAATCGCGAGGTGCTGGACGCTTATCTGGAGGCGGTGGAGCGTGTGGGAGAAGAGAACCGAAGGCAGTGGGAGATGCTCCATCCTGCCCGCAACCTGCGCCAGCGACTGCTCAAACGCTATCGACGGCTCCAAGCCCAGCAAAAGTCAGACAAAGCGAAGGGATGAGAACTATCAAGGTCATGGCGGACACAAACTTCAATCGACTCATCGTGCAGGGACTGCTCCGTCGGCTTAGAGACTTAGATATTGTCACAGCGCAGGAACTGGGTCTGGCGGAGGAACCTGATGAAGGCATCTTAGAGCGTGCCGCCACTGAGGGACGAATACTCCTGACCCACGATAAGGTTTCCATACCCCCTCTGGTGTTTGAGCGTCTACAGCGGGGACTATCTGTGCCAGGTGTGGTCATCGTGCCGCAGGATTTGCCGATAGGACGTCTGATCTGGAGCTCCTACTTGTAGCCAGCTTTCCCGAAGAGCTCGAAAACAGAGTGATATGGCTCCCTTTGTGAGGTGCTGATCAATAAGATGTCAGAGCGTCAGTGGCTGCTCTTTTTGAGTTTGTTGCCCGATGTGGGTCGGCAGACTTTGCGCTATCTGCTGGAGCGGCAGTCGGTGTGGCGGGTGACGCCCGAAGAGATTCTGCGATTGCCCGCGGAGACTCTTCAGCACGACTATCGCCTGCCCCCACGCGCCGTTCGCACCCTGCAGGAGAGCCGCGCCGCGCTGGTTCAGGAGACCGAACGGCTGGAGGCGCACCTCACGCGCTGTGGCGTGCGCTGGCTCAGTTTTCAGGATGCAGCCTATCCGCGCCAGCTCGAAAGCATGCCCGAGCCGCCCGCCATCCTGTTCCTCTATGGCAACTATACGCTGTTGAGCGAGCCGACGGTCGCCCTGCTCGCGTCGCACACCGTTTCAGCGGAGGGGCTGACCGAGCTGGAGCAGGTGGCGCAGGCGTTTCTGCAAAATAGCTGGGTGCCCCTCACCAGCCTCAACCAGCCTGCCTATCAGCGGGCGTTGCTCTGCGCACTGCGGTCGGATCGTCCCTACGGGCTGGTGCTGGATCGGGGGCTGTTGAGCGCGTTCGGCGATGACCTGCGCCGGGAGCCGTTGCGTCAGGCGCGGATCTGGCGCACCGAGTTCGACCCCGCCCGTGCGCTGGCAATCAGCCCGTTCCGCCCGCGCGATGGCTGGGTCGCCTCGAACAGTCGCTACCGCGACGCACTGATCGCCTATCTGAGCGACAGCGTGTTCGTGATCGAAGCCCGCCCCGACGGCTACATCGTGCAACTGTGTCGTGAACTTATCGAGCATCAGCGCACGGTGTCGGTGCTGGCACGTCGGCTGGAGCAACTGCCCGGCAACCGCCAGATTATTGAGGCTGGCGGTCAGCCCGTGGGGAGCGGCGCCTGAACATATCCTTCGAGGTGGTCATTCGGGTACGACTCGCATTGGGGCGCCATGCCGAAACAACCAACTATCTGCAGCTCTCAAAGGGAACTTTCATCATCACCATCAGGTATATAAAAAGCAGTATGTTCTGGCAACGATGGTGGAAGAAGGGGACTAAAACGGGAGTCCGTGAGGAGTTGCGAACGATTGGTGAGGAGCTGCGGGCGATTCGCCAGCTGCTGGAGCGCGTACTGGCGCCAGCCGATGAACCAAAGCCCCAGCCGGGATCGGCGCCTGCTGTTGCAGCACCCGCCGAGCCTGCACCGCCTCGCCTGAGTGAGACCCAGCTGCTTGCACAGCTGACCCACCTGCTTGGCGCACGCCGCCTCCAGCTGAGCCAGTATCAACAGGTGCAGTATCAGGGTCCGCTCGACGAAGAGATGTACCACCTGGGCATGTTCATGAGCGAGCATTATCCGATAGTTGCGCCCTTCCTCGCCGAGCTGCGTGCCACGCTGAGCCAGCCACGCCGAATCTATTCTGCTCTGCAGAACGACTCGCCGGAGGATATCGCCACGCTGACCAACATCGGCACACGCCTCTATCGGCTGCGCATTTTGTATCAATACCGATATGAGCGCGCCCAGAAACAGATTATGGCGTGGGTGGATGCCAGCCCCGAATCGCGCAACTATCTGGCGGGCGGCTGGTTCGAGATGGGCGTCTATCGGATGGTGCAGAAGGTGCTGCGGACACTATCCAGCGGGCAGGCGCTGGTGCTGCGCAATGTGCAGTTAAACGGCGCTGGCGGCGGCTGCTGTGAGGTGGATATCCTCATCTACCTGCACAACGGCGGTCGCCGCCTGGTGCTGCTGGAGTGCAAGAGCGCACCCAGCCTGACGCCAGAGGACATCTCGCAAATCCGCCGCACGGTGAGCCTGCTCAATCTCAGCGTGCAACGGGCAGCCGTGGTGTTCCCGATGTCGCCGCCTGACCACTGTGTGGATCGCTGGCTTCAGCAAACAGGCGCGAACATCATCGGCTTCCCGCAACTGGAGCTGTTCCTGCGGAAGGCAGTGGCATAGGCAGGATTCGCGCAGCTGCGGGTGAAAGGTTAATGGGGTGATCAACGATGAGAACCGTTGCATGGTTGACGGGACTGCTGCTGAGCCTGACGGGGCTATCTGCGCAGAGCGCAACGCAGATTCTTGATCAGACGGCTCGAACCTACGCGAAGATGCGCTCGCTGCGCATCGAAAGCCGCCTGACCGTCTCGATGAATTCGCGTGGCGCGATGGGCGAGATGAACTCCACCAGCCGCATGACCCAGCTGACGATGGCGATGCGCCCCAACATGCTGCGCATGGAGGCGCAGATGCAGGATCAGCAGATGATGGGCGCGGGCAGGATTCGCTGCGACGGCAAGACCCTCTATGTCGAGAACGGCTGGCTCAAGCAGACCATGCACAAGCCCGCTCCCCGAACCCTGAGTGAAATCTATGAAGCGCAAACCCTGTCTGGGGCAGGCTATGTGCTGATGGGGCTCGACGCGCTCTATCTGCTGATCCACGGCGACTGGCGCAAGATGGCGTCCTCACCCAGACTGCTGGGGCGGGAGCGAGTGGGCAACCGGCAGACCTACAAAATCAGGGTCAGCCTGAAGCCCTCTTCCGAAACGCCTTTGCCAGGCGGGCAAATGAGCCAGACCCTCTGGATTGGCATCCGAGATCAGCTCATCTGGAAGTCAGAGGTTTTGATGACCACCTCGCAGGGAGGCAACCGCTTCACTCTGCGGTTCACCGAGGTCATCACGCGCCAGGCGGTCAACCCCCCGATTAACCCGAACGCCTTCGCCTACAAACTGCCCGAAGGGTTCAAGCTGGTGCAAAATTTTGAGGTGCCCGACCTTACTGGCGAGGCGGGCAAGCTGAAGGGTCAGCCGGCGGGCGATTTCACGCTCAACGACCTGCAGGGGAACGCCGTGCGCCTCGCAGACCACAAAGGCAAGGTGGTGGTGCTGAACATCTTCGCGCACTGGTGCGGCCCCTGCCGCGCCGAAGCGCCCCATCTGGAGAAGGACATCTGGCAGGCGTACAAAGACAAAGGCGTGGTGGTGCTGGGCGTCGCCACCTGGGCGCACGATAACCCGACCAGACGCGCCCAGGAGTTCGCAAAGGAGTTCAAGCTCACCTTCCCCGTGCTGGTGGACGCCGACAATAAGGTGGCGGAACAGTATAAAGTGGATGGCGTGCCGACCACCTTCATTATTGACAAGGAGGGCGTCGTGCGCGAGGTGATTGTGGGCGCGAACATCGAACGGCTCAAAAAAGCCATCGAGTCGCTGTTGCAGGCGCCCGCTAACGGCGCGGAGGGATAATCGCTCAGAGAATCAGCATCGCGTCGCCAAAGCTCAGGAATCGATAGCGCTGGCGAATGGCTTCCCGATAGGCGGTCAGGATTCGCTCGCGCCCGCCGAACGCGCACACCAGCACCAGCACGGTGGTGCGCGGCATGTGGAAGTTGGTAATCAGCGCGTCCACCACTTTGAACTCGTAGCCGGGCGTGATGTAGAGTCGGGTCTCACCCGTCATGGGTTGCACACGTCGCTTGCCGACCGCCGCGCTCTCCAGCACGCGCACGCTGGTTGTGCCCACTGCGACGATGCGCCCGCGCGTGCTGTTAATCCGCTCGGCGGCTTCGGGCGAAAGAGTGAACCACTCACCGTGCATCTTATGCTCTTCCACACGCTCGCTCTGCAGGGGGCGAAAAGTGTCCAGGCTCACATGCAGGGTGACGGTGGCAATCTGCACGCCCTGCGCTTTGAGCGTCTCTAACAGTTTGGGCGTGAAGTGCAGTCCGGCAGTGGGCGCGGCGGCAGAGCCGGGCTGGCGGGCGTACACCGTCTGATACCGCTCCGGGTCGGTCAGCTGGCGGTGAATGTAGGGCGGCAGCGGGATTTGCCCGACCGTCTGGAGCCATTCGTCGGCGGGCGGGATGAATCGCACCAGTCGGATGCCCTCCTCGAGGCGGGCTTCGATTTGAGCCGTGTGCGATTCATCCAGAATAATCAGGCTACCTTCGGGCAGGCGTCTGCCCGGTCGCACCAGCGCGTGCCAGCGTCCGTCACCGACAGGGCGCAACAGCAGGAGTTCCACGCGCCCGCCTGTCGGCTTGCGCCCGAACAGTCGCCGCGCCGACACCCGCGAATCGTTCAGCACCAGCGTATCGCCCTCGCGCAGATATTCGGGCAGCTCGTAGAAGTATCGATGCTCCAGCTGACCTGTCGCCCGATGCACCACCATCAGGCGCGACGAGTCGCGCGGCTCCACCGGCTCCTGTGCAATTAACTCTTCGGGCAGCTCGTAATCGAACAGCGCTGCGTCCATCGCCATCTATCGGGCACGCCCCGACAGCCATGCCAGAAAGCTCAGCAGCAGGGTCAAAATCAGGCTGATGAGCAGGCTGGTGCCCAGCGGGAAGTAGAAATGGAAGCCGTCCCGATGGATGGCAATATCGCCTGGCAAGCGCCACTGGCGGATGCCCGCGCGATCCAGCGCGACCAGCACCAGCCCGACCACCATCAGCATCACACCCAGCCCGATCAACGCCTTGCCGACCGTGCCCATACCGCTATTAATTCTACCTGTGGGGTAAACTGCAGACTTGATGGACAGGCTCACGGCGCGAGTGCTGTGGTTTCTGACGGTGCGCGTGGTGATTAACAGCTTCCGTCGCGCGTTTGCGAACCCCCTGCGGGCGGTGCTGACCGTGCTGGTGATCGGGTTCATTCTGTGCAGCTGGGGCGGTGCGCTGGTCGGCGCGTTGCTGGAGCCGGTGCGGGCGCCGCGTGCACCCCAGCTGATGCTGGACCCCGAAGCGGTGATGGGGCGCAGCCTGACCATCGTGCTGGGCTTTCACCTGCTGTATGTGGTGCTGGCGATGGCGCCTGCCTTCTCGCGCGGGCAGTTCAGCTACTTTGTGGAAGGGGATGTGAACTTTCTGTTCCCGACGCCTGTGCGGGCGCTGAGCCTGTTTCGGGGCGTGCTGCTGATGCGCGGCGCGATTGGCACGATTTTCCTGATGCTTTTTCTGATTATTTACCTGCTGATGTCGGGCGGGCGTTCGATCAGGCAGCTGGCGCTGGTGGCGGAGCCGCAGGCGAGCGGCTGGGCACTGCTGATTTACCCGCTGCTGTTTTTGAGTATGTCGCTGGCGGCGCTGTGGCTGGGCGTGGCGGTTCGGCTGATGGAGGAGGAGCGCCCGGCGCTGCGCTGGCTGTTCTGGGTGGGGGTTATCGGCTGGGCGCTGCTGGGAGCAGGACTAACGGTCGGCTATGCGTGGACGCTCTGGCAGGGTCAGCCCTCGATCAGGCTCTCGGAGGCGCTGCTGATGGGTGTCAACTGGCTGCCTGCGTATGTGCTGCTGTTGCCTGTGCGGGCGCTGGCGGACGCCGCGCTGATTGTGTATGGCGGCTGGACGCCCGCAATCGGACTGGGGCTGATTTTCTGGCTGGGCGTGCTGGTGTGGGCGGATCGGCGGATTGTGGCGCACGCGGGTCGGCTCTATGAGCTGGCGTCAGCGATGGCGCAGCGCGGGGCACGCTACCGACTCGCCCGCCGCGATCCGATGAGCGCAATGTATCAGGGCGCACTGGAGCGAATGAGCCGACGCGAGCGCCCCGTGCGCACCCTCCGCTGGCTCGAACGCTGGACGCCACGCGGCGTGTGGGCGCTGCTCTGGCGCGACATCCTGCTCTCATGGCGATTGCAGGGCTGGATGCTCATCGCGGCAATCGCCCTGTTCATCGCCATCCCCTCCGTGCCCCTGGGCATTATCCGCTATAGCGTTGAAAAGCAGCCCTTGCTGGCAGCGCAAATCACCTATGTGAGCATTCAATACATGATTGTGATTATGACCGCGATCGGCAGCTACTACGCGATTGTGGATTTGTTGCGGCGCGTCGACTTCCAGAAGCCGTTGCCGTTCAGTTCGCGAGCGGTGGTGCTGGTGGAGTCGCTGCCGACGGCGGTGATGTTCGCGCTGATTCAGCTGGTGGTGTCGCTGGTGGCGATTGTCTGGTTCCCGCAGGCGTGGGTTTTCTGGCTGGGGATGGGGCTGGCGCTGGTGTCGTTCGTGCCCGTGCTGATGATGGCGATGTGGATGCTGGCGATGTTGAACCCTGACCCGAACGATTACACGCAGCGGCTGCTGCTAGGTCTGCTGATGTTCCCCGCGATTCTGCTGGCGGGCTTGCCGGGCGGCTTAATATTGACGGTGGGACTGGTGCTGCGCCTCTCGCCACTGCTGCTGGCACCAATTGTGATGGCTGCCAATCTCTCGGTGGGAGCGATTCTCGTCGCCATTAACTCCAACCTCTACGAACAGTTCAGCCCTGTGGATTAGGGGAGGGGTGTTAGTGGCGCGCGGGCGGATGACGCTGCAGGCGTGGCGGATTGCCTTCTATCTGGAGGGACATCAGTGGCTCAACAGCCTGAAGCGCACCCTGCAAAACCCGATCGGGTTGATGGGTGTCATTATTGCATTGATAGCAGTGATGGGCGGTCTCTGGTTTTATTTCCAGTATTATCTCTACCGACGCCCACTCCAGCCATCGGAAGCAATCTGGGTTGATATCTCTTCACCGGAGCGATTGCTCGTCTCCCAGCTCATGCTGGTTGCGATCGCCTTTCTGCACCTGCTCATCGCGCTGGTCATTACCGGGTTTCGTCCCTATCAGTTTCTTCGCGCGTTTTCTGCGAGCGATCTGCATTTTCTGTTTGCTACACCACTCAACTCGTGGCGGCTGATTCGGGCTATACTGCTGATGCGCGCTACAATCACGCTGGGAATCTGGATACCGATTTATCTGGTGTCAGCGATTGCGATGGCATCCCAGATAATACCTGTGCTAATTCGGGATTATATTGAACAGTTGCGGTCGGGGGCATGGCTGTTGATAGGCTACTGGGTACTGCGCTATGTGCAGGGGCTGTTCTTTGAGTTTTTCAGTTTTTACTGGGCGCTGATGTTGCGTCGGCGACCGCGGCTGCGCTGGCTGATGCTGGTTATTGCCTGCCTGTGGCTGGGGTTGCTGATACTGGCGGTCGTTTCAGGCGCCCGAATCGCCATCGCGCACGGCATGGATCGCCTCAGTGTACTGGCATATGCACTGAACTGGTTGCCGACCCAGATTCTTTCACTGCCTGCCCGCGCCACTGCCGACGCAGTGCTGTCGGTTGTCCATGGCTGGACACCCGCGATGGGCATCATGCTGATGCTATGGGTTACAGGCTGTATCTGGCTTGCACGATACCTGACACGCCACTCGGCAGAGATTGTGGATATGATTGCCATCGGTGTCCAGCTGGGTGCGGGCGCAAAGGCAGGCGAATCGGAAGAGGGGATCCCCCACACGGTGCGCCAGATTCTGGAACAAGCCCGTCAGAAGGGCACAGAGGGCTTCCGCACGCCCGCGTGGCTGGATCACTGGCAACCTGGAGGCGTTTATGCCCTGCTCTGGCGCGATCTCATTATCAATTTCCGCACAACACCCGCCTGGATGGCTGTTTTTGGGCTGATAGTCTTAATTGGCATAATGGCAGCCATGCCTCTTCTCGCAAAGCATGCAGTTCGCTCCCCTATTGATGATAGCACGATTGTTCTTATAAGCCAACTAATACCTTTTTTATTCATCATACTATCAATAATAGAATATACAAGACAGTATAAAATCTATCAATACTTTGATATAACACGCTCTCTACCCTTTACGGCGGAGCAACAGGTTCGGTATTATACAATCTTCACGGTATCAGCAATCTGCGTTCCTTTTCTGCTGCCCGCTTGCGTTTCGGGGCTGCTTATCTACCCGAAGATATGGTATCTGTGGCTTGGCAGCCTTCCTTTGCTGGTTTCATACACACTCAGCGTGGTTTTGTTAAGTTTTGTGGGCGATTTGCTGACCGCGCAGCCCTATCTGACGCCTGTGGAGACGGTTTTCAGTGCAATACGGGGCTTTGCGATACTGATTCTGGCAATCGTCGGGTTTGCTGTTTTCTGGCTGGCGTTGAGTCTGGGAGCGTGGTTTCCGCTGATTGCCCTGCTGATTGGGCTGATCTGTTTGCCTGGTCAGCTTTATCTTTTGCAGGTGGCAGCGGAGTTATGGCGCAACTACACGCCGCTGGTCTGAAGGATCAGGTTTTGATGAACCGAAACTCGCGTTCGCCTTTGGGTGGGCGGGTCATGAGGCTCTGGAGCGCGTCGCGCACGCTGACTGTGCCGCGTAGCAGGCTGGCAATCGCGCTCAGGAGGGGCATCTCGATGCCGTGCTGGTGAGCCAGCTGCTCGGCGACGAGGGCGGTGGCATAGCCTTCGGCGACCTGTCCCAGCTGGCGCAGGGCTTCGTCGGGCGTGGCGCCCTGCGCAATCGCGTAGCCCAATCGGTAGTTGCGACTGAGCCGGCTCACGGCGGTGGCGAACAGGTCGCCCACGCCTGTCAGCCCCATAAAGGTTTCGGGGCACGCGCCCATCGCCGCGCCCAGCCGCATCATCTCGGTCAGTCCGCGCGTGAGCAGGGCGCCTTTCGTGTTATCGCCGAAGCCCAGTCCGTCGCTCACGCCCGCGCCAATCGCGTACACATTCTTCAGCGCGCCGCCCAGCTCCACTCCGATCAGGTCGTCGTTCGTGTATACGCGCAGGGTGGGCGCCATGAACAGTTGCTGCACCTGCTCGGCGGCGTCGGGATTGACGGAGGCGGCGACGGTCGCGGTGGGGATGCCGCGCACGATCTCGCCTGCCAGGTTCGGTCCCGACAGCACCACAATCTGGGGCAGCGGAATGCCTGCCGATTCCTGCACCACTTCGCTCAGGCGTTTGCCCGTGTTCGGCTCCAGCCCTTTGGCGGCGATAATCCAGAGGCGTTGATGGTTGGGTAGGTGAGGGGCGATCTCGCGTATCGCGCCCGACGGCACCGCGAGAATGAGCAAGGGACACTCGTTCAGCTCGCTCAGCTCAGCGGTCGCCTCTATGCCATCGGGCAGATGGACATCGGGCAGATAGCGGCGATTGACCCGCTCGCGGCGGATTTGTGCTATCTGCTCGCGGCTGCGTCCCCACAGGCGAACGGGCAGCCCCTTTTGAGCCAGCACCCATGCGAGCGCTGTGCCCCACGAGCCTGCGCCCACAACGCCCACGAGCCTATTCATGCGCATCACTCACTTGCGCATGGGCGCTCCGATTTGGCAGGTTTTGCCAGCACATTACCGCCAAGCATACCTGATGCCGCGAGTTTTTATCGCGCCTCTCCTTTGGCAAAAAACGCGACTCGCACGGACGACCCACCTAACAGCCAGTGCCGAAGTTAAACAGCACGGTCAGCAGGTCAGCGTCGTCCACTATCCCATCGCAGTTCACATCTGTGCGCCCCAGATTCCCGCCGCTGGCGCCGAATGCAAACAGCACAGCGAGCAGATCGGCGTCGTCCACGCAGCCGTCGCAGTCGACATCGCCGTTGTGCGCCGCGCAGGTCAACCCGGTGGCTAACAACGCGCGGTACACATTCAATCGTCCTGCGCCTGGCGCAATCTGTCGCCCCGAAAATGGGATATAGGGATCCACATTTTGCTCCAGCAGCTGGCGCACCTGCTGATTGGTCAGCTGCGGTGCGTGCGACCACAGGAGCGCAGCCGCACCCGACACATGCGGGCACGCCATCGAGGTCCCGTCAAGTGACATATAAAGACCCCCGATATAGGTTGAATAGATGTTCGCACCGGGTGCCGCAATATCCACCCATGCGCCATACTGGGAAAAGGAGGTCAGCGTGTCCGTTTCGTCGGTCGCTGCGACCGCAATCGCGTTGGAATAGTAAGCCGGGTAGCTGGGGGCGTCGGTGCCATCGTTGCCGGCGGCGACCACCACCAGACGCCCATTGTTCCAGGCATAGTTCACCGCATCCAGTTGAGCTTGTGAACCGCCGCTGCCGCCCAGACTCATGCTGAGAATATGGGCGCCATTATTGACCGCCCATATCATACCAGCGATCACATCCGAGGTCAAGCCCACGCCAGGCGCGGTCAGCACCTTAACGGGCATCAGTTGCACGAAGTTGCTGGCATCGCTGCGACACGGGCTGTATCCAGCAACCCCCGCCACGCCAACGCCATTGTTCGTCTCCGCAGCAATAATCCCCGCCACATGGGTTCCATGCCCGTTATCATCGTTGGCAATCGGAAGTTGCTGACCACCGAGAATCTGAATGCCATAGATCGAGCCATCTTCACGCCGACGGAATTTGTTATCTAAATCCGGGTGAAGATATTCTATGCCGGTGTCGATGACCGCCACATAGATGGTCTGCTGCGGGTTCCAGAGGTCCCAGGCGCGATCGGCTTGAACCAGACGCAGCCCATATTGCATACCATAACCGGGATCGTTGGGGGTCGCGACGGCATGAACCACATAATCTGGTTCCGCATAGCGCACCCCTGGCAAACTGGACACAATGGAGAGGGCATCTTCGACCGTGAGATACGGTTCCAGGCGGAGAACTATCGCCTGTATGGGGGCGATCTCGGCTCTGATGTCCCCTAAACCCTCCAGGAGCAGCGGTGTCAGGGGGGGTTGTGTCCGCTGCTAACCCCACAATGATCTGGTCAGGGGCGTAACGCGCAGGGGGGGTTGCCTGAGAACGCTCTGCAGGCGCCATCGGAATGACCCCGCACCAGCAAAAGTAAACCGCTCCAGCAACAATCAGAGTCCGCATCGTCGCTCCTCCTCTAACAGAGTGGATTGGCACTTTATTATACCGCATCGCTTCGTTGTTCGTCAAGAGGGTATCTGAAAAGAATCTGAAAATTGCCTGCTTTCGATTGGCGTTCGCCTGCTCATTCTGCGGGTTCCTCCTGCCACTGCGCGTCCAGCTCCTGCAGGAACTGGATTGCCCCTGCCACCTGGTGCGCGGGCACCCACAGGTAGCATTCGCGCGGGAAGTGGGCTACGGCGAAGGGTGGGGTGGCGGGCGACACCTGCGCCAGAATGTGTCGTTCGCGCAGATAGTCGCGCAGAAAGCCTGCCTCCAGCTCATTGAACGCGACGGCGACCCTCACAAAGTTGCCTGCCTGCGCCCGCGCCGATTCGTCCAGAATGTACCACCGCATTATCTCAAAGATACCCCATTCACCCTGTTGACAAAACGCGCCCCTTATGGAATAACCCCTCTGCGGAGGACACCATGCGGCGATGGCGGGAATGGCTCTGTGCGGAGAGCTGGGCGATTATTCTGGTCTGTGTGGCGGATTTGCTCACCACGATTGCGCTTATCACGCGCGGGCTGGCAGAAGAAGGCAATCCGATTATGCGCTTTTACCTGCAGTACGGGCTGGCGCCCTTCGCGCTGGCGAAGCTGGTGCTGGTGCTGGCGCCCGTGGTGATTATTGAGTGGGGTCGGCGCCACCGCCCGCAGACGGTGAAACTGCTGGCGCGTCTCGGCGTGGCAGGCTATTTGAGCTTCTACGCTGTAATGTTCTTCACCATCAATGTGCCCGGTATCATCACAGCGTCGCGTTTGGATAGGGAAGCGATCGAGATACCAGCCGCTACGCCTGAAGAGTTGCGACGCGAGCGGGCGCGACTGGGCAAAATCGTGCCACCTGTGCCCTCCGAAAGCCACCCCTCCCGGCACAGCTCCCGACAATAGCGAGCGCCAGTAGCAGGCATCGATAGACCGCACGCCTCCAGCAATCGCCCTTCGACACGCCATGGGGTATAATGCCTTACGCCCTGGGGTATGATGCCTTTGCAGCCCCATGCTATTCGGGTAGAACTGGAGGGATAGCGATGAAGGGATGGCTCACACTGGCGACAGCAGTGCTGCTGATGGGCTGTCTGCTTGGGCAATCACCGCAAATAGCGCTTCGCTTTCAACATGTTCCTTTCGGCGTTGGAATCGGCGACAGGGGTTTAGTCGCCGTAGACCTCGATCGGAATGGCGATGATGAAATCGTGGCAGCTGCTTCCATCGGAACCACCTTCGGTCAGAACAATTTCTGGTATGTGCTGGATCGCGCTGGTGATGGACTGGAGATGCGTTATGTGTCCACGCTGTATTCGGCAGGTATCTCCGCGCTCCGCCTGGCAGATATCGATGGCGATTCACGCCCCGAGATTGTGATTGCCTCCGGGAATGCGATTCTGGCTTACGATTCGTGTACCTACCACGAAGTTCGTCGCACACCCACTGCTACATCGGCGATTTCAGGGCTTAGTATCGTGGATGTCGACTCGGATGGTCAACTGGAGTATGTATTCACGGGTTCGAATGGGCTTTTCATCTACAATGTGAACACGGGTGCCCTCGAATATTCCAATCCAAGCTACACGGGCTACGATGTGGCTGTGGGCAATGTGGATGCAGACTCCGACCTGGAGATTGTGGTGGGCAACAATACATCGACAGGTTATGTGTTGAACGGACGTACTCGCGCTGTTGAGTGGAGCTATCCAAACGGATTCGGCTATATCGTGAAGATTGGCGATGTGAACAACGACGGGATTAACGAGATTGTGGGCGCCTATGCGTGGTATCGCATCACGATCTTCAGCGCCTACCACCGTTCGCCACTCTACGAACTGTCGGCTGATCTCGATGTCGCGGCGATGATTGTGAGTGATGTGAACCGTGATGGGCGCCTCGAAATCATCTATGGCGACGGGCAGTGGGGTCAAATCTGGATTCACGACGGTGAGACGCTGGCACTGCTTGGCGCGTTCAACAATCCCGAGCATGGAGTCACGGACATCGTGGTTGCTGATACGGACGGAGACGGCACCAACGAGGTGCTGTGGGGAGCAGGCTACAGCTCTACAGGGCCCGACTACCTTTTCATCGGCGACATCGAGACCTTCACGATAGTGTGGCAAAGCCAAGATCTGGTGCCGCCTTTCTACGCCATCGCAGTGGGCGATCTGAACAGCGATGGCGCAAATGAGGTTGTCTACGGCTGTGTGGCATCGGATAGCGGCTACGAAGACGGCATCTGGTTTGTACGCGACGGTCGTACATGGAACCTGCTCTACACCCATCCGCGCCTGACGGGGTTTTCCCTCGGGCTGACCCGAATTGCGCTGGCAAATGTGGATGATGACCCGCCGATGGAAATCTTCGTCAACGCCAGCAACGGCTACACAGGCTTCGTCATCTGCTACGATGGATCGACCTTCCGCGAGCAGTATCGAACCACGGGAGTGGACGGTTCTCAGATTAAAGCGATTGCAATTGCCGATGTCGATCGCAACGGCTCGCCCGAGCTGGTGCTGACAGGCAACCGCGAACACACAGGTGCGACTGGCGTCTACGCCTACATCCACAACGCTCGCACAGGCGCGCTGATATGGCGCAGTGTGAATCTGGGTCTCAGCTACTGGGCGTCGCTTGACTACCTGCGCGTCGGGAATGTGGATACCGATCCGCAGCTTGAGCTGGTTATTGGTGAACGCGATGGGCAGATTATCATTTATGACGGCGCGACACGATTGCAGCAACTGATTACGGGCGCCCGACAGGTCTCAGCACTGGAACTGGCAGATCTGGACGGCAACGGAATTGAGGAGATTCTGGTCGGCACCACAAATGGCGCACTCTACATCATGAACCCCACTAATGGCAATATTGCGCAGGGGCTGGGCAACTACGGCAGTCAGATTAACGGGCTACAGGTTGCCAACCTGATCGGCTCCGCGGAACCCGACATCCTGTTCTGCGCAGGGGATCGACTGCACATCCGCTACTTTGATCCTGCTGCGAGACGCTACCTCGTCTGGCAGTCACCTGTGCTGGGCAGTAATGTGGGCGCACTGGACAGCCTGCGCGTCGCCGACATCGATAACAATGGCACACCCGAAATTCTGCTCAATGTGGGCTTTGCACTGCGGGTCTATCGCCTCATAGATAGCCTCCCACAGGGCGATGTGAACCGCGATGGCTGTGTGGATGATGCCGACCTGCTCTGCCTGCTGTATGACTTCGGGCGGTCAGGTAGTAATCTACTAACGGACCTCAATCGGGACGGAACCGTGGACGATGCCGACCTGCTGATGATCCTGTTCAACTTCGGACAGGGCTGCTAAAACTGCCCTCTCATCCGTGATGCAGGTGGTGGAAGCCAAAGGCTTCCACCACTTTATACAGAGAGGAGACAGGGCTGGACGCCTGTTCACGCCCTGTTGCGTCGCCGACATACCAGAAGGCTGAGCGTCCCCAGCGCTAAAGCACAAAGGCTGCCCGGCTCCGGTATTGTGTCGCAAGCCTGGTTGATCCAATTTTGATAGTGCCCGGCATGGACATCTGCCCACATGGCTCCTTCCTGAACGAACGATTCCCCCCCCTGCCCTACCGAATGTACCCCTGTGAGAAACCAGCGCCGGGTGCCGTACTCATCGAACTGCAATGTGGGACCACCCGAATCACCAGGTAGCACCATAGCTTCCCCTTCGGAGGGAGGCCAGTCCCACCAGGGAAAGAAATCGAGATTGGCTCGCAACCTCTGATAAAAATAGCGCTGACCACGGGGGTGGGTGATGTCCTCATATTCCACAGAATCGGGATTGTCCCAGGTATTCCGCCCATTCTCGAAAAGCCCGTATGTTTGCAGGGTGTTATAACGGCGCGGGTCCCCAGGATATCCCCACCATCCGTATCCCGCAGCTACGATATAATAATGAGGTGGCTCTGCTACGGAAAGTGGTGTAATCTCGGGAATCTCATCCAGCTGACCATTGCCGTTCATGTCCGCTACGAACACACCCAGCAGTGCTATGTCAGCCCGAGCGTCACCAATGGTGACGGGACCGCGATACATGATGTTTGCGGTGAACTCCCCAGTACGGGTACCCGTTGCATAGCCGCCGTTGCCAAAGCCGATCGCCCAGCGCTCAGAAAATCCCACCACATGATCGGCTGTTAGCACGCATAACCACCAGCCATGCGCTACCGGATGAATCTGTATCACTGTGCCAGAGCCACCACCGTCTATCTCGGACCCGGTAATCCCACTTACTCGCACAATCGCGTTTCGTACACCAGCAGGCAAATCCGCGCGCATGTTATATTGGGCGATTGGAGAGGCTGGTTGAATTAATCCGACGAGGAACCACACTGCCGTTGCACGAAGCAACAGACTGTGCCTTTTGCAGGGACAGCCTTTAGAATCGGGTTGTATCTTCGCGCCTGTGCTGGCGCCATCCCTCACAAGAGCGCTCGGTGCTGGCTGGCGCTCGGCTGCTCGAACTTCACTTTTCCGCCACATGGTTGTGTCTCCTTATTATTCCCGGTGAGGGGAGCTGTTCAGCTCAGTGTTCAGCTCCCCCACCCGTAAAGCCCATGACGAGAGGGCTTCGATGTTAATGACTCAAAAAGGACGAAAAAGCGGGCATCGATAATGGAAAAAGTTGCTCACGCCCGCGCCAACGCCTGCAATACACAGTCCACCGGGTTCGAGCCCCACCGTGTCCAGAGCTTGGATACCTCTCTGGGCGAGGGCATCCACAAACTCACGCCCGACTTGTGCATAGCTGCGCAGGGTTTCGCGCGATTCGGATTGGGGTTCCTTCTGCAACAGCCACAGTTGCAGGGCTTCCTGCAGGGGCGATTCGGAAACGCCCACAATCGCGAATCCCCAGGTCTTCGCCATTCTCTGCCTCCTGTCTTGCGCCTGCAGAATCACAAGATACAGGGGCAGTGGGGCAGGAGAAGCGCAATAAGTTGTGCCCGGGGCGGGACTCGAACCCGCACGGGTTATCCCCAGAGGATTTTAAGTCCCCCGCGTCTGCCATTCCGCCACCCGGGCAACCCTTCCCTTGTTGAATTGATGACGGGCATTCACAATCGCAGGTGCAGCCTTCATGCGACTCAAAGGATACCCCATCGCTTCGTCGAATAGCCCCAGGCGGCTGGCGCACCTGAATCAATCGCCGCAGTTGCATGCGGATTAAGCAGGAATCGGCGATTCGCTGTCGAAAATCGTGCAACGGAAAGGCAATTAAGCAGGAATCGGTGGGGCGATTCGAGTATTCTATAGCCAGTGGCGTGAAGGGTGGTCGCTGTTGCCTCGATGCTTTTTCTGGAGCGATGTCTGGTGCAGTGCGTAGGCGCGTGCCAGAGGAGGTAGGCGATGGTGGAGCGTCGCTGGAGTGCAACCCAGATCGAGGCGACCCTGCGCGAGCTGAAAGGCGTGTGCGGGGCGCGTGTGGTGGCGGATGAAAAGGGTATCATTCAGGAGATTCACCTGCTGGTGGAGGGCGATCGGAACCCGAAGCAGGTGGTGCGCGATGTCGAATCGGCTCTGATGGCTCACTTCGGCGTGAATATCGACCATCGCAAGGTGAGCGTGGCGCAAAAAAGTGTGGGGCGCGGGTATACTTCGGCACGCCTGCGCTGGCTCGATTTGCAGATTGTTCAGGAAGGCACGCGAGCGACCGTGACGGTGTTCGTGGAGCGGGGTGGTCAGGTCTATCGGGGCGTGGCATCGGGTGTGCGCGTGAGCACGCAACTTCCCCGATTGGTCGCCGCCGCCACGCTGCGAGCGGTCGAATCGGCGCACGGGCTGCACGAGCGGTTCGGGCTCGAAGATGTGTCGACCAACACGGTGCTGGCAGGGTATCCGGTGGCGGTGGTGCTGGTGAGCGCGGTGCGTGATAATGGAGAGGATTTGCTGGTGGGCAGCGCGCTGGTGCGTCAAGACCCCTATCGGGCGATCGGGCTGGCGACCCTGGACGCGGTCAATCGGCGTGTGGTCGCGTTTCCCAGCGATTTTGAGCCGACGCCAGAGGCGGCGGTGATGATTCAGGAACCCGTAACGGAAGCGAATTAGCTGTTTTGGGGCGCATATCCCGCAGATGCGCCCTATCGGGCAGGGCGAGCGCAGAAGCGGAGCGGAACCGAGCGACGCATATTCTCGACAGGAGGGAACAGCTGATGCGACGGTGGCTCGTTCTGATGGCTGCGCTCGTTGCGCTGATGGCGGTTGCCAGCGCGAAGAAGGTGTACTATCCGCACCGCTGGGATGACCCGCTGGAGGCGCAACCCAATACTGTGGTGTTGCCCACCCCTTAAAGGGCGCACTGGAAAGGATAGCGCGACGCGCTTGCCCTGCCTGAAAGTGAACCTCGTTCCCAGCGGCACTGGCTGCCGCCTATAGCCGCATCGGAAACGAACAATGGCAATCGCGCACAGGAATCAGCTGCGGAGGCGGCACTGGCTCTGGAGCGGACTGCTGTCGGCAACGGCGATACTGATTCTGATGGTGGCGGGTAGCCCCATTCAGCAGGCGGGACAACTGCCCCTGCTGCTGGGACTGGCAATCGTTGCACTATTGGGCGAGCTGCTGCTGATCCGCTATCCGCTCCGCCAGGGCTATACCGATCGCGGCATCTGGGTGAGCGTCAGCACGCCCATCGTGGCGGCGGTGATTTTGCTGTATGGCTGGGCGATGGGCGTGTGGCTGGATGCGGGCGTCACCTTCGGCGCAGGACTGCTCACCGCGCGGCTCAAACAGTCGCACCTGCGCTGGGTGTGGCTCAACACGGCACAGAGCGTGCTGTGCGCCGCTGCCGCCGGCGCCTGTCCCATCGCGTTCCAGCACCTGCTGGATGGGTTCCGCGGGTCTGTGAACACTTTCTTTGCCTCGCCTGCCGTTGCTGTGCTGGCTCTGTTCACTATTCTGGTCGTTTATAGCCTGATCAATAACCTGCTGGTGTCGGTCACAGTGGCGCTGGCGGAGGGTGTGCGCTTCGGGTGGGTGCTGCGCGAGTCGCTGCTCGATTTGCCGCGGGAGACGCTGCCGATGTTCCCGCTGAGCCTGTTGTTGATGGCGATGCTCCATCTTTATGGATTTACGGGTTCACTGACCGTGCTGGCGCCCTATCTGGCGCTGCGCCAGGCGTTCATTCTCTCCACACGCCAGCATGAGCTGTATCATCAGACAATCCGCAGTCTGGGCTTTTTGATTCAGCGGGCGCATCCGTACACTGGGGGGCATCTGCAACGGGTGGCGCAGTGGGGTCGGCGTGTCGCCGAGCGGCTGGGGCTACCCCCCGAACGCTGTGAACTCATCTACGAAGCCGCGCTCCTGCACGACCTCGGCAAAACGGTGCTGGATGAACGAATCCTCAACAAACCGGGGCGACTGACCCCGCGCGAATGGGAGCAGGTGCAACGCCATCCGCAGCTGGGCGCGGAGATCCTCACCGATGTGCCGTTCCTGAACGCGATTGTGCCCTGGATTGCCTATCACCATGAGCGCCCCGATGGCAAAGGCTACCCGCACGGTCTGCGAGGCGACCAGATTCCGCTGGAGGCGCGGATTATCGCCGTCGTGGACGCCTTCGACGCGATGATCGGCGGCGAGGCGCCCAGCCAGCAGCGCCAGTATCGGCGCTCGCTCACCATTCCCGAAGCGCTGAACGAGCTGCGACGCGGCGCAGGCACGCAGTTCGACCCGCAGGTGGTGCAGGTGTTCGAGCAGGTGGTGCAGGAATGGTTGCCGTATCAGGAGGGAGCACGGAGGTAAGCGATGGAGAACCTGTGGCTGGGTCTGGCAGTGGTGCTGGCTTCGATCGGTGCGCTGGGCTATTATGCTTTTATTTTTCTACCCGCCCAGCTCCATCGCTGGCGCTGTCAGACCCTGCGGGCGTTCGCGAAGGTGATTGAGCTGCGCACCCAGGGTCGCTACGGGGACACCGAAACCATGGCGCAGTTAGCGCGGGCGGTCAGCGCGCGATTGGGACTCGACGCGCAGGAACGCAAACAGCTGGAGCTATCGGTCTACCTGCGCGACATCAGCATGGTGAGCTTGCCCTATGCGCTGTTGAATAAAACGACGCCCCTCTCACCGATGGAGCAGCTGACGCTCATGCGGCATGCGGAGATCAGCGCGGCGATGGTGGAGCAGATTCCGGGCTTGAGTGGGGTTGCGCCGCTGGTGCGCCTTCATCATGTGAGTTATGCGCAGCAGCCTGATGCCCCGCTGAGCGCGCACCTGCTGTCGGCGCTGTCGGACCTGATGGAGCAGGCTCAGCGGGAGGGCTATGAGGCGGCGCTGAGCGTGTTGCAGGCCGGCGCCGGCACGCGCTATCACCCCGCGGTCGTTCGGGCAATTGAGGCGGAGCTACAGGCACGCCCGCTGGAGAGCTGGGTGCCCCTACGGCGTTCCGCTGCCCTGTGGTTCGGGCTGATACTGTATCCGCTGAAAGATCTGTCGCGCCTGCTCGTAGAATTCGCGCGGCACTAACTTCGGGGCGCGCACCGCCTCCGCCAGCGGGATCGCCACAATCTCGGTGCCGCGCAATGCCGCCATCAGCCCGAACTGGCGCTCATGCACCAGCTCGGCGGCTTTGAGCGCCAGTCGCGTCGCCAGCACGCGGTCGAACACCGTTGGCGGTCCGCCTCGCTGAATATGCCCGATGACCGCATAGCGCGTTTCGAAGCCCGTTATCTCTTCGATTTTCTGGGCGATTCGGGCGCCGACCGCGCGCTCGCGCAGCACGGGATGCCCGAAGTCGTCGGTGGCTATCGGCTGCCCATCATGCTCAAACGGCAGCTCCACCCCTTCGGAGACGACCACCAGCGCATAGCGCTTGCCCGCGGCATAGAGCTGGCGCAGGTAGTCGCACATCTCGTGCAGGTCGATGGGCACTTCGGGGATCAGAATCCAGTCGGCGCCGCCGCCGATGCCCGCATAGAGCGCGACCCAGCCGGCATGGCGCCCCATCACCTCCAGCACAATGATGCGCGCGTGCGATTTGGCGGTGTCGCGCAGGCGATCCATCGCCTCCACCGCGACCGAGACCGCGCTATCAAACCCGAAGGTGAAGTCGGTGCCACTTAAATCGTTATCCATCGTTTTGGGCACGCCGACGACCGGGAGCTGATGCTCCTGGTAGAGGCGGTTGGCGACGCCCAGCGTGTCCTCCCCGCCGATGGCGATCAGGGCATCCAGTTGAAGGGCGCGATAGTTCTCCAGCAGGCGCTGGAGGTCGCCCTCCTGCTTGAACGGGTTCGTGCGGGAGGTGCCCAGAATGGTGCCGCCCTCCCGGATGATCTCGTCCACGCGCTCGACGCTGAGAGGAACGGTCCAGCCTTCCACCAGTCCGCGCCAGCCGTGCTGGATGCCGACGGGTGTATGACCGTCGCGTATCAGGCGCAGCGTTGCGCCCCGTATCGCGGGATTCAGACCGGGGCAGTCGCCCCCACCTGTCAAAATGCCAACGCGCATAACCATCGCCTCCTTACACTCCCGTGCGATCGGGGCTGTCATATTATTGTACCGCATCCCGCCTGCAGTAGTGCCCCTCAGCTCAGCGGTAGTCGTCAGGTGAAAAGTCCTCCGGAGGGGTTTCAGCGCGGATTTTGCGCACGGCGCCGTTGAGCGTGAGGATGAGCACCCAGCCGCGCGCATTCGTAATGCGATCCCGCTGCCAGACGGGATTGAACTGGCGTGCCCAGTGCCAGTGGCATTCGGAGAGCGGGGTCAGCTCGCCCCATTTGCCCTCGCCATACGGCGGACCGGGCTGCCACCAGCCCAGCATGCGGGCAATCGCCCAGTTCGGCACATAGGTATAGCTCACCCCACTCGGCAGGTAGTGGTTGCCCTCCAGCCGAAAATTGTCGCCCAGCGTCGACTCCACCCTGTGCTGACCCTGCAGCGGGTCGACCGGACAAATAAAGAGGCGAGTATCACCGAGATAGGAACGCACCGCCGATAGATAGGGCGGCAACTCCTGATAGTCGTCCCGATACATGCGTACTGCCAGCCCAATCTGACGCAGATTCGAAATGCAGACGGCTCGCTGTGCACCTCGCCGCGACAGCATGTAAACGGGCATCAGCAGAGCCAGCACAATCGCCACGATCGCCAGCACAATGAGCAATTCGACAAGCGTGAACGCACGCGCTCGATGAGCCATCCCGATAAGGTTAGACGCGCGTCTTTTTACGGGGTTCTGCAGCTGCTGTCCGCTTTTGGCGTTTCCACGAGTCTATATCGGATGGAGAGTAACCTTCCTTCCAGAATGCAGTCAATCCCCCCACCGGGGTGCCGGTGGGGGGATTTTTTGCGGGTTGGGGCTACTGGGGTTCAGAAGCGGAACTGGAGCGTGACGGCAATCCCGTTCAGCTCATCATTCACGCCTGTCTGACCGTTGTAGCCAACGAAGAGAGCAAGCGGTGTGGTGCCCGCACTGAAGTTGTAGCCGAAGCCCACTGACCAGGCGAAGCCCGTCGTATCATCCCCGTTCACGCGACGCGCAAAGCCGATGCCGGCGGTTGCCCGGTAGAAGAACTGTTCGTTGAGGTAGCCCGTGAAGCTCAGTCCCACCGGGATGTTACGCACATCCCCAGAGCCGTAGAATCCCGCGAACACGCCCAGATCGTAGTAGTAGCCCGACTCGGTCGGCTCGCTGGTCTGGAAGGTGTAGGAGAGATCGACGGTGAACCACACATCCTGCGTTGCATCACGCACGGCGCTCTTGGAGGGGAAAAACGCTCCGACCGATAGCGTATAGCCCTGCTGATTCGTCTCTTGCGCACAGGCTGGCGCCACCAGCGTTAGCGTTCCCACCAGCGCCACAACCGAAAGCCACAGCATTCCCTTGTACATCATCAGAGACCCTCCTTGTGTAGAGTGTGCCTCTGATTATACCCGCATTTTCACTCTTGTCAAGGGGTAAAATGGCTAACACGCCATCAAGCCGGGCGCCTGCGGGGCGACGGGGATAATCTGTTCGGCAACTTCCTGCAGGGCGGCGAGCGTGCGCTGGGGCTGAAGGGTCAGCACAATGATAGTGCCGCTGGCACCGCCGGCGCCCGCCAGCTTCGCTCCCAGCGCCCCATTCTCCAGCGCGACCTGCACCAGCTGATGCAGCGATTCACCGCTGCCACCCAGCGCGTGAATGATAGCGTAGTTCTCGTTCATCAGCGCGCCCAGCGTCTGCCACTTCTGCTCCAGCAGGGCGCGTTTGGCTTCGCGTGCCAGTCGTCCGACGCGCGCCATGCCGTCTATCACGGCGCGCTCGCCCGATTCCCAGCGTTCGCGCAAGGAGCGATGCACGGCTCCCGAAAAGCGCTGCCCGCCTGTGGTCGCCAGCCAGAGCGGGAGCGTGACGCCGCGCAAATAGCTGCTGAGCGATTCCACCGTTGCCAGCGGCTCATTCGCGTCACGCCCCAGCCCCTCCTTGTCGCGAAACTCCATCAGGTTGACGCCCCCGAACACCGCCATATAGAAGTCCTGATAGCCACAGGCGACCTGCAGGCATTGCGCCTCAATCTGGCGCACGCGCTCCGCCAGCTGATGGGGGATGGGCATCTCGCGCTGATAGTGAAGCAGACACGCCACAATCGCGGTCAACAGCGCGGAGGAGCCTGCCAGACCCGACTGCACCGGGATGTCGCTTTCGATGCGCAGGCTGAACCGCGCCGTATCGACGCGATAGCCCAGCGCCTGCAGCGCGACGCGACACAGGTCGAACTCGTCTCCCTGATGCTCCAGCGTGTCGGGTGTCAGCGTACGGGCAGGCGACTGGAAGCTGAGATGGTCAGCCGGCTGAAGCGTGCAGCGAGCACGCAGCGGGATGGCGCAGGAGATAACAGTGCCGCCATATAAATCGCTGGGATTGCCAACAATGCCTGCCCGACCCGGCGCCGAATAGCGAATCGCCTCCATACCCCGTTGCGATTCGTGCTCCCTGCACCATCTCCTGCCAGGAGCCACACGGGTTTGTGCAGCGCAACCTTCACTCAAACAGCTCGCTCACCTTGACCGAGAAGTCGGGCAGAATATCGCCACCCGTCAGCATGTCGTCACGGTTCAGAATCACCACGCTCAGGGGGGCAGTGTAGCGGTAGACCTGCTGGCGGTCGGGGAACAGCAGCCACACCTCTCGTGCCCCCGAATCGAAATACTCGATCACTTTCTGTGCCAGCTCGCCCTGTGATTCGCTCGGCGCAACAACTTCCACTGCCAGGTCGGGAGCGCCATCGGCAAAATCGACGGGCGAACGCCCTTCGGGCAGCCGTTCCCGCCGCATTACTGCGGCATCGGGGCTTCGAATGTTGCCCGTGCGCATGCGGAAGCCTGTGCTGTCGCTGTAAAGAACCGTGTCAGGCTGTCGGCTGGCATACAATCGTCCGATCAATGCCGCCACGATCTCGCCGTGTTGTCCGCCCGTTGGCACCTCCACAAGCCTCCCGTTGACCAGCTCGTACTTGCGCCCGTCGTTGCGCAGGCGAAGCAAATCCTGCTCCGTGTAGCGCCCCCTGCGTCTGGGTGCAGATGTCGGCACTGCCATCGTTTTCACCCCTCCATCGCAAGTATACCTTCCCCGGCGGGTATACTTCGGATGCCCATGATCGAGATTGCAGGGGAGCGAGTTGAATCGGGTACGGAGCTGCTCTTTTCCGAACATTTCGCCTGTCCCGACTGCGGCATCAGCGTGGGGGAGCTGGAGCCGCGCAGCTTCTCGTTCAACAGCCCCTATGGTGCCTGCCCCGAATGCAGTGGATTGGGCACCAGAACGGAGTTCGACCCCGACCTGATCGCGCCTGACCGCTCCAAATCGATTCGGCAGGGGGCGCTGCTGCCTTTTGTCAAGCGCGACGGCGAGATGACCGACTGGCGGCTCGCCATGCTCGAAGGCGTCGCTAAACGGCTCGGATTCACCATCGACACACCGTTGCAGAATCTCACGGAGGAACAGTTCCACGCGCTGATGTACGGCACGGAGGGCAACATCACCGTCGCCATCCGCAACCGCTGGGGGCGCGTGAAGTATATCGACACCGAGTTCGAAGGCGTCATCAACATTCTCAAGCGGCGGTACGAGGAGACCGAGAGCGAGTATGTGCGTCAGGAGCTGGAGCAGTATATGTCCACGCGCCCCTGCCCCGCCTGTGAAGGCAAGCGGCTCAAGCCCGAAAGCCTCGCCGTGACGGTCGCGGGCAAAAACATCGCGGAGGTCACCGCGATGAGCATCGAGGCAGCCGCGCGCTGGTTCGCCGAGCTGGAACAGCACCTGACGCCGCGCGAGCGTCTGATCGCCGAGCGTATCCTGCGCGAGGTGCGCACGCGGCTCGGCTTCCTGCTCGATGTCGGGCTGGGCTACCTCACGCTCGATCGGGCAGCGAACACGCTCGCAGGCGGCGAAGCCCAGCGCATCCGACTCGCAACCCAGATTGGCAGCGGGCTGATGGGCGTGCTCTATGTACTGGACGAACCCAGCATCGGACTGCACCAGCGCGATAACCGCAAACTGATCCAGACGCTCATGCGCCTGCGCGACCTCGGCAACACCGTGATTGTGGTCGAACACGATGAGGAGACCATCCGCTCCGCCGACTACATTATCGATCTGGGTCCTGGCGCGGGCGAGCATGGGGGACAGGTCGTGGTCGCGGGCACGCTGCAGGATGTGATCAACTGCCCCGACAGCCTCACGGGTCAGTACCTGTCGGGTCGACGGCGGATAGAAATCCCGAAGCAACGGCGTCAGCCCCATCCCGATAAGTGGCTCGTTCTGAAAGGCGCCCGCGCCAACAACCTCAAGAACATCACCGTGCGCTTCCCGCTGGGGCTGTTCATCTGCGTCACGGGCGTCTCTGGCTCTGGCAAAAGCACGCTCATCCAGGAGACGCTCTACCCGCGCCTGATGTACCATGTGTACGGCACGCGGCGCGTGTGGGGCGAACACGATGGCATCGACGGACTCGAATGGGTGGACAAGGTGGTCGATATCGATCAGTCGCCGATTGGTCGCACGCCGCGCAGTAACCCTGCGACCTACACGGGCGTGTTCGATATGATTCGCGAGCTGTTCGCCAGCACGCCCGAAGCGCGCGCTCGCGGCTATGCGCCCGGCAGGTTCAGCTTCAATGTGAAGGGCGGGCGCTGTGAGGCGTGCCGCGGCGACGGCATGATCAAAATCGAGATGCAGTTCCTGCCCGATGTGTATGTGACCTGCGAGGTGTGCAAGGGCAGGCGCTACAATCGCGAAACGCTGGAAGTCAAGTTCAAGGGCAAGACGATTGCCGATGTGCTGGAGATGACGGTGGAGGAAGCGCTGGAGTTCTTTGCGCCCTTCCCCGCGATTGCCCGCAAACTCCAAACGCTGCACGATGTTGGGCTGGACTACATTCGGCTCGGTCAGCCCGCGCCCACCCTCTCGGGCGGCGAAGCCCAGCGCGTCAAGCTCGCCACCGAACTCAGCAAACGCGCCACGGGCAACACGGTCTACATCCTGGATGAGCCGACCACAGGGCTGCACTTCGAAGATGTGCGCAAACTGCTCGGTGTCCTGCACCGACTGGTGGATGCGGGCAATACTGTGATTGTGATTGAGCATAACCTCGATGTGATTAAAACCGCCGACTGGATTATCGATCTCGGTCCGGAGGGCGGTGATGCGGGTGGCTATGTGGTCGCCGAAGGACCGCCCGAATATGTGGCGACGGTTGAGGCGAGTTATACCGGGCAGTTCCTGCGCCCGTTGCTGGAGTTTCAATCCTTCGCAGGCAAGCTACACGCCCAACCTCTGTAGCGGGTGTGAACACTCACCCGCTCAGTGGCGCTCCTCTGAACTCAAAGCAGTTCTTGCACGGGATCGCTCGCCGTTGCTGGCGGGGCGGGCGCGGAGCTGCGCCCATGTGCGCAGCTCGTCAATCTCCTCGCGCATCATCACCGACAGCGGGATGGTGGCGCGAATCTCGCTCAGTAAATCATCCATCATGAGGTCGCGCCCCGCATCGAAGGCGGTGAACAGCGCGCCGATAATCACCTGTTCGATTTCCGCGCCTGAAAAGCCCTCGGTCGCCTTCGCCAGCTTCTTGAGATTGAACCGGGCAGGGTCGCGATTCCGCTTGCGCAGGTGAATGGCGAAAATCTGCTCGCGCTCTGATGGCGTGGGCAAATCCAGAAAGAAAATCTCATCAAAGCGCCCTTTGCGCAGCAGTTCGGGCGGCAGCAGGGCGACATCGTTGGCGGTGGCGACCACGAACACGGGCGCCTTCTTCTCCTGCAGCCAGGTGAGGAAGGTGGCGAACACGCGCGCGGTGGTGCCCGCGTCCGACATGCCGGAACTCTGCACGCCCGAAAAGCCCTTTTCCAGCTCGTCGATCCAGAGGATGCAGGGCGCGACGGCTTCGGCAGTGCGGATGGCGAGCCGGATGTTGGCTTCCGAGGCGCCCACGAGGCTGCCGAACACACGCCCAACATCGAGGCGGAGCATGGGCAGTCCCCAGAGGTTGGCGATGGCTTTGGCAGTAAGGCTCTTGCCACAGCCCTGCACGCCGAGCAGCAGCACGCCTTTGGGCGTGGGCAGTCCGAACGCGCGTGCCTGCTCCGAGAACGCCGCCCGCCGCTTGCGCAGCCACTCCTTGAGCACATTCAGCCCGCCGACATCCTCCATGCGCTCCTGCGCCGCGTAATATTCCAGCACGCCCGACTTGCGCACAATCTGCTGCTTTTCGGTCAGAATCACCTCTGCCCTGAGCTGGCGATGCTCGATAATGGAGCGAGCACACACATTTTCGATCTCCTCCATCGTCAGTCCCTGCGCCGCCTGCACCAGCTCCTCGAACTCATCGGGCGGCACATCGGTGGCGACGCCCGGCTTATCGCGCAGCATGAGCAATATCTCGCGCAGTTTGTGGGCAATCTCCTCGCGCGTGGGCAGCGGCATCTCCAGCACCGTGATCTCTTTTTCGAGCTCAGGGGGCAGTTTCAGGAGGGGACTCAGCAGGATCAGCGTGCGCCCCGATGAGTGCAGTCGTGGCACCAGATCACGCAGCAGCCGAATCACACGCGAATCGTTCAGATAGGGATGGAAATCTTTGAGCAGCAGGATGGCGTTTTCGGTGGGGCGGAACAGCGAAAGCAACGCTTCGATATCGGGCGAGACGCGCTCCCGCCGTTCCCCTTCTGCGGGTGCTGGCAGGGGCGGCTCGTAGCCGCGCGTGAGCGTCCATACATGCAGGCGCTTCTGCACGCGGTTCGCCACCAATCGCACCAGCTCCTCAGCGCGGCGCTCCTCCGCTGTGAGCAGGTAAATCAGCGGGTAGCGTGCCCGAACCAGCACCTCCAGCTCGCGCTCGAAAGCGGTCTCCATCGGTCTGCAGGAGATTGTACCTGAAGGACGAATTGAACTTTTGGGGTGGTTGGAATTGGCTCTGATTGTGGAATCGAGGCAGGATGATCAGTGGCTGGGCGTGGAGGTGCTGGCACCCCCCGATTTGTGGGAGGCAGTGGCAGCGGTGCTGATGGAGCACGGCTGCACAGGGCTGATTCGCGCGGAGGCGCCCCCGCGCGTGGTGGGCTACCTGCCCGAATCGCAGGTAGAGCAGCTGATGCCGATTCAGGAACAGTTCAATCAGTTCCCGCAGTTCGGGTTGCCACCCGTGATTGCGGTGCAGATTGTGCCTGTGCAGGCGTGCGACTGGCAGACTGCCTGGCGACGCTACTTCCGCAGCCGGCGCTACGGGCAACACCTGCGCGTGCAGCCCTCCTGGAGCCAGCGTCAACCGCAACCTGGCGAAATCACCATTATTTTGGACCCTGGCATAGCGTTCGGCACGGGCAATCATCCAACCACCGCGCTCTGTCTGGAGCTGCTGGACAGATATGTTCAGGCGGGTTCGCGCGTGGCGGACATCGGCACGGGCACGGGGATACTGGCTATTGCGGCGGCGAAGCTCGGCGCGCGAGAAGTGGTCGCCGTCGATAACGACCCGCTAACCGTGCTGGTGGCGCGTGGCAATCTCGAGCGCAACGGCGTTGCGGATCGCGTGCAGGTGCTGGAAGGCGATGGCTGGAGCGTGCTGCACGGGTCGTTCGATCTGATTGTCTGCAATATCCTGAGCGGATTCCTGATTCAGACCGCGCCGCTCGTGCCGCGCTATTTGCGGGAGGGCGGGCTTTATATCGTGTCGGGCTTTATCGGGCGCAACGGACGCAGGGTGCGACGGGCGCTCGAGAAGGCGGGCTTGAGGCTGGAGGAGGTGCGTAAACGGCGTTCATGGGTCGCCGCCGTGTTTCGTCGCCCGAAGGGCTGAGCGCGCGGGGGCTACCGCGCTTCTTTGTGCCGCCTGAAACGCTGGAGACGGGCGTGTTGCCGCCTGATATTGCGCATCAGGTGCGCCATGTGCTGCGTCTGCGCGAGGGCGACATCATCTGCCTGCTGGACAACACGGGCTGGGCGTACCATGTGCGGTTGCAATCGGCAGCCCATCCAGTGCGATTCACCGTCGTGGAGCGTGAGCAGCTGGCAACCGAGCTGCCGATAGAAGTGTATATTTTGCAGGCGATGGTGCGCGCGGAGAAGGCGGAGCAGGTGGTGCGCCTCTGCACGGCAGGCGGAGCGGTGCAGATTTTATTTGCACCTGCCGAGCGCTCGCTGGTGACGCTCGATGCGGATAAGCGAGCAACACGGGAGCGACGCTGGCAGTCAATCGCCCGCGAAGAGGCGGAGGTCGCCTGTCGCGCGCGCTACCCTGCCATCCAGATTGTGGGCGACTGGTTCTCGGCGATGGAGCGCCTGCCGCATCCGCGCCTGCTGCTGGACGAACATGAGGGAGTTCCGCTGTTGAGTGCGGTTTTGAGCCAGTTGTTAGTGCCCTCATCCCCCCAGCCCCCTTCTCCCGAAGCTTCGGGAGAAGGGGGTGCTTCCCCCCTCTCCCCCAGCGGGGGAGAGGGGCTGGGGGTGAGGGCGCTTACGCTCATCATCGGTCCGGAGGGCGGTTTCACCCCCCACGAGCGGGAACCGATGATCTCCGAATATGCCTGTATCCCCGTCTCACTGGGGGATCGTGTCCTGCGCACCGAGATGGCTGCTTTCTACGCGCTCGCCCAGACCGCTCTCCTGCTGGAGAGCCGCTGAATCAAGGTACAATTCGAAGCGATGGCGACCTTTCGGTATGTGGCGCGCGACCCGAACGGTCAGGAGGTACGCGGCACGGTACAGGCGTCTTCGCGGCTGGAAGCGAGCGACCAGATTCGCGCGAAGGGCTACTGGCTGCTGGAGTTATATGCGGTATCTGAACCGACGGGCGTGCTGCGTGAGGTATCGCGTTCCGATGCGCCGCCCATCTTTGGGGGCGTGCCGCTGAAGGAGCTGGCAATCTTTTTCCGTCAGCTGGCGACGATGCTGAGCGCGGGCGTGCCCATCTATCAGGCGCTGAACACGCTGGGCAACCAGCGTCGCCATCCGCGTCTGCGCCGTGCCATCCTCGATATCCGCGACGCCGTGCTGGCGGGCGAATCGATCAGCGATGCGTTTGACCGCCATCCTGCCCTCTTTTCGCCGATGATCCGCGCGATGATTCGGGTGGGCACGGCGGGCGGCGTGCTGGAACAGTGTCTGCGCCAGATTGCCGACTATCTGGAGAGCGAACTGGAGCTGCGCCGACTGCTGAGCCGCGTCACTTTCTATCCGAAGCTGGTGCTGGTGCTGATCGTGCCGATTCTGATGGCGCCGAGCATGGTGCTGCGCCTGATGGGTCGCACGGGTGGGAGCGCGCTCACCGACACGCTGGCGGGCTTCGCAGCGACGGTCATCGGCACGGCTATTGTCGCGATAGCCGCCTTATGGCTGGCGTTTCGGATTGCCCTGCGCGCGCAGAGCTTCCGCTGGCTGTGGGGGCTGATAACGGTCTCCATCCCCTGGCTGGGCTTCACATTGCGGCAGCTCGCGCTGGCGCGGTTCGGGCGGGCGATGAGCGCGCTCTATAATGCGGGACTGCCCCTCTCGCAGGCGATTCGCATCGCGGCTGATGCCTGCGGGAATGAGTACCTCGCCAGCCAGCTGAAACCCGCTGCCTCCCGAATCGAAGCGGGTATCGGCATCACGCAGAGCCTGCAGGAATCGCGCGTGCTGCCCCAGATGGTGATGGATATGGTCGCGACGGGCGAGAACACGGGCGAGCTGGGCTTCATGATGGAGAAGTTCGCCGAATATTATGAGGAGGAGGGCAAGGTACGCTCCCATCAGGCGGGCTACATCTTCGGCGTGCTGGTCTACCTGATGGTCGCCATCTTCGTGCTGATTGTTCTGGTCACTTTTTATACATCCTATTTCGCGGGTCTTTTCTCGCAGGCTGGCGGTGGACCGTAGAGGTGCGTCATGCGGCAGAACCATTACGAGGTGCTGGGCTTGCCGATGGGCGCGACACCAGAGCAGATACGCAAGCGGTATCGCGAGCTGGTGCGCCGCTACCATCCCGATGTGAACCCTGCGCCCGACGCGAAGGAGCAGTTTTTGCGCATTCAGGAGGCGTATCAGGTGCTGTCGGACCCGGAGCGGCGGCGGCACTACGATGCGCTGTTGCGCCTGCAGAGCCAGAGCGCGTCGTCGGGCACGGCTCGCCCCGCGCGTCCGTCCAGCAATCCGCCCCGCCCCGCTGCGCCAGCGGGCCCATCCCGTTCGGCGGCTTCGAGCGAGGAGGCGCGTCGCGCGATTTACGAGGCGGAGCGCGCCTTCCTGCAGGGGCGCCTGCGCGACGCCCTGCACTGGGCGCGGCAGGCAACCCGCATGCAACCGCGAATGGCGCAGGGCTACATCATTATGGGCGATGTGTACCGCATGCAAGGACATATCGACGCTGCGCTGAACGCCTACACCTACGCGCTCCAGTTAGACCCGCACAATGCTGACCTTCAACGCAAGTTCGAGCGGCTGGCGAGCATGGCACGCTCGGCACCGCCGCCTGCCGCGCCGATGCGACGGGCGAACCTTCCCGTGCTGATGCTGCCTGCCGAGTGGCGCCTCTACGCGGCGCAGTCGCTCGGCTGGGGCACGGTGCTGTTTCTTATTGCGCTCAGCGCGACAGTGCCTGGCGAACCCGCCGCGCTGTTCCGATGGCTGCCAATGATTGCCACATGGAGCTGGAACCTGTTGCTCTATCTGGGTCTGGCGGGGCTGTTGACAGGTTTTCTGCTGAGCGTCAGTCGCTGGGTGTCGCCTCTGGAAGACGCGCTGCCCTGGCGGAGCTATGGGGCGCGGCTGTCGGCGGGGGGCGTGCTGGTGATTCTGGCGATGCTCTGCTTTCCGCTCGCCGCACTGCTCTATACGCTGTACGGGCTATTGCAGGGCGGGCTGAACAGCTCCATCTCGCGCACCTTCGGGACAGTGGGCGTACTCACGCTGCTGTTCGCCCTCGCCTACCCGCACGACACCGTGCAAACCCTGCTGTTTGGCGGCAATTTGCTGTTTCTGACCCACCTGGCGGGCTGGTCGCTGGGCGACAGCTTCCAGCGAGCTTAAAATTCGAACGCAACGGGCATGCTGAGAAACATTTTCGCCAGGCGGCGCTGGGGGGCGGAGAGGGGGAACTGGTCCAGCTCGTCAGGGGCGACCCAGCGCAGCGCGGCGTACTCGCCGCAGGGGCGTGGCTCGCCCGACTCCAGCCGACAGAGGTAGCCGTAGAGCCGAATGGCATGATAGGTCACGGCATGGCGCACATGCCCCAGCAGGCGGATCGGCTCCACCTGCACGCCCACTTTGTGCGCGGCGCGATGGGCGATGGTCTCCAGCGTCTCGCGTCCCGCGCGCGTGGCACGCGGGAACTCCCACAATCCGCCCCACAGTCCCTCGCTCGGGCGCTGAGCCAGTAGCAGGCGTCTTTCATGCCAGATGAGCGTGGACACATCGATCACCTGCATAGCGGGGCGGGCAGGAGCCGTTTCGGGCACGGCGGTCGGCTCGCCACGCTGATATGCCGAACAGAGCGCCTGCAGCGGACACTCACCACAGCGTGGCTGACCCGGCAGGCAAATTGTGGAACCCAGCTCCATCAACGCCTGATTGAAGGTGGCAGGATCATCGGGGTCAACCAGCTGGCGGGCGAGCGCCCACACTGCGGGCTGGGTGCGCAGGCGTCGCGCGTCGCCTTTGAGCCACAGCAGACGCGCCAGCACGCGCACCACATTGCCATCCACCACAGGCTCTGGCTGATTGAAAGCGAGGCTGGCAATCGCGCCCGCCGTGTACGCGCCGATGCCAGGCAGCTCGCGCAGTCGTGCCACCTCACGCGGCAGCTCACCACCCTGCTGAACGATCTGCTGTGCCGCGCGATGCAGGTTCCGCGCCCGCGAATAGTAGCCCAGTCCCTCCCAGTAGCGCAGCACCTCCGCCAGCGGCGCCTCCGCCAGCGCCTGCACTGTCGGGAACCGCTGAATAAATCGCTCATAATAGGGGATGACCGTCGCCACCTGCGTCTGCTGCAGCATAATCTCGGAGACCCAGATGCGATAGGGATCGCGGGTCGCCCGCCAGGGCAGAGCACGGTGCGCCTGCCGAAACCACTCCCGCAATCGCCGCCGAACCTCTGCCACCCAGTGCGAATCGAGCGGTTTCATGCCTCCAGCCAGTCGCGTGAGAATCGTACCCACTTGATGGCGCTGTACCGACCCTCGGGAGCGGGCACAGCGTAACTGTAGGTGATATGGATGGTGCCATCGCGCGCCTGAATGACCGACGGATAGGAGTAGCTGCCTCCACCCTTCTCATCGCGCTCCAGATAGCGTTTGAGCTGCCAGGTATGCCCTTCGTCGGTGGAGAGCAGAATAGCGAGCTGATGACGCCCCCGCTCAGTATCGTTGGCGACCATCAGCCACTCGCCCGGATTCAGGGCAATCACCTCCACGCTGGAACCAGGATTGGGGATCGCGGTCTTGACCACCTCGCTCCATGTATAGCCACCGTCGCTGGAGGTAGCGGTCATGATGCGGTTGGGCGGTGGTCCGTTATCGCGCAGGTAGGCGACCAGTGTGCCGTCGCGTCGCTGAATCAGGCTGGGCTGGATGCCGCCGATACTGATCAGCGGCGCGCTCAGCTGCCAGCTGAAACCCGCATCCTCGCTGATGGCAATCAGCGCGAAGTTAAAGCCGTCCGAATAGAGCGGCAGCAGGATGCGCTCGCCCATAATCAGCGGATGCACGCGGGGCATCCAGCCCAGCTGCCGCGACAGTTCATCCGCACAGAGTTGACGCAACCGTCGGAAATATGCTTTCCGATTCGGTGGGTCTGGCGATTCGGCATCGGCGCTGATCCGCTCAATCCATTGTTCAACTTTTCGCACAAAACCTGTATCGGGTGAGACATGGAACACCTCGCCGATGCACCATGGCGGGCAACCGCGTTGTCCCGCGTGCATCGCCACCCGATATTTGAGCAGGGCGCCCTCCCAGCGATGGTTCAGAATGGTCGCCCACATCAGCCACAGCCGCCCGCGTGGGTCAAAAAACAGAATCGGGTTGATATCGGGGTAGTTCGGCGTATCTGCCATTAGAAAGGGCTTGCTCCAGCGTCCGTGTCGCCAGCGTGCGCCCAGAATCTGCACATCGTCCGCCTCGCGCTCGCCTGAACCGCTGTACCAGCACGCCAGCAGCGAGCCATCGGGGCACTCCAACACACACGAGGAGTGATTGTGCCAGCGGTTCAGCGGGAAGATTAGTGCGCTTTCGAACATAGCTCGCGGAGCGACGATTCGTAAGGTGGCTGGGCGACGCCGCGCTCGGTGATAATCGCGGTGATCAGCGGGGCGGGTGTGATGTCGAACGCGGGGTTCAGCACGGGCGTGCCCTGCGGCGCGAGGCGCAGGTTGCCGATATGCGTGACCTCGGTGGCGTCCCGATGCTCCACAGGGATGGCTTTACCGTTGGGCGTGCCCAGATCAATGGTTGAGCATGGCGCCGCCACATAGAAGGGGATGCGGTGATGGTGCGCCAGCACGGCGAGGGTGTAGGTGCCGATTTTGTTGGCGGTGTCGCCGTTCGCTGCGATACGGTCCGCGCCCACAATCACGGCTTCCACCTTGCCCTGCGCCATCAGCCAGCCCGCCATGTTGTCGGTGATGAGCTGGAACGGGATGCCCTCCTGCAACAGTTCCCAGGCGGTAAGTCGCAGTCCCTGCAGGCGCGGGCGCGTCTCGCACACATAGGCTTTCGCCAGTCGCCCCTGCAGCCACGCGACGCGAATGATGCCCAGCGCGGTGCCGATGCCGCCTGTTGCCAGCGCGCCCGTGTTGCAGAGGGTCATCACGCGCGCCTGCGGCGTCAGCAGCAGCGCGCCATACTCCGCCAGCTGTCGGTCGGCTTCGTAATCTTCCTGCAGAATCTGGTGCGCTTCCTGTAGCAGGCGTTCGCGGGCTTCGGCGACGGTCTGGCAGGTGTTCAGCACCCGCTGCATCCGCTCAATCGCCCAGAAGAGATTGACGGCGGTCGGGCGCGTGCGGGCAAACTCCTGACAGACCTCCTCCATCGAAGCGAGGAACTCGCTCCAGTTATCGCCTCGGAAGTGATGGGCGGCGAGCGCGATGCCGTAGGCAGCCGCGATGCCAATCGCGGGTGCGCCGCGCACTTTCATCGCTCGAATCGCCTCCGCCACATCGCGCCAGTCGGTGTACTCCTCCACGACCACCCACTCTGGCAACTGCGTCTGATCCAGCATGCGCAGGATGCCACCCGTTTCAGCGTGCGACACCCACTCTATCGGTTGGACCTTCATCACAGGAATTGTACCTGCAGCAGCTCATCGCGCTGGAACCGCTCCTCACCATGCACCTGCGAGTCGGTCGTTACACCAGATGAAAAGGTACTACCCAGTCGTGTGCTGAAACTGCGCTCGAATCGGCTAATTGCTCGCACAGGCGCAGGGATTATGGCTTCGTGAAACGGTTTCGCTGTATCGCTGGTGTGTGAAGTGTCCTGTTCGATTCTGGCTCCCGCCTTTCTGCTCTCCTCAATTAATTTTTCTATAAACTTTCGCAGATATGACCTGATAGCCTCCCTGGTTGGTTCAGGGATGGACTCATGGCGTGTACCTGGCATCAGCGCTTCCTCCAGATAAAGATTGATTCGAAAAACTCTGTTGAGCGTCGCCCTGTACGGCGGTTCACATGGCGGTGCAATATACCTTCCACCTCCACATCCAGCCGTGTGGCAATCTCGCCATACAGATTATGCTTATCATTTGCCACCACGATAACTGGTGCGCCTGACGGCATTGCCTCCAAAGCGCGGGAGAAGACCCTTACAATGTCTGCTACATATTGAGCTTTCGCGCGTTCCGATGCGCCGTTCGATGCCGCGCCGATCTCACGCTCGCTCAAATCGGTCAGGTTGAGCAGGTGGTAAGCATAGGCGTGCTGGTCATGGTAATCGATTAGCCCCACATAGGGCGGGCTGGTGATGATGCCATCAACGGGCGGGAAGCAGACCTCACGACTGTCAGCATGATCAACCTCCACCCACGCTGAGGTGCGCACCTGCGCGAACTCCATCACCCGCCGAATCGTATCGTAGCTATATCGCCGTAAGAATTTGAGCGCCTCGGTGGTTGGCTCGCAGATGCGCCGATGCTTATAGCACCAGTACGGCTCCGTCTGAGGCTTTTTGGGAAAATCCAGGTCATAGTGCGGGGTTAGCCGTGCCGAGCGTGCGGAACGGGAAAGGATGATGCGCAGCAGGTCTTTATACTCATAGTCGCCATGCTCCACTATATGCCGATAGGTGAGCAGCTCGCGAAGGGCTTGCGGCGCGTACCACTGCTGGAGATAGTCCGCATGGCAGCTGGAATGCTCATAGAGCAGCTCGCGCGGCTCCATTATCAGCGAGAGCTGACCATGCCAGTGCTGGAGCGCGCGCTCGGCACGCGCCAGCGCATCCAGCACCTCCCGCTCATCTGCTTCAGGTCATAAACCTGCGTTTTCGCGCGGCACAGGATTATATTAAAGGCGGACACATCATAGCCTATCGCGTTAATACCCAGCTCATTCGCCTGCACAAGGGTCGTGCCCGACCCTACAAAGGGGTCCAGCACCGTCTGACCCGCTCGGAAATATTTGCGCAGGAACACCTCCACCAGCTGCGGGATGAACTTGCCCAGATAGGGGTGCAGGCGATGGACATGGCGCGTGCGTAACCGTTCGGGCAGGTCGCGCTCGCGCCAGTTGAGATTGAGTGCTTCCAGTGGCGTGTCAGGCGTGACCTGCGCTGGATGGATGGGCTTGGTCCCATCGTGATAAATCCCGACACGGCGCTCCTCGTTGGTGAGCATCGCCCAAAAGATACCCTATCGGCTAACAATATGCTGACGGTGGGGGCACGGTCTCCGCGCCCAAACTCCACAGTGCATGGCTACCGCGTGCGGGTGACTTTTTGCAGACCGCGCGGCTGGTCAGGGTTCAGGTCGCGGGCGAGCGCAAGGTGATAGGCGAACAGCTGCCCCAGCACCACATACACGATGGGCGAGACGGTTTCGGGCACTCTGACGGGCAGTTCAATCGGTGTGCGGGCGAGGCGCAGGATGTCGGGGTCGCGGGCGAAGATAATCGTTTCCGCGCCGCCCTCGCGCAGGCGCTGCGCCGATTCCAGCACCGTCGGGAAGGTCGCGCCGTCGGGCGCGAACAGCAGGCACGGAAAGCCCGCCTCTATCAGCGCGAACGGTCCATGCATAAAGTCGGCGACCGAGTAGGCTTTGCACACCACATAGCAGGTCTCGATAAGCTTCAGGGCGGTCTCTTCGGCGGTCGCCTGGTTGATGCCCCGCGCCAGCGACACGCACTCGCGCACATAGCGGTAGCGATCCACTGCCTGCTGGATGACCGCCTCCTGCTGGAGCGCTTCGGCGACCATCTGGGCGGTCGCGTGCAGTTTGTCGGGCGCGTCGCTGGCGCCCTTGAGCGCGTGCGCCAGCAGGTAGATGACAGCGAGCGTGCCCGTATAGGTTTTGGTGGCAGCCACACTGCGTTCTGTGCCTGCGCGTACCCATAGATGCAGATGGCTCGCCTGCGCTAATGGCGATTGCGGATTATTGGTGATGCTCAGCGTGAGTGCGCCGCGCTCCCGCGCATGGGTCACATACTCGATCACATCGGGCGCCTCGCCCGATTGGGAGATGCCCACCACCAGACAGCGATTCAGGTTCAGGCTCGCCCGATAGAGCGTCACCACCGACGGCGTTGCCAGCCCGCACGGTAGCCCGTTCTCTATCTGAAGCAGATATTGAAAATATCGGGCGGCGTTGTCGGAGGTGCCGCGCGCGGCTAACAGCACATAGAGCGTATCGGCTTGCTGGATGCGCGCTGCTGCCTCGCGAATCGCATGCCATTCCTGATCGGCGATACGGGTCAGCACTGCTGGCTGCTCGCCGATCTCCGCCCGCATGAAGTGTCCATCCGCCTGCATCATGGCAGAA
Source organism: Armatimonadota bacterium (assembly GCA_037445735.1). Lineage (GTDB taxonomy): Bacteria > Armatimonadota > Fimbriimonadia > Fimbriimonadales > GBS-DC > HRBIN15. Next base: position 43,881 of record JBBIJY010000010.1, on the reverse strand, counting down.
TTGTACCTGTGAGCAGGAGGGCGTCGGCGTTCAGCTGGGCGAGCGTGCTGTCCCACTGGCTTGGTGTCGCGTTCCAGAGCGGTTCGGCGATTTCGACAATCGCGCCGACGCGCCGCGCTCGCGCCTCGGGCAGCAGCACCTGCAGGGCCTCATGGCGGTTTGGTAGCAGGGCGACCTCGAAAGCGTCGTGCGTGCGCCAGAGTGCGAGTATGCGCAACGGCTCGCCATACGCTGCCAGCCCAATCGCGCCTACCTGCGCCTCCTGACGCGCCAGCTCCAGCGCCTCCAGCGCACCGCTCAACTGCGCCTCGGTCGGCGCATACGCCAGATTCAGGAAGTAGTAGTCGCAGCAATCGCGCCCGATGGAGCAGAGAATCTCGATCAGATGCGCCTGCACGGCACGCGCGGCGCGCTGGCTGTCGGGCGCGTACGCCAGCAGATGTGGCGGTGCGATGACCGCCACCTGCAACGCGGGCTGATGCACGCGCAAAGCCTGCCCCCAGAAACCGTGCGAGGGCGTGATGTCCAGCACTTCCACGCCGAGCGACCGCAACCGCTCAAAAAAGGCAGCGACCTGCGCCTCGTCAGGCTCGTCGGCTGGCAATGCCCCGCGCACCCACAAAGGGAACAGGAGCCGATTCGTCCGTCCCAGCAACCGCTTCTGCACATCTGCAAGCATACCCGCAGGCGGCATGGGGTATGCTCTCGATGGATGGATTACGATGTGATCGTGGTGGGGACGGGTCATGCGGGTTGTGAGGCGGCGCTGGCAGCGGCACGGCTCGGCTGCCGCACGCTCGCCCTCACGCTCAACATCGAGCGCACGGCACATATGCCCTGCAACTGCTCCATCGGCGGTCCTGCCAAAGGGCATCTGGTGCGCGAAATCGACGCGCTCGGCGGGCAGATGGGCATCAACACCGATTTAACGCTGACCCATATTCGCTTTGTGGGCACGGGCAAGGGACCTGCCGTACGCACCCTGCGCGCCCATGCCGACAAAGCGCTCTATCCCGCGCAGATGCTCGCCACACTCCAGCAGCAGCCGAACCTGACGCTGAGGGAAGCCCGCGTCGACGGCTTGCTGGTGAAGGACGACACCTGCTATGGGGTTCGCACGCCCGACGGCGAGATCACTGCGCATGTCGTCGTGTTGACCACCGGCACCTTTCTGAATGGGCTATGCCATATCGGGGAGCGCAAGATTCAGGCGGCGCGGTTCGGCGACCCGCCCGCCACAGGGCTGACCGCCGCTCTCCAGCAGCTCGGCTTCCGAATCGGGCGCTTCAAGACCGGCACCACGCCCCGCATCGATAAAAAGAGCGTCGATCTCTCCCGCCTGACGGAAGTGCCGTCGGAGCCGTGCCCGCCCTTTTCGTATCGGCACGACCGCCTGCAGCCGCCGCGCCCGCTGCTGCCCTGCTGGCAAACCTTCACCAACGAGCGCACGCACGCCATCATCCGCGAGAACCTGCACCGCTCCGCGATGTACGGCGGGCATATCGTCGGCATCGGACCGCGCTACTGCCCCAGCATCGAAGACAAAATCGTGCGATTCCCCGACAAGGAGCGCCATCCCGTGTTCCTGGAGCAGGAGTACTGGGACCGGGACGACCTCTATGTGCAGGGGATGTCCACCAGCCTGCCCGAGGAGGTGCAGCTGGCGTTTCTGCGCACCCTGCCAGGGCTGGAAGAGGTGGTGATGCTACGCCCTGGCTATGCGGTGGAGTACGACATGGTGTACCCTGACCAGCTTCATCCGACGCTGATGACCAGGCGGGTGCGGGGGCTGTTCCTTGCGGGGCAGATCAACGGCACATCGGGCTATGAGGAAGCTGCTGCGCAGGGGCTGATCGCGGGCATCAACGCCGCGCTGTATGTCAAGCGCCGTGAGCCGCTTGTGCTGGAACGCAGCAGCAGCTATATTGGCGTGCTGATTGACGATCTGGTGACCAAAGGCGTGGAAGACCCCTATCGGATGCTGACGGGTCGCGCCGAGCATCGGCTGCATCTGCGCCACGATAATGCCGACGAGCGTCTCACACCCATCGGACGCGAGGTCGGGCTGGTGGACGACGAACGCTGGCGACGCTTTCAGGCGCGACAGGCGCAGATTCAGGCGGAGCTGGAACGGCTGGAGCGCATCGAAATCAGCGGGCGGCACAACCCGCAGCTTGTCGCGCTGGGCGGCACGCCCGTGAATGAGCGCATCACCGCGCGCGACTACCTGCGCCGCCCCGAAGTCTCACACGCCATGCTGACCCGTCTCTTCCCGCCAGAGACGCCCCTACCGCCCGAAATCGCCGAGGCGGTGGAGATCCGCGTCAAATACGACATCTACCTGCGCAAGCAGCAGCAACAGGTCGAGAAGATGCGCAGGATGGAAGACTGGTTCATCCCAGACGATATCGATTACGAATCGTTGACGGCGATTTCGCGCGAGTCGCGCGAGAAGCTCGCACGGGTACGCCCCCGCACGATAGGTCAGGCGGCGCGTATCCCGGGCGTGCGCCCCGCCGACATCGCCTGCCTGATGGTCTACCTCCACCAGCGAGGCGTGCAGCCGTGAGCGTGCTTTACAAAGCGGTCGGGATTGTGGAGCAGGTGGTGCGCGAGCGGTCGGGCGTGCAGTACCTGCAGGTGCGCACCGATGCGGAGCGGCGCAACGCGCTCAACTACATCACGCTTAATGGACGCCTGCAGGCGGGCGATACTGTGCTGCTCAACACCACGGCGACCGCGCTGAAGCTGGGCACTGGCGGCTACGATTTTGTGATTGCCGCGCTATCCACCCTCTCCGCCGCGTGCGGGGGAGAGGGCATGGGTGAGGGGGCAGAGCCTGCCGTCGTGCCGATGCAACCCCTCACCCCAACCCTCTCCCCAGAGGGGAAAGGGAGCCATCTGCCCCTCTCCCCCAGCGAGGGAGAGGGTACGGGTGAGGGGGAGCTGCTGATGCGGTTGCGCTACACGCCGTTGCAGTTCGCCGCGCCCGCCGCCGAGAATCGCTATCCCGACGCGCTCACAGGCACACTGAAGGGGATGCCCACCGTCGCGATCCTGCTGCACAGCCATCTGATTCCTGTGGTGGGCGCGATTCGCTACGCGCGCCCCGACGCCCGAATCGTCTACATCATGACCGATTCGGCGGCGCTCGCGCTCGGCTTCAGCGAGGTGGTGAGCTGGCTCACGGAGCGCGGCTGGCTGGCAGGAACCATCACAGTCGGGCAGGCGTTCGGGGGCGAGCTGGAGGCGGTGAACCTCTATAGCGCGTTATTGCTCGCCCGCCACGCGCTGAACGCCGATTTCGCGGTGGTCGGTCAGGGTCCGGGCAATCTGGGCACGGGTACGCGCTGGGGCTTTTCGGGTCTCGATCAGGGGCTGGCGCTGAACGCCATCGGCACACTTGGCGGTCAGCCCATCGCAGCGCTGCGCATCAGCTTCGGCGACACCCGCGCACGCCATCAGGGCGTGAGCCACCACTCACTGACCGTTTTGAGCCAGGTCGCGCTCCTGCCCTGCACGGTCGCGGTGCCGCAACTGCCCGCTGACCAGATGGAGCGGGTGCTGAACGCTTTGCAGGGCGCGGCGATACCAGATCGCCACACCCTGCACATTATCGATGCCGATGCCGTGCTGGAATGGCTCCTCGATCAGGGGGCGATCCTGACCACGATGGGGCGCGACGCCGATGCGGAACGCGCCTACTTCCTCGCCGGCTGCGCCGCAGGCTTGCTGGCAACCCGGCTTTAGCCTGCGACAATCTCCTTGATGCGCAGCCAGGTCAGCTGCTGGCGATGACCCCAGCGCCGACGCTCGTTCTTCTTCGGCTTGTATTTGAACCCGATAATCTTGGGACCCTTGCCCTGTCGTACCACTTCGGCAATCACCTTCGCGCCCTCGATGTAAGGCGCGCCCACGCGCAGACCCTCGTCGGTGCGAATCAGCAGCACCTCCGTCAGCTCGATCTGGCTGCCCGCTTCCGCCTCGATTTTTTCCACACTGATGATGGCGCCTGGCTCCGCGCGATACTGCTTGCCGCCCGTTTGAACAATCGCATACATCGCTCCGGTCTCCTCCATGCAGGGGAATATTGTACCCCATCGGCACGTTGCGTGCAAATCCCATAGTTTGACGGGGGCGCAACGCTGCCGATGGCACAGAAGTTGCAGCAAAAACCAGATCGATGTCCGCTTTTTGAGCATTATCGAGTCTATATATGACGGAGGTAAAACACCATGTCAAAAGCGTTTAAACTGATGTCTCTCGCGGGTGCGCTAAGCGTCCTGCTGCTGTATTCGGCGAACGCCACTGTGAACTTCGCGTTCAACGCGATTCATTCGGGTGGCACTCCGGGTGGTCCATCGCCCTGGGCGACGATGACCATCACGAACATCTTGGGCGGGGTGCAGATCACGCTCACCAACAGCCCAACCAACACGGCGGGTCAGTTCATCAGTCGGCTGAACCTGCTGTTCACAACGCTGCCCAGCGGAGCCAACTTCACAGGCGATCCGTTCGTCACAAGCATCAATCTGGGGAGCTTCACCGATGCGGGGCTGAGCTTCAATGTGAAGGTTGATTTCAAGGTTGCGCCACCTTCCGCTCGCCTGTTGCCGGGCAACAGTTCAAGCTTCACTCTGCTCGGTGTTTCGGAGTCGGACTTCGCGGGTTTGAACAACAGTGCGATGGTGCATATTCAGGCGTTGCCCGATGGCGGCTCCTCGAAGGTGATTGCGCCGGAGCCAGGCAGTCTGATTGCGATTGGCACCGGTCTGGCAAGCCTGCTGGGCTTGCGTCGTCGTCGGCGCGTGGCTTGAGTCTCGCGAAGCGCTCATTCCCCCTCTCCCGATGCTGTGGGAGAGGGGGTCTATTCGTTCTGGACGGTCCGATCCATTTCATCTGCTGCGACCGGGTTGCTTATTCATGCAGCGTGGGGCAGGGTGATATGCTGGCGGAGCAAGCGCAGTTTGTTGCTGCCGTTCAGTGCGGCGACCTTGTAGCACTCGGCAAGTGTCGGATAGTTAAAAATCGCCTGCAGGAAATAGTCCACGGTGGTGTGAAGAGCGATTGCCATCTGTCCGATGTGAATCAGTTCGGTCGCGCCTGTACCAATTGCATGCACGCCCAGAATTTCGCGTGTCTCCTCGTGGATGAGCATTTTGAGCATGCCGCTGGTATCGCCGAGCAGTTGTCCGCGTGAGACCTCGCGATAATGGGCGACACCCACCTCGTAGGGCACACCTTCGGTGGTCAGTTGCGCTTCTGTTTTGCCCACCATCGCAATCTCGGGGATAGTGTAGATTCCGTAGGGGAACACGGGGCAGCTTGGCTCCACTGGCTCGCCGCAGGCGTAGCAGGCGGCGACTCGCCCCTGCTCCATCGAAGTGCTTGCGAGCGCGGGAAAGCCGATCACATCGCCCACTGCATAGATGTGCGGGATTTCGGTCTGGAACCGCTCGTTCACGCGCAGGCGTCCGCGCTCGTCGGGCTGCAGCCCGATGCGTTCCAGCCCCAGTTCGGCGGTTGCGCCCTGTCGCCCGATGCAATACAGCAGTGCCTCCGCGCGCAGGTGCTTGCCACTGGCTAAGGTCGCCTCCACCAGCCCGTTCGGCAGCAACTGCACCTCGCTGACCTGCTCGCCCAGACGGAGGGTGATGTCTGCCGAGCGCATATGGTATTGCAGCGCCTCACTGATTTCGGCGTCCACGAAGTCGAGCAGGCGCGGGCGTGCCTCCACCAGCATCACCCGTACACCGAGCGCGTTCATCAGGCAGGCGTACTCCGTGCCAATCACGCCACCGCCCACAATAATAAGGCTGCGGGGCAGATGGGGCATCCGTAAAAAGGAATCGCTGTCCACAATCTGGCGGTCATCGAAAGGGATATGGGGCGGTCGCGCGGGCACAGTCCCCACCGCCAGAATGATTGCCTGTGCCTGTACCAGCTCGCTGCCAGTGCGATGGGCGATCCGCACCGTGAACTCATCCTCAAAAGAGGCGGTTCCCCACAGCATCTGGATACCGTTCCTCTGAAAATGCTCCCGCATCACGGCTTGCTCGGCGCGAATAATGGGCTGACAGCGCGAGACCAGCTCCTGAATCGTGAAGCTGAGCGTGTCGGCGGGATGCGGCTCGAGATAGAACCCACCGCGCTTGCCTGTCAGTTGCAGGATCGCTTCGCGCAACGCTTTGCTGGGAATGGTTCCCGTGTTGATGCACACTCCGCCCAGCATCGTGGGGCGCTCCACCACCGCGACGGTGCGCCCCAGCTTCGCTGCCTGAATCGCCGCGCGCTGACCTGCAGGTCCGCTACCAATCACCAGCACATCCACCTGTCTCATCGCACGCCACCACTGGCATTTTTCCACGCCTGCCCCCGCTTTTTCAGGGAACTTCCCGCCAGCGCATGCTATAATAAACAGTGGTGATGGGCGGTGTCCCTGACAGGGTTGCTGGAATGGTGGAACTTTATTTTCGCGCTGCCACTCATGGTGGCGATCGTGCTGGCAATCGGGCTGGCGGTCACGGGACTGATGGACGAGCTGGGCGTGCATACTCCCGAAGGCGATTCCGGGTCGCACGATGTGCACGGAACTGAGGCTCACCATGCGGGTGCCGAGGCTCACCCAGCGGAAGGGCATGGGACGACCGACACTCACCATGACAGCACCGAATCGCCCCACGCTGTGAAACCCCACACGGATGAGCATGGCGAGTCGATAGTGCAGAAGACCCTGCAGCTGTTCGGCATCGGGATGGGCGTGCCGCTGACCGTGCTCCTGCCGATGCTGATGCTGGTCTGGGGCGTGGTCGGGCTGAGCGTCAACGCCATCCTGCAACCGATTGTGAAGGCGCCGGCGCTGTTCGTGCCCGTTTCGATGATAGCCAGCCTGTTCGGAATGGCGCTGTTCGGACGCACGACGGGCATCCTTGTGCGGCGACTGGGCTTGCTGAACGGTGAACCCACCATGCGTCGTACCGACCTCATCGGTTGCAGTGGGCGCGCCGTGTTCGAAATCACCGAAACCACCGGTGTCGCCAACATCCGCAGCCGCACAGGCGACATCCTTCGAGTCACCTGTCAGACCCTGCCGGGTCAACCGCCGATTCCGGCAGGAACCCCTGTGCTGATTGTCAGGTATAATGAAGAGAGTGGCGACTATATTGTGGAGCCACACCCGTTCGACGCGAACCTGCCCGAAACGCATCGGCAGGAAAGCACCGAACGGCGTCAAACCCATGTCGGGGGACGAACCGACACCTAAGGGGGATTGAACACAATGCTGGGATTGATGCTGATACTGGGCATAGCACTGGCGCTGCTGGGCTTTGTCGGCGGCAACTTCGTCGCCAACTGGACTCTCGCCCAGTCGATTGCGTCGTGGGTTGTAGGCGGTGTGCTGATCTTCGTGTCCAGCTACCTGTTCGCGCTCAAGCACCTTTACCTGCGCCCCTCCGCCAATCTCGCCTATGTCATCACTGGCTGGCGTGGACGGCGCGTGCTGATCGACCGAAGCGGACTGTATGTGCCGTTTCTACACCAGAAAGTGCCCGTCTCGCTGGAGACGATGAAGCTGGAGGTGGAGCGCAAGGGACCCGACGCGCTGATTACCCGTGATAACCTGCGGGTGGATGTGAAAGCCGAGTTCTACATCAAGGTTCAACCCGAAGAAGACTCCGTGCTGAACGCGGCGCGCTCGCTGGGCGATAAATCGGTGAACGCCCAGTCGGTGTCGCAACTGGTGTTTGAAAAGCTGGTCTCCGCCCTGCGCAGTGTGGCAGCAACCAAGGATCTGGTGGAGATCCATGCCCAGCGCGACGCCTTCGCCAGCGCGGTGCAGCAACTGGTGCGCGCCGACCTCGAACAGAACGGTCTCTCGCTCGAATCGGTGACCATCTCGCGCCTGGACCAGACCTCGCAGGAGCTGCTTTCGGACACGAACATCTTCGACGCGCAGGGCAAGCGCAAAATCACCGAGATCACGCAAGCCGCGCTGGTGGAGCGCAACCGTCTGGAGCGCGAAGCGCAGCGCGAGATCACCCTGAAGAATGTGCAGACGCGCAAGGAGATTCTGGAGCTGGAGCGTCAGCAGGCGGAAGCCGAAGCCGCCCAGCAAGCCGAAATCGCCAAAGCGCAAGCCGAGAAGAAACGCGAAGCCGATACCTACCGCATCGAGCAGGAACGCCAGGTGCAGGAAGCGCAAATCCAGCAGGAGCAAGCCGTGCGCGTCGCCGCCATCGAGCGCGACCGCCTGCTGCTGCTCAAGCAACAGGAGCTGCAGAAGACCGACATCGAACGCGCCAAAGCGATTGAACTTGCCGAACGCGAGAAGCAGATTGCCGTCGCGGAAGCCGAGCGCCAGCGTGCCGAAGCCGAAAAGAAAGCCCTCGAAGCGCAGGCGGAACGCGAAAAGGCGAACCAGCAGATTATCACCGTGCAGCAACTTGCCGCCGCCGAACGCGAAGCGCAGACCAAGCTTATCGCTGCCAAACAGCAGATCGAACAGGAGCGCATCAAGCGCGAGACCGAAGTGCAGGTCGCTGCTTTCGCCGAGGTCAAAAAAGCTGAAGCGCAGAAGCAGGCGGCAGAGCTGGAAGCCGAAGCGATTCGCATCCGCGCCGAAGCCGAAGCGCAGGCACGCGAGCAGGTCGCCCGCGGCGAGACCGCCATCAAGATGGTCGATGTGAACATCGCCCGCGAGCAGGTGGAGGTGGAACGCGCCCGCGTGGAGGTGGAGCGTCAGGCGCTCGAATATCGCCAGACCTACAGCGAAGCCGCGCTCAAGTTCGAACTGGAGAAACTGCGCGTGGAAGCCCAGCGCGATGTGCAGGTCGAACTGGCACGCTCCATCGGGCAGTTCATGAGCCGCGGCAACATGAACATCTTCGGCGACCCCGAGACGCTCGCCCGCATGACCGAACAGTACGCAAAAGGGCTGGGGCTGGGCGTGGCACTGGACGGCGCACTGAGCGGACTGCAGGCAATCGGCGATGGCAACGGGCGCTTCAGCGAGCTGGCACAGCAGCTGATGCAGATTGCCCAGCGCATCGGCGCCGTGCGCATGCAGGCGCAGACCGATTCGGCAGCCGCCTCCAGCTCCGCCGAACCTGCCAGCGAGCCAGAACCACCCGCCCGACAGAAGGGCAAAGACGATTAGGGCTGACCTTGCCCTCACCCTCGTGCCCTCTCTCCCACGCTGTGGGGGAGAGGGTTTTCATTCGCCCCGCTAAGGCGGAAGGTACGGCTGAAGGGGCTCAACCCACCCGTAAGCGGATATAAACCCTGCCCCGCTTCGCAGAGGGCAGAAGGAGGAAGGAACCATGCTAATATCTTATTCGTTCAGGAAGGGCAGGGGTTGAATACACGATCCGACACGGAGCTGGTGCAGCGTGCCAGAGAGGGCGATGCGGGGGCATTTGAGGTGCTCTACGCACGCTATCACGCGCGTATCTACAAACTGCTCTATGGCATGCTGGGCAATCGCGACGATGCCGTCGATCTGACCCAGGAGGTGTTCGTGCGCGCCTGGATTGAGTTGCCGCGCCTGCACATCGAAAAGACACTCTATGGCTGGCTGCGCCGCACCGCTATCAATCTGGGCATCGACCATCTGCGCCGCAGCCGACTGATCCGGTTCCAATCCCTGGATGCACCCTTATATGACGATTCGGAGGGCGAACCCTTTGAATGGCAGATACCCGATGAGAGCCAGGATGTGGAGGCAGCGGTCGAGCAGAAAGAATTGCAGGACTGTGTCCAGCAGGCGCTTCGGCAACTCTCCCCGCTTCATCGCGCCGTGGTCGTGCTGCACTACATCGAGGAGGTGCCTGTGGAAGAGATTGCGGAGCTGCTGTCGATTCCGGTGGGCACGGTCAAGTCGCGGCTGGCACGGGCGCGTGAGGCGCTGCGGCGTCAGCTGGAACCGTTTGTGAACAGGGGGAATGGTGATGCGATGCGATGAGGTTCAGAAGTGGCTCACCGATTATGTGGAGGGCGTGCTGCCGCTGGAGCAGGCGCAGGCGGTGGAGGCGCACCTGCGGGAGTGCCCCGACTGTGCCCACGAACAGCAGCTGCTCCAGCGCGTGCCGCAGGTCTTGCGGCAGTGGTCGCCGCCTGTGCCGTCGGAGCGTATCTGGGCAGGCGTTGAGAGCCGCATTCGGGCGCGACGCTGGCAACCCCGTCGCTACGCGCTCATCGCCACGCTGTCGGCAGCGGCGGCAGCGCTGCTGCTCGCGTTTTTCATCTGGGAACGCGCCACATCTGCGTACCCGCCCGTCGTCGACTCCTATGCCCGATACTGGCAGGCGCACCGCGAGTGGGCGCAAAGCGGCGGCGCTGGCGAACTCTATCCCTATGTGGAGGCGCAATAAGTGATGCGGAACCCCATGACGCGCTGGCTGGTGTGCCTGATGGGGCTGCTGATAGCTCTCAGCGGCTGTCAGCGTTCCACCACGCTGCCCCGCGCGCCGCTTGTATGGAAGCAGGCGATTCTCAACGACGCGATCCAGCCCTGCCGAATGGAGGCGCAGGTGCAGATCCCGCACGCCGATCGGCTACCCGCCCTGCTGGAGGTGTACCGCCCGCATCCCGACTACCTGCAGATAGTGGAGCGCGGCGCCGAGGCGTGCCTGATAGGAGGCAGGGAATATCGCCCGACGACCTATGTGACGAGCCGTGAATGGGTGCGCTGGCTGCCGCTCGAACGGCGGTGCATCGTGCGCCCGCAGCTGCTCGATGCAGCGGGCAAAGCGCAGATTCAGCAACTGTTCGAACGCAACGCCCGCCTGCGCGAGGTGGAACGCGCCGAGTGGCAGGGCAAGCAGTGGGTCGTGGTGGAGGCATGGGTGCCTGACGGCTACCTGCGCAAGCGCTACTGGATTACCGACGGCAGCCCCCCCTATGTGGGGCGAATTCAGACCTACAATCGGCAGGGCGTGCTGATCCGCGACGAACAGCGGTTCCGCTACCAGATTCTGCCAGCGGCAGCGGCACCGCCCGCGCCTCCAGCGCCGCCACCCGACTGGCGCCTGGAGCGACCCCTGCAGATTGCGCCGCTGGAGCCAAAGCAGGGCTTCAAACTCGGCGCTTACCAGCCGCCGAAGGGCTACGAGCGCATCATGGTGCTGAAACGCTCCTGTCCATGCGGAGGTTCCCACTTCGCGATGGGTGCGCTCTACTCGAACGGGCTGGACTGCTTCACGCTGTTCTTGCTGCCAGCGGAGTGTCCCGATGCGCGTCGCGCCGATAGCCAGCTACGCCTGAGCGAGGGCTTCGAAGGTGTGGTGGCGACGGTGCGTCGCGCCGATGGCAAAGCGATTCTGCTCACAGGCGAGATTCAGCCCTCTGAAGCGGCGCGGATGCTGGCGAACCCGTAGAGCGAGCTAACTCACGGCGCTGACCAGCGATTCGTACAGCTGGCGGGTCGGCTCAGAGGGCGACGCGCCGAGCAGCTCGGTGAGCGCTTTCTGGCAGCGCGCGTACACCTGAAAGGCTTCGGCGCGGCGTCCCAGCGCCCGATAAGCCTGCATTAGTAGTCGCGCCGCCGCCTCATCACACGGGTCGCTCGCCAGCAGTCGCTCCCCGTACTCAATCACCTCCATTGGTCGCCCCGTGAGAGAGGCGATTTGCGCTCGCACGAGCAGGCACTCCAGATAGAGCGCGCGCAGGCGATGATAATGGGAGGCGCACCACTCCTCTTCGGCGAACTCCGGCAGCAGGTCGCCCTGATAGAGGGCGAGCGCTTCGTCCAGTCGCGCCTGCTGGGCGTCAGGCTCGGTGCGACTGAGCGCGTCGCGGGCGATGCGCTCGAACTCGAAGGCGTCCGCGGTCCAGCTGTGGTCGGGCGCCCAGCGGTAGAAGCCCGAATCGTGGCGCAGCCAGTCACCAGCGGTCTCCCCAAAAGCGCGGCGCAGGGTGCGGCGCACCGCCGACACGGTCGTCTGCAGGTTGACCCGTGCGCGTTCCAGGGGCAGGTGCGCGAAGTGCTGTTCGCAGAGCGTGTCGGCATACGCAGGTCGCCCCTCCAGCAGCGTTAGATGGGCGAACAGGGTGCGCGCGCGCGGGCTGACCCACTCGTCGGGCGGCAGCTCGCGCCCGCGAAAGCGGAGGCGCACCGTGCCCAGCAGTCGCACCTCCAGCTCCCAGCCGCGCTGCTGCACCCACTCTATGGTCGGGCGCGGCGCCTGCAGCCGCCGCCAGACCAGCGGCATCCCGTAGCCGCTCAACAGGCTCTCCGCCTCTTCCTGCACACTAACTGCCTGCGGGCTGCCCTGCGCCTGCAGTACCGCCGCATGTTGCAGCAGCGCCAGCCCGCGATAGAGCGCGTGCCCCCAGGCGACGGCGTGTTCAACCGCTTTTTGCGCGTGCGCCTGCGCCGCCGTCAGGTCGCCCTGCTGAACCATCAGCATCGACTGGAGTCGCTCCGACCCGGTGTTCAGCTCGGGCAGGTTCAGCGTGCGGATGGACGGCTCCGCCTGAATCAGCGCGTCGCACGCCTGCGCGGGACGGTTCATCAGCAGGGCGACGGTCGCCTGCAGCAGCGCGCTCCGCGCCAGCACCAGCTGGTGATTGAGCTTGCGGGCGAGCCGCCGCGCCTCAGCGAGTGCGGCGAGCGACTCATCGAACCGTTCGGCTTCCAGCAGCGCCTGCGCCCGATAACAGAGCCATTCGGCTTCACGCTCGTAGCCCATCGCCTCGCGCACCGCCGTCAGCGCGCGCTCGGCGAGATGCAACGCCTCCAGCGGGTCGCGATAGAGCCGAATCTGGAACTCGCTCTCGTAATCGATGCTGTGGGGTTCGGCGGCGCTGTCAGCGGAGCGGGACGCGCTGGCATGATAGAGCTGCTCCGCGCCGCGCCCCTCAAAGTAAGCGAGGTCTGCCTGCATCCGGTGGAGCGACGACTGCCATGCGGATGCCGCAGAGGGATGGCTGCACCAGTGGCTGAACCGGGTCAGCACATCGTGCGCCAGCTCGAGGTCGGCGCAGGCGAGCGCGTAGCGCAGCGTATAGCGCAGCACGCCCATCCACCGCTGCCACCAGTCGCGGTTCGCCTGCATGCGCGTCCACACGGTGCGATGGAGAGCGCATGCAGTTCGCAGGTCGCCCTGGCAGGCGTGCAGATAGGCGAGCGTCAGCTCCAGCATCGATTGCTGGGCGTCGGACCAGCTGCCCGATTCGAGCAGGGCATTAATGGCTTGCCGCGCTTCGTCGCCGCGCCCCAGCTGCGCCAGTTGACCCGCGCGGGCGCAATGCACCTGCACCCACAGCGTGCGATCCGGGTCGCAATCGGGGTGCGCTTCCAGCTCCACAACCGCCTGCTGGGAGGCTTCCAGCGCCCGCATCAATCCGTTCGGCAGGCAGTACATCAGGTGCGGGCGCTCGCACAACAGTTGCACTCGTTTCGGGCGGTCGCCCTGCCGGGTCGCCGCCTGCAGGCATGCCTCCAGCAGCTCCAGACGGAATCGCGGACTGGTATGCTGGCGCGCCTGCAGATAAGCGTTCCAGAGCCGCTCCAGCACGATGGAATCGGGTTCCGCGTGCATCCAGTGCCACCAGCGTTGCTCGTCGGGCAGCAGCGGGTTCTGTTCGAGCCGCTCGGCGATCTGGCGGTGCATGGCGGCGCGGCGGTCGGTCGGGATGGTCTCGTAGATAACTTTTCGCACGAGCGGGTGGCGCCAGGCGAGCGCGTGGGGCTGCTGGCGTGCAGGTTCCAGCCAGCCCGTGCGCAACAGGCTCGCCACCCACTGGGCGGTGCGCCGTTCGGTGCTGTTCATGAGCGCGGGCAGAATCGCCTCCGGAATCGCGCTTTCAAAGCAGCTGAGCCACTGCAGCAATTCGCACTCGCGCGCCTGCAGAGTCTGTATCCGCTGCAGGATGGGCGTGCGCAGGCTGGTCGGCACGACGGTCGTCAGTTCGCGCCGCGCGTGCCACTCCGCCTCCAACGCCTCCGCGTTGCGCAAAATCTCCGTGATCAGCAATGGATTGCCCGCGGTCTGCACCTGCAGCGCTTCGGCGAGGGTCTCATCGCCCGCGAGCGCGGGGCGCCAGCATTCGATCAGCGCCCGCACCTCCTCGCGAGTCAGTGGCGCCAGTGTGAGTGTGCGCACGACGCCGTGTTGCTCGCCGCGCCGAATCAGCTCATGGAGCAGTGGATGCTCGATCGGCGTGCAGACGGTCAGCAGCAGTCCAATCGGTTCGAAGCGGATGCCCGACAGCCAGCTCTGGATCAGGCGACAGAGCTGTTCGGAAGCGAGATGCAGATCGTCGATGCACAGCAGCAGCCCGCGCTTGCGTGCCAGCACACGCAGGGGGCGAATGAACTGGGCGGGGATATGCCACGATTGCGGGAACGCCATCCACTGCCGCAGCCCCTCCTGCAGAGGCTGCGCAAGCGGCTCCTCGCCGAAATGGCGTAGCAATTGCTCCATCAGAGAGGCGAGGGGCATCCAGCCTGGCTCACCATGCTCGCCCCGACACCATGTGTCGGCGGTGATCAGCCCGATGGTCGGCGCGCGCGCCAGCGCATCACGGAGCAGACTGGTGCGTCCCATGCCCCAGTCGCCCGTCAGGATCAGAATGCCACCGTTGCCCTGCGCCACCTGCTGGAGCCATTCTTGCAGCTGCGCTCGCTCCCGCACCCGCAGCTGCGTCGCGAATGGCGTCTCCATCAACGCAAGTGTACCTGATTGACCCTGAATCTTATCTCGCGTGAGAGGTACAATCGACTCGATGAGCCAGCCGACGGTGAGCGTGCTGATACCCAGCTATAATCACGCGCGGTTCCTGCCCGACGCCCTGCAAAGCGTGTTCGAGCAGACCTTCACCGACTATGAGATCGTAGTGGTGGATGACGGCAGCACGGATCACTCCGTCGAACTGTTGCGCAGCTACGGGGAGCGCATCCGCCTGTTCACCCAGCCCAACCGCGGCACCTATCCAACCCTCAATCGCTGTATCGCGGAGTCGCGCGGGCGCTATCTGGCGATTCTGAACTCCGACGACCGCTGGGCGCCCACCAAACTGGAAAAGCAGGTCGCACTTTTAGAGGCGCAGCCGCAGGTGGGACTGGTGCATACCGATGGACGCTTCATCGATGCGGAAGGCAATCTCCTGTCGGGCAACCCGCTGGGCTTCGAGTGGCCCCGAACGCCGTCGGGCAACATCATCGAGGCGCTGGTGCGCTGCAATAAGATCATCGCCTCATCGGTGCTGGTGCGCCGGGAATGCTTTGAGCGGCTGGGCGGCTTCCGCGAAGACCTGTTCGGCTCCGGCGACTGGGAGATGTGGTTTCGGATTGCACTGGAATACGATATCGCCTTCATCGATGAGCCGTTGACCTTCTATCGGGTGCATGGGGCGAACGCCTCGTTCCAGCATCGGCGCGTGTACGAGGACGATGTGCGCGTGCGTGAAGAGACCATCCATGCGAACGAGGCGCGGTTGTGGCAGCGGGCGAACGACGCGCAGGCGATGCGATTGGCGCTGGCGCATTCCTACGCCTGTCTGGGCACGGAGTACGCCCTGCTGGGCAATCGGCGTCGGGCGCGGCAGGCGTACCTGCACTCCCTGCGCCTCTACCCGCTGCGCGTCAAGAGCCTGCTGCGCCTGATGCTCACCTTCCTGCCCATCCGCCCACCCCTCTAAAAGAAAAAATGCGCAATTTCATTTCACCTGACAAAATCGGGTATACTGATTTTGATAGCGAACGGGGGCTGTTCCCGAAAGGCAGATGCACCGCTGCTCCGTTTGCTCATTCAACAGGGAGGCAGAATGGAACATTCGGAACAGGAGCAGTTGCAACATGCCTATGCGCAGCTACTGGAGGAGAACAGCCAGTTGCGGGCGCTGGTGGAACGGATGCAGGGCATGGAGGCGATGCTGCGCGATCGCGAGGCGCGCCTGCAGGTGCTGCTCGATCAGTTGCCGGTGGTGCTGCTGACGCTGGACAGGGAGGCGCGCATCACTTCTGCCACTGGCACAGGGCTTAGAGCGCTGGAGCTGGACGAGAGCCAGATGCCGGGTCAGAGCCTGCATGACTATTTCGGCACAGTGGGTGAGGACATCCCCGTGATCACGGTGTATCACCGCGCCCTGAACGGGGAGGCATCGCGTTGCGAGTTCGAGTGGCGCAAGCGCTGGTACGAGGCGTCTGTGCAGCCCCTGACAGATTCAAACACCGTGCCGGTGGGCGTGCTGATGCTGATGACGGATCGCACGGAGCAGCGCCGTCTGCAACAGCAGGTGGAGCAGGCACAACGGCTGGAGAGTATTGGACGCTTAGCGGGTGGGATCGCCCACGATTTCAACAACATTCTGGCGGCAATCAGCGGCTTCGCGGAGATTGCCCGGCTGAATCTGGAGGCGGATCATCCAATGCAGTCGGCTCTGCAACAGATTCTGCACAGTGTGTCGCGGGGTAGCCAGATGGTCAGCCAGTTGCTGGCGATTGCCAGTCGCCGTCTCATCACGCCGCGCCCGACCGACCTCAACACGCTGATACGGGATCATCTGCCCCTTCTGCAACGGCTGCTGGGCGAGGATATCGAGGTACAGACCCATCTGATGTCCAATCTGGGCACGGTGCGCGTCGATGCCGTTCAGATTGAGCAGGTGCTGCTGAATCTGGCAGCGAACGCGCGCGAGGCGATGCCCGCTGGCGGCAAACTGATTATTGAGACAGCGAACTATACACTGGGCGCCGACTACAGCGAAACACACTGGTCTGTGCAGCCGGGCGACTATGTGCTGTTGAGCGTCACGGACACGGGGCACGGTATCCCGCCTGAACATCTGCCCCATATATTTGAGCCGTTCTTCACCACGCGCGAGGAAGGCACGGGGCTGGGGCTGGCGACCGTGCATGGCATCATCACGCAGGCGAACGGATACATCTGGGTCTACAGCGAGCCGGGCAAAGGCACCACCTTCAAAATCTATCTGCCGCGCATCGATCAGCCTGCCCAGCCGCCTGCCGCTGCCCCGACTCCCACGCACGAAATACCGCGCGGGCACGGCTCGATCCTGCTGGTGGAGGACGACGACAGCACGCGCGACGCCATCACGCAGATGCTGATCGCGCTGGGCTATACGGTGCTTCCTGTGGTCAGCCCTGCCGAAGCCATCGAACAGTTCGAGCGTCAGCCGACGGCGTTCGACCTGCTGATTACCGATGTGGTGCTGCCGCAAATGAGCAGTACCGAGCTGACCGAGCGTCTGCAGCGGCTGAACCCGAACCTGAGGGTGCTGTTCATTTCGGGCTACACGGCGAACGCCATCGCCGAGCGCGGCGAGCTGAAACCGGGCATCGAACTGCTGGAGAAGCCGTTCACTCTGGCGCAGCTTGCCCAACGCCTGCAAAAGCTGCTCACCGATTAAGGCGTTCCGGTGGTGTACAATAGAAGGGGGCGATGCGGTTCGAACGGCACTGGGACGCCTATCGGGAGCTGGGGCTGACGCCCGATGCCTCGCAGGAGGCGATTCGGCAAGCCTATCGCCAGCTGGCACGGCGCTACCATCCCGATCATGCGCCCGACGGCAAGCAGCGCGAGTATGAAGAGAAGATGAAGCGGGTGAACGCGGCGTACGCGATTCTGGGCAACCCGGCGCGGCGGGCGGCGTACGATGCGGCGCGCCAGAACGGCGGCGGCACAGCCACACCGCCCAGACCGCTTTCGGTGCGTGCTTCCCCGCGCGACCCCTACATGCAGATGCGGGCGGGCTATCAGCAGCGGTTCCAGCGCGTGCAGGTGCAGACCCACACGCTGCCTGTGTGGGCGCAGCTGCTGTCGGGGCTGTTCGCAGGGCTGGGGCTGGTGGCGGGCTTCCTCGTTGGGCTGCCGTTCGGGATTGTGGGCTGTATTCCGGGCGCGCTGGTCGGCTTGATTGGGGGCATGGTGGCAGGGCTGCTGATGGTCTATCTGCTGGTGCTGGGATTGCCCCCTGCGATCCTGGGCTGGCTGGGCTACTGGGCGTTCGGCGGCTGGGGCGCCCTGCTGGGCGCGCTGGTCGGGCTCCCGCTCGGCTGGCTCTGGATGCGACGCCAGCACCGCCCGCACTGATCTATGCCGCCAGCAGCTTCGGCTCCTGACTCGCCAGCGGATCACGCAGCAGCTCGTTGTAGATTGGCTCCAGTCGCCCCTGCAGGTGCGCCCGACGCAGGGTCTCCACCACCAGGATGTCCAGCCTGGTGCCCGCCAGGCGCGACAGCTCGCGCAGGCGCTCCTCGGTGCTTAAGGCGTCGCGATAGGCGCGCGTGCATGCCATCGTGTCGAACACATCGGCGACGGCAAGGATGCGCAGCGCCAGGGGCTGACGCGCGGCGTCCAGCCCATCGGGATAGCCCGAACCATCCAGCCGCTCGCCATGGTGCCGGATCAGGAACAGCACATCCTCGTCGAAGCCCATACCGCCGCAGATTTCCACGCTGTAGATGGGGTATCGGCGGATCTGGAGTTTTTCTTCATCGGTGAGTGCGCCCTCTTTGTTGAGGATTTCGGGCGGCACGCGCGTTTTGCCGATGTCGTGGAAGAGCGCGGCGATGCGCAGCTTCTCGCGCAGCTCGGGTTCCAGCCCCAGCTCTTCGGCGAGCAGGTCGCACAGCGCCGCCACGCGATGGGAGTGCCCGCGCGTGTGGGGGCTTTGCTCTTCCACCTGAGCGACAATCGCGCTCAGCTTCTGGAAGTTTGCCAGCTGCTCGGCTTCGCGCTGGCGCACAAGTGCCAGCGCTTCAGCGAGACGAGCGGCAACCGATTGAGCGAGCGGCAGCGCCTCCATCGAGAGGTGGGTTCCAGTGAGTTGAAGCACGCCGAGCGGTCGCCCGCTGGGGCTGGTGGGGTCGAACAGGGGCACACAGAGGCTGGGTGCGCCCTCCCACGCCACATTGCGCGGCAGGTCAGCGGGCGGCTTCAGCAGCGAGAGGAACGCCAGCGGTCGCCCCGTGGCGGCACACACGCCCACCATCCCGTCGCCCATCGGCACGCGCGCCCGCTGCTTGACTAAATCGGGCAACGCTCCCAGCCGTAGAACGGCATCCAGGGCGCCCGCGCGCAAATCGTACAGATACAGCACGGCGCCTTCCGCCTGCAGGCGCGGCAGATGCTGCTGCAGGTAGACGCTCAACCGCTGAGAGAGGAAGCGCGGGTGGGGCAGGTTCTCTAACGGCACAGGCTCCACAGCCTGCTTCACGGGCGCCGAATCGCCCGCTGGCGCGCGACCGACCAGCCATGCACCCAGCCCCAGCAAGCCGATTCGCAGCAGCTGCTCGGCTAACCCCCACAGTGCCGACGCGCTCTGCAGGCTGAGGGTCAACCCATCACCGAGCATCTGCCACTCGATGCTGGCGAACACCGCCATCGTAACGCCCAGCGTGCGCCAGAGACGGCTCCCGCCAGCCCATCCCGCTGCTAATCCGAACGCGCCTGCCATCCACCATGTGCGCGACGGCTCGGGCGAAAGAATCAGCAGGGCGCAGGCAATCAGCCAGAGCAGCGCCCAGGCCATCGGACGCTGACCCTCCGACCGACGCTCCTGCTGCCAGAGCAACAGCGTCGCCACGCTCAGTCCGACGCAAGCTGTCAGCAGGAGGGTGGAGCGTGTCGCGAGCGCGCCCCACAACAGCAACGACATCAGCAGGACAGCCGTGCGCACTGGCTGTGCGCCCCCTCCTGCAGGGACGCGAGCATCACACCCGTGCTCCTGCCCTGACAGACCTGACCGCTCAGGGTCTGCCGAATGACCGTTCCGAATCCAGCACCATCGTCTCATCGATAAAGCCTCCTTGCGTCAATAAATCTCCCTGTGCCAGGCAATATCCACCTCTTCATGGGATCGGTACGTCGAGAACCGGGAGCACCCCCGTAGTTTCCTATAGGCGAGTCAGCTCGCGGAAGAGGTCGGCGTTAATGCGCGGGTCATGTTCGAGCTGTGCCTCGCCCTGCAGCTGCAAATCGCCATCCAGAATGATAATCCCGCCGTTGACCTGCGCCCTGTTACCCAGTTTCACATTCCCATCGAGGCTGATAAGCAGCCCCGACACGCGGACGTTATCGGGCACCTCGATGTTGCCCTCCGCAAAGAACACGAACAGCGAGTCGTTGTCGGCGTAGCTGGTGTCGCCCGTGAACACAATATTGCCTTCCGCCACGATAATCGCGTTGCCCTGCAGCGGTCCCTGAATCTGCAGGTTGCCCTGTACATAGTAGACGGACTGGTTCGGCAGTGTCAGTCCGAACGGCAGGTTCTGATTGCCAGCAACTACCTGGGTGGCTTGTGAGCGCAGATTGGTCAGGCTGGGCAGGTCGTTTGGCACGAGACGCCCCCAGGTTTCGCTATAGAGGGTGGCGATGGCACTACCAAGAATCTGTCGGCTTGTGCTGATGGCGCCATCGACAGTCAGGACCCCACCGGATTGCACCTGGATATTGTTGTTGGCGTGCAGGTCGCCTTCGACGCTCAGCTTTCTGCCCGATCCCACATCGAGCTCTTCATCGATGAAGAGGGCGAACTCGGTGGTGCTGCGCGCTCTGCGGGTGCCATCCACGATTCGCGTGAGCGACTTTGTTTGATCCCTGTAGGTGGCGGTGACCTGCACCACCATGGCGTTATCGCCGTAGCGACTATCGGCGTCCACGCGCCCGGTGACGCGCCCTTCACTCAGGTTCAGGTTGAAAGTGAAGGGCAGGCTCTGCCCCTGGTAGGCGCGTGCCCAGCGGGCGTAGGTGACGCCGCTGGCGAGCAGCGAATCGAGGCGCAGCTGGGTCTCTTTACGCTGTGCGTGCCAGCTCTGCAGCAGCGCGCTCCAGCCGAGCATCGTCGCCAGCGTGCCCAGCACCGTGAGCACAATCAGCGCAATCGCGTAGGTGCTGCCGCGCTGACGTCTAACGCCATGTGTTCGCATTCTGCACCAGGAATGTGCGCGTGCGTGTTGTCTCATAGCGATCCTCCCCTGATTGAATGACCGATTGCACCGTCAGGGTCACCGCCACGCCCGCGGGCAAGATTCGCACCGATGGGGTGAACCGGGTGATGGGCATGATTCGTCCCTGCCCGTTGCCCAGCAGGCTCCAGGAGGTATCGGGCTGAACGGAGCTGCTCGATAGAATGCCTCGCCAGAGGATGGTGCCGCGCCGATTGAGAGCGCCGGAGGCGTCTGACAGGTAATACACCATTTCTGTGCCCTTGCGATAGGTGGGAGAATCTTTCGCCTTGACCGGCATGGGCTTGCCGTAGGCGTCGGTATCGCGCGGGAAGGTCAGAATCAGTCGCCCGTTTTTGACCTCTGCGAACATTGCCTGTCGGCACGCGCTTTCCATCTCCATCAGCGCGGTTTCCACCATGCGCTCGGTGAGCGCCTTGCTCTGCAGGTGTGTGGAGCCGCGCGTGCCCTGCACATAAAGGGTCAACAGGGCTGCGACCAGCAAGCCTGCGACCGCAAGCGCGATGAGTGCTTCCACCAGCGTCAAGCCTTTTTGCCGTCGCACGGTTCTCACCTCAAGCAGATGAGCCGCTCGCGCACGATTCGCCCGCTGAGCGGGTCGTTGGGTGCACCCCAGCTCACCTCGATTCGCACCCGACGCAGGCGTTTTTCGGTCGGCGTCGGAAACGGCTCGGAATAGAGCCGCATCACGGCTCCGCGCGGCAGGTCGCTAACGGGTTGCCCCACACTGAACAGCCGGGTGACGGGTGTGGCAGGGAGATCCGGGTCAGCCTCCAGCTCTGCCAGCTTGCTTTCCGCCAGCGTGAGGGCGACTTTCTGGTAGCGTAGCTTGGTGCTGGAACGGCTGACCCAGCCCAGCGTGCCGGCAATCGCCAGCAGCCCCACCGCGATGATAACCACCGCGATGAGCACCTCCACGAGGCTCAAACCCCGCTGCTGGCGATAGTCCCGACCCTGCATAACACCACCTACCAGGTGTTGTAGCGCGTGCCGTCCTGTGCGCGTGCGGTGGACGGGCTGCGCACATCCCATGCGCCCGTCTGCGCGTTCCGATAGTACTGCAGCGGCTGCTTGGAAATGGGGCAGATGGGCAGCTTATCCAGATAGGGACCGTGATAATCGGCAGGGTCAATCGGCTGGAGCTGACCCCAGCGGTCATAGCCCTGAGTCGGTGGGGTGGTCGCCGTCAGGTCGCTGAGCTGCTGGGGGTAGTAGCCCGTGTCGTTGCGGAAGATGGAGATGGCGTTGCGCACTTCCGCCAGCGTCTGTCGTAAAGCGGCTTCGCGGCTGCGTGTGCCCGCATTAATAAAGCGCGGGATCACAATCGCCGCCAGTGTCACCAGAATCACCAGCACCGCGAGCATCTCGATCAGGGTAAAGCCCTTCGCTCGTCGCATCGTTCCACTCCTCCTGTTGCAAGAGTATCGGACGCCGTGTCAGGCGCCTGCAGGAGCATTTTTCCACATCCAGCCGTCCCCTTCACATGCCAGAAATGCGGGTTCTGGCTCACTCATGAAGCGGGGTTCGGTCGGGTATAATCCCTGTGGAGGTAGAGACCGATGGCAATCACACTTACCGAGCGTGCGGCTCAGGAGATCAAAGCGTTGCTGGAGGAGCAGGGCATCCCGAACGCCAGCTTGCGCGTGTGGGTGGCGGGTGGCGGCTGCAGCGGACTGCAGTATCAGATGGCGATCGACGACGCCGAACCCGAACCCGACGATCTCATCTTCGAGTCGCACGGCGTGCGAATCTATGTGGACAATCTGAGCATCCAGTATATGGACGGCTCCTCCATCGACTATGTGGAGGACATGCTGGGTGGTGGGTTCAAGATCGATAACCCGAACGCGATAGCCACCTGCGGCTGTGGTTCGTCGTTTCAGGCAGAGGGCGCCGAGGGCGTGCCCGGCTGCGGCTGTGGCGGCTGCGGGTGCTATCAGGAATAGTTAATAAAGCCCTCACACGGGTAGACACTGCCTCAATCGACGGAGGGATCGGCAGGAGCGCTCTCAAGCAAATGGGAGAGGAAGCCCATTTCGATAGTGGCTGGAAGCTGGCGCTGAGCGCGTTTTTCGAAGATACGCTCGCGCTGCTCTTCCCGCAAGTTCATCAACTCATCGATTGGGGAGCGCCTGTCGTGTTCCGCAACACTGAGCTGCCGCGCCTTGTGCCCGAAGCTCAAACGGGCAAGCGGTATGTAGACCATTTGGCGGAAGTGCGCTTCAAAAATGGCACGCCAGGCGCGGTGTTTATCCATATGGAGGTGCAAACACAGCCTGATCCTGCCTTTGAACAGCGCATGTTTACCTACTACTATCGTCTCTACGACTACTACAGGTCAGCGAACATTGTAAGTTTGGCAATCCTTGCGGATGCTGAACCCGACTGGCGACCGCAAGCGTATGAAAATGAGCTGGCGGGCTGCCGACTTCTGTTCTCCTTTCCCACCGCCAAGCTCATCGAACTGGATGAAGCGCAGTTGCAGGCTCATACGAGCGCAATTGCGATGGTGATTCGGGCACACCTGCAGGCTTTGCGAGCGCGCGGTAATCCTGAACTCCTTCTGAGCGAGAAAATCGCCCTCGTGCGCGAGCTGCGAGCGCGCGGGTATACTCATGAGGAGATCATCGAACTGTACAAGGTGGTGGATTTCATCATGGTACTGCCGAAGGAATATGAGCAGCTGGTTCAACAGGTGATTCATGAGGCAGAGCAAGAGTCGGAGTGGCCGCTTACAAGTCTGGAGAAGTTCGCCATCGAGCGCGGCGTTCTGCAAGGTATCGAGCAGGGCATCGAACAGGGCATCGAACAGGGCATCGAACAGGGTCTACAACAGGCGCTATTGCTGACCCTCGAAACGCGGTTTGGGGCGGTGCCTCCAGCAATCGCTCAGCGTGTGCAGCAGATAGCCGATATTACTCTACTGAAGGAGCTGCACCGCATGGCGGTGACTGCCGAAAATCTGGATGCCTTTGCCCAGCAATTGCAGAATGCCCTTAACTCTCTCGATGGGAATCCAACACAGCCATGAGCTGGAACGCGCGCGACCTGCGACGGGTGTTTCTGGAGTTCTTCCAGCAGAAGGGGCATCGGCTGCTCCCTTCCGATAGCCTCGTGCCGAAAGACCCCTCCCTGCTGTTCACCAGCGCGGGCATGGTGCAGTTCAAGCCCTACTTTCTGGGCACGGCGCAACCGCCCGCGCCGCGCGTCACCACCGTGCAAAAGTGCCTGCGCACCACCGACATCGACGCGGTGGGCGACCTGTCGCATCTTACCTTCTTCGAGATGCTGGGCAACTTCAGCTTCGGCGACTATTTCAAGCGCGAAGCGATTCGCTGGGCGTTCGAGTTCCTCACCGAGCGGCTGAAGGTAGACCCCAATCGCCTGCAGTTCACCGTGTTTCAGGATGACGATGAGGCGTTCGACATCTGGCACCGCGAGGTGGGCATCGAAGCGGACCGAATCTGGCGATTAGGCGAGAAGACCAACTTCTGGCCCGCGAACGCCATCAGCGAGGGTCCCAACGGTCCCTGCGGTCCCTGCTCCGAAATCTTCTACGACACCGGGCTGAACACAGGCTGCAACAATCCCGACTGCGGTCCCGCCTGCGAATGCGGACGCTGGCTCGAAATCTGGAACCTCGTGTTTATGCAGTACGAGCGCATGGAAGAGAACGGCAAGCCGAAGCTGGTTCCTCTACCAAAGCAGAACATCGACACGGGCATGGGGCTGGAGCGCACGGCAGCGGTGCTGATGGGGCTGGAAAGCCCTTACGAGACCGATGTGTTCGCGCCCATTGTGCGCCGCATCGAGCAGATAGCTGGCATCGCCTATAAAACAGACGAAGCCAGCGACACCGCCATTCGCCTGATTGCCGATCACATTCGCGCGGCGACCTTCAGCATCGCCGATGGCGTGATCCCCCAGAACGAGGGGCGCGGCTATGTGTTGCGGCGGCTCATCCGCCGCGCCATCACGCGCGGGCTGCGCATCCTCAATCTGGAGAAGCCGTTCCTCGCCGAACTGGTGCCCGCCGTCATCGAAGCGCTGGGCGACCAGTACCCCGAAATCGTACAGCGACAGGCGTATATCGAAAGCACGCTGCACTTTGAGGAGGAGCGGTTCCGCCAGACGCTGCAGACGGGGCTGACACGACTGGAAGAGATGCTGACCGAGCTGCCCACATCGGGCGTATTGCCCGGCGAACGCGCCTTCACCCTCTATGACACCTACGGCTTCCCGCTGGAGCTGACGCGCGAGATCGCGGCGGAACGGGGCGTGCAGGTCGATATCGAAGGCTTTCAGCGCGCGCTGGAAGAACAGCGTCGCCGCGCCCGCGAAGCCAGCGGCATCTCCGAGAAGCTCTTCGTGCAAACGGGCGCCGCACTCACTGAACTGGCGCAGCGGACATCACCAACCCGATTCGTGGGCTATGACCAGCTCGAAGCCGAAGCGACCGTTGTGGGGCTGGTCAAAGAGGGCAATCTTGTGCCCGCATCCCACGAGGGCGAGACGGTGGAGATTGTGCTGGACATCACCCCCTTCTATGCCGAAGCGGGTGGACAGGTGGGCGACACGGGACTCCTGGAATGGGCGGGCGGCAGAGCCGAAGTGCTGGATACCCAGAAAGCGGGCGATTTTTACTTCCATCACGCCCGCATCGTGGCGGGCGAGCTGACCATCGGGCAGACGGTGTATGCCCGTGTGCCCGCACAACGCCGCCTGGACATCCGACGCAACCACACGGCGACTCACCTTCTGCACGCGGCGCTTCGTACCGTGCTGGGACCCCATGTGGTGCAGGCAGGCTCGCTGGTGGCGCCCGACCGATTGCGCTTCGACTTCACCCATCCGCGCGCCCTCACACCCGACGAGCTGGAGCGCATCGAATCGCTGGTCAACGAGAAGATTCTGGCAGAGCTGGAGGTGCGGGTTCACACCGATGTGCCGATCGAGGAGGCGCGTCGGCGCGGCGCGATGATGCTCTTTGGCGAAAAGTACGGCGAGCGCGTGCGCATGGTGGAGATACCGGGCTTCTCGCTGGAGCTGTGCGGAGGCACCCATCTGACCAACACCATCGAAGCGGGGCTGTTCAAGATTGTTCATGAGGGCAGTGTGGCGGCGGGTGTGCGGCGCGTCGAGGCGCTCACGGGGCGCTGGCTCTATCAGTGGCTGCGCGAGCGCGAGCATGCCATCCGTGAGGCTGCCGAACGCCTGCAAACGCCTGTGCCCGAACTGCCCCGCGCCGTCGAACGCCTCACGCGCCAGCTGAAAGAGCTGCAAGACGAACTGGAGCGGCTTCGGCAAAGCGCCATCGCGCAGGCTGTCGGCGCGATGACGCCTGTGGAAGTAGCGGGTGTGCCTGTAATAGCGCAGGTGGTCGCGGACGCGGACAGCAAATCGCTCGGCGCGCTCGCCGATCAGCTCATCCAGAGAGGCGCAGGCGTGGTCGCGCTCGGCACGGCGCAGGACAGCAAAGCCGTGCTGGTGGTCAAAATCGCGCCTGAATGGGTACAGCGAGGCTTGCACGCAGGTCAGCTGGCACGCGAGCTGGCACAGCGCATCGACGGCTCCGGCGGTGGCAAGCCCGACTTCGCTCAGGCAGGCGGCAAACAGCCCGACCAGCTACCCACCGCCCTGCAAACCCTGCCCGAGCTGATCCGACAGCAGTTGCAGAGTTGAACACGGGGCTTACCGCAGCCCGTTCAACAGCGCCACCAGAAACTGGATCAGAATTATCGCCAGCACGGGCGAGAAGTCGATGGGGAACATGCTCATGCCAGCGCTGCGGAAGAGCCGTTCCTGCAGGCGGCGGAAGGGGTCCAGGATGGCGTCCGCGACCCGCTCGATAAAGCGCACCACCGGGTTATAGCGTGGCACGCGCCCGCCCGCAAACCGTATCCACGAGAAGATGACATCCAGAATGATAATCACTACCAGCGCCTGCAACACCCAGATGACCAGATCGATGGGCGAAATCATCCCTGACCACCTCTGCTGCGGTTCGGTTCGCTCTGTTCCTGCAATTTCCTGCGCACGCGCGCCATGTTCAGCTCAACTGCGCCGTCGGTGGGGTCCATCTGTCTGGCTTTCTCCCACGCTTCGAGGGCGCGTTTTAAGTCGCCCATGCGCTCGCAGGTGTGCGCCAGCGATTTCCAGACGAAGATGGGCGCCTCTTTGAAGCTCACCGCCTTCTCCAGATAGGCGCGCGCCCGCTGATAATCACCCTTTTGAGAGTACCAGAAGCCCGCCTCAAAATAGAGGTCGTACCGATCAGGGTTGGCGCGGATGCCGCGCTCATAGACCTGAAACGCGCGCGCGGTCTGCCCGTAGCTATCGAGCAACCAGCCCAGCGAGGCGAAGCCCTCCACATCCTGCGGGTCATACTCGATCAGCACGAAGAGCAGCGCCATCGTTTTGTAGTGGTGTCCCTCGTGCCAGTAATAGTCGCTCAACTGCACCAGACGGAACTGAAGCAGGTCGCGAACCGCCTCAAGCTTCTGCTGGGTCTCGCGTGGGGGTTGCGCCGCCGCCAGCGCCATCAGCCCAATAAGCCCTATCATTGTCCAGAAGTGTCGCATCACAGCACCTGAGGGATTATACCTGCCTGAACGCCATTATTCCCATAGCAGCGGGTATACTTCTGCATGTGCCAGCCGAAACGACTTTGCCGATTGAAGAGCTGACTCCGCGCCAGATTGTGGCGGAGCTGGATAAATACATTGTGGGTCAGGCGAAGGCGAAGCGTGCCGTCGCGATTGCCCTGCGCAACCGCTACCGTCGCCAGCAGCTGCCACCGGAACTGCGCGACGAGGTGATGCCCAAGAACATCCTGATGATTGGTCCCACGGGCGTGGGCAAGACCGAGATCGCGCGTCGCCTGGCCGCGCTGGTGAAGGCGCCCTTCATCAAGGTGGAAGCCACCAAGTTCACCGAAGTGGGCTATGTGGGGCGCGATGTCGACTCGATGGTGCGCGATCTGGTGAATGTCGCCGTGCGGATGGTGGAGCAGGAGAAGCTGGAGGAGGTGCGCGAGCGGGCGGAGGCACGCGCGGTGGAACGCATCGTGGAGCTGATGCTGCGCCCGCGCCGACGCCGACGCCAGACCTCACCCTCACCCCTCATGCGCCTCATCTTCGGCACCGAAACCCCACCTGAACAGGAAGAATCGGATGAGAACGCGGAAGAATCGGAAACCGAGCGGCGCCGACTCCGACGCGCCCTCGCTGAACAAATCCGCGCAGGACTGCGCGACGATGAAACCATCGAAATCGAAGTGGAGGAACCCGTCATCCCCTTCCTGCAGGTGTTCTCGGCGCAGGGCATCGAAGAGATGGGCATGGATGTGGACACCTTCAACCCCTTTGTGCCACAGAACCGTGCCCGCCGCGTGGTCACCATCAAAGAGGCACGCGAAATCCTCACCCAGCAGGAAGCCCGCAAGCTCATCGACCGCTCCAGCGTCGTTCGCGAAGCGATCCAGCGCGCCGAACAGACGGGCATCATCTTTCTGGACGAGATCGATAAAATCGCTGGCGCGCGCAGTCAGTACGGTCCCGATGTGAGCCGCGAAGGCGTGCAACGCGACCTGCTGCCCATCATCGAAGGCTCCACCGTCATCACCAAGTACGGTCCCGTGCGCACCGACCACATCCTCTTTATCGCGGCGGGCGCGTTCCATATGAGCAAGCCCTCCGACCTCATTCCCGAGCTGCAGGGACGATTGCCGATCCGTGTGGAGCTGGAGCCGCTGACCGCCGCCGATTTCGTCCGAATCCTCAGGGAGCCACGCAACGCGCTCACCAAACAGTATCAACAGCTGCTCGCCACCGAGGGCGTCGAACTCGAATTCACCGACGACGCGATTGAGGAGATTGCCCGCATCGCCTACGAAGTGAATACCCGTACTGAGAACATCGGCGCCCGCCGCCTGCACACCGTGATGGAGAAGCTGATGGAAGACCTCTCGTTCGAGGCGCCCGAACGCGCAGGCGAGCGAATCGTCATCGATGTGGACTATGTGCGCAACAAACTCGGCGACATCGTGAAGGATGTCGACCTGAGCCGATACATTCTGTAAGCTGGAGGGACAGTCATGCCAGAGCGCGTGTGGAACTTTTCGGCGGGTCCGGCGGTGTTGCCGCTGCCCGTGCTGCAGGAGGCGCAGCGCGATTTGCTGGCGCTGCCGGGCGTCGGCATGTCGGTACTGGAGATCAGCCACCGCTCCCGATGGTTCGACGCCATTTTGCAGGAGACGGAGGCGAACCTGCGGCAGCTGCTGAACATCCCCGCTCATTATCGCGTGCTGTTTTTGCAGGGTGGCGCGAGCCTGCAGTTCGCGATGGTGCCGATGAACCTGCTGGGCGACCGCTCGGCTGATTATATTCTCACGGGTTCGTGGGGCGAGAAGGCGTTTCAGGAGGCGCTCAAGGTCGGGCGGGCGCGCATCGCGTGGTCAGGCAAAAACGAGAACTTCACCCGAACCCCACGCCCCGACGAACTGGACATCGATCCCAGCGCCGCCTATGTGCATTTCACCTCCAACGAGACGATTCAGGGCGTGGAGTTCCAGCAGGAGCCACCTGTGGGCGACCTGCCGCTGGTGTGCGACGCCTCATCCGATTTCCTGTCGCGCCCGCTGCCCATCGAACGCTACGCGCTCCTCTACGCTGGCGCCCAGAAGAACGCAGGACCCGCTGGCGTCACCATCGTGATTATTCGGGAGGACCTGCTGGAGCGTGTGCCGCCCGATCTGCCCGCCATGCTCGATTATCGCCTGCAAGCCGAGCATCAATCGGTGTATAACACGCCACCCGTGTTCGCCATCTATATCGTGATGCTCGTTACGCGCTGGCTGCTGAACGAGATTGGCGGGCTGGAACGCATGCAGCAGCTCAATCGCCAGAAGGCGAGCCTGCTGTATGAGGTGATCGACCAGAGCGGTGGCTTCTATCGCGGGCATGCGCACCCCGAATGCCGCTCCGTAATGAATGTGACCTGGCGACTGCCGAGCGAGGAGCTGGAGAAGGCGTTTGTGCAAGAGGCGCAGGCGAACGGGCTGTACGAGCTGAAGGGACACCGCTCCGTCGGCGGCTGCCGCGCCTCGATCTATAACGCCATGCCCCTCGAAGGCGTGCAGGCACTGCGCGACTTTATGCTTGACTTCATGCAACGCAGGGGATGACCATGCCAGCGAAGCGACCAATTCAGAATGGTCTGGCGAACCGAGCCGCTGATACCCCAGAGGCAGGTGCACCAGAGCGCTGCATTCTGCGCGTGATTTTCGGCGACGCGCGGAATATGACAGAGTTGCCCGAACGGTCGGTGCAGATGGTTCTCACCAGCCCGCCCTACTTCAATGCCCCATTTGACTATCCCAACCTGTTCCAGAGCTACGAGGCTTATCTCGAATCGATGCGTGCCGTGGCACAGGAAATCTGGCGTGTGCTGGAGGAAGGGCGCGTTGCCTGCATCGTTTGCGACGATGTGCTTGTCGACGGCGAGCGCTACCCTGTGGTTGCGGACATGACCCGAATCTTCCTGGAGGCGGGCTTCCGCTATCGGGATCGCATCGTCTGGCTTAAACCAGAGGGTTATATCCGCATCAGCCGTCGCAGTGGGGTGATTCTTCAGCATCC
This sequence comes from Armatimonadota bacterium, assembly GCA_037445735.1. Taxonomy (GTDB): domain Bacteria; phylum Armatimonadota; class Fimbriimonadia; order Fimbriimonadales; family GBS-DC; genus HRBIN15. The sequence continues at coordinate 13,311 of JBBIJY010000010.1, read as the reverse complement.
ATACCCGCTCTATTACTACCCGGATAATGTACAGGAGAGCGTGCTGATTTTCCAGAAAGGTCGCTTCGATTATCAACGCATCTGCGCCGGCAGGCGTGAAGAGTCCCGAATCGATCTAGTTGAGTATCAAAAACAAAAATGGTACCTGAATGTATGGCAGATAACAAATGTATTGCCGTTGCAGGGACGGCTGGAAGAAGGCATCGCGGCATTTCCAGAAGAGCTGGTACGGCGTCTGATGCTGTTGTTCTCCTATAAGGGCGAGACGGTGCTGGACCCGTTTCTGGGCAGTGGCACAACGATGCGAGTAGCGTATCGCCTCGGACGCTCATGCATCGGCTACGAAATCGACAGCGAACTGCTACCCATCATTCGGGCAAAAGTTGGTGTCGATAGCCCTTCTTTACTGGACGATGTGAGATTTGAGTATACCGTGCGCGATGATGCTCAACGCCTGCGTACCTGGCTCTCCGACCAGGTCAAAAAGAGGAGGTCATCAGCTCGTAATGCCAAAGGTAAAACAAGAAGCTCTCGAGCCTGATCAGCGAAAAGAGTTAATTTCGCATCTGGAACAGATTGGTCGGCGTACATGGAAGGGGCAGTGGCGCGAGAGCATGGCGCTGCCTGAGGAGCTACCCATCGAAAACAGAGAAAGCATCATTCGTTACCTGCTTTTGCGTTCATTACTCAATCAGCAAGGCGACACCGGCAAAATACGAGAGTTCGTACGCGAGCTGTTCGCCAGATTTGGAGATACACTGCTATACCAGCCTGATACGGTGGAGCAGCGATTCGGAGATGTGCTGGATATCTTCCGAGAAATCGGTGGTCGAAAAGGCAGAGAGCTTTATCGTGTTGGTGCATTGGGTGGCATCAAACCACTGTCGCTGTTTCTATATAGATTCGCCACTTTTATTTTTCTCGTTCGTAATCTGCCAGACGGTACTGGTCTGTATGAACTGTCCAGAAGTCGGCTTCAGGACGGTGTAAACTCTCTTTGGGCATTTTTGCGTGAACACTCTATTTTAGAGGGCGGGTGGGTTGGCAATGATCCGAAAGCTGCTCGCATGCTGACCAACTGGCTGGTCTGGCTTTTTGTGGAAAAATGGCGGGAGTTGGATATCGATATGCGAGAAACACTCATGGTTGTAGATGGACATGTCGGTAAAGTCTTTTGTCGGACGGGCGTGATAGAGGATGTAGTCTACGAGTCGGGGCGTCCCTATGTGATTGTAGCCAAGAACATGCGAGGCTCCATAGAGAAGAGAGTGCAATCAGTACCTCAAGTGGTGCCGATGTTTGTGGATGAAGGTGCGTTCCATGTTGCTATGAAATGGTGTTTTGAAGCGAGTCCAGACTGCACAAGGTGCCCTGTACGGAGCTGGTGTATGGCTGGTCAAGGCAGCATGGAACATCAGCGATGGTCAGCTTACCAGCGATTCAAATGAAAAGTTCCCGAATTGAAATGTGCGATCGATCTTGACAAAAAGGCTTTTGGTGGGGTATAATTTTACATGGGATACACGCAACCGCGTGCGTTCCCACAACACTCAAGAGGAGGAACAACGATGGACGAAGCCAGGCTGTATGCGTTTATGGATAAGGTAGTGGCCGACATGGGGGGCGCTGCAACATGGGCGACCGTGCTTGTCGGTGACGAGCTGGGATTGTACCAGGCGATGGCTGGTAGTGGATTTCTCACCCCGGAGGAACTCGCGGAGCGGACGAACTGCAACCCGCGGCTGGTGCGGGAGTGGCTCTGCGCCCAGGCTGCAGCGGGCTATGTTGAGACCGCCGACGGGCGGTTCCGTCTGCCAGAGGAGCAGGCGATGGCACTGGCAGACAGGGATTCTCCTGTCTATGTCGCAGGTGGCGCTTATGTTCTGGCGAGCATGTTTCTGGACAAGGACAAGATTGTCGCCGCGATGCGTGGCGACGGCGCTCTGTCATGGGGCGACCACCATCCGTGTCTGTTTATGGGCACGGAGCGCTTCTTCAGACCGGGTTATCGCGCTCATCTGGTGGCTGAATGGCTGCCTGCCCTTGAAGGTGTCGTTCCCAAGCTTGAGGCAGGGGCGACGGTTGCCGATGTTGGCTGCGGACATGGTGCATCGACCATCATCATGGCGGAAGCTTACCCCAGCTCGCGTTTCTTCGGGTTCGACTTTCACGCCCCGTCGATCGAGACGGCGCGTGCGCGTGCGGCTGAAAGCGGCGTCTCCGACCGCGTGACATTCGAGGTCAGCACGGCTAAAGACTATCCGGCTCGTGGTTACGACCTCATCTGTTTCTTCGACTGTCTCCACGACATGGGCGACCCTGTGGGTGCCGCGCGCCATGCCTATGAAGCGCTCGCACCCGACGGAACAGTGCTTCTTGTGGAGCCGTTCGCCGGCAACCGGCTTGAGGAGAACCTGACCCCGGTAGGGCGCATGTTCTACGCAGCGTCGACTTTCGTTTGCACGCCGAGTTCGCTCTCTCAGGAGGTTGGACTGGGGCTGGGTGCGCAGGCAGGCGAGGAGCGTCTTCGCGAAGTATTTATGGAGGCAGGCTTCAGCCACTTCCGCCGCGCGACGGAAACTCCGTTCAACTTGATTCTGGAAGCCAGGAAGTAACGGTTCCCTGTACGCAACCGGTTGCAGCGGTGGAGCTGCCAGCAGCCCGCCGCTGCAACCGGGGCGTGGGGCTTACCTCCGCGCACATCACGGCATTGGGGAGCGCATTTCTCCCGCATGCGGGTATCATTCGTGCGATGAGCTGGAAGCGAACCCATTGTTGTGGTGAGTTGCGTTCCGCGCATGTGGGGCAGACGGTGCGCCTGAACGGCTGGGTGCATCGCGTGCGCGATCTGGGCGGGCTGATTTTTATCGACATGCGCGACCGCACGGGGCTGGTGCAGGTGGTGTTCGACCCCGCCATCGATCGCGCCCTGCACGAGCGCGCGGGCGACCTGCGCGTGGAGTGCTGCATCGGCATCGAAGGCGAGGTGCGCCGCCGACGACCCGGCGCCGAGAACCCCAAACTGCCCACCGGCGAGATCGAAGTGTTCGCGCATACGCTCACCGTGTTCAACCCGTCCCGCACGCCGCCCTTCCCGCTGAATGAGGAGCGACTGGAGGTGGACGAGAACCTCCGCCTGAAGTATCGCTATCTCGATCTGCGCCGCCCGGCGATGTATCGCCGCCTCGAACTGCGCCATCGCGTGGTCAAATATATTCGCGATTTTCTATCCGAGCGCGGCTTTCTGGAGGTGGAGACGCCCATCCTCATCAAGAGCACGCCCGAAGGCGCCCGCGACTACCTCGTGCCCAGCCGACTCTATCCGGGCAAGTTCTACGCGCTGCCCCAGTCGCCCCAGCAACTCAAGCAGCTGCTGATGGTGGCGGGCGTGGAGCGCTACTTCCAGATTGCCCGCTGCTTCCGCGACGAAGACCCCCGCGCCGACCGCCAGCCAGAGTTCACCCAGCTCGATCTGGAGATGTCGTTCGTGGAGCGCGACGATATTTTGAACCTGATCGAGGAGCTGTTTATCGGCATCGTGGAGAACTGCACCGGGAAGCGCGTGCTGAAACCGTTCCCGCGCCTCACTTACGACGAGGCGATGGCACGCTACGGCACGGACAAGCCAGACCTGCGCTTCGGCATGGAGCTGGTCGATCTCACTGATGTGGTGCGCGGGACAGGCTTTCAGGCGTTCCGCGCGGTGATCGAAGCGGGCGGGGTGGTGAAGGCAATTGCCATCCCGGGCTGTGCGGGCTACTCGCGCCGGGAGTGGGACGAGCTGAGCGAGTTTGTGAAGCAGTACGGCGCGAAGGGGCTGGCTCCGATTGCGCTCACGCCCGAAGGCATCCGCTCGCCCATCGCCAAGTTTTTGAGCGAAGAGGAGCTGCAGGGCATCCTCCAGCGCACAGGCGCGAAAGAGGGCGACCTGATTGGCATCGTCGCTGACCAGCCTGCCGTTGCGAACCATGCGCTTGGACGCCTGCGCCAGCAGATGGGCGAACGCCTGCAACTCGCCGACCCCGACCTCCTGGCGTTTGCATGGATTCTCGACTTCCCCCTGCTGGAGTGGAACGAGAAGGAGAACCGCTGGGACCCGACGCATCATCCCTTCACCGCACCGCGCGAGGAGGACATCCCCCTGCTGGACACCGATCCGGGCAGGGTTCGCGCCCAGTGCTATGATCTGGTCTGCAACGGCAACGAGCTTGCCAGCGGCAGCATCCGTATCCATCGGCGCGACCTGCAGGACAAAATCTTTCACCTGCTGGGCTACAGCGATGAGGAGATCAAAGAGCGGTTCGGGCATCTGCTGGAGGCGTTCGAGTATGGCGCACCGCCGCACGGTGGAATCGCGCCCGGCATCGACCGCCTCGTGATGTTGCTATCGGGCGACGAAACGATTCGGAATGTGATTGCCTTTCCCAAGAACACGGCGATGGTCGATGTGATGTTCGGTGCGCCGTCGCCCGTGAGCGAGGAGCAGCTGCGCGAGCTGCACATCCGGGTTGTGCTGGATGAAGAATGATTGAGCTGCACGCGCCTGCCAAGATCAACCTCACACTGGAGGTGCTGGAGCGTCGCGAGGATGGCTACCACACCATCGCGAGCGTGATGCACACGCTGAGCCTGCACGATACGCTGATTCTGACGCCCATCCCGAATCGCCAGCCGCCGATTGCGCTGGAGGTGGAGGGCTTCGCCGTGCCGACCGATGAGCGCAATCTGGTCTGGCGGGCGCTGGAGCAGGTGGGCGCGACGGCGCGATCAGGCTGGCATGTGCGCCTGATCAAGCGCATTCCGCCGCAGGGAGGTCTCGGCGGAGGCAGTAGCGACGCCGCCGCAATCGTGCGCTATTTTATGGAGCGAAGGTCCCATAAAACCCTCTCCCCCAGTGGGGGAGAGGGTACGGGTGAGGGGGCTTCCCATCTTGCGCATGCGAATAACCCCTCACCCCAACCCTCTCCCCAGCGGGGAGAGGGAGTTCATTCAGCCCTCTCCCCCAGTGGGGGAGAGGGTACGGGTGAGGGGGCTGAAATGGAGTTGCTGGCAATCGCCCGGCAGCTTGGCTCCGATGTGCCCTTCTTTTTGAGTGGGGCGTGCGCGCGTGTGGGTGGGCGGGGCGAGCAGGTGCAACCGTTGCCCGCGCTGCCGCCCTTCGAGTGGGTGCTGGCTCGACCGCCCGATGTGGGCGTCTCCACCGCATGGGCGTACACGCAGCTATCCAGTCGCCTTGAGTCGTTAAGACGGACGCGCCAATTCGCCCCAACAGAAACCTTAGCGCGAGCCATCCAGCAGGGCGCGATTCAGACGCCCGAACAGCTCGTGCCTTTCCTGCATAACGATTTCGAGGCGGTGGTGCTGGACGCGCTGGAACCTCTCCTGCGATTGCGGGCGCGTATGGAGTCGCTGGGGGCACTTCGCGTGCTGCTGTGTGGCAGCGGCGCGGTGCAGGGGGCATTGTGCGCCGCGCAAAGCGATGCGGAGCGAATCGCCAGCATCCTGCAATCGGAGGGCTACTGGGCGGTTGCCACCCAACTTGGGCTATAATAGCATGGTATGCGCACGCTCACAGGGCTGGTCTGTCTGATATTGCTCGTGCAGGGTGGGTTCGCGCAGAGCGTTCTCTGGAGCCGACTGTTTGTGCCCTCCGGCTCGCGGGGTTGCCTGCCGCAGGTCGCCACCGTCGACTCGCAGGGCAATCTGCTGATTGCCGCCCGCTACATTATGGACGCGGGGCATTATGGCGTCGCTGTGCTGAAATACTCCCCGCAGGGCGACCTGCTCTGGGCGCGCACCATCAGCGAATCGGGGCAATCCTATAACGCCGAAGCGATTGCCGCTGCATCCGATAGCTCCTTCTACTTAGCCATCACCCGCGCCGACAGAGACTCGCTGGCTTATGTGCAGCGCTGGTCAGCGGACGGCACGATGCTCTGGTCAGCGATGGTCAATCTGGGCGAGTACGATGTGGTTCGTCGGCTGATTGTTCGCCCGAACGGGGTGGAGGTGCTTCATGCCTATGGCACGGGCTGGCTGGGCTATGCGCGGCTGCTGTTTGATGGCAACGGCACGCAGCTCGCCCAGAATCTTTTCGCGCCGGCGCAGACGCTGACATGGAGCCGTGCCCCGCTGGGCATCCTGCGCCTGAACGCGACCATAAGCCTGCTGATGGCGCGTGTGCCCGATCCTGATGGCATCCTGCAGCGCTGGGATCAAACGCTGCTGCAGTGGCTCAGCGACACGGGCACAGTTCAACAGGAATTGTTGTTGCCGTTCTATGCCGAGCGCTCGGCGCAGGCAAGCGATGGCACGATCTACCTGCTGGGCACAGTCTGGGAGTCATCGGCACAGCAGGCACGACTTCTGCTGATGCACCTGGCAGCCGACGGCACATTGCTCTGGCAACTGCCCATCAGCAACGCGCCGGGCGACTCGATCCCTGATGTGCTGACCGCGCTGGGCAGGGGCTGGTTGATTGCCGGGAACGCCGAATCGTCCAGCGCGCGATGGACAGCTATTGTGCTGGGCGATGCGGACGGCAACCTGATGGGTTCGCAATCGCTCAGTGGCGTCTATCGCGCCGTCGCGGGCGTCCACACGAGCGCGAACGCCTGCACCCTGCTGATTGCCCAGCTGACCGACACCGAGCGCTGGAAGCCGTTCCTGCAATGGTGGCGCCCCGATGGCTCGCTGATGGGCGCGCTCGCGCTGGGTGGGTTGAGCCAAGCAGACGAGCAGCCCGAACTGCTGATCGACGCGCCCGACGCCAGCCTGTACGCCATCAGCACGGTCAATCAGGGCAGCGATAACACTCCTGCGGTCGGTATTCAGCGCGTGCAGGCGCCGCCGTTTTTAACAGGGCGAATCATTCTGAGCGATTACCTGCCCGATCCAGCAGGCAAGACAGCGCAGTTCAGTTTTCAGAGCGGTCAGCAGACCGACGCCACCACGACCGTGCTGCAAGCAAACGGTCAATACACCGTCGCCACCGCGCTGAGCGGCACGGCGTCGGTGCGCGTGCGGGTGCCGGGCTGGCTCTCCCGACGGCAAACGCTCACCCTTGCGCCCAATACCAGCGTCAACTGGACGCTCATCAACGGCGACGCGAACCGCGACAATCAGATCGACGACGCCGATTTGCTGATGGTGCTGTTCGCTTTCGGGCAGTCGGGCAATGGCTTGCCTGAAGATGTGAACGGTGACGGTGCGGTGGACGACGCCGACCTGCTGATTGTGCTGTTCAACTTTGGCAGTGCGGGCGAGTAGGGGCAGACTCCTGAGCGGGTTCGGCGTACGGGTGCGACTGTCGCCACTGGCGCACGAGGCGATTGGGTTGCCACGGCACTCGCAGAAACAGCGTGCCGATGCTGAAGGCGCGGGCGCCCAGCGCCCACAGCTCCTCCAGATCGTTCAGCGTATAGATTCCGCCCCCTGCGATAATCGGCAGGCGGGTGGCGTGGCTCAATCGGGCGACCGCCTCGCGCACGAAGGGGCGTATCGGCTCGCCTGACACCGCCCCGCCACCCAGATGCGTTAGTGGCGACCGGCGCTGTGGAAACACCACACCCCAGGGCACCGCGTTAATCGCATGGATTGCCTCCGCGATGCCCTCCAGCGCCTGCGCCAGCTCCACATAGGGCTGATCATAGCCGACCTTCACAATCAGCGGATGTCCCGCCTCGCGCAGCGCGCGGGCAACTGCCACCCCATGTGCAACGGCAGAATCGTGCGGCACATTCGGGCAGGAGGCGTTCAGCTCAATCGCTGTCAGTCGCAGGGGAGTTAGCAGCTGCGCCATCTGCTGCGCTTCCGCCACCGTTGCGGCATGCACCGACACGATGGTCTGCAAGCCCATCCGTTGCATGCGGGGGTAGCAGGCGCGGAGCCACCACTCGATGCCGGGGTTGGTCAGCCCGACGGCGTTCACTGTGCCGCCCGGAATGAGGCGCACGCAGCGCCAGGGCGCGTACCCGCGCAGGTTGCCCCGGCGCGGGTGCAGCGTGAGCGTTTTGACCACAATAGCAAACTCACGCGGGTTCAGCAGCCCCACCCAGCGCAGGGGATACTCCCACCACCAGCCGCGCCCGTCGAAGCCCAGCGCGCCGCTGCCCGTGAGAAACTCCACCCGCTCACCGTTCGAGAAAGTTATCATCCGCCAGTCTCCTGGCGATTGGGGCAAGGGCATCCTGCCCTGTGAAGATTATACCCTGCTTCGGGAGAGGGCGTTCCGACGGGTATGATTCGGCGCGTCTATGGCTGGGGGCATTATTGCGCGTTATCGGGCGTATCTGCCCATCACGGAGCGCACGCCGATTGTAACGCTAAACGAGGGCGACACGCCGCTGGTGGAGGCGCCGCGCCTGGCACGCCTGATCCATCCCGAAGCGCGCCTGTGGCTGAAACTGGAAGGCTCGAACCCGACTGGCTCCTTCAAAGATAGGGGCATGACCGTCGCGGTGTCCAAAGCGTTAGAGGAAGGCTCGCAGGCGCTGATTTGCGCTTCGACGGGCAACACATCGGCGTCGGCGGCGGCTTACGCGGCGCGGGCGGGATTGCCCTGCTTTGTGCTGCTGCCGCACGGCAAGGTCGCGCTGGGCAAGCTGACGCAGGCACTGATGCACGGCGCCCAGGTCCTCCAGATCGAGGGCAGCTTCGACGCCGCGTTGCAACTGGTGTGCATGCTGAGCGAACGCTATCCCATCACGCTGGTCAACTCCATTAATCCCTATCGGGCGGAGGGTCAGAAGACCGCCGCGTTCGAGATTTGCGATGCGCTGGGCGACGCGCCTGACTATCACGCAATCCCGGTGGGCAACGCCCGCAACATCGCGGCATACTGGCAGGGGTTTTGTGAATATCACGCGCTGGGTCGCACCACGCGCCTGCCGAAGATGCTGGGCTTTCAGGCGGCGGGCGCCGCGCCTCTCGTGGAGAACCGTGTGATTTGCAGCCCTGAAACGCTGGCGACCGCCATCCGAATCGGCAACCCTGCTAACTGGCAGGCGGCGGTGCAGGCGCAGCAGCAGTCGGGCGGACTGTTCGAAAAGGTGAGCGACGCGGAGATTCTGGAGGCGTATCGGCTGCTGGCGCGGCTGGAGGGTATCTTCGCGGAGCCTGCCAGCGCAGCGCCGATTGCCGGACTGCTCAAACTGGCGCGAGCAGGCTACTTCACCCAGCCTGCGACCATCACCGTCACGCTCACGGGGCACGGGCTGAAAGACCCTGACACTGCCCTGCTCGCCAGCGCGTGTGAGCCGCTGCGCGTGCCGCCACGCTATAACGCGGTGGTGCGCGCCCTGGGGCTGAAACCGCGCCCGCGCACCCGAAAGTGAAGCCCACCATGCGCTACCTGGCGATTGACCCTGGCACCCGGAAGGCAGGCGTCGCGATTGCCGAGCTGCCCGATCAGCCTGTGTCCGAGGAGCAGTTGCCCGACGCCGCGCAGGTGCTGCTGCGGGCGGTGATTGCCATCGACGAGCTGATGGCTCGCCTGCCCGAATGGCTTCAGCAGTATGCTCCCCAGCAGTTGCTGCTGGGCGCGGGCACAGGCAGTCGCGCTCTGCTGTCGCGCCTGAAAGCGCAGTTTCCTGACCGTCGCTGGCAGCTGGTGGAGGAGCGCGACACCACCCTGCAGGCGCGCCAGCTCTACTTTCGGTTCCATCCGCCGCGTGGCTGGCGCCGCCTGCTGCCCCGCGGTCTGCGCGTGCCGCCCGAACCCTACGACGACTATGTGGCGCTCCTGCTCATTTTGCGCCAGCATCAGAAACGCCTATCCGCCGAGCGCCCGCACGAAGAGCCACACGGCTAACAGCGCGAGCATCAGCGTCACGCCGTACAGCAGCAGCACCGTCTGGCGATGGCTCAGCCCGCGCTCCAGCAGCTGATGGTGGATATGGCGCTTATCGGGCTTGTGAATCGGCTGACGGCTCAGCGCCCGCCGGATGACCACATTCACCGCGTCGATCAGCGGCAAGCCGAACACCAGCAGGGGGATGACAATCGCGAAGATGGTCGCCGCCTTGAACGCGCCGATGACCGCCAGCCCCGCCAGCATGAAGCCGAGAAACTGCGCCCCGCCCGTGCCCATAAAGATGCGTGCCGGGTTAAAGTTATAGCGCAAAAAGCCTGCCGCCGCGCCCGCAATCGCCGCCGCGCTGATGGCTATCAGCCAGTTCGGATAGGGCTGATTGAGAATATTGGCTGCCTGCAACGCCATCAGCGCGAGCGCGAGCGCCGCAATCGCGCTCACCCCCGCCGCCAGACCATCCAGCCCATCGATGGTGTCCATCGTCTTGGCAATCACGAACATCCAGATGGCGGTGATGGGGATTGCCCACCAGCCGAAGGGGATCCAGCGAGCGTCGCTGAATCGACCGCCCAGCGGCGCCATGAAGCCCTCGATGCGCACGCCAAACCACTGCACCAGCAGCCCTGCAAGCAGCAGCACCGCCGCCTGGGTCAACGCGGGGAAGTTGCGCTTATCGTCCAGCATGCCGAACAGCAGCACGCCCGTGCCGATGAGCAGCAGCCCCAGAATCGGTGTGGCGCGGGCGAGGAACACCTCCGCGCTGGGCGCCAGCAGGTAGAGCCGTAGCAGTCCCGCCAGCATGCCCAGTAGCACGCCGATATAGATGGCGAAGCCGCCCCAGCGCGGAATCGGCTCCTTATGCACGCGCCGCGCGTCGGGGATGTCCATCACGCCCGCACGGATCGCCCACTCCCGCACCCACGGCGTGAGCAGATAGGTCGCCACCAGCGCAATCACAAAGACCGCCGTTATCGTTTTCATCGCCTCGGTCTGAAGGGTGTCAGGTCAACCGGGATAAGCCTGCCGTCCACGAATCGTTCCAGCGCAGTGCCCGCCTCCGCGAACAGCTCCAGCGCGAACTCGTCGGGATAGTCGCCTTCGAATACCACGCGGATGATGCCTGCGTTAATCATCATCTTGGCACAGTGGTTGCATGGCTGACAAGTGACATACATCGTGGCGCCGCGCGTGGAGACGCCGTTTAATGCGGCTTGCAGGATGGCGTTCTGCTCGGCGTGCAGGGCACGGATGCAGTGCCCCGCCACGATGTGGCAGCCGACCTCTGTGCAGTGCGCCAGTCCGCGCGGTGCGCCGTTGTAGCCCGTTGCCAGAATGCGTTTGTCCAGCACGATGAGGGCGCCGACGCTGCGGCGGGGGCAGGTCGCCCGACTTGCCACCACATGCGCAATCTGCATAAAATAGTCGTCCCAGCTGGGGCGCACCATGCCCTTACACCTTCGGCGGACGGAACTGGGCGAAGGTCGCAGCATCGTAGGGCGGCTTCAGCGTGCCCTGCGCGATCATCTGCTCCAGCTTGCGAATCTTCGCCATGACCGCGGGCGGCACCAGCTTGCGTGTGAAGCGCATCGGGCTCAGCCCGACGCCCTTCTCCTTCACGCCATACACAATCGTGCCTGGCTGGAACCGCCCCTCCGCCACGCGCCGACACACATCGAACACGGCGTTATCCACACGCTTCATCATGCTGGTTAGCACGCGCCCCGGTGCCAGATGGTCCTGGTCGCTGTCGACGCCAATCGCGAAGTAGCCCTTGCCCTTCTGCTGGGCGGCGCGAATGACCCCGATACCGCAGCGCCCTGCCGCGTGATAGATGATGTCGGCGCCCTGATTGAACTGGGTCAGCGCCAGCTCGCGCCCCTTGGTCACATCGTCCCAGTTGCCCGTGTAGCCGACCAGCACCTTCGCGCGCGGGTTGGTGGTTCGCACGCCCGCTCGATAGCCGTACTCGAACTTTTTGATGAGCGGCACATTCATGCCACCGATGAAGCCCACAATGTTGGTGCGGGTCATCGCGCCCGCGAGCGCGCCCACCAGAAATGAACCTTCCTGCTCGTTGAAGATGAGCGACACGCAGTTGGGCAGGTTCGGCGCACGCCCATCCACAATCCCGAAGTAGACTCTGGGGAATCGGGGGGCAACGCGCGCCAGTGCATCCTCCATCAGAAAGCCAACCGCGAAGACCACATCATAGCCCTGTCGTGCCAGCGAGGTGAGGTTGCGCACATAGTCGGCAGCGGTTCGCGACTCCAGATAGCGCACCTCCGCGCCCAGCTCCTTCTGGGCGCGTTGCAGCCCGCGCCACGCGGAGGCATTAAACGACTCATCGCCGATGCCGCCGACATCGGTCACCATCGCCGCTCGGATTTTACGCCTCTGCATTGATCTCGCCTCCCTACACCCGAAATTTTACCTGAATCGGCATGCCAGATTCGTGGAAAAAGCACCCCTGAGGTGCAACGATGAGACACCAGGTGGTAGTTCTGGCACTGACGGGGTTGGTGAGTCTTGCGCTACCTATCCCCGAGACGGTGGTGTTTATGCCCACCGCGAATCGTGGATCGGCACGCTCGCTCTATCTGGCTGCCGAGCAGTTTGGTCTCTCACACTTCTACCGTGAGACGCGCACCCGCTGCCTCTACACCCAGTGGATGCTGACCGACCGCTTCGAGTTCGGCATCGACTGCGTGGGGGTCGACCAGCCGCAGGTGCGTCAGTGGTCGTTCAACACGCGCCTGGTGCTGAACCCTGAAAGCGAGCGGTCCCCCGGCGTTGCAGTGGGCGTGTGGAATGTCGCTGAAAACGCTCAACCCCAGTACTATGTGGTGGGCACGCGCACAACTTCGTTCGGGCGATTCCATGTGGGGTCGTTCTACCAGGCGAATCGGTGGGGCTGGGGCGTCGGCGCTCAGTTTCAGGTCCCCCGCGTGCTGGACATCAGCTGTGAATATCTGCGCCTGCCCGGGGGCGATGGCTATACCAGCGTCGGTATCGGACGCGCCCTCAGCGATTCGGTCTATTTTTACACCTACTACTCGCGCAATCACCTCACCCGCGACGCCGACCTGGTGGGCTTCTATATTGCCTTCACCCCATTCCGCCTGTAGCGGGCAGAGAACAGACTCCAGCGGTCTCATCTGAAAACGGATTTTCGAACGCCCGCCTCCCTGAGGGTGTTCGAAAATTCCTATCTGGGAGCAGGATTCCCCGCCCAGAGGAGAAGATGCCCCTCACCCCGTCCCTCTCCCACGCTGTGGGAGAGGGAGTTCATTCAACCCTCTCCCCCCTTGGGGGAGAGGGTACGGGTGAGGGGGTTTCACTCAGGATTATGCCCCGAATTTTCGAACATCCACTCCCCCCCTTGACTTTTCTGTCATCGAGGGGGTATAATGAATGGCGTCATTAGACTGAGTTGGTCTAATGACTTTGTGGAACCAAACGATGGGAGGCGATACGATGAGAAGCTGGCTGAGGTACCTGAC
>JBBIJY010000009.1:0-99240 GCA_037445735.1 Armatimonadota bacterium | reverse complement strand
GTGATCGACGGCAATCGGGTTGTGTGGATACGAGGTGTTGTGGTTGGATTGGTGACAGGTGGAGCAGGGCCGTGCGCCGGTCGAATCGGCGCGACTCAGCACCGCACAGGCGCAACTTGCACTCTAGATGCAGGCGAAAGAGGCTCGCCTCGCCGTGCGTCAGGCGCAGCTGCGCGTGGAGCCGATGGAGCGCGAGCCGAAAGCGCAGTCCGCGCTCACATAGGCTGCCCTCCGTGCCGCCGAAGCCGCCTATCAGAGCGCACAGGAGAACCTTCGCATGCTGGAGCCGGTGAAGCACCCGCAGGAGCGCATCGAGGTGGCGAACGCCGTGCGCGACGCCGAAGCCCGCCTGCAGGAAGCCCAGCGCAACTATGAGCGTGTCCAATCCCTGCACGAGAAGGGCTATGTGTCGCATCAGCCGCTCGATGCAGCGCAAACCACGCTCACACTCGCCCGGAGCCAGCTAAGGTATAATCAGGAGCGTCGGGGCGTAGCGCAGCATGGTTAGCGCGCCTGCTTTGGGTGCAGGAGGTCCCCGGTTCGAATCCGGGCGCCCCGACCATTTTTATCGGGTCAGCAGGCTTAAAAAGTAGCGGTGAACGCGCTCGTCGTCGGTCAGCTCCGGGTGGAACGCCGTCGCCAGCAGCTTGCCCTGCTGAACCGCCACGATTTTGCCGTCAAACTCGCTCAACACCTCCACACGGGCGCCCGCGCGGCTCACGACAGGCGCACGGATGAAAACCGCTCGCACAGGGCGGTCGCCCAGTGGTTTGAAGGGCAGGTCGGCTTCGAAGCTTTCGATCTGGCTGCCGAAGGCGTTGCGGATAACCTCAATATCCATCAGCCCCAGCCGTTCCTGCTGGCTGCCGGCAATCTCTTTTGCCAGCAGGATCATGCCAGCGCAGGTGCCGTAGATGGGCATGCCCTGTTGTGCCCGCTCGCGGATGGCGGTATCGAGTCCATAGCGTGCCATCAGCCGCCCGATGGTGGTGCTTTCGCCGCCGGGGATAATCAGCGCGTCGACGGAGTGGAGATCGGCGACCTTGCGCACCTCGCGCCAGTCGACGCCGATGCGCTCCAGCATCGCCGCGTGTTTCTCGAAATCGCCCTGCAACGCCAGTACGCCGAGTTTCAATCCCTCAGAGGTAGGCTACAAACTTTCTCGAATAGGCTACAAACGATTCTTTCAATCCCTCAGAGGTAGGCTACAAACCAACCCCCTGCAGCGGGCAGGCGCGAACGCCCACCCGCTCAGAGGCACAGCTCTGAACTCCAATCGGACCCTTCGCCCGATTGTCAAGGTGCACGCACAGCTTTGCCCCGATGGCGCTTGTACTATACCCCATCGATGACAGCGAAGTCAAGGGGTCCGTCTAAATGCGCCAACGGACCTGAAAGTCCGCCGCGCTCATCTTCTTCGCTCGGATAGCAGGCATAGCCTTCACGCTCCTGTAGCTACCAGCCGCGCACGGCAAGCAGCTCTTCTTCAGCCAGGCGGCGTACATCGATGCCGGGCATCGCCTCGCCCAGCCCTTTGGAGACCTCCGCGAGGATCTCTGGCTCGCGATAGTAGGTCACGGCGTCCACGATGGCGCGGGCGCGAGCGCGCGGGTTAGACGATTTGAAGATGCCCGACCCGACGAACACCGCCTCCGCGCCGAGCCACATCATCAGCGCGGCGTCGGCAGGCGTCGCGATGCCGCCCGCCGAGAAGTTCGGCACGGGCAGGCGACCCGTCTGGTGAATCTCCACCACGAGGTCGTAAGGCGCCTGCAGCTGTTTGGCGATGCTCATCAGCTCGTCTTCGGGTGCGCTTTTGATGCGACGGATGTCGCGCATAATCGCGCGCATGTGGCGCACGGCTTCCACGATATTGCCTGTGCCCGCCTCGCCTTTGGTGCGGATCATGGCGGCGCCTTCCCCGATTCGGCGCAGCGCCTCGCCCAGCTCCCGCGCCCCGCACACAAACGGCACGCGAAAGGCGTGCTTGTTGATGTGATGCTCCTCATCAGCGGGGGTCAGCACCTCGCTCTCGTCGATGAAGTCGACGCCGAGCGCTTCCAGAATCATCGCCTCGGCGAAGTGCCCGATTCGACACTTCGCCATCACGGGGATGGTAACAGCCTGCTTGATTTCCAGAATCTTGAGCGGGTCCGCCATGCGAGCGACGCCGCCCTCGCGTCGGATGTCGGCGGGCACGCGCTCCAGCGCCATCACGGCGACGGCGCCCGCCTCCTCGGCAATCTGCGCCTGCTCGGCGTCGGTGACATCCATAATCACGCCACCGCGCAACATCTCCGCCAGACCGACCTTCACGCGCCAGGTGGCTTTCTGAACCTCATAGCGACTGACGGCTTCGCTTTGCAGGCTTCTGTCCAGCGTCTCCATAGCAACAAGATTATACCTGAAGGGCAGGGGATTGCTCCATTCGGGGTGTCGAATGTGCCATAATATATAGCGAGGCGACGATGGCACTGGGAACAACGCGGGAGCGGCTTACAGGGTTGCGCGATGTGCTAACACTGCCGCTGGAGTGGGTGTCTGCGTTAACCGCGCGCATCAGCTGCTGGATGACACAGGAGCGCTGGACGAACCTGCTCACAATCGGGGTGGTGGTGCTGGCGAATCTGGTGGTCCTGATCTTTCTGCTGCAGGGTCAGGACAACCGCGCGATCGCGTTCACGATTCTGGCGTTGCTGGCGCCGCTGGCGTTTTTTGTTCCTGAATTGAGTGTGGTGGTTTTTATCACAGCAGGATCAGGATTGTTCGTCAACGCGATGTACTTTGCTGCAGGCCCCGGCGGTGGCACAGGAGAGCGCACGCTTATTCTGCTCTTTTTTGGGATTGTTTCGGCGCGTGCGATTTATGAATATGTGCGCATCCCGCGTGCGGAACGCCCACACATCTTCTCGTGGTTTATCGCCCTATTGTTGATTTTCTGGGGCTATTATATGCTCCATGTAGGCTATATTTACATCTTTTTACAAGATAAGCTTCCATATGACAATGCTGAGGTTGTGCTGGGATATGCTGGTAAGGGAATTTTTCGTTACTTTGATGCGCACATGCTCTGGATAGGCATTCTTCCTCTTATAGTTTTGCTAAGGGATGTACAGCGGATGAAGCGTGTCGCAGCAGCGATCGGCATTGTGCTGACGGTGGCGCTTCTTTCGATTCTCTGGGAATATTTCGCGCCGTTGCCTTTCTTCTGGAAGGTTCTCTTTCAGCTGAGAGCGGCTGGGGAGACAGAAGAGGGCTATCGTATTCGCGACCCTGCTGGGCTTTATATTGTTGTGCTGGGTTTCTTTTTTGCGCTTTATTCACTGGGCTACTACCGCGGCTGGAAAGCGGCGGTTGCGGTCGTCTACATTGCGTTAGCATTATATGCGGTTCTGGCAACCAAAAATCGTGCATTATGGGGGGGGATGATGGCTGTGATGCCGCTGGTGCTGCTCTGGAAGCCGCCGCAGGCGTTGCTGCGTCAGCTACAGATCGGTTTAACAGCGATTCTATTTGGGCTGGTACTAATGCTGCATCCTGTGGTGAGCGGGGTAGTAAATCGAATTGTTTCAGAGGCGGTTCAGCGCTGGGAGCGCAACTATGCGTTTGGAGGCGACCCGCGCAGCGACCCATCCTATCTGGCGCGTGTGCGTGAACGCGAAGCGTGGGAGATACGCATGGAGCGACTCACCCTCTGGCAGCGCCTTTTCGGAGCCGGGCTTGAAGCCGATTATGGACGGTATGTTTCACTCACTCAAGCGGGAATCAGGAACCCTCGTTTTACAAATGTATATATTTTGAAAACTCAAATGCACTTTCCGTGGCTGGCGCGTCAGCTTCATATCGGTTTGATAGGCACGGGCTTGCTGGCGCTGCTTCTGATAGGCTTTTTCATTCGTGCAGCTGTGGCATTTTTCAGCTGTCATGATCCCTGGGCGCGTTCATTGGTGGTGGCCGTGGCAGCAGCAATGGTCTCGGTGCTTGCCTATGATTCTGTCCATTCCGATTTGCTGGACGCTACGACCTCCTTGCCGGTGGTTTTACTATGGTCAGTGGTAGAGCTGGCGTTCCACTGGAAGCGCACGAATCAGCTCGCGGTTGCGCCCCCAGCGGCTGCAGAATCGCCCGCAGAGGTGATGGGATGAAGGAGCCTTCCGCACAGCGAATTGTGTTCACGGCACCCCGCTTTCATACAAATCAGTACTATGCGGTGAAAGCTCTGCTTGAGGCGGGGCATCAAGTTCAATTCTTTGCTCTTTTTCAGGGTAGCAGCGAGGATTACCGCGTGTTGCAGCCGCAGATATTGGGTCCGTCATGGTTTTTCAAAGCAGTTGATCGATACTTCCATATCAAGCAAAAGTCATACCATGCCTACTTGAGGTACTATCTGCCCCCTGTGGGACGACTCGGGCGCCTGTTTCGCCAATTTCGCCCGACCATAACGATTATTCGCGATCCCATAACGACTATGTATGGGCGATTAAGTATCATTATGGCCAAGCTTAACCGATCGCGCCTCATCTTTTATGCACAGTTTCCCCGATACAGCGTCTTAAGTCCACGTGTAGAGCGTTTGACCCGCTGGTGTCAGGCACAGTGGATGACCCCTGTGTTGGGAGAACCTGAGCCGAACCGTCCATCATCAGACCTGATTCACTACGTACCCTTTGTTGTCCCACCTGTGACACCTCCCGAGCTCAAGTTGTGGTTCCGAAATGATAAGATTAATATTGTTATGGTTGGCAAGTTTGAGCGGCGAAAAAATCACCTGCTACTATTGCAGGCGATTGAGCGATTGCGCGACACCTACCCCCTGCACCTGACCCTTATAGGTGATTGCACAGAGGCGCATCGACGAGCGGTTCTCGAGCAGGTGCAGCAGTTTATCAGCGAGCATGGCATGCAGTCGCTGGTCGATATTCGGCTCAACATTCCTTTTGCCGAGATGCTCCAGGAATATGCTCACCATGACCTGTTTGTATTGCCCAGCAGGGATGAGCCTGCAGCGGTCTCGCCTGTGGAGGCGATGGCGAACAGTCTGCCTGTGATTTGCAGCGATACCTGCGGCACCCGATGCTACATCGAACCGGGGCAGAATGGTTATATCTTTCGAACGGATGATGTGGACGATCTGGCAGTGAAAATCGAGGCAATTATCGTGGATCGGGATCGAATGGTCGCGATGGGTGAACGCAGCTATCAGCTGGTGGTGGAGCGCCATCATCCTGAGCGTTATGTGGAGTCAATCCTGACCATTGCTCAAATAAAATCATAGAAAACTTTATAATATTTGATAAATACACCGTTAGCGTTATAGGTGATTCTGCCCATTCGAACGAGTCAAGGCGGTGTAAAGGGACCTTGACCCCCTCCGAAACGCTGGATGCGATATAGTTAATGTCATCGGCACGCATGTCCGTCATGATCGCCTCGCCTTCACTCTCTCCAAGCGCAACATTATAGAGGATACATTGCGCAGGGAGTTAAGCTTCGCATTTTGTTCCAGATAGTGGAAAATACGAGGGTGCGGTTCAAAGGAATAGACCCAGCCAGTGGGAGCAACAAGACGCCCAAGACATATACTGTATGTGTGCCAATGTTAGCACCCACATCCACGAAGACATCACCAGGGCGCAACAGACGGGTTGAAAACTGCAGATCCTCTGCTCGAAATCGCTCACCGCGTGTCCAGATGCTCCTCGAGAGGCTGGCAGGGAAAGCAAAAACAGACCACCATAATAGCGCATTACAAATCGGTATCCCAATCAGGTACCTTCTCAGTTTACTCAGCATGTGCCTCTCACCTTGCGTTGTCACGATTATACCATATCCAGTCATGAAACTACACCGTTTCCGAGCGGTTCGCATGCCTTTTGCGCCATCTGAGAGGATTCTGAGTACGCAGAGACTGCAGGGTCTCTTTGATTGCACGGCGAGTGATCGGAAGGGCAAGGACTAAGGCAGCAACTGCGTAAAGCCAGGGGGTTGTCAGCGGTGCAAAAAGCAGGCAACCTGTAATTGCACCAAAAAGAAAACTATCCGTATAGGTTGGGCGACCGATATAGTGAACGAAAGCCATATGCCGTACGAGGCGGCTGGGTAGAACAGCTAACAGCGAAGCGACACCAAAACCGATTACCTTCCATGCAGGAGGTAACCATGCCACCAGCACATATCCCAAGAGAGTGAAGCCCACCAGATAGATGAGCACAGTGATCACGACGGCAGCATTGTGCTTGCGTACGGCAAGAGCAGAGGATTGAGCCGCCGTTAGGGCAGAGAACAACGATCGAATCGCCAAAATTGCTATCAGAGAAAGAAGTAGATGGTGGTTCCAGCGGGAGCCCAGTATCACGGGTACAGCTACAACACCTACTAAGCTCCATACAGAATAAGTTAATCCCATAATAAATGCCTGTAGACGAACAGTATCATTGACTGCTTTGCATAACCGCGCCAAGTCGTGCTGAAGATGCGCGAAAGCAGGCAGTGAGAGACGCCCAGCAACCCCTTTTATGAAGGAAAGCATGGCGATGATTCGCTCCGCCATTGCCCAGTGCCCCATTGCTTCCTTGCCAGCCAGAGGTAGTAAAACCAGAGAAGGCACGATGTTTTGAAGGTTAGTTAAGCCCTGATAAAGAAACTGACCGAAACCATACGAGAGCATTGGCTTTAATTGACGCTTATCCCAGTACCAGCGTGGGCGGAAGCGCGCAGCAAGGAACGCCACCACCGCGGCGGTCAGCTGACTGACCCAGAAGCCAAGCACCAGCGCCCACGCCCCCATGCCATGAAGTGCTCCCGGTATTGCCGTTAGATAGTAAACCAGCTGGCTGCTGACCTCAATTGCGGCGACCCGCCGATAGTCCAGCTGTTGCTCCAGCAGAGCGGTGGGGATACGGGTAAGCAACGCGACGGGCAGATTGAGACAGAGAATGAGCGAAAGAGCAACAAATCCCTCCGTGCGTATCCAGTAATGCCCTATCAGTATTAGCAGCCCCTGTGATACCAGCATGATCCCTGTGCCGTACAGGAGAAACCACCAGAACACCATATGGAACAGGTTTCGGTTTGAAAGCTCCCGAATCAGGTAGATATCGATGCCCATCAATCCCACCGTTTGCAGGTAGGTAAAGATGGCAAAAGCGGCTCCATAAAGTCCATAGGGTTCCGGTCCCAGCACCCGAGCCAGATAGAAGGCACCTGCCACCCTGACTACGGTCAGAATTGCCTGCCGCACAGTGAGATAAGCAGCCCCTTTAAAGGCTTTCTGGCGCAGACTTTCCGATACCTTCTGACTTTCCATCAGCTTCCCTCCGGTAGCAGTAGCTGGCGGTAGCGGGCGAACACATGCTCCTCGCGGAACTGATCCAGCCACGATTCAGGCACCGATGGCGGTTCACTGCTGAGGGTTTCGATGATAGCAGCAGCCAGTGCATCGGCATCCCCCACCGGCACCAGCCGCCCATAGCGACCGTTGTGCAGCACCTCACGCGG
The DNA here is from genome assembly GCA_037445735.1 of Armatimonadota bacterium. Lineage (GTDB taxonomy): Bacteria > Armatimonadota > Fimbriimonadia > Fimbriimonadales > GBS-DC > HRBIN15. Next base: position 91,743 of record JBBIJY010000009.1, on the reverse strand, counting down.
TCCGCTGACGCAATCCGTGCTGACAACGGGGCAGCCACACGCCAGCGCCTGAATCAGTGCGTTGGGCATCCCTTCATATTCCGAGGATAGCACGAAGACGCTCGCGCGTGCCATATAGCGAAACGGGTTCGGATCAAAGCCGGGCAGCTGAACATAAGGCTCCAGATTCAGCTGGCGGATCAGCCCTTCCAGGCGCGGGCGATCCTCTCCTTCACCCAGAATAAGCAGGCGAGCGGGGAGCTGCTGGCGCACCCGTGCAACCGCTCGAATCAGTGTCGCATAGCCTTTGAGCGGCACCAGCCGTCCCACCGCCAGAATCACAGGCGGCTCCCCTGGAGCAAACCATGGATGGTTCAGAGGCTCTTTCATGAGCATCGGCATCTGCCGTGTGATGGTGGGGTTGTAGATGAGATGGATGTGTTCGATGGGTAAGCCGGTGAGGGCAGCCAGCGACTCGCGCACGCCCTGCGAGGGGGCAACGACGGCATCCGCTTTGGGGTAAGCGCTGCGAATGAAGAGAAGAGTGCGCAGGCGGTTTTTCAGCCTGCGATAGTATCTCATCGCTTCAGTGGGTGTGGTCGCTTCGCGCAGCACGATGCGCACAGGCACGCGCGCCAGACGCCGTGCCTGAATTGCCCAGAAGTTTGTGCCGTGCTGGGAGCTGAGCAGGGCATGGGGGCGTTCCTGACGCAGCACCCGCGCCAGGCGAAGTCCGCCAACGGCGTAGCGCCCCGTGCCAAGATTAATAAGCCGAATGTTTGGCTCCAGCTCCTTGGCGAGGGTGTCGGGTGGTGACATGATAACCATCACCACCTCCGCGCCGATGCGGGCGAAGTTATTGGCAAGGATAACCATCACCCGCTCAGCGCCACCAGCCGCCAGATTGCGGAGATAGAACAGCACCTTGGGCTGCACATGCCGATTGTACCATAAAACTGCCCACCACCTCAGGTACACTTGGGACAATGCACGGCGAGGCTCAGCCCCTTTTTCAGATTGTGCCCAGTCTGGTGGTCGGCGGTGCGGAGCGGCTGGTGGTGAACCTGTTACTGCACCTGAACCGTCGGCGCTATGCGCCAGTGGCGATTTGCCTGGAAAAGCCGCTGGGCACGCATTATGAGACAGCGCTGCAGCAGGCGGGCATTCCGCTCTATTTTCTGGGCAAGGGCAGTGGGGCTAACGCGCGTGTCTATCGTCAGCTGCAGGCGCTGTTTCGCCAGTATCGCCCCACCGTCGTGCACACGCACATTATCGGGCTGAACTATGCCTATCCCCTGATGCTGCTTTATCGCACGCCCGTGCGTGTGCATACGATTCACAGCCTAGCGCCAAAAGAGATGGGGGTTCGGGTGGGCAAGTGGGTGCGGTTGCTGGCGTTCCGCTATCGCATCGGGCGCGTCGTGCCCGTTGCTGTGGCAGCGGGGGTTCAGCGAACCATAGAGCAGCTTTACGGCTATCGGAATGCGCCCCTGATACCCAACGGCATCCCCACCGATGAGTACGCGCCCGATATGGAACGGCGTCTGCGCTGGCGAGCCGAGCAGGGGTTGGAACCGCACGCGATGGTCATCACCACAGTGGGGCGGCTGGTGGCGCTCAAGAACCATGCGCTGCTAATGCGCGCTTTTGCCCAGCTGCGGGCATCTGTGCCTCTCTATCTGCTGATTGTGGGCACGGGCGAACAGGATGTTGCCATCCGCCAGCAAGTCGAGGCGTTGCGGCTCTCGGAGCGAGTTCGCCTGCTGGGACAGCGTTCCGATGTGCCCGCTATTCTGAACGCTTCGGACATCTTTGTGCTTTCCTCGCGGGTGGAGGGCAACCCGCTGTCGGTGCAGGAGGCGATGGCGAGCGGGCTGCCTGTGGTCGCGACGGCGGTAGGGGGTGTGCCCGAACTGGTTGAGGATGGCATCAGTGGACTACTGGTGCCCTCCGAGGATGAATCGGCACTGACCCATGCGCTGCAGACGCTCATCGATCAGCCTGGGCGGCGGCAACAGATGGGCATCGCGGCACGCCAGCGTGCCGTTGCCCACTTCGACATCCGCCACACAGTGCGCCGCTACGAAGCCCTGTATGAAGCCCTGCTTCAGGGCGGTCACCCCACATCACCTGATATTACAGATTCCAGTATAAAATTTGGGAGTTAACGGTGCTGTCGCGGGCTTCAGCAAGGTAAACACCTTTCACATCCACAAAGACGCCGCGTATGCGCTCGCGCAGGAGAGCCAGATAGTCGCGCAGAGGGCGTTCACGGAACATACGATGCGGCACAGCCAGCACAATCCCATCATAGGCGCCGCGTCGACACTCGAACGGGTTGTCGATGAAGGTGCAGGGCAGGCGGCGACGCTCGCTTTCCACCACCAGCGGGTCGCACACCTCCACTTCGCAGCCGAAGCGTTGCAACTCGGCAATCAGTTCAACGACGCGCGAGTTGCGCACATCGGGCACATTCTCTTTGAAAGTTAGTCCCATCACCAGCAGGCGCGCACCCAGCACCGAGCGCCCGGCATGAATAAGCAACTTGACAGTTTCCTGCGCCACATAGATGCCCATCTGGTCGTTGATGCGTCGTCCTGCCAGAATCACTTCGGGGTGGAAGCCTATCTCCTGCGCCTTGTGGGTCAAATAGTAGGGGTCGACAGGGATACAGTGTCCACCAACCAGCCCGGGTTCAAACGGCAGGAAGTTCCACTTGGTGCGGGCGGCAGCCAGCACCTCGCGCGTGTTCAGCCCCAGCTGATGGAACAGCAACGCCAGCTCATTCATCAGGGCAATGTTCAGGTCGCGCTGGGTGTTTTCGATCACTTTGGCAGCTTCGGCGGTTCGAATATCTGGTGCTTTGTGAATACCAGCCTCAACCACCAGCCCGTAGAGTTGCGCCAGCGTCTCGGTGGTCTCTTCATCCTGCCCGGCGACCACCTTCACTATCGTGCGCAGGTTATGCTCAGGGTCACCGGGGTTGATGCGTTCGGGTGAGTAGCCCACCTTGAAATCGACGCCACAGCGCATGCCCGAAGCGGCTTCCAGTACCGGCACACACTCCTCTTCCGTGCAGCCAGGATACACGGTCGATTCGTAGACCACGATGGCGCCGCGCTTGAGGTTCTGTCCGACGGTGAAGCTGGCTTCTTTGAGGTAGCGGAGGTCGGGACGCTTCGCTTTATCGACGGGGGTCGGCACGGTGATAATCACGAAGTCGGCTTCCCGAATGGCGGTGGGGTCGGTGGTCAGGCGCAGATTCGGCTGGCGCAGTGCCGATTCGGGAATTTCCCCGTTGCGGTCATAGCCTTGCTGGAGTTCCTGTACTCGCTCCGCATCGATGTCGTAGCCGATGGTGGGCATCCAGCGAGCGAACTCCACCGTTAGTGGCACGCCCACATAGCCCAGTCCCACAACACAGACTGTCTTCTCTGTCATGGCAGTTGAATCTCCCTTGCCCAGTCGCGATTCTGGAGGTACCATTCGACGCAGCGGCGCAGTCCCTCTTCGAGGGGCACCTGCGGTTCCCAGCCGAGCAGGGTGCGCGCGCGGGTGATGTCCGCCCAGGTGGCTTTCACATCGGCGGGGTGCATCGGTGCCTGAACCCAGCGGGCGGGCTTGCCCAGCAGGCGCTCCAGCGTTTCAATCACCCAGCGCAGCGACACGGGGCGGTCGCCCCCCAGATTGATGATGGCGTAGCCGAGCGGTTTGAGCGCGGCGATCGTGCCCCGCGCGATGTCGTCCACATAGGTGAAGTCGCGCTCCTGCAAACCGTCCCCAAACAGTTGAATCGGCTCGCCCTCCGCAATCCAGCGCACGAATCGGAAGATGCTCATATCGGGTCGCCCGGCGGGACCGTACACGGTGAAGTAGCGCAGCACCGTGATGTCCAGCCCATAGAGGTGGTGGTAGGTGTGGCAGAGAGCCTCCGCGCCCTTTTTGGAGGCGGCGTAAGGGGAGAGCGGCTGGTCGGTCGGCTGATCCTCGCGGAAGGGGCGTTCGTTATTGCCGTACAGGCTGGAGGTGGACGCCAGAATATATTTGGGCACATCGTGGCGCCGGCACAGTTCCAGCAGGTTCAGCGCGCCCGTGATGTTGGTGGCGATATAGACCCATGGGTTCTCCACGCTCTGGCGCACGCCTGCCCGCGCCGCCAGATTAATCACCGCATCGTAGGGGCGATAGGCTTCAAACAGCGCCCGTGTCGCCTCCCAGTCGCTGATGTCCAGTTGATGGAACTGGAAGTTCGGGAAGCGTTCCAGCTGGGTCAGTCGCCACTGTTTGAGGCGGGGGTCATAGGCGTCGTTGAGGTTGTCCACGCCGATGACCTGCGCCTCCTGCTCCAGCAGCAGTTGCGCCGTCTTTGCGCCGATAAAGCCTGCGCACCCTGTGAGAAAGATTCGCATGGCTGGTTCCCTCAGGCAGATTATTCCACGCCGTGCCTGAAATGGCTATGGAATTATAGCACACAGGCGTTGCGGGCAGGGTGCGACGACGGCTGTCGTCGCACCCACAGCAACAGGTTATTGCAGATTGTGTCGGCGGAGGAAGGCGGGGATGTCGTACTCGTCGGAGTCCAGCTTGCGGTCGCGGCTGATGTTGCCAGGCGGGTTGCTGGTGGACGGCTGGGGTGGACGCGGCGTCGATGGACGTGTGTTGGGCGGCAGCAGCACCGGGGGCAGTGGCTCTTCCTTCGGCTCGAACTGGGCAACCGCCTGATCGCGCGATGTGGACGGAAAGCCCGCCACCAGCAGAGTCACATAGACCACATCTTCGATATTGGGGTCCTTGACCCAGCCCACGATGATGTTGGCTTCTTCGGGGTCCACCCGCTGGTAGAGGTGGCTCAGTGCCTCTTCGAACTCGTGGAGACCCATATCCTGCGGGGTGGTGACATTGACCAGCACGCGCGTAGCGCCATCGATGGAGGTTTCCAGCAGTTTGCTGGTCATGGCGCTCTGAACGGCTTGCAGTCCGCGTTGTTCGCCTGTGCCTTTGCCCAGCCCCATCATGGCGGTGCCGGCGTTGCGCAGGACGGTCTGCACATCGGCGAAGTCGACATTGATCTCACCGGGTTTCTGGATAATGTCGGAGATGCCCTGCACGCCGTAGCGCAGCACATCGTCGGCGAGGCGGAAGGCTTCGGTCATGGTGGTGGTTCGGTCGGCGATATCGACGAGGCGGCTGTTGTGGATGACGATCATGGCGTCGACGAACTCCTGGAGTTGCTGGGCGCCGGCGTCAGCGACTCTGGCGCGGCGCGGTCCTTCGAATCGGAAGGGTTTGGTGACGACGGCGATGGTGAGGGCGCCCATATCGCGGGCGATTTCGGCGACGATGGGGGCGGCGCCAGTGCCCGTGCCGCCGCCCAGACCGGCGGTGACGAACACGAGGTCAGCCCCTTCGAGAAGGTGGGCGATTTCGTTGCGGCTCTCTTCGGCGGCTTTGCGCCCCACTTCGGGGTTGCCGCCTGCGCCCAGCCCGCGCGTCACACTGGGACCCAGCTGCAGTTTCTGGGACGCCCGTGAGAGGTTGAGAACCTGCGCGTCGGTGTTCATCGCAATAAACTCCACGCCCTGAATGCCAACTTCAATCATGCGGTTGACGGCGTTGCTGCCGCCGCCACCGACGCCCACAACCTTGATACGCGCTTCACGGATCCCGGTCGGCTCCGTGTTCGGTCTGCTCGTTTGGGTGCTATCCTTTGCCATGGCTGTGCTCCTTGTTCATGACTTTGTTGGGTGGGCTGATAGTGCCCGCTTAGCGTTTGAACAGGCGTTTGAACGACTGGATGAACCGTTGCCAGAGGCGAAGCGTCCAGCCTTCATCGGGATGGTGTTGCAGTTCGTGCAGGGCGTAGAGCAGCAGCCCGATGGCGGTGGCGAAGGGTGGCTGCTGCAGGCTCAGGTTCAGGCTGGCGCGCGCGTCGCCCTTGAGCATCGGTGTGCCGATGCGCACGGGCAGTGCGCCGAAAATCTGCCGCCCCAGTTCGGCAGTGCAGGGCAGGCAGGCGCCGCCGCCGGTCAGCACCACGCCTGCCATCAGTCGATCGGCAAGCCCGGACTGCTGTATTTCCTGGTATGCCAGCTCCAGAATCTCGCGCATGCGTTCCTCGATCACTTCGGTCAAGATTCGGCGGGGCACCCGCCGCTGCTGCATTGTGCCCATCTCCTGATAACTCACCAGCTCATCGTCGGGCACGCGCTCAGCAAGGGCGCACCCGTACTCCCGTTTGACCCGTTCCGCCTCCTCGGGGGAGGCGATGCGGAACATTAAGTATACATCGCGCGACACATGGTTGCCGCCCAGTGGCACCACGCCAGTGTAGGCGAGGCTGCCCTCGATGAAGATGGCGACATCGGTGGTGCCACCACCGATATCGAGCAGAGCGACGCCCACCTCGCGCTCTTCGGGACTCAGCACTGCCAGCCCCGAAGCGTAGGGTTCCACCACCAGCGCAAGCGGTTGAAGCCCCGCCCGCTCCACACACCGGCGCAGATTCTGCAAGAAGGTCACTCCTCCTGTCACCAGCAGCGCTTCCGCCTCCACATGCGTGGCGCTCATGCCGATAGGGTTCATAATCCCGCGCTGACCGTCCACGCTGTAGTGGCGGATCAGGGTGTGCAGCAGCTCGCGGTCGGGTGGCAGTGCCACCTGTTGCACCTGAAAGCGGAGGCGTTCGATGTCCTCTTCGGTGATTTCGCGGTCGGGTCGGGCAATCACGATTTCGGAGCGGCGCTGGATGGTCTCGATATGCGCCCCTGTAACGCCCACATAGGCAGCGGTGACGGGCGTGTCCGCCATCGACTGGGCGTCCTGCACGGCGTGTTCGATGGCTGCGACGGTCTGGTCAAGGTCAATAATCGTTCCCTGACGCAGCCCGCGTGAGGGGCAGACGCCATAGCCGATAATCTGCAGCGACCGCTCCGGCATCGGCTGAGCGATCAGGCAGCAGACCTTCGTCGTGCCCACATCCAGCGCTACAATCGGGTTCATCCGCGCGATTTCCTCAGCGATAACTGGTTCAGATAGTAGCGTCGGATAATCGACAGGTTCAGGAACATCCGTCCGCCGAGCGTGACGACCGCGGCAAGGAAGAGGTCAACACCCATGCGGTCGCCAAGATAAGCCAGGAGCGAGGCGAGCAGGGCGTTCACGATGAAGCCCGACACGAACACATCGGGATGGAACCGCCCTTCGAGGGCAGCTCGCCAGCCGCCGAAGGCGGTATCCAGCCCCGCCAGCGCCGCCAGCGACAGATAGGACGCCCACTCCGCTGGAATTGGGATGTCCAGCAGCAGATACGCCAGCAATAGTCCGAGCAACAGTCCGAGCATGCCAATCGCAATCACGGGGCAACCTCCTCTGAAGGCACAGGTCGAGCGAAGCGGAACTGCGTGGAGCCAGTGTAGGCGGGGATACGCACCCGCTCCAGTGCACGCATCTCCACCATTTTGGGGTCTGCCTCCATAATATCGCTCAGCACGCCGCCGGGCGTCTTGAGCGCGCCTAAAAGCGTGTTCGGGTCGCCTATCGCATGGATCACAAAGGGCGACGCCATCTTGATGTCGTTCACATAGATCACGGGTCCGACGCAGCGGATGGCGCTGTTGGCGACCAGTCGCTGCCCATTGATGGCGATCGCTTCCGCGCCCGCCTGACGCAGTTCATTCACCACGCGCAGCAGATCATAGTCGTGAATAATGTAGAGATCGATCAGCAGCGATTCGGTGGAGCCGGGCGTGGGGCGGCGCGTGCTATCGCGCAGCACCAGCTCGATGCCCGGTCCCTCGACTTCCACCAGCCCAGCCAGCATTTTAGCGGTCTGCAGGCTATCGTTAAGCACTTTCGCCTGTTTGGTGCCCGTGGCGAGCGCGTTTTCGAGTTCGGTGGTTTTCTGGCGCAGCTGGCGGATTTCGGTTTCCATCATTTGCACAGCGCGCTTCTCCTGCACATAGGCGCGTGCCAGTTCGGGCAGGCGGGTGCTGGGTAGTTCCGCCGTGTGCAGACGGAACTGGGCTTTGAGCGCGATGCCCAGCAGCACGCCCACCACCGTCCAGATGATGAAGAAGATCAGCATCTGTAATCGCTTGTTGTCGCCTGGCATGTATCTGTCACTCCCTATTGAACCGCCTGTGAGTGCCCTGCAGGAGTGTACCCGTTGCCCCTGCGCGGCTTGACCGCGGGGTAGTGCGGGCTTGTGAGATCGATATAGTCCCATTGAGCCGCCTGCAACGGTGCACTTTGCAACAGCATCTGCACAATCGGGAGCTGTTGCCGCCAGAGTGTCGCATCGCCCAGCCGGAACCGAATCACCACACCGCCCTCCAGCTGACAGCTCAGGCACAGCTCGCTATCCGCGTCTATTTGCACATGGTATGTCGCTCGTGTTGTCCGCGCGAGTTCTTTCAACAGCGCAAAGGCACGCCAGAGCGGAGTGTCGGTTTTCAGGTCGCCCCCGGTCGGCAGGGGCATATTGGCAGGTAGGGAGATGATTCCGCCTGCTGCCCGTTCGGGTGGATTCGGCGCACGAAAGGCGATTCCTGCCGAATCGACGAAAATCCGATCACCGCTGAATGTGCGAATCTCCACCAGTGGCACCCGCGGGCGCACCTGAATCTGCAGCCGGGTGGGAATTGTGGGGCGAACCTGCACGGCTTCGACCCAGTCGTGTTGCCGAAGTGTGGTCTCGACGGGGCGTACACCGAGCCGAATGCCAAACGGCTCCTGCCAGAGCTGGCGCAGCTGCTGTTCGAGTTCGCTCTGCGCGGCAGGCGGCACACCATGAATGACAATCTGACGCGGCTGCATGCGGGGCGACGCCCACAAACTCGCTATCAGAGCGAACCCGACCATCAGCCAGAGCAGATATTCCAGATGACGCGCGGCGATGAGCGGGCGACGGCGGCGGGGCAGGGCAGGGACGCGCGACGCCAGCCGGCGACGCCGCATCTGAACAGCCGTCCGTGGGGACGGAACCCGAATCGCCCGTCGAACCCCGCGCGATGCACGCCTCATGAGGAACCCTCCAGCGCGTCCTCTATCAGCAAAGTGATCAGTTGCTGGAAGGGGATGCCCGCCGCCTCCGCGCTGCGCGGCAGAAGCGAGGTGGGGGTCAAGCCCGGAATCGTGTTCACCTCCAGCACGAAGGGCACGCGCTCGCGCAGGATTATATCCACACGGCTCATGCTGCGGCAGCCGAGCGCGAGGTGCGCCTGCAGGGCGGTCGCCATCAGCACATCCAGCAGTTCATCGGGCAGGCGAGCGGGCACAATCTCCTCTGTCCAGCCGGGGGTGTATTTTGCCTGAAAGCCGTAGAAGCCGCCGCGGGGCACAATCTCCACAGGGGGCAGCGCGCGCGGATGGCGCGTGCCAATCACGGGCACGGAGACCTCCACACCCTCAATCAGCTCCTCGATCAAGGCGCGCTCGTCGTAGGCGAACGCCTTCCGCAGGGCACGGGGCAACTGCTCCCACTCCCACACGCGCGTTGTGCCCAGCGTGGAGCCGCCCTCGTTGGGCTTCACAATCAGCGGTGGTTTCAGCCCGGCAAGCTTCGGGCTGGCAGCAGGCGTTAGCAGTTCGTTCAGTTCCGCACGCGACACCAGCACGCCGCGCGGCGTGATGATGCCCGCCGATTGCAACACGATTTTGGCAGCGTATTTGTTCATGGCGAGTGCGCTGGGCAGGATACCCGAACCCGTGTAGGGGATGCCGAGCATCTCCAGCAGACCCTGAATCGCGCCGTCCTCGCCGTGCCGACCGTGCAAAGCGATGAAAGCGAGATCGGGGCGTTCGCTTTGCAATAAATCGAGCAGTCCCCAGACGCCCTCCCGGCCGCGCATCAGGGCAGGGTCCACCGGGATGCCGATGTAGCGGTCGGGGTCGAGCGCCTGCAGCACACGCGAGCCAGAGAGCAGCGACACATCGCGTTCGGGCGAGTCGCCGCCCATCAGCACAGCGATGCGCAGTCGCCGCACCTGACCCCGCGCCTCCAGCATGCGTAGCAGGGCGGGCGCCACCTTATCGATATCACCTGCGCCCATCGTGACCACCACATCGCCCGGCATCAGATGGGGCAGGAGACGCGCAGGGATCTGCTCTTTGATGGGCACATAGAGCGTGGGTGGCTGATCGCCCTCCAGCAAGCCATCGGCAATCAGCGACGCGCTCACGCCTGGTATTGGCTTCTCGCGAGCGGGATAAATATCGGTGATGACCACCATGTCGGCGCCGCGCAGGCTCTGGATCAGCCCTCCCAGCAGGTCGCGCGTGCGACTGTACAGATGCGGCTGGAAAAGCACGATCAGGCGGCGGTTGGGGAACCGCTGGCGCAACGCGGCGAGCGTGGCGTCGATCTCCGTCGGGTGGTGCGCGTAGTCGTCTACGAGCGTGATACCCATCGCCTCGCCAATCAGCTCCTGCCGCCGCCGAACGCCCTGAAACCCTGTTAGTGCACGCTGTGCCACCTCCATCGGGATGTTCAGCAGCTGGGCGATGCCAATCGCGCCCAGCGCGTTCAGCACATTGTGATCGCCCACAAGCGGCAGGGCGAAGTCCCAATCGGCTGGAGATGGCACTCCTTCACCCGTACCCTCGCCCCCAAAGGGGGAGAGGGCTTCAGAAACCCCCTCTCCCCTCTGGGGAGAGGGTTGGGGTGAGGGGTTGATCGCAGATGCAGGATAAAAAACCCCCTCACCCGTACCCTCTCCCCCACTGGGGGAGAGGGGTCTGGATTCGCCCTCCGCCCCTGTGGGGGAGAGGGGCTCATTCTTCACGCGGAAGCGGGTGATGGAGGGCGTTCGCTCGATGATTTCAGCAGTTTGGACTGCGGAAGCGGGGCTTCCGCAGTCCACAGTGAAGCCGTACAGCAGGCGCGGGCGCGGCACATCGCCACGCTCGCAGAGCCGCTGTACCCCCGGATGATCCCCACAGCCAATCCAGCACCCTTCGGGTTTCAGCTGGTGCAGGAAGCGGGCAAAACTCGTTAGCAGATTCTCAAAAGTGCCATGATAATCGAGGTGGTCAGGTTCGATGCTGGTGATGAGCGCGATGTCGGGCTGGAAGTCCAGAAACGACTCGTAGGCTTCGCAGGCTTCGACGACTGCCCATTCGCCGCTGCCCAGTCGGATATTGCCCGCCCATGGGGGCGTGGTGAGCGGCGTGTCGGCGCCCAGCAGCACGAGCGGGTCGTAGCCAGCCGCTTCCAGAATGGCAGCAACAAGCGCGGTGGTGGTGCTTTTGCCGTGCGTGCCGCTGATGGCAATCACGCGATAGGGCTTCAGCAGCCAGCCCATCAGCTGCGAGCGTCGCCAGATGGGCAGGTGGCGACGCTGTGCTTCCATCACTTCGGGGTTATCAGGATGGATGGCGTCGGACACAATCAGCCAGTCGGGTTCACCCATCCGTGCGGGGTCGTGAGGCGCGTAGGCATGGATACCGCGCGTGCGCAGCGATTCCAGCGCAGGTGAGTCGGCAAGGTCGGAGCCGCTGACCGTTGCGCCCTTTTCGGCGAGCCAGCGTGCCAGCGCGGACATGCTCGCGCCCCCGATGCCCACAAAATGGAATCGCGTCTGGAGGCTGGGTTCGCGGTCGGTCGTCAGCGGGATGCCCGTCGGGGACTGCATGGTGGCTCCTCCTTATCGGGGTCTCGCTGGGTGAGACGCCCAGTCTACGAGCGTGTCGCGGATGATCTGCAGCACGCGCTGGGTGGCGTCGGGGATTGCCCACTGGCGGGCACGCTGGCGCATCTCCTCCCGCTGTTGCGGGCATTCGTGGAGAGCGGTCAGCATCTGTGCCAGCAGACTCGGTGAGAGGGCAGACTGTTCGATCATCAGCGCGGCTCCCCGTTGCACCATCGCCTCACAATTATACCGCTGATGGGCGCTGGCGGCAAAGGGGTAGGGGATCAGCACAGCGGGCAGACCGTTCAGCGCGAGTTCGGTGATGGTGCCCGCGCCGCCGCGCGCGACAGCCACATCCGCCGCGCGATACGCCAGCCCCATCTTTTCTGCACTCAAAAAGGGCAGAGGATGATAGTTGCCGTTGAGCGCGAGGCGGTCCGCCGTCGCGCGAACCATCTCGTAGTGCGCCTCGCCCGTGATGTGCAACCACTGGATCGATGTGGCGGGCATATATTGCACGGTGTTCAGTACCGCCTCGTTCAGCGACTGCGCACCCTGACTGCCGCCAATGACCAGCACGGTGAATCGCGCCAGCGCCAGCCCGAACGATTCGCGAGCGGTTGCCACCGGTACATCGGGGCGACACACCTCCAGGCGCACGGGCAAGCCTGTGCGAACGGTTTTGCCGCGCGGGAAATGGGCGGCAGCTTCCTCGAAGTTGATGGCGATTCGCGCTGCGAACCGCGCCAGATAGCGGTTGGCGCGACCAGGGCGGGCATCGGGTTCCAGCAGCACCATCGGCTTGCGGCGGCTGCGCTGGGCGAATGCAATCGGCAGTGCGGAGTAGCCCCCCGTGCAGAACAGCAGCTCGGCGTCGAACCGATCGAGAGCGCGTCGGGCTTCGGCACACAGGCGTAGCAATGTGAACGGCAGTCGCCACGGGACACGCGCAGCGGGTCGCAGGTGGCTCATATCGAGCAGCAGGGCAGGGAAGGGCAGGGCGATCCGTGCTTCCAGCCCATGCTGGGCGCCCAGATACAGCACGCTGGCGCCCTCTCGCTGGAGCGCCTCGCCCACACACAGCGCAGGGAACAGATGCCCGCCTGTGATACCGCCCGCTATCGCCACCCTCATCGCGTCTCCCTCGCGATCGCCTGCGCGATGCCCAGCGCCGCCATCAGGCTCACAAGGGCGGAGCCGCCCGCGCTGACGAACGGCAGCGGCAATCCCACCGTCGGCAACAGCCCTATCGCCATGCCGATATTAATCAGCGCCTGCAGTCCAATCCAGAGCGCCAGTCCGCCCGCGAACAGCCGTCCGAACCGTGTGGGCGCCCGCGCCGCCAGCTTCAGGCACGCGCCCACCAGCCACGCAAACAGCCCGATGCACAGCACACTGCCCGCGAAGCCCGTCTCCTCAGCGATTGTGGCGAAGATGTAGTCGTTCTCAGCGGCGGGCAGGTAGCGTTTCCCGCGCCCCTCGCCAATCGCGAGTCGCCCAATGCCGCCGCTGCCCACTGCGATCTGCGACCATACCATCTGGTAGCCGATGTCATGCTCATACTCCCACGGGTTCAGCATCACCAGGATGCGTTTCAGCCGATAGCCCGTCTCGTCGATGGCGTGTGGCTTATCGGTGAATGCTGCTTTGATGGCGGGCAGGCAGATGAGCAGCGCAAACGCCATCAGGCTTGCCAGCCCCAGCAAGGCGATTCGGGTCAGGCTCGCCCCACCATGAAACGCCACGCCCACACCCAGCGCGAAGATAAGCGCCATCGTGCCGAAGTCGGGCTGACGCTCAATCGCAATCAGCGCAATCAGCCAGAGCGCGATCAGCCCGTAAGCAGCTTTGCTCCACGCCCTGCGCCGGCTATAGAGCGCAGCGAAATAGAGCAGAGTTGTAAGTTTGAACATCTCGGAGGGCTGAACGCTGATGCGTCCCAGCGCGGGCAGCGTGAACTCGAACCAGCGTACTGCGCCGTTGCGCTCCACACCCAGCCCCGGTATTCGCCAGAGCGCGATCAGCACCAGGGCGCTCAGCACCAGCCAGAACCACGCGCTCGCCTGATAGAAACGCGACGGAATATGAGCCAGTATCAGCATCATGCCCGCGCTTAGCAGCACCCAGCACGCCTGCAATATCACGGGTCGAAACGGCTCCATCGGTGAGGCGGCGCTGGCTTTCAGAATGTCGCCAATCTGTACACTGGTCTGAAACACCAGCCCGATCAGGCAGAGCGTGAGGGGCAGCCAGAACAGCGCGTGCCGTACACTCTGGAGCGTTGCCCGCTCACGCTCACCTCGCGGCAAGGGCGCGGTTATTGCGTCCTTACTTGCCAGCCGTCTGTGCCGAAATGTCAGCGGCTGGATGATCGCTCCCATACGCCGGCGCGATATAGCCTTTATCATCCCTGACCTCTCTCGCTCAGTGTTCGCACGCATGCGCGGAACCGCTCGCCGCGCTCGATAAAGTTGCGGAACTGATCGAAGCTGGCGCAGCCTGGCGCCAGAATCACCGTTTCGCCCGATTGCGCCAGCGCGAACGCCTGCTCCACAGCGCGTTCCAGCGTGCCTGCATAGCGCCAGTTCGTGTAGCCCGCCGCGCTCAGGCATGCACCGATGCGCTCGCCATCCTGACCGATCAGAATCGCTGCGCGGCAATATCGGCGGATTGCATCGGCGAGCTGCTCCGCTGAATCGTTCTTATCGACACCGCCCGCGATCACGATGCAGGGCTTGGGTGCAAGGCGCAGGGAGTAATCCAGCGCGGCGGCGTTGGTACACATCGAGTTGTTGATGAACCGCACGCCTTTGATTTCGGCGACGAACTCCATGCGGTGGGGCACGCCACGAAAGCTTGTCAGTGCTGTTTGAATCTGTGCCTCGCTACAGCCCACTATCCGTGCGACAGCTGCTGCTAAAAGTGCCCCCTCACCCATACCCTCTCCTCCAGAAAGGGAGAGGGCGTCAGAAACCCCCTCTCCCCGCTGGGGAGAGGGTTGGGGTGAGGGGTTCCTCTCTTCACCGCTGGGAACAGCCCCCTCACCCGTACCCTCTCCCCCGCAGGCGGGGGAGAGGGCTTCAGCAACCCCCTCTCCCCCAGAGGGGGAGAGGGATTTGGGTTCTTCATCTCCCCACAGGGAAGCGGGATTCAGGATCAGATGCCCCGCGCGCTCCACATTCAGCAATCCGGGGCAGTTCTCGGCACGCAGCCATTTTAGAAGCTGCTGGATGCCCGCATCGTTGCCGTTCAGCACTGCCCAGTCGTCGGGCGTCAGGTTCTCCAGCAATCGCCCCTTCGCCCGCGCGTACGCCTCAAAACTGCCATGATAGTCCAGATGATCGGGCGTGATATTGGTGATGACCGCGATGTGCGGGCGAAATTGATGGATGTTTTGCAGCTGGAACGAGCTGACCTCCGCCACAAGCCACTCGTCGGGCTGTGCCTTGAGCGCGGCGGTGGTAAGCGTCTGGTCGCTTTCGGTGCCCGCGATATTGCCGCACAGGTGCGCCCGGATGCCCGCATGGGTCAGCAGGTGGTGGACAAGCGCGGCGGTCGTCGTTTTGGCGTTTGTGCCCGTGATGGCAATAATGGGCGCTTTTGCGAGGCGATAGCCCAGCTCGATCTCGCTCCAGACGGGGACGCCGTGCGCGCGGGCGCCCTCAAACAGCGGATGCGACGGGGGCAGGGCAGGGCTGACGATAATCAGATCGGGCGGCGATTCCCAGTCAGGCACATCCTGTTGCGGGAACCCTGCAATAGTGATCTCCATATCGGGATCGAGCTGAGCGTTTTCCAGATGCGCCATCAACTGTTCCAGTGCATCCAGCTGCATGTTGCGGTCATACAGTTCGACGGTGGCGCCGCGCTGGAGCAGTGCGGCGGCAGCGGCTATGCCGCTACGCCCCGTGCCAACGATTGCCACCCGCATCTCGCTCCAGTTCATCGCAACCCTCCCGAAAGCGCGTACGCCATCAGTCCCGTCAGCGCACCTGCAATCCAGAACCGACCCACAATCAGGCTCTCCTGCCAGCCCATCAGCTCAAAATGGTGATGGATGGGCGTCGCGCGGAAGATGCGCCGCTTGAGCACCTTCACCGCGCTCAACTGAATTATCACGGTGATGATTTCGATCGCGAACATCAGCCCGATCAGCACGAACAGCGCGGCGCGCGGGAGCCATTCACCCGACAGGCTCCCAGCGAGCATCAGTTCGCGCCAGGTGATTAGCGCGAAGGTTGCGCCGAGCGCCATCGAGCCGGTGTCGCCCATGAACACATGCGCGGGATGAAGGTTCCACCACAGGTAGCCGAGCGCGGCGCCGCACCAGAGCATCGCGGTGATGACGCTCAGCGTGTCGCGACAGAGCGCGGCGAGTATACCGAACGCAATCACGCTCAGCCCCGCTGCCAGCCCGTCCAGCCCATCTGTCAGGTTGAAAGCGTTCACCCAGCCGACCACCCACACCAGCGCCAGCAGCCAGACGGAGAGGGGCAGAGCAGGGGAGGGAAGAGCAGGCGCGTTTGCTCCATCGGCATGAGGGGCGCTCAGCAACTGCGCTGGCATGCTCGCTGTTGCATAGAGTGCGACCGCCGCCATCAGTGCCTGCAGCAGCAGTTTCGTTTTCCATTCCAGCCCGCGCCGCCCCAGCCAGCGGCGCACCAGATAGTCGTCGAGGAAGCCCAGCAGGGCGAACAGCCCCGCCGCGGCGAAGAAGGTGAGCAACGGCACAAGGTACAGGCTACCTCTGGGGATAGACTGGGGCATGGATGCCCCAGCTACTGGTTGTGCAGGATGGGGCAGAAAGGCGAACGCGAGCAGCCCGACCGCCACGCCGAGCAGAATAATGAACCCGCCCATCGTGGGCGTGCCTTCCTTCACCCGATGGCTTTCAGGCGCGTAGGAATAGATGCTCTGGCGAATGTTCAGTCGCGCCAGCGCACCGATTATCGGCCTGCCCATTACCAGCGCCGTTAGTGCCGCGATCACCATCTCTATCATCATCTTGCTTAATGTTGCCCCCTCACCCGTACCCTCTCCCCCTCTGGGGGAGAGGGAGGCTGATTGCGTACCCTCTCCCCCAAAGGGGGAGAGGGAGGCTGATTACGCCTTCACGCCCATGATGCGTTCCAGTCCGATGGCGCGGGAGCCTTTGAGCAGTACCCAGTCGCCCTTTTGCACATTGCGCCAGAGCCACTCCCCTGCGCTCAGCGGGTTCTCGAAGTGCAGCACGCGCTGAGGGGGGAACCCGCCCTCCCTGGCGGCAGCCGCCGTCCATAGCACATCGTAGCCGACCAGAATCAGGTAATCGAGCGGCTGAGTGGCAAGCCAGCGCCCCAGTTGCCAGTGCAGGCGCATACTGTAGGCGCCCAGCTCCTTCATATCGCCCAGAATGGCGATCCGGCGTTTAGCAGGCGCCTGATAGAGCAGCACCTGCAGCGCCGCGCGCATCGAATCGGGGTTCGCGTTGTAGGCGTCGTTGATGAGCGTCCAGCCGCCGGGCTGGGGCTGAATGTTCATGCGCATCTCGGGCAGTTGCACCTGCGCCAGCGCGCGGGCAGCCCGCTCCAGATCGACACCCAGCACGGCAGCGACCAGCAGGGCGACCGTCGCGTTCATCAGCAGATGCTCGCCCAGATAGGGCAGGGTGAGTTCGACAATCGCTCGCTCGCCGGTGGCGGGTATCCGAATCTGGATGACGCCTGTGGTGCTGTCGGGCGCAAGGCGCGTTTCGAGCAGGCAGGCGTCCGATTCGGGATGGCGTCCGAAGGTCAGCACGGGGCAGGGCGCCAGCGAACGCAGGAACTCATAGAACCTGTCGTCGCGGGGCAGGATTGCCCACCCGTCGGGTGGCAATGCCAGCAGCAGCTCGCCCTTCGCCTCCGCAATCGCCTGACGGCTGCCCAGCAGCTCGATGTGTGACCAGCCGATTTGAGTGATGACGCCGATTTGCGGGCGGGCGATCCCGGCAAGGTAGGCGATTTGCCCGCGCCCGCGCATCGCCATCTCCTGCACCAGCAGCCGATGGTGCGCCTCCAGCCCGAAGATGGTGAGCGGCACGCCAATCTCGGTGTTGAAGTTGCCCGGGCTGCTCTGGATGGCGCCAGGATAGCCCGCTTCAAGCGCGGCGGCGGTCATCGCGCGCGTGGTGGTCTTGCCCGTGCTGCCTGTGATGCCGATCACCACCAGATCGGGCATCTGCATGCGGTAGTGGTGCGCCAGCGTGCCCAGCGCCTGCAGGGTGGAGGGCACGCGCAGCAGGGGCAGCCCTTCCGCGCCAATCGGGATATACTCCACCACCGCAGCGACCGCGCCCTTCGCGAACACCTCCTGCAGGTACATGTGTCCATCGGTGCGTTCGCCCCGCAGCGCAAAGAACAGGTCGCCCGCCTGCACCGTGCGACTGTCGGTCGTGACGCCCTGCACGCGCTCCTCGCCCGTCAGCAGCACAGGCAGGCTCGCATGCAACGCCTGCGCAACCTCGCGTAAGGTCATCGCTCTCATGCTCGCTTCGCTCCCATCAACTCCAGCACGGTCTCACGATCGCTGAACGGAAACTTTGTCGTGCCGATAATCTGATAGTTCTCGTGTCCCTTGCCTGTTAGCAGGATCAGCTCGCCCGCGATCGCCTGCTCCAGAGCAATCGCGATTGCGGTGCGCCGATCGGGTTCAATCGCCACCACTTTCTCGCGTCGTTCGGGCGGGATGCCTGCCACTATTTGCTCAAGGATGCGTTCGGGTGGTTCGGTGCGCGGGTTATCGGAGGTCAGGATCACGCGGTCAGCGAGTTCAGTGGCGATGGCGCCCATCACGGGGCGTTTGGTCGGGTCGCGGTCGCCCCCGCAGCCGAACAGGATGGTGAGGCGTGTGGGTTCCAGCGCCCGCGCCGCCTCCAGCAGGCGTCGGAGGGCGTCGGGCGTGTGCGCGTAGTCCACAATCACGGTGAAGGGGGCATCGATGGGCACGCGCTCGAAGCGCCCGGGCACCCGCTCCACACGCAGCAGACCCACCTGAATGGCTTCAATCGGCAGTTCGAGGCTGAGCGCGGCGGCAATCGCGCCCAGCGCATTCTGCAGGTTGTACGGTGCACTGAGCCGAATGCGGGCAGGGAAGCGCAACGGCTTGCCGGCATCCGCCTGCACGATGAACTGGATGCCATCGGTGTGAATCTGCACCTCGGTGGCTCGCACGCGCGCGTTCGGCTGTGTGCCGTAAGTCCACAGCTCGCCTTCGGCACGCTCGGCGAACCACCCGCCCCATTCCGCATCGAGATTGATAACGGCGCGGAACGGCTTGCCCGACTGGCGTGCCAGCTCGGTGAACAGACGCAGTTTGGCGGCGGCGTAAGCCTCCATCGTGGGGTGATAGTCCAGATGTTCAGGCGTGAGGTTGGTGAAGATGCCTGCGTCGAAGCGGATGCCATCGGCGCGGCGCTGGTCGAGCGCGTGCGAGGAGACCTCCATCGCGACGGCGCGGGCGCCCCGCTCCAGCGCACGGCACAACAGCGCCTGCAGCACAAACGGCTCCGGCGTGGTCAGGGCAGGTCCCTCGCCCCCTGCCCCCTCCCCCACAGCGTGGGAGAGGGGATTCTCTATACCCCTCTTCCCCTTTTGGGGAGAGGGTACGGGTGAGGGGGCATCTTCCAGTAGGTGGGGTAGCGCGGCGCCCAGCGTGCCAATCAGCGCACAGGGCAGACCTGCCGCCTCGAAAATCGCGCGCATCAGGTGCGTGGTGGTGGTCTTGCCGTTGGTGCCCGTGACGCCCACCACCCTCAGCTGGCGGCTCGCGTCCCCGTAAAATTGCCGGGCAATCCGCCACAGTGCGTCGCGTGTGTCGTCCACCTGTGCCCATGCGGGTGCGTTGGGCGGGATGGCGCTCGCGTTGCTCACCAGCAGCGCGGCGGCGCCCCGCTCAATCGCCTGTTGCAGGAACTGATGCCCGTCATGGCGCGTGCCTTTGAGCGCAACGAACAGATCGCCCGCCTGCACCTGACGCGAATCGACCTGGATGGCGCGAATCCAGCTGTCGCCATACAGCCGATGCGCCACGCCAGCCTCCTGCAACAGTTCGCTCAAGCGTCTCATACCCGGTTAGACCTCGCTCTGCTTTTAAGTTCTCTGCTGGGCGGGATTTTCCAGTACCAGAGCAGGAACTGGGCGATTCGGCGGAAGGTGGGCGCTGCGACCTCGCCACCGTAGTAGCCGTTGCGCGGTTCATCTGCAAGCACCATGATGACGGCGCGCGGCTCATCGGCGGGCACGATGCCGATAAAGGAGGCGATATATTTGCCGCGCACATAGCCGCGTTCGGGGATAGCTTTCTGCGCTGTGCCCGTTTTGCCCGCGATCCAGTAGCCGGGTATCTGTGCCTGCCTGCCCGTGCCCTCCTCCACTGCCTGCACCAGCGCGTGCAGGATGAGCCGCGCGATTGCGGGCTGAACCACCTGTGTGGTTTTCAGGTCGGTGCGTCCGTAGAGCAGGTGTGGCTGGATCCAGCGTCCGTCGTTGGCGAGCGCGGCGTAGGCGGCGGCAAGCGCGAGGGGCGTCACGAACACGCCCTGCCCGAAGGCGAGGTTCGCCTCGCGCAGGGTACGCCCATATCGCACGCGCTGGGGTGGCTCCGTCCAGCCCGTCCACTCCGAAGGCAGCTCGATGCCCGTCGGCTCCAGCAGGTGGAACCGCTGTAGCCCCCTGTACAACCGCTCCAGCCCCATTCGCAAGCCAATCTGCGCACAGGCAACATTGCAGGAGTTCTTCAGCACCGCCTCAACGGTTTGCAAGCCGTGCGAGCGCCCATGCACCACGCAATTGATGCGTTTGCCACTGACCACAAAACGGTTGCGGCAGTAGAATCGGTCTGTTGGGCGCACGATGCCCGCGTCGAGCGCGGCAGCCAGCACGACTGGCTTGAGCGTGGAGCCAGGCTCGTACAGGAAGGTGATGGCGCGGTTGCGCAGCGGTTCGGCGCTACGCTCCAGCCCTTTGCGCGTGATGGGGTCAAAGGTGGGGCGGTTGGCGAGCGCGAGGAGTTCGCCCGTGCGCACATTCAGCACCATCGCCAGCGCGCCTGCAGGCTGATGTCGGCGCATCAGGTCGTCCAGCGCATCCTCCACAGCCTGTTGAATTTCGATATCGAGCGTGAGTCGCACGGGTTCGCCATCGACGGGCGGCACCCGCCGGCGCAGAGTTTCGGGAATGATGGCGCCGTTCGGCGCGACCTCACCCTCTTCCTGACCGTTTTTGCCGTTCAGTCGCGCGTCCATCGAAAGCTCCAGCCCACAAAGGGGCTTGAGCATATTGCCCTGTTCACGGTTCTCTTCGAGGGTGGTCAGCCCCACGACCTGCGCAGCGAGCCGCCCTTCGGGCAGCTCACGCGAGGGCACAACCTCTCTCGTGAGAATGGCGAGCCGCTCGCGGGTGGGTGTGCGCCGATAGGCTTGCAGGAGCGGTTCGGCACGCGCCTGCGGCACGAAGGTGGCGATGCGCAGGTAGCGGGCATTGCTCGCCTGTGCCCCTTCGATGGCAGCCTGCAGGCGGTTCGCGTCGAGTTGCAGCCCGTGCGCAAGCCAGCGAGCGGTCGCGGCAGGATCGCGCACGCTCCGCGGGTCGATCGCCAGGTGATAATGGAAAGTGGTGCGGGCGAGGGATCGTCCATAGCGGTCAAGGATCGCGCCGCGTCGGGCGAGCAGTGGGCGCGTGCGCTCACGACGGATGCGGGCTGCCTCACGCATCTCCTGCGCCTGCAGCACCTGCAGGGTGAAGAGCCGCCCGACAATCAGCACGCCGCCCAGCGCCATCAGCCCGCCCGCGACCGCGAGGCGCTGCGACTCCTGCTGACGCTGGCGCGCCTCGCCCGCTGTATACACGACCGCTGTGCCCCGCTGTTTCACATCTCTCCCTCCTGTGAAGGTCGTGCCGCTGTCGCGACCATCGCCAGCGGATGGTCAACGGCAGCGACGGTGGTAACAGAGACAACCGCCGCGCTCTGGGTCTCAGCACGCACCATGCCCTGTGCCTGCGCCCAGTGCTGGATGACTGGCTCTGCTGTGAGCGCGTTCAGGCGCATTCGCAGCGCCTCATTCTGCTGCTGCAGCTGCTGAATCTCTTTTTCGAGAGCGGTGCGTCGCGCGCTCTCGTAGTTGAGCAGGGCAATCCCCGTCAGATGCGCCGCAACGAACAGCAGGCAGAGCACAACGGGCAGTATGAACGCGAGCCGATTGCTCCTGCGGCGAGTGTGGGGGGGTCTGGCAGGGCGAGCGCGAGCAGGCGCCCACGCGCCTGATGGCGGGGCAGGATGCGTCCTGTGCTGTACCGTTCCTGGTTTCGTTAAGGTCTTCACGGGTTGCACCTCCATGTCCTCTCGCTATGCCACGCGCTGTGCTGCACGCAGTTTGGCACTGCGGGCGCGCGGATTCTGACAAATCTCCTCATCCGCTGGCTCCAGTGGTTTGGGCGTCAGCACCTGCAGTTGCGGGCGTGGGGATGACGGCGTGCGCGTGCCGCCCACCAGCGCATGTTCAGGCTGGCGCACGCTCAGATTGCGGAAGGCGTGCTTGACCGCGCGGTCCTCCAGCGAGTGGTACGCCAGCGTCACGATGCGCCCGCCCACGCGCAGGCAACCGCAGATGGCTTCCAGCGATTCTTGAAGCCGATCCAGCTCGCGATTGACCGCGATGCGAATCGCCTGAAAGGTGCGTGTAGCAGGGTGGATGCGTTTATCCTGATATTTGCGCGGGATGGCTTCCAGCACGGCGGCAACGAGGTCGCCTGTGGTGTTCATGCGTCCTGCCTCGCGTCGGCGGATAATCGCTTTCGCGATGGCGTTCGCCCAGCGTTCGCCCCCATATTCGCGCAGGATTCGCGCCAGCTCGCCCACTGAGACCCGCTGCAACAGCGTGGCTGCCGTCTCCGTCTGGGAGCGATCGAGGCGCATATCGAGCGGGGCGTCGTAGCGGAACGCCAGCCCGCGCTGCGGGTCGTCCAGCTGCGCCGAGCAGACGCCCATATCGATTAAAATCGCGTCCACCTCCGTTATGCCCAGCTCGTGCAGGATGTCGGGCAGGTGGCGATAATCCCCGTGGATCAGGTGGAGTGTGATGGGCAGGTCGCACAGGTGCTGGTAGGCGAGTTCAAGCATGCTTTCGTCACGGTCGATGGCAATCAGGGTTCCGCTCCGTCCGATTCGTTCGGCGAGGGCGCGCGCGTGCCCGCCCGCCCCCACCGTTCCATCGACCACCACGCCTTTGGGCGGCGGCTCCAGCAATCCAAGCACCTGTTCCAGCATTACGGGCTTGTGCATATCGACCTCAGATGTTCATCTGCACGGCTAACTCCATCAGTTCGTCGCCCTGCTCCAGCTCAGTGCGCATGAGCGCTTCGTAGCGTGGGCGACTCCAGATTTCGACCCAGTTCGCACAGCCGGCGATCAGCACTTCCGAGTTCGGCTCGATCTGCGCCCATTCGCGCAGCTCCTGCGGAATGGCGACGCGACCCTGACTATCGGGCATCACTTCGGTCGCGTTGGTGTACAGAAAGCGTTGCAGGCGGATTTTGCGGGGGTCAAACAGTGCGCCGTCATCGAACTTGCTGCCCAGTCGCTGCCACTGGTCGGTGGTGAAAACAAACAGGCAGCCGCCGAAGCCGCGCGTGATGATGAACCGCTCGCCGAGCATCGAGCGGAAGCGCATCGGGATCACAATGCGCCCCTTGTCATCCACCGCATAGTAGCTTCCGCCCTGAAACTTCGCCATGTCGCGTCACCGTCGCTTGCGTCCGTTTACCACCGATCTACCACTGAGTCTCCACCAATCCTCCACTGGGATATATTATAGCACATGAATGCGCGTTTGTCAAGGGGTTAAGCCCCACAAACCCCCAGATTTGGGCGAAATCACCCCGAATTTCCGATATGTTGGGGTTGACAGAAGGGGTTTGTGGTGTCCGCGAGGGGTTTTTAAGCCCCTCACCCGTACCCTCTCCCCCTTTGGGGGAGAGGGGCTTAGTTTCTCCCTGCTAAGGAGAGGGTCGGGGTGGGGGTTTTCTCAGCCTGGCAGGATAAAAAGCCCCCTCACCCGTACCCTCTCCCCCGCTTGCGGGGGAGAGGGAGTTCAGAAACTGCGGGTGAGAGCTACACCTTCCACTTGATGGTGCAGCCGATTGGTGGGGTCTGGGAGTAGTGGGGTACTTCGTTATTCAGCAGGGCGATAATCGCGTCGCGCACGAACTCCTGCCGTACCTGGTCAGGGTTCTCCCAGTTGTCGTCGAAGCGTCCGTGATATTTCAGCTCGCGCTCCTCGTCAAACACGAAGAACTCGGGCGTGCGCGTTGCCTGATAAGCGCGAGCCACGCTCTGGGTCTCGTCGAACAGATAGGGGAAGGGGTAGCCCTTCTCCTCAGCGCGTTTTTTCATCTCCTCGAAGCTGTCTTCGGGGTATTGCGTCGGGTCGTTCGAATTAATCGCGACGAAAGCCACGCGGTCGCCGAACTCCTTCGCCAGTGCGATCACGCGATCTTCGTAGGCTTTCACATAAGGGCAGTGATTGCACCAGAAGAACAGCACCAGCACTGGCTTATCGGCAAAGTCTTTCAGCGAATAGGTCTTGCCATCCACACCAGGCAGTGAAAAGTCGTAAGCCGAATGACCGATTTCAAGTGCCATCGTTGCTCACCTCCTTCGCTTGACGGATTGCCTGTCGGAGCATGGTCAGCGAGGGCAGGGGCGACAGGCGTCCATCCTCGTGGACGAAGGTGCGACAGGTCAGGCGGTAGGGCAGTTCGGGGTGAGGGTCCACCTCGATGCCGTTGATGCGGATGGTGGGCGAGCCGATGAAGCGGTGTTGCTCCGCCTGCGCCTGCGTGTCGATGCGGATAATCTCGATCGGCGCATCGACGCCCTCGGCTCGCAGTGCCTCCCTCAACAGCTCCAGCGCCCGCTCGTGCGAGGGGCATTCAGGGTAGTACAGCAGTTCGATTCGCACCTGCGCACCTCCAGTTCTATTTTACCCGCGAATCCAGCCGTTGCGTTTGAGCCAGCGCAGGGCGGCAGCAGCATAGCGTCGCGAGCTTTGGGTCAGGTCGCGCACCTTCGCGACGGTGACAGGTTCTGGCAGCGTGCGCAGCTGCTCCGCAAGTTGCTGGAGTGTGTCGATGGGGAAGTAGATGCCTTCGCCCGCATCAACAAACTCGCCCCGTTCGATGCCCATCTGAATCATCGCGCGGATGGCATCGGGCGGCGCGCCGATCAGCCGCGAAGCGTGATGGATCGACGGCACCGCGATGCCTGCCTCCCGATAGAGCGCCTGCACCCGCTGATAGAGTGCCTCTTGCCGCCGCGTGCGTTTGCCATGCTCAACCCTGACCTGCTTGCTTTGCATGGTTTGATAGTACTCGAACAGCGAGGTACAATAGCGGTTGTGGGCGAGCCGAAGCGGATTGTGGTGCTGACACGGGCGGGGTTAGGAGATGCCGTCTATGTGATCCCGGCGTTGCGGGCGCTGCGGCGTCGCTATCCGCAGGCACACATCACGGTCATCACAGGCAATCGCGGCTACCCGCTGCTCCAGCGATGCCCCTATCTGGACGCGCTCTATTTGCGGCATCTCGGCAACGGGTTGACAGGCAAGCTGCGCGAGATTATACGCCTGCGCAGGGGACGCTATGACCTCGCCGTGATCCTGGACAACAGCGACGAGAAGACCCTGCACACTTTTCTGGCGGGCATCCCGCGTCGGGTGGGCGGCGCCAAGCGCTACTTCAGCCGTCTGCTGACCGATGCTGTGCCTGTGGACCTCGATGCGCACCAGATCAACGATCTCAATCGGGCGATTGTGGCGCGGCTGGGTTGTGAGGTGTCGGACTGGCGGCTGGAGCTGTTCCCCGATCCCAAAGCGGAGGAGACGGCACGGGGCAAGCTGGAGCAGGCAGGCTGGCGCGGGGAGCGACCGCTGGTGGGCATCAATCCAGGCGCCAGCGCGCCCAACAAGCGATGGTTTCCCGAACGGTTCGCCCAGGTTGCCGACGCCCTGCTTGAATCGGGGGTGCATGTGGTGCTGTTCGGTGCGGGGTCGGACCTGCCGCAGGTGCAGGCGGTTCTGCAGGCGATGCATCAGACGCCGATCAATCTTGCCGCGCAGTTGAGCCTGGATGAGCTGATTGTATGTCTGGGTCTGCTCGATGTGCTCGTCAGTGGCGACACGGGACCGGCGCATCTGGCGGCGGCGATGGGCACGCGCGTGGTGGGGCTTTTTGGACCCAGCTCCGCCCGCCGCTTCGCCCCGATTGGCGAGGGGCATCTGTTTATTGATCGCTCCTCGCTCTGCGCGCCGACATGCCGCATCGGCACCTGTCATAACCGTCTTGCCTGTATGCAAGCCATCGCTGTGCAGGATGTGCTGGAGGCTGTCAATGAACAACTCCATCAAGCGAATTATTGTGGTTCGCTCCGATGACAAGCTGGGCGAGACGCTTTTAGCGACGCCTGTTTTCCAGGCTCTGAAAGAAGCCGTCGATGGGCTTTATATAGAGGCGTGGTTCAACCCGCGCTGGCGCTCGCTGGTAGAGGCTTCACCGTGGATTGATGCGGTGCGCGGGGTTCCTTATCGCCCTTCGTGGCTCCACTGCTGGCGACTTGCTCTGGAGCTGCACCGTCAGCGTCCCGATGCGGTGTTGATTTTACGCCCTGATACGCGCCGTTTCGCCTGGATTGCGAAGAAGGCAGGGGTTTGCCTGCGGGTGGGCGCGGTGCAGGGGCGCCCTTCGGTGAGGCGATTGCTCACGCATGTTGTGAAGCTGGAGCCGAAAATGCATCAGGTGGAGCGCAATCTGGCGATTGCGGAAGCGGTGGTAGGGCACGCACTGCCGCGCTATCCGCTCCACTTCGCGCCGCGCGAGTTAGCAGCGCTCCCGGCAGCCATTCGCGCTCTGCCCGAAAGGAGCTATGCGGTGCTGCATCTGGGTACAGGCGGGGTTCAGCCTCACTGGTTACCAGAGCGATTTGCTGCGGTGGCGAACTGGCTTGCCCGTCAGCACCACCTGCTGCCGGTGCTGACGGGGGCACCAGGCGATATAACAATGGCAAAGCGGTGCCTGCAGAGCATCCAGAGCAACGCCATCAATCTGGTGGGCGCGATCACAGTTCTGGAGCTGGCGGAGGTGTTGCGGCGGGCACGGCTGCTGATAAGTGTGGACACGGGCGTGGTGCATCTAACAGCGGCGGTCGGCACGCCCTGCGTCACCCTCCACTTTCGGCGCGACTATCCGCCCCATCAGTGGCATGCGTGGCAGGTTCCCAGCGAGACTGTCGTGCCCGACGAGCACTGCCCCGGTTGTACACGCATACGCTGCCAGCATCACCCCACCACCTGTGTCGCCTCACTCCGCGAAGAGGCGGTGATTGAGGCAACGGAACGGTTGCTCGCACACCTGTAAACTATCGCTTATATGCCAGCAGCACGCCGTCGCGAACAGGCACAAGGCTGGTGATAAAGTCGGAGTCGGCGATCAGCATGTGGGTGAGCGTGCGCACGCCTTCGGTGGCAGGCGAGCGGTTCTCCAGGTCAAAAATCTCCCCATGCCGCAGCGCGTTATCCACCAGCAGCAAACCGCCCGAACGCAACTTCGGCTTGATGGCGGGCAAAGAGTCGGGATACATCTCCTTATCGATGTCGTTGAAGATGATATCGAACGGTCCTTCGGTGCGTTGCAGGCAGGCGATGGCTTCGCTCACCTCGAAGCGCACGAGGTCCACCAGCCCCAGCTGCCCCAGATATTCGCGGGCATCGCGCGAGAGCGATTCATCCCACACCACATGGTAGACCTCGCCACCGCCGTTCTCGCGCACGCCCATCGCGAACCAGGCAGTGGAATAGCCGTAGCCGGAACCCAGTTCGAACACGCGCCGTGCCCCCGTCAGGCGGGTCAGCAGATAGAACAGATGCCCCACCACGGGACCCACTATCGGGAAGCGCGTTTCGGCTGCCCGACGCTCCATCTCCTGCAGAACGGGATGGCGCACCGGCACCAGCGACTCTAAATACGGCATCAGTTGCGGATGATAGAGTTCCATGGCTAAAACCCGAACAGTGTTTCGACGGCGCCCGACGGGCGAATGTCAAAATATTTGCGCACGCCGTAGCTCTCACACACCTTCATCAGCTCCACATCGGCATTAATGAGCTTCTGATCCACATCGGATTGAGCCGTGCCACGCATATTCATCAGGCGGTTGAGGTCCTGCTTCTGCATGGCGTCTTCGATCTGGAGCATGAAGGTAACATAGCTGCTCAGTGCGGCGTCGTAGGTGTCGGCTAACACGCGGCACTCAGCGGGCGGCGGCACGGAGCGATATTCGCGCAGCAGCCCTGCCCAATCCTGCTGATAGCGCTGATAGCCCTGCTGCAGATTTTGCATTTTTTCCTGTTGCTTCTCCTCGTCCAGTTCCAGTTTGAGCGCCAGTGCGTCTTTAAGCATCTCCAGTGCGGGATTGAAGTTGCGCTCCATTGTGCGGCGTTTCATTTCGATACGGCGCAGGTGTTCGAGCCAGTTGATCACATGCTGGGGCGCCTGTTTGGGCTGGGGCGTCTCGGTTTGCAGCACGCTGGGACCCGACGGCTTGGGCGCTTCGGCTTGCAGCACGCTGGGCGCTGGGGGCTTGGGCGCCTCCGCCTCCAGCACGCTGGGACCCGCGGGCTTTTTCACCTGCGCCCGGGTGAGCAGTCCGCTGTGGATGCCGATGAAGGCGACAGCCCCCAGCAGCACCAGCACTCCCAGCGCGAGCGCGAGCCACCGGAGCGCGCGACTACTGCTGGAGCTAACGGGCGGGCTGCTCATCAGCGTGGCTGTGAGCGGGCGACCGCAGCGCAGACAGAACTGCGCGTTCTCTGGCAACGGCTGCCGACAGTTCGGACATTGCACTTTGCATGCACCTCCACTGGTTGGACTGCCCCATTATACCCGCTGTTCCGCACTTGAGAGGGATATAGAGGTGGCTTCCTCACCCCGGAGGGTGTTCGAAAATTCGCGGACATCATATCTGCCTGTGTGAAGCCCCCTCACCCGTACACTCTCCCCCGCCTGCGGGGGAGAGTGGTTTATTTTCTCCCTCTCCCCTCTGGGGAGGGGGTAGGGGTGAGGGGCATCCTTGCCGCTGGTTGGATTTTTCGAACACCCTCCTCACTCCTTGGCTTCTTTGTCCTCGATAGGGTATAATAAAAGAGGCTACCATGAGCGAGATGGATCGCTGAGGTAGCCAGCACTGACGAAGGAGGGATGGATGATGCGAAGAGCAGTGTGGTTTGGCGCGTTGATGGTGCTGACGAGCGCATTGGCGCTGGCACAGACCTTTAGCGTGAAAGGCGCATCGGGCGCTGGCTCGGCTGGCGCCCCCGACTCGGATCAACCGAATGCCTTCTTCTCGTTCACCGTGGTTGAGTTCACCTTCGGTGCGCGCTCCTGGCAAGGGGGCTGGTTCAGCCTGACCACACGCCAGGATACCCAGCTCGTTTCGGTGCTGATGTTCCGCCTCGAGGACCTGACGGTTGACCTTGACAATCGCACGGCGAGTTTCAGCGGTCAGGCGGTGCTGACCGTGCGTTCGCGCACGGGGTTCGAGCGCGTTCGTGGCACGGTGCAGGTCAGCGTCGCCGATAATCGCTCGCGCGATGGCAGTGGCGACCCCGACACGCTGGAGGTAACTTTCACCGACGAGGATGGCAACACCGTGTTCACCTACTCAGGCGAGGTGAAACGCGGCGATATCGCTGTGTTCTCTCGCTCTGGTGGACGCTAAGCGTGGTATGCACCCCCTCCCGAAGGCTTTCGGGAGGGGGAAAAGTTTTCAGAGCTCCCACTGGCATAGCCGCATGCAGACACGCCCCTGCTCGTCGAACGGCACGCCTTCCGCCTGCAAATAGGCGCGCTGGAGATTTGCCAGCATTGGGTCGCGGCGGGCGATGCGCAAAGTGCCGTCCGCGCCCACCACGCGCCACCAGGGCACATCGTCGGGCGCCAGCGCCATCCACCGCCCGACCTGACGCGCACTCAGAGGGGGAAACTGCTCTGCAATCTGCCCATAGCTGACCACACGACCCGCTGGCACCTGCCGCACCAGCGCGTACACCTGCTCCGTCAGGCTTTGCACGGCTCGAAGGGGTATCATACCCGCTGATGGCACGCTATCGGCTGGTGGAGCTGGCAGAACATGTGCGCGGCGTGGTGCGGGGCGATCCCGACCTGATGATTACGGGCATCGGCGGGCTATCCGATGTGGCGGACGGCGGCTTGACCTTTGCGGAAGATGAGCGTAACCTGCGTCTTGCGCTCCAGTCGCCTGCCGCCGCGATTATAACCCGCCCGAACCTGGTGGAGAACCTGCGTTGTGAGAAGAGCCTGCTGCTCCATCCCCTGCCACGACTGGCATTTGCCCAGCTGCTGACCCTCTTCAGCCCGTTTGAGACCCCCGCGCCCGGCGTTCACCCGACGGTCGTGATGGGCGACGATTGCGAGCTGGGCGACGAAGTGGCGCTGATGCCCTATGTGGTGCTGGGCAATCGCGTGCGACTCGGTGCGCGCGTGCAGGTCTATCCCTTCTGTTATATCGGCGACGATGTGCAGATTGGCGACGACACGGTGCTGTACCCGCATGTGGTGGTGATGCCGCGCGTGCAGATTGGTCAGCGCGTGATTGTCCACCCGGGCGCCGTCATCGGTGGCGATGGCTTCGGCTATGTGCAGCACGAGGGCGTCCACCACAAAATCCCGCAGATTGGCACAGTGATTATTGAGGACGAGGTGGAAATCGGCTGCAACACCTGCATCGATCGGGCAACGACCGGGGCAACCCGCGTCGGACGCGGCACCAAAATCGATAATCTGGTTCAGGTTGCGCACAATGTGGAGATTGGCGAGCATTGCCTGCTGGTGTCGCAGGTGGGGATTGCGGGCAGCACGGTGCTGGAAGACCATGTGGTGCTGGCGGGGCAGGTGGGTGTGAAGGACCATGTGCGCATCGGGCGCGGCGCGGTGGTGGGCGCACAGGGCGGTGTGTCCAAAAATCTGCCCCCGAACGGAGTCTACTGGGGCACACCCGCGATTGCCCACCGCGAATGGCTGCAGATCCTGGCGCATCTTTATAAACTGCCCGAACTGGTCAAGCGCGTGGACGAGCTGGAGAAAAAGGTCGGACGATAACCCCAAAACCCGTATTTTGACCGAAAAGAGTTGCCCATCGGCGCGGCAGAATCCCCCATAGCATATCACTTTCAGGGGAGGCTGTGACGATGAGCTTCAAGGAAGCCCAGCAGTATGTTGGTACCACCTGCGAGGTGGCATGGCGCAACCGCCACGGGGAGATACAGACGAAGCAGGTGTTCGTGACCGATGTGACCTTCGTGCCCCTCTACGGGCTGTGCCTGATCACCGATTACGGCGAGATTCGGCTCGACCGCATCGTGAATGTGAATGTGCTGGAACGCAAGGCAGCATAAAGTTCCCATACAACCATCCCGATGGGGGTTCTATAGCGGCTGAAGCCGTTCCTGGGCAAACGGAGCGGACTCGCGTCAGCTCAAATCGGCGCATGCGGGCATCGTTTGCCGGCGAACGGCTTTAGCCGCTTCCACTCTGCCGGAAAACGCCAGCCGAGCTGCAATTCTGGTGCTG
Source organism: Armatimonadota bacterium (assembly GCA_037445735.1). GTDB lineage: Bacteria > Armatimonadota > Fimbriimonadia > Fimbriimonadales > GBS-DC > HRBIN15. Next base: position 60,482 of record JBBIJY010000009.1, on the reverse strand, counting down.
CACACCAGCCTGCAGCATCGGGTATACTCCTTTTCTGGAGGGCTATGGGATGAAGGTTGGTATTGTCGGCGGAGGCGGGCGGGTCGGCTCCAACGCCGCCTATGCCCTGCAACTCAAAGGCGCGGTCTCCGAAATCGTGTTGCTGGACATTAATCGCGAGGCGGCGGAAGGCGAAGCGTTAGACCTGCGGCACGGCGCCGCCATGTCGCAACCCATCCGAATCTATGCGGGCGACTACGACGCGCTCGATGGCGCCAATCTGGTGATTATCACCGCCGGGCTGCGCCGCCGACCCGACGAGAGCCGACTGGAGCTGATCAATCGCAATGTGGGGCTGTTCCGCGAGATTCTCGGCTCGTTGCGCGCCGTGTCGCTTGCCCCGGATGCCATCCTGCTGGTGGTGTCCAACCCCGTTGATGTGCTGACCTATCTGGCGGTCAAAGAGTCGGGACTGCCCGCCGGGCGCGTGATCGGGCTGGGCACGGTGCTGGACACCTGCCGATTCCGCTCGCTGTTAGCGGAGTATTTCCAGGTGGCAGCCACCGATGTGAACGCGCTCATTCTGGGCGAGCATGGCGACTCGATGGTGCCCATCTGGAGCAGCGCGACCATCGCGGGCGTGCCTCTCAAAGACTACCCGGGCTACAGCCGGGAGAAGATGGACGAGATTTTCGACTTCACGCGGCGCAGCGGCGCGGAGGTCATTCGGCTCAAGGGTGGCGCGGGCTATGCGGTCGGCGTCGCCATCTGCGAGGTGGTGAACGCGATCGCGCAGGACAGCCGCCAGATTCTGCCTGTGTCCACCCTGCAGACGGGCGCGCTCGGCATCCGCGATGTGTGCTTCTCCCTGCCCACACGACTGGGACGCACGGGCGTGCAGGCAATCGTCGAGATTTCGGTCAGCGACGAGGAGCGGACGGCGTTGCAAAGCTCGGCAGGCGTGCTGAAAGAGACCATCCAGAAGGTGATGGGCTGATATGCCGCTGTACGAGTATCGGTGTCAGGCGTGTCGGCGACGGTTCACGCTGTTGTTGAGCATCGCGGAGCGGGACGAGCCGCAGACCTGCCCGCACTGCGGGGCGCAGCAGTCGCGACGGCTCGTATCGCGCGTCGCCCGCCTGCGCACCGAAGACCAGATGCTGGACGACCTTGCCGACCGCATGGAGATGGCAGGCGACCCCGATGATCCCCGCACGATGCGCAGCTTCCTGCGCGAGATGAGCGCGGCGATGGACGAAGACCCTGCCGAGATGGAAGCCATGTTCGAAGAGGAGCTGGCAGGCGCGGCGGACGATTCAGAGGACGACGAATGAGCCTTCGCCCGGAGGAGCAGGAACTGATTGAGCGGGCGCGGCAGGCGCGCGAGCGAGCCTATGCGCCCTACTCGAACTATGCGGTCGGCGCAGCAATCCGTACCGCCGACGGGCGAATCTTTACGGGCTGTAATGTGGAGAACGCCAGCTATGGGCTGAGCATCTGTGCCGAGCGTGCCGCCGTTTTTCACGCGGTTGCCGACGGCGCGCGCGAAATCGTGGCGCTGGCGGTCGTCACGATGGATGGCGGCACACCCTGTGGCGCATGCCGACAGGTGCTGATGGAGTTCGCCCCGAACCCGCAGGCTGTGCCTGTGCTGATTGCCACCCCGGAACACCCCGTGGCACGCTTCACCTTAGCCGAGCTGCTCCCTCATGCTTTCCGCCTGTGAAAAAAAAAAAGCACGGGAGGCGAGCGTACCCCCCGTGCCCTGAAGGGTTGCCTAACTGCGGTTAGCAGCTCTGCCCGAAGTTGAACAGCACAATCAGCAGGTCGGCGTCATCCACCACGCCGTCGCTGTTCACATCTTCGGGGCGGCTCCCTGTCTGACCGAACGCAAACAGCACCGCGAGCAGGTCGGCGTCATCCACCACGTGATCGCCGTTCACATCGCCCTGCAGGCGAACGGTCAGCGTGGCGTCGCCTGAGCCGGCGTTGTACCAGCTGTCGCCCGCAAAGACCGCCTGAATGGTGTGGTTGTCGCAGGCGATATTCGGGATGGTGTAGTTGAGCGTGGCGATGCCAGAGGCGTTGGTGTTTGCGCTGCCGACGGGGTTGCCATCGATGCGGAACTGCACGCTTCTGCCTGTCAGCGGCGCGTTATCGGTGGTGCGGCGGAGCGTCGCCTGCAGTTGAATCGTCTGCCCGATGAAGCCGGAGCGGTTCACCACACTGAGGCTGGTGTTCGCCTTCTGCACGGTCAGCGCGGCGACGGTCGCGGTACGCGCGCTGAAGAAGAAGTCGCCCGCGAAGGCGAAGGTCACATTATGCGTGCTGACGGCAAGGCTTTCAGGGATGGTGTAGTTGACGCTTGCCCAGCCGTTGACATCGGTGTTCGCGCTGCCCGCAGGGTTGCCCGCCACGGAGAAGGCGATGGCGCGGTTGCAGATCCAGCTGACCAGATTGACAGCATTCATACGCACGCTCAGCGGCACGGTCTGTCCGTAAGCGCCCGTAACGGGTGTAATTGCGGTCCAGACGCTGTCGCCCCACTGACGCAGGTAGCTGGTGCTGAAGTCCACAATCGGCTGATCCGCATCGTTCGTGTCGGTGATACTGCCGTTGTTATTGATGAGGAAGGTGTGCAGCGTGCCCTCATCGGCGCCTGCCCGGTCCTCCACTTTGACCCACCAGCCGCGCATGTCGCAGGTGCGCGGGTCAGGGGGTAGGAACGCGGCGGCGCTCGAAAGGTCCACCTGGCACCACATGTTGTCCAGCGAGCCGCCCGTGCGGTTTGCCACCACGCGGCTCCAGAGCGGACTGCTCGGATCGCCAGCCCCTATCGTCACCACGAGGTCGCCCCTGTATGTGTGATCCAGCCCAATCAGGGCGTGGCGTGCGGTGCGCGTCGGGTAGAAGGCATAGGTCGCGTTGAAGTCCGTTACAGGTTGGGGCACATTGCCCGATACATAAGTGTTGTTAGTGGTCAGGCTGAATCGGCGCAGGGTGCCCTGATCCAGGCCCGCAGCATCGTACACTTTGCAGAACCAGACCACGCTCTCGTCGGGGTTGTTCAGGTAGAAGCTGGGCGCGTCCGCCACGCTCTCCTGAATGTAGAGGTTGTCCGCACTGCCGCCTGCGCGGTTCCAGATACGCTTGGAATAAAGCGGCGCGTCGGGATTGCCCACGCCCACATCCACCACCAGGTCACCCCGATAGGTGTGGTCGATCTCCACCGTCACGAAGTTGCTGATTTCCGCCAGGATTCGGTGGTCGCGCATAATATCGCGAAAGGCGGAGTCGTAGTCGTACCCGCGCGCGAACCATGCATTGACAAAGTCCAGCATGTGGTTGAGGGTTCCGCCGTTGACGAAGGTGTCCCAGATGGCGCTGCGTCCCAGCGCGAGGCGGTCCCGCGGATGGGGGTCGCCCGCCAGATTGTCATACACATCCCAGAGCGAGGACAGCACGGAGGCTTCACCTGTCGTGCCAACGGTGCCGTCGAAGCAGTTGCCTGTGGTCGTCTCCACATTCACGCAGAAGTTCGCCGAATCACCCACGCCGGGTGTGTCGCAGTAGGTGGTACCGCCCAGCGAGCTTTGACCGGAGTAGGTTGCCCAGCCTTCGCTCCAGGCGAGTCCGCCGTTGTAGCAGCCGAACCAGCTATGAGCGCCGCCAGAACCGGGCGGGAAACCGCCCTTGACCACCTGCATCACATGGTGCCCGTATTCGTGGAAGATGACCGAGTCGTCCTGCTGGTCGCCATCGCGGAGGGTGATGCGCTGGGAACCGCCCTCATAGTAGGCGCCATCGGAGCCGCCCTCCTGCCAGCGGCAGTTGATGAGCGCGAGGTCATAGCCCAGCCCGTAGTAGTAGCTTGCCCAGGCGCGACTGAGCGCGTCGCAGATCTCGTAGGCGGCTTCCCAGCCATCATCGGGATAGTTGCCGGGGCCATCGGTATCGATGAACCAGCCGCCAATATCCCACACGCCATCGGGCAGGTCGGTGCTTGAGGGTCCGTTCACCTGGAAGTTATGTCCGCCCGTGTAATGCACCACATTCACGCGCCCGTTGCGGGCGTACCAGCGCACATACGGCTCCTGTGAGGCGTCATCGAACGGGTCGCCATCGTTGCCGTTGTCGAAGTCGGGCGTTTCAAAGAAGCCGTCGCTCCCGCAGACGGCTTCCGCCAGCAGGTCATCACCCGACCAGCTGTCGTCGTCCCAGATTTGCACGAGGGCGCCGTACGCGCCATGCAGGGTTCCATCGCGGTGGCGATAGTAGAAGTAGCCGCGCACGCGCGCGGTGCCCGTGGGACCCTGAGGCGAAACGGTCTCGTCGTCGTTCACGGGTTCGGATTGGGGGGCAGGTGGGATGCCCAGATGCGCCAGCGAATCGGGGGCAGGCGGCGTAATCCGTTCGGATGGAGGAACCTCCTGCGCTGCGGGCGGCTCCTTAAGCGGCTCCCAGAAGGGCAATCGGCTCACCTCAATCGTGCCGTCGGGACGCACATCGAAATAGAGATGCACGCGCCGACCCATCGTGAAGCCGTTGCCACGCTCCACCACCGATGCCGCAATCTCGTACTTGCCCGCACGGTTGAACTGCACCGTTAGCCGATACTGGGACACGCCCTTGGTGTCGATCTGCAGGTTCTGAAGGGGCTGGGGGCGGCTCAGCACGCTGATGCCCTCCGATACATCCCAGCTGATCTCGGCGTTGTGCAGGAACTCAAACGGCAACACGGAGAAGACCACCTGCACGGGCTGACTCCGCACAGGCGACTGTGCCAGTTCGAGCCGAACTTCGATCGGGGGTTCGGGTTTGCAGCTTTTGCGCGCCTGATACGCCTCACGCATCTGCTGCTCCAGCGCCTGCATGGTCGCAGGCAACACGCAAGCATTAGAAGAGCAGGTTCCCTCTGGGGCAGCGTTCGCCAGCATCACGAACACACAGCTTGCCAGAAGCAACTTCGCTCCCCAGCTGCCAGGCAGCGGGTGAATCATATGGTTGTTCATTAAGCCTCCTTTGCAGGTAATGAACCTGCACCTAAAGTATACCCCAAAATTGGCGATGGAAAAGGGGCTTTAGTCCCGATTCGGGTTTTTTTTTCCGTCTGAATCAGTAATCGTCCCAGTAGCGGCGGTGGGGCAGCAGCGCGTCGCGACCACCCAGCAGTTTGATGGTCACCCAGCCCGCCACGAAACCCCCGATATGCGCCAGATAGGCAATCCCGGGCGACGCCACAAAGAACTGCGACACGAACCAGAACACCAGAAAGAAGATCGCGGGCACCTCCACGAAGGTCAGCACGAAAAAGAGCAGCATGCAGTCCAGTCGCGCATGCGGAAAGAGGAGCGCGTACGCGCCCATCACGCCCGCAATCGCGCCGCTCGCGCCCACCACCGGCACTGTGGAGTTCATGTTCGGCAAAATGTGCGACCACGCCGCCAGATAGCCCCACACGATATACAAAACCAGATAGCGCCAGTGCCCCAGCGTGTCCTCCACATTGTTGCCAAATATCCACAGCGACCACATGTTGCCAATCAGGTGCAGCCAGCCACCGTGTAGAAACATCGAGGTGAAGAGGGTGATTTGAGGCGCAACCTCGCGCTCGATGGGCACACGCTGAACGATGCCCGGCATCACCTCCACAGGCACATAGAGGACGCCGGGCTGATTGCGCAGCACCTCCGCAGGTATCGCCGAGTAGTAGAGCGTGATGTGCGGGTCGAACTGCTGCATCAGGAACACGATGGTGTTGACCACTATCAGCGCCACCGTGACGATAGGGAACCGCCGCGTCGGGTTATGGTCGCGTATCGGTATCAGCATCTGCCTCTCCTCGCTCTCGACCCAGCGATTCGACGGTTAGCACGACACTCCTGCCACAGTATCAGCAGAGGATGGTCTGTTCGCGGCTGGCGCCGACGGAGATGATTCGGATCGGCACGCCCACATACGATTCGATGAACTCCAGATAGCGCTGGGCGTTTGGCGGCAGCTGGTCGCGCTGCTGGCAGTCGCTGATGTCCTCCTGCCAGCCTGGCAGCTCGGTATAGACGGGTTCGCAGCGGGCGAGGGTGAAGCCGTCGGGGATAAATCGCTCCGTGAGCCTCCCACCCAGCCGATAGGCGGTGCAGACTCGAAGCGTCGGCAATCCCGACAGCACATCGAGCAGGGTGATAGCCAGCGCGTCAAAGCCGTTGATTCGGGCGGCGTAGCGCAGGGCGACCAGATCGAGCCATCCGCAGCGGCGGGCGCGCCCGGTGGTGGTGCCATACTCGCGCCCGCGCTCACGAATATAGTCGCCCACCTCGTCTGCCAGCTCCGTCGGGAAGGGTCCCTCGCCCACGCGCGTGGTGTAGGCTTTTGCCACGCCCCAGATTTCGTCCAGCTGGCGCGGCGGGATGCCCGTGCCCAGACATGCGCCCGCCGCCACCGGATGCGACGAGGTCACATAGGGGTAGGTGCCGTAATCCAGATCGAGCAGGGTTCCCTGCGCGCCCTCCAGCACGATTCCGCGTCCTGCATCCAGCGCGTCCATCAGCAGGGCAGGCACATCCACGAGGCATGCCCGCCACCGCTCTGCAAGGCGCATCAGTTCAGTTAGCAGCGCGTCGGCGTCGAGGGGCGGCGCGTGATACACCCGCTGAAAGGTCGCGTTGCGGGTGGTCAGCACGCGCAGCAGGCGGGTTCGACAGCGTTCAGGGTCCAGCAGGTCTGCCATGCGCAGCCCGATTCGGGCGGCTTTGTCGGCGTAGGCGGGTCCGATGCCGCGGCGGGTGGTGCCGAGCCGCCCATCAGCGTGCGATTCGCTCAGCTCGTCCAGCATACGGTGGTAGGGCAGGGTCAGGTGCGCGCCCAGCCCGATGCGCAGGCGTGAGACATCGATGCCCTGTCGGGCAAGCGCGTCCGCTTCCGACTCCAGCGCCCACAGATCCACCACCACGCCGTCGGCGATCACGGGCGTCACCCGCGGGTGCAGAATGCCGGAGGGGATCAGATGGAACTTATAGGTTTGTCCATCGGTGCAGACGGTGTGTCCGGCGTTGCTACCGCCGGCGTAGCGCACGACGAAATCGGCATCCTGTGCGAACAGGTCGACGATTTTGCCTTTGGCTTCGTCGCCCCACTGGGCGCCCACCACCACTTTAACCGCCACGCTGTGCCTCCATGAATAGCGATGGGGGTTGGGTGTGTCGCGTTGCGAACGGCTTCTGGCAGGCGCTCAGCTGCGCTCCGCCAGCCAGCGCGGGATGCGCTCCTCCACCGTCTGCACCTGTTTCAGCCCGCGCTGATAGGCGCGCTCCGCGCGATATTCGGGCTGCGCGTGGCGCTCCTGCACGCGCCGATAGACCGCCAGCGCGGTAATCGCGGCGGTAATCACCGCTGCGCCGAGCATCCAGCCATACCAGTAGCGAGCGCGACCCTCAGAGTTGGTAGCGGCTTTCACCATCTTCACCTGTCTCGCGTGCGCGGAAAATCCGTCGCACAAACGCCAGCAGCTCCTGCGGGTTGAACGGCTTCGTCAGGTACATATCGACGCCCTCCTGATACCCGCGGAACACATCCATATCCTGCGCCTTCGCGGTCAGCATAATCACGGGCAGCTCCGCCGTCTCCGGATCGCGCCGCAGGTGGCGCAGAACCTCAAAACCGTCCATATAGGGCATCATCACATCCAGCACGACCAGATCGGGCTTCTCGGAAGCCACCTTCTCCAGCGCCTCCTTCCCGTCGTGTGCCGTGACGACCTGATAGCCCTGACGCTCCAGGTTGACCTGAATCAGGCGCACAATGTGTCGCTCGTCATCTACCACCAGAATCTTCTTCATTCCGCTTCGTCCTCCATGCGATTCTATTGTACCCCATCCACATGCCTTCTGTCGGTGCGCTGGCGCGTCAGGTTCCCGATTAATTATCGGGTTTTCGCCGCGCTTTTGCAGGAAAGTGGCTTCGGGGCGTGAAAAGGAAGATTCGCTATGCGTGCATGGCTGTGGATGCTGGGTTTATGGCTTGGTGGCTTGGCGTGGGATGGGTCTGGCAGCTCGCTGGGACCCGTGTACACGGCGTCGCGCGAGCGACCGCTCACCACGAAGGGCGTTTACGCGATTGTTAATGCGACGGTTCATCCGATCAGTGGCGCGACGATAGAGGGCGCGACGGTGCTGATTCGCGACGGGCGCATCGAGGCGGTGGGCACGCAGGTGAGCGTGCCGCCCGATGCGCAGGTGTACGATGCGAAGGGGCTGCACCTCTATCCGGGCTTCATCGATGCCAGTACCACGCTGGGGCTGACCGAGGTCGGCTCCGTGCCCGCCACCAACGATACCGCCGAGACGGGCGCGTTCAACCCGAATGTGCGCGCCGAAATCGCCATCAATCCCGATTCGGAGCTGATCCCTGTCGCCCGTGTGAACGGTATCACCACGGCGGTGGTCGCGCCCAGCGGCGGCATGCTGTCGGGCATGGGCTGCGTGATCAATCTGGACGGCTGGACATGGGAAGACATGTGCCTCAAGACACCGATTGGGGTCTTTGTGAACTTCCCATCGCCGTCGGGCGAGGCGGGTCAGTCGGCGGAGTCGCGCCTGCGCGACTGGGAGAGCCGCATGCGACCGCTGCGTGAGTTTTTCGAGAACGCGCGCCGCTACGCCCGCGCTCGCAGCACCGAAGGCAAAGACGGCGTACCCCTGCACGAGCGCGACCCGCGCTTCGAAGCGATGCTACCCATCCTGGAGGGCAAGCTGCTACTGTTTGTGCGCGTTACCAGTGCGCTGGGCATTCAGGCAGCCGTCCGCTGGGCGGAGGAAGAGAAGGTGCGAATCGTGATTGTGGGCGGCGACGAGGCATGGAAAGTCGCCGACTTACTGCGCGAAAAGGGTGTGCCCGTGATCTTACAGCGCGTGCATCAGCTCCCTCGCAGCGAGGACGCGCCGTATGACGAGCCGTTCACCGAGCCGCGCCGGCTCCACGAGAAGGGCGTGCTGTTCTGCATCGCCAGCGCGGATGACAGCAATGTGCGCAACCTGCCTTACCATGTGGCGACGGCGGTCGCCTTCGGATTGCCCTACGAAGAGGGTCTGAAAGCCATCACGCTCTACCCTGCGCGCATTCTGGGGCTGGAGCATCGGCTCGGCACGATCGAACCCGGCAAAGACGCGAATCTCATTCTCACCACGGGCGACCCGCTGGACATCCGCACGCAGGTGCGCCAGGTGTGGATTGCTGGACGCCCCATCGAGATGACCAGCAAGCACATTCGGCTCTACGAGAAGTATCGCGCCCGCCCATAGGAAGCGCCGCATCCCCATAAAACATCCCACCCCCTCATGCAGAGGGGGTGGGATGAGTCGGACCGAAGGCAGGCTGCTATCGCTTCCGTCGACGGAGTGCAACTCCTGCCAGCCCCGCGCTCAGTGCCAGTAGAGTTGCTGGCTCAGGCACGATATACCCATAGATGGTGAAGGATGGGTTCCAGCGATCGTCGGGGTCCTGACCCGGCGCAGGCTGAATGGTGCTTGGAGCATATTGCTGGAATCCGGGATTGGGGAAGGTCGCCGAGCGCCACATAAACCCCTGCTCCAGGTCTTCGGCTTGCAGGTCGCCTCCAGTGAGCCAGGCAATAACATTGGGAGCCGTCCCGCCATCCCCGTAAACGGTGAGGTAATAGTCGCCCCCGGGCAGAGAGATATTCAAACCCGTGTACTGATGGAGCCAATCCTCGGTGCCAGGTACACGCGGATCATCGATGCCCGGGCCAAAGGCACCAAGCACCCCTGATGCTACCTGGTCACCATCCACGGGGCGATTCAAACCGTTCCGACGCCAGATAATGTAGTTAACGGTTTCCGCCTCCTGACCGGCGACGATGAACCAGTCCACATCAATCTGGGTGATCACGGAGATGGGTCCGGGCAGACGGAAGGGGATAGCCGCCCAGCGCTGTTCCAGCCCGGCGCCTGCATTCCCTGACACATAGCCCAGATAGGTGGGATTGTTATTAAAGACCACCTGGTGTGGCGCCCCGGTGTCCCACAGAACAGTCTGGGCATGTGCCAGCGTGCCAGCACACACTACCACAAGCACTGCTGCGATACCTTTCAGGCTCACAACAAACACCTCCTTTCGATGGTTTTTTTCAGGACGACACCCTTCTCTCGGCTTCGGGCTGAAGGATTTTGTCTGGAGCTAGGATGTAATCAGTGCCTCGGAGCCGCCCGAATCAGAACAGGGCGCGTACCTGTACCGCTATTATAGCCCAACATGCGCGGTTCTGTCAAGGGAAACACAAAAAACCCGTATTTTTACGGGGTAGCGGTGGGGCGCGGTACCCTTTACCTGCGCCCGGTGCTTGCCGGAGGAGCCTTTAAGCGCGTGAGTGTGGAACACCCATCTTTTTGCAATGGCTCCGCTCCATCCGAAAAATCGCTGGCATCATATCCGTCTGTGTGAAGCCCCCTCACCCATACCCTCTCCCCCGCAGGCGGGGGAGAGGGGCTAATAACTCTCTCTCTCCCCCAGCGGGGGCGAGGGTACGGGTGAGGGGCATCCTCTCCTCTTGACTTTCCCGTCATCAAGTGGGTATCATGCAGAACGGCGGGTGGCCCCATGGTCTAGCGGTCTAGGACGCCTGGTTCTCAGCCAGGAGGACGGGGGTTCGAATCCCCCTGGGGCTACCATCTTTTTTTAGGGTTCCAGCCCGCGCTCCTTGAGGTACTCCCGATAGACCGCCACCGCCTGCGGCATGGTGCTGGTCAGCTGCATGATGCCGCTCACGCGCCCTCTGGGCTGAATCTTGCGCTGTGTGAACGCCATCATCGCGTTCTCCTGACCCGTGTAGAGTTTGTGGAACAGGTCGGCGGTCAGGGTCAACGCGGCTTCCTCTTCGCCTTCAGGCTTTTCGGTGCAGAGTTCGAGCTTGCCCCCGCGCGTGTCGATCCAGAAGTCGATATCGGGCTGGCGGATGTGAATCGCGATCAGCATATCGAGCTTTTGCCAGCCCTCCCGGATCACATCCACCTCGCGCAGTCGCTCAATGAATCCCAGCACGAACGCCTTCGCCTGCTCCGTGTCCTTGTATGGAAATCCCATCGTTGCTCACCTCCGTCGCTCATGATTCGCTCCTCCGCTCTCTTCTCCTGCCCGGAATCGACTGAAAGGTCAGTTGAACAATCGCTCTCCTGCTCACCGGGAGGCGAGGGTGTTTGAAAATCCCGTCGCCTCGCTCGGTGGGCGAACTACTGGACAGTTTCTGAGGTACACTCTAAAGTTGCATGTTGCCCGTCTGGCTACAGGCGTTGCGGGGTGGATTGCCTGACTGGGATGGGGGACGTCCGCTGGTGTGGCGCGAGGTGTGTTCGGAGTCGGCGCCTGTGCTGACAGCAGCGCTGATGGCTGACCAGCAAGCCCCTGCGCTGATTCTGACCCCTTCGCTGGAGCGCGCCGAGCAGTGGCTGGCGATCCTGCTGCGGCTCGGCGTCCCTGAATCGCGGCTGGTGCGTGTGCCAGCAGGGTTGACGCCCGTGATGGAGCCGACGGGAGTGGAGCTGGAGGTTCTGCATGAGCGGGTGCGCGCGCTGCGGGCGCTCTATCGGGGCGAATCGGTCATCGTGATTGCTCCGCTTGCCGCCGCCCTGCAACGCACGATGCCCCCCGCGATGTTTGAACAATTGCTGTTAGCCCTCGCCACCGTTGAGGATGGCGAGGAAGCGTCCGAACCCCTCTCCCCCAGCGGGGGAGAGGGTACGGGTGAGGGGGCTGTGGGGCGCAGGCTTGCAGGAAACCCCTCACCCCAGCCCTCTCCCCAGAGGGGAGAGGGAGCAACTGAACCCCTCTCCCCCAGCGGGGGAGAGGGTACGGGTGAGGGGGCATTGCGGGGCGGGACGCCCCAGCCATTCATTTCCCCTGACGCGCTCATCCAGCAGCTGATGGTGAGCGGTTATGAGCATCAGGAACCAGTGCGGTTGCCAGGTCAGTTCGCGCGGCGGGGCGGAATTGTGGATGTGTTCCCGATGGGTGCGAACGCGCCTGTGCGCATCGAGTTCTTCGGCGACGAGATTGTCAGCCTCCGCCGTTTTGACCCCGCCACGCAGCGCTCGGTCGCCAGCCTGCGCGTGGTGCGCATCCCGCCCGCCCGCGAGGTGCCGATGGGCAATCCGGAGCTTGCCGAACGCATCCGCGCCGAATGGGAAACCCGGATCGCGCTCCAGCCGAAGGCGCTGCAAGCCGTTCTGCGCGAAAATCTGGAGGCGGACCTGCATCCCCTGTCGCAGGGCGCGCCGTTTGACCGACTGGAACTCTATCTGCCGTGGCTGGTGGCGGAACGCGCCTGCCTGCTGGACTACCTGCCCGCCGATGCAGTGCTGATTCTGGAGGAGCCGCTCCGCCTGCAGATGGCATACGAGCGGCTGATGGACGACCTCCAGCAGGCGCTGGAATCGCGTGCATCGCGCGGCGATATTATCCCGCTCCAGGCGGACGCCTATCTGGAGCCGATTCAGAAGCTCGATTCGCATGCGCGCACGCTGGTGCTAAGTGGTGAGGGGGGTGTTCCGATTGGCACACGCTCGCTGGAGACGACACGCGGGCGGCTGCCTGACCTCTGGAACTGCCTGCGCCGCTGGCACGAAGCAGGCTACCAGATTGTTATCGCGACCGACCGCCCCAATCAGGTGAAGCATGCCCTGCGCCAGGCGGAGCTACCCTTCGCGGACGCCGATATGGAGTGCGGAAGCCCTGCTTCCGCAGTCCAAACCGATGCGGCGTCGCGCCCGCTGCTGCTCTGGCGGGGCAATCTGGGCGGCGGCTTCGTGTGGGACAGCCAGCGGTTCGCGCTCATCACCGACGCGGAGCTGTTCGAGCGCAATCGCCTGCGCCTGCCCCCCCGCCGATTCAACGAGGGCGTGCCCATCACCTCCATTATGGACCTCCAGCCCGGCGACTATGTGGTACATCTCTATCACGGCATCGGCATCTTTCGCGGACTGACCACGCTGGAGCGCGATGGGGTCAGGCGCGATTACCTGCTGATTGAATACGCGCACCCCGACCGCATCTATGTGCCGACAGACCAGTTAGACCGCATCCAGAAATATATTGCGCCCGATGAGAAGCCGCCCGAAATCCATCGGCTCAACAGTGCGCTGTGGACGCGCCGCGTGGCGCAGGCACGCCGCAGGGCGAAGGAGGTGGCGCAGGAGCTGGTGCGCCTCTATGCCCTGCGCGAGAAGGCGACCCGCCCGCCCTGCGACCCCGACACACCCTGGCAGCAGGAGATGGAGGCGGGCTTCCCATACCTCGAAACGCCCAGCCAGCTGCAGGCGATTCAGGAGGTTAAGCGCGATCTGGAATCGTCCCATCCTATGGATCGGCTGCTGGTGGGCGATGTGGGCTTCGGCAAAACGGAGGTCGCCCTGCGAGCCGCCTTCAAAGCCATCATGTCGGGTCGGCAGGTCGCCCTGCTGTGCCCCACCACCGTGCTGGCGTATCAACACTGGCAGACCTTCACCGAGCGGTTCGAACCGTTCGGCATCCAGGTTGCGCTGTTGAGCCGGCTCATCACGCCTGCCGAGCAGCGGCGCATCCTGCACGGGCTGAAGACGGGCGCCGTCGATATGGTCATCGGCACGCACCGCCTGCTCTCTAAAGATGTGCAGTTTCACAATCTGGGGCTGGTGATTATCGATGAGGAGCAGCGGTTCGGCGTGATGCAGAAGGAGCGGTTCAAGCAGTTGCGTGGCGCGGTCGATGTGCTGACGATGAGCGCGACGCCCATCCCGCGCACGCTCTATATGGCGCTCACCGAGATCCGCGATATGAGCCTCATCACCGACCCGCCGCCGGGGCGGCTCCCTATCCGCACCTATGTTCTGCCCTACACGGAGTGGACAGTGCGCGAGGCGATTCTGCGTGAACTCCAGCGCGACGGGCAGGTGTTCTATGTGGTGCCGCGCGTGCAGGGCATCCAGCATGTGGCGGAGCGGCTCCAGCGACTGGTGCCCGGCGCCCGAATCGCGGTCGCGCACGGGCAGATGCCTGCCGCCCGAATGGAGGCGACGGTGCTGGACTTCTATCAGCACCGCTACGATGTGCTGGTCAGCACGACGATTATCGAGAACGGGCTGGATATGCCGAATGTGAACACGCTGATTGTGGAGGGCGCGGAGCGGTTCGGGCTGGCGCAGCTCTATCAGTTGCGCGGGCGCGTCGGGCGCAGCGACCGCCAGGCGTACGCCTATTTCCTGTTCAAAGCGGGCAAGCTCAGCGAGAAGGCAGAGGAGCGTCTGCAGGCGCTCAGGGAGTTCTCCCACCTGGGTTCGGGCTTCGCGCTGGCGATGCGCGATCTCGAAATCCGCGGCGCGGGCAACCTGCTGGGTGAGGAACAGCATGGCGCGATGCGTATGGTCGGCTTCGAACTCTATCAGGCAATGTTGCGCGACGCCATCCGCCACCTGCGCAACGGGGAGACGCACTGGTCGCTGGATACGCCCCTGCAGGAGGAGCTGCCGCCTGCCCAGCTGCCAGTGGACGCCTACATCCCCGCCGACTACATCCCCGATGTGGCGCAACGGCTGGGCTACTACAAGCGCATCGCGGGCAGCCGCACACGCGAGGAGCTGAAAGACCTCGTGCGCGAGCTGCGCGACCGCTACGGGCAGTTGCCGCCGACCGTGCGCAACCTGTTGCGCATAATGGAGGTGCGCATTCTGGCGCATGCGGTGGGCGCCGCCAGCCTGCAGGCAGAGGGCAATCGGCTGATAGTTGATTTCAAGCCTGAACGGCGGCTGAAAGCGCGCTGGCAGACGGCGTTGCAGCGGCAGTTTGCCTTTATCCGCACGCGCCCCGAAAAGATGAGCCTGCCTCTCACCGCCCAGCCGCTGGAGACGCTCCTGACCGTGCTGACAGCGCTCCAATCGCTCCAGGCGGGGGAAAAAGGCGAATAACTCCCTCTCCCCTCTGGGGTGAGGGAGTTATTTCTCCCTCTCCCCACAGGGGAGAGGGTAGGGGTGAGGGGTTAGCTTTCCCTCTGGGGAGAGGGCTGGGGTGAGGGGTTTCTTGCAGGCGTGCAGGATATAGCCCCCTCACCCGTACCCTCTCCCCCGCACGCGGGGGAGAGGGGTTCGGATGCTCCCTCTCCGCAGGCGGGGGAGAGGGGTTCGGATGCTCCCTCTCCCCCAGCGGGGGAGAGGGCTGGGGTGAGGGGTTTGCCTTCTCTCTGGACATCTTTGGACATCCCTTGACTTCACCGTCATCGCTGAAGTATAGTATAAACGCCAAAGGGGCAAAGGAGCGTGTGAACCCTGCAATCGGGTGAGGGGTTCGACTGGGGTTCAGGGAGATGCCTCTGCGTGGGTGGGTGTTCACGCCTGCCCGCTACAGGGGTTGGCTGGTAGCCTACCTGGGAGGGATGACACTCTGGGAGCAGTGGGTCGACAGCTTTCTGGACTATCTGCGGCGGGAGCGGCAACTCTCGCCGCACACCCTGAACGCCTACGCCACCGATCTGGCGCAGTTTGTCGATTATCTCGTTCGCGCCGATCGGCTGGAGCCTGCCGAATGGGACGCCAGCCTCTGGGAGGGTTTCCTCTATTATCTGCGCCGCCGTTCGATGAGCGAATCGAGCATTGCTCGCAAGCTGAGCGCGACGCGCGCGTTCCTGCGCTATCTCCATCGGCGCGGGCTGCTGACCGACGAGCCACCCGAAGCGCTCACCGCTGTCAAGCCCCGTCGCGCCCTGCCCAGCACGCTCACGCCAGGCGAAATCCGCCGCCTGATGCTTCAGCCCCCGCTCGATAGCCCGCTCGGCATCCGCGACCGCGCCATGCTGGAACTGATGTACGCCACAGGGCTGCGCGTGTCGGAACTGCTGAACCTGCGCATGGAGCATCTGAATCTAACGGACCGCCTGCTGCGCGTGCAGGGCAAGCGGTCGCGCGAGCGGCTCGTGCCCCTCACCGAGAACGCCACCGGCTGGCTCCAGCGCTACCTCAGCGAAGCGCGACCCAAACTGCTCAAACCCGACCGCCGCCCGCACGGAACCGACTGCGTGTTCCTCAACGAGCGCGGTGGCAAACTGAGCCGAATCGCCTTCTGGAACAAGGTCAAGCTCTACGCTGCCAGTGCGGGCATCACCAAAAACATCTCGCCCCACACCCTGCGCCACTCGTTCGCCGTACATCTGCTCAGCGGCGGCGCCGACTTGCGCACCGTGCAGGAGCTGCTCGGACACAGCGACATCGCCACCACGCAAATCTATACGCAGGTCGACCTTGAACGCCTCAAGGAGGTTTACAAGCGCGCCCATCCGCGCGCGTGAACCTCGCCCGATTTTCGGGGGCTTGCTATGGGCAGGATGCCCATGCGACAGTGTGAGCCTCAGCCGATGGGCTTGATATAGCGTTTCGGGATGCCCCACGGCGCCCGCCAGTTGCGCGCAAGGAGCGCGTTCGCCTCCCTGTCGCCGATAATTTGCGCCCGTTGCGCGTCCCACCGAATGGTGCGTCCCGTGCGGTAGGCGATGTTGCCCAGCAGCGGCACGATGGTGGAGCGCACGCCAGTGAGAATATCGCACGCCAGCGGCACGCCCTCGCGGATCGCCCGCAGGAAGTTCACCGCGTGCGGTTCGCTCTGCGGCGAGCCGCCCCGCTGATAGGCAGGGATGCGCTCCCCTTCGGGATGAACCTGCAGCCCGCCCCGATCCACAAAAAGGCTGCCGTTCGTGCCGAAGAACATCGTGCCGTAGCCGCGCCCGTTGGCAGGAAAAGCGTTCGCCGCCCGATGAGAGTAGACCAGCAGCCAGTCCTTGAAGCGGAACAGGCACTCCACCGTGTCGGGCGTCTCCCGATTGTCGCGCAGGGCGAACTTGCCGCCCGACGCCGACACCTCGATGGGGTTGTGATCGCCCATCGCCCACACCGCGATATCGATCAGATGCACGCCCCAGTCCGTCACCTTGCCGCCAGCGTAGTCCCAGAACCAGCGGAAATTAAAAAGGCATCGGTTCGGATTGTAGGGTCGTTTGGGCGCGGGACCCAGCCACATATCCCAGTCCAGTTCGGGCGGCGGGTCGCCATCGGGCGGGTTGCCGATGCCGTCGGGCGACTCGTTGTCCATGTTCCAGCAATGCACCATCGTGATTTTGCCCAGTTTGCCCGACCGCACAATTTCGACCGCTTCCTTGAAATGCTCGCCGCTGCGCTGTTGCAAGCCGACCATCACCACGCGCTTGTGTTCGCGGGCGGCATGCACCATCGCCAGCCCCTCCACCACATTATGCGAGGTGGGCTTCTCCACATAGACATGCTTGCCCGCTTCGCACGCATCGATGGTGATGCGCGCGTGCCAGTGGTCGGGCGTGGCGACAACCACTGCGTCCACATCCTTGCGCTCCAGAATGCGGCGATAGTCGGTGTAGGTGTCCAGCGGGCGTTGCGCCATCTGCAGGAACTCGGCGATCTGCTTGCGGTGGGGGTCTGCCACCGCGACGAACTCGCACATTGTGCCGCCGTGTGTGGTGAACACGCGATAGTGGTGGCGTCCGATGCCGCCACAGCCGATGATTGCCATCCGCACTCGCTCGTTCGGACTGCTCTGTATCAGTCGCATCATTCTATCCCTCCTTACTGAGCGTGGGAGATAATCTGGAGTACGGGCGCAGTCACTGCACCCTACTCGCTGCCCACGCTTCATAAGGAATTCGCCAGTTGGAGATGGATTCCTGCCGACGGATTTAATCCCGTATTGCTCTATATAGTGATAATATTGTAATTTATGAAACGATTTCGCAACGATGTGCGGATCGATATCGTGCATAATCGTGATTGAGGAGGTAAAGGACATGAAACGGCGTGTGATGATGGCAGAGCGACAGGTAGCTGCTGAAGGGATGGAGAATCGAATTTGGCGACCAAGTGCATCGTTTAGGGCAAGGGGTAACCCCAAGTGGCTGCTTGGTACTGTCCTTGCTCTTCTTGCTGCGTGTCTCTATGCCCAGCTCCCTGCACCTTTACCAGGCGACTATGGCTTCATCTTCAGTGACCCGGAGATGTGGTACAACAATCACATGCTTGACATCACTGATCTGCACTATCTGGGTGTGTCGCGTGAAACTGGTGAGGACGAGTTCTTAGCGGTGTTTGTGAACCTGAATTATCCTTCAGGGACACGCTTCGAGGATCCGAACGACCCTGTACATCGCGACCCGCGCTATGCTCCGATTCACATTGTTTACTTCAGCTACGGTGGCTTGCCGCTTCGGTTGACTATCCGAAATGTGCTGACCTTTCGTCCTCGCGTGAGTGGTTCGCTAACGCCATCCTATCCGTTGCGAGCGCAGCTGGTATACCAGCCGCCGAGAATATGGAGTGGCGGGATCATTCCTGCTAAATGGTATCTGTTCGCGCACAGTAGTTTCCTCATCATCTTGCCCGACAGGTTTTACACGATGAGTCCACAGGTGTTAGCAGGTCAGATCCAAGCCAAATATTTTGCCTATACAGACAGTGCTGATCACCCTGTGTTTGGTGCGTGGGCGTTCGTGCAGCAGCCAGCGATATTGCCACTCAGTGTGGTTCGTCGGGATAGATACATCTCGTCTATACTGGTGTGGGGTCAAGGAAATCTCTTTTACACACGGCCGCGCTTTGTTGCTCTTGATGGGGATGGCAACCTGATAGGCGCGTGGGAGTTGAGCGCGTTCATAGAAGATGAAGTTGTGCCCGCGCGACCCATATGTGGGGTCTCGGCTGGTGAGATCCCGCTTGGAGTGTTTGGAGGCGGTGGTGGAAGCGCGAATGTGGGTCCAATTGCTGCCCTGCCGCCCGTTGATGGCGCACCCGATGAGTATGCCATCCTCTTCACAAACATACGCCTGAACGAATCACGACCGATTGGAAACCCCGTGTTAGTACGCTTTAGGTTAGATGGTCGGGTACGCTGGGCACGCATGTACCGCCTCCTGAACAGAGATGGTTCTTATTCCGATCCACAGTATGCAGGCGCATTTTTTGTGGCTGTGGATGACAGCAATAGCAGCGGGCTGCGTCTGCTGACCGCCTGGGGCTACCAGACACCCTTCCTGACCTATGTGGATGCAACCAATGGCAATCCGCTATGGGCATCGACTGGACCATTTGGTCCAAGCGATACCTATGCTCGTGTTCCAGTTGGTGGGCAATGGTTGTGGAGGATTGGAGATCCTGGCCTTCTCTACTCCATAGATGACAGTGGTATCACGCCGATAAAGTGCCAGGCGGTTTGTTATCCTATGTTTTCACCAGACTGCTGGGATGTGGGCGATAGGGCATTTCTGTTTGCTACGATGGGTAGCTATATTGTTTTTGGCGACGACACCAATGTTGCCATAGGAGGCAACTGCCAAAACGGCTACGTATATTTGCCTGCTCTTGGCTTCTGGCCGTGGGATCGGCAGACGATGCTGGATATGCCAAATAGGAGGTGTAATATTTCTTTTGAGCCGCGCATCGTTTGTACAGATAATCCCGGCCACTTGCCTAGTTTTACCGTTTATGCTACTCCGGTGGGCGATCGGATTGCAGAGCGTCCTGCCACTGTAGAAGTTGGCACCTTGGACTATCCTGTTCGTGTTGGGTGCAAAATTGACCCGTGTTCCGACAGTGTTTGTCCAAACGGTGTAGGCTGGAGGGACGGTGATGTCGCACCATACAATATCGACACTCCTCCCTACTTGCTAGGCAACTGTTGCGTGGACGACGACGACCTGTTGCAAGTGCTTTTCTACTTTGGCACCACATATGATTATTCTTCCCAGTTCAAACCCGGCGCAGGTGATGTGGACTGCAATGGAGAAGTAAATGATGATGATCTGTTGATTGTATTGTTCAACTTTGGATTAGGCTGCTCGCCGTAGTGCAGTCAGCGGTGGGGGCGTTCGGTGAAACGCCCCCATCCTCTGCAATAAGAAGTGTGGAGGTGTAGAGAGATGCAAGCGAGAAAGCGCGGAGTGTATGAGCAACTAATGGGCTTAGCGGTGATAGCGGTGATAGTGGGTGTGGCGCATGCCGATTGGCAGTGGTCGCGGCAAGTGCCCTCGCGGACGAGCTGGCTGTTGGGACCGTCAGGCGAGGTCTATGTCCACTACTCCCAGCCCGTTACCGTTCTGTGTGGTACTGGGGCGAGTGCTGTAAATGCGAATGTGGTGAAGCGTATTTCTGCCGCGGGGCAGGATGTCTGGGTGCAGGATGGGCTGTATCGCTTTAACTGCACCTTTGCACCAGAACCATTACCGAGCGGTTTAGATTGCTGTAATACAAATTGTTTCGACAGCAATGGCAGCAATGTATCTATAGATGCGTTTCAAGCGCCGTTCTTTTTACCCATTGATCCTGATCCGTATAATCCGTGTATAGATCCACGCAAAGGTAATCGGATAGCTGGTCCGACTTTAGCTCTAAAAGATGGGTTGTTGCATGTGTTGTTAGGGGCGTTTCGAGATGCGGACATCTCTAATCGTGATGACTGTCGCCGCTGGTCTGTACGCACTCTGGTATATGAGCAGTTGCGTGCCAGTGATGGTAAGCATTTACTGGAGCGTGTTTTTGCCTATGATTGGGCTGTCCATACCCAAGCGTATGGGCTTTATCTTGCGAGCAATCAGCTGTTCCTGTTCCGTAGCGGAACCGGAGGGTCTTGTAACTTTCCAGATAGATTTGGCGAAGTAATTCGTCTTTCGGTGCAGCCTTCCAAGGTCATAGGAGGCGCTCGTTTGCATTATCAGGAATTGAATAGAATTAATTCCTCACTCAATCTGAAGAGCATTGATTATTTGAAGGCAGCTGCCGTAAGTGCTACTGGTGAAGTGGCTATGATACTTCGTGCACGGCAGCAGCAAGGAAATTCCGGGTGCGTTGTAGTTCTATTAGATTCGTCTGGGGCTGTTAGATGGGCGCAATGGTTAACAGCCGATGGAGACACCTGGGTTCGCTTTGGGGCAAGCTACCTATTTATTGGTTTTGATGAGATGCTTCCGTCTCGTGTAATCGCGCTTAGTTTAGTGGATGGCAGCATCGTGGGAGAGTGGGGTATTAATGGTAAATTAGTTGGATTAGATTCTATAGGAGATAAGGCATATATTGCACTGTTGCGTTTCAACAATCCCAACAATCCTTGTTGTAACAATTCAACCTCTTGCAGTGAGGTATGGCGTTTTGATCCCACGCAGAACAATCCAGCAACACGAATAGTGTGTGTGACACGTGATCCTTCCAATAGCACAGGACAGGTTTTAGCGATGCAAGCATTTGAGAACGGAAGTTTTGGTTGGGTGTTATGGCAGCCGTGTCAGTCAGCAGGGGGCATCTTGGTGGAGTGGCGCGATGCATATGGGAACCTGCTGTGGAGTGCCTCTCGCTGTATCACGGAGATGGGGAGCAGCCCCCCGTCTTACACAGAGTTGCAGATGCAGTTTCGGCGCGACCTGATCAACCGATATGTGGATGTAGGGGTTCGGTTAGCGCCGAATAGCAGCACACCCTCTCTTCTGCTGAAGGGGCAATGGACCTTAGGAGGTGAACAATGATGCAGAGCAAACGGCTTGGTTGGCTGATAGGCGTTGGCTTGCTGCTGTTGCAAGTCGTGCAAGCGCAACTACAGACTTCGCCAAACACAGAACCGCTTATTCCAGTGTTCTTTGGATCCGGAACACCTTGGTATCGTGGTAACTATAACTGGGTTCCAGACTGGAGTGCTCTTGGTTTCCGCGTGGCACGAGGAGGACATTCCAACAACCTTGCTGGTTTGATTAAAGTAGGAACATATTTTCAGTTTCTTCGGTATACAGATGGAGGCGGTTTTTGGCGTGGGGGACTTCCGTGGACTGACAGCGGATTGAAGTATAGCGAGTTGCAAATAGCCGATTTCTTGGCACAGCTCAGTCAAGCTGGAGGTAATTCTGGTCGCGTGATAGGGTTAGAACTGATTAACGAGCCGGGAGCATGGTTTCGCCCGATGTTGGTGGAGCCAGAACAGATGGTGGCGTTCTATCAAAAGCATGTCCCGCTGCGGAATAGTATGTTAGGCGCTCAAGCATTGCTCTATCTGCCTGCGCCAGTCTTTTGGCATCGGGTGGATGGTTTTGGCGATTATCTGGAGGAGTGTTATAAAGCGGGTTTGTGGAACTATGGCGATGTGCAAGCAGTTCACCCGTATCGGTTGTTAACTCCCGAAAGTTTGGTGCCCTACTATGCCTATTTGCGTTCGGTAATCGGGCGCTATGCGGGCGAAGAGCGGGGCATAGTTGCGAACGAGGGAAACGCTTGGCCAGGGGCAATTGACCCAGTCCATAATCCTTGGTTGCCATGCGAGGTGCTACTTAATTTTGAAAACTGGCAAGTGCGGCGTGCAGCAAAGTACTTACAGCGGTATCTATTAATCCATCAGGCATGCAATGTACCACTTTATATCTACAATTTTGATGCTGCAGGTGATACGAATTATTCCTTGATTCTCTTCTCGGATGATCGTGGGCAACAAAAGACACTGGCTTATTACTCTGTTTTGAATTTCGCGAAGTTTTTCTGGGAATATGATTATTGGACACGGATGCGGCTGGATGATCCCGATTTATGGGTGCTGATATATCGCAAGCGCAAACATTCGCCTACGGGTTTAGCTCCCAAGGAGTGGCTGATTGTGGTTTGGGATCGACACGGACGGGTTCGCACAGGTGCAGATTCGCCAATACTGCCCATTTATGGGGCATCAGGGGTTTGGTACAACTTCTTGGGTAAAGCTGCAGAGGAATATAGTCTTTTGATCGGTTACGGAGCTGCCAGTAATAGCTTCTTTGCGCTGGGCGATAATGTTCCTCTGCGGATTCCTCTCTGGGCAGACTTCTTTGATATGCCGTGTCCATACTATGATCCTGACCTAATCCGCTACGGTTCTTATGGCTGCCCTACAACTTGTGATCAGAGTGATGCCTTACCCTTACCATATAATGCTGCACCATTTTACTATCTGCTGGATCGTTTCCACCCGCGCTCGTTGCCAGAGATTTCGTGGCGTGTCTCGGAGCAAGCGGTGGTGCGCGCGGGAGGCAATCTGGAGTTGATTGTGGAGGGCTATTCTCCCACCTCACGCAATGGATTACCTACCCTTCCCGATAAAGGGCTGCTGCTGTTGCAAGGGCGAGGAGTAAACCTTTCAGTAACTTTCACCCTCAATCGGCAAGGCAATAGCGCGTGGTTCCGCAATCGGATAGTGCTTCCATGGCGGTTTCGACGGGCATCTCAAGAGTTGCAGGCACAGTTGGCTTTTGGTTGGGGGAATAGCTTCGACCCGCCCCTGGCAAGCCGCCGCAGTATCTGGGTCTCGGTCATAAACCCAATTGAGTGCAAAATCGTGCCTGTGCGAGGGCAGATAAGTGTACCGACTCGGCTCGATGTTCCAATGTTCGCATTGCGCTTACAATCATATAGCGAAGAGAGCTGGCAGGGTACAGCGGCTATTTGGGTCAGCGGGCAACAGCAGCCCATTTTGCGGTCCGTTTCAATCCCAGCAGGAGGCACGGTGTTAGTGCCGTTTAGGATTGCCGCTGAGGATGTTACTCAGTGGGTAACAATAGAGAAAATTCAGTTACTGGATAGTTTATTAAATAATATAGTGGCGGAGTGGGGTCCACGGCATGTGACCTTGCTTTTCAGCTGGCGAGATGCGGGTGATTGGGGTAGTTCTCTACAAGACTGGCCGGATCCATGCTTGTCATGTGATCATTTTGTTTCTAATCCAACAAATCCAAACGGTGATCGATTTAAAGTAGGTCAGTGGGCGCGTCCGTGGAGAGGCTGGAGCGATCGCCCCAGCTGCGCACCACCGCCTTGGTTTAGCCTGAGTTTTGTTGCGCCACCGACGACTTTTGAAGGGGGTGATCCAATCATGACACCACCTGCTGTTGCGAAGATAGATTATCGATTTGGAGCTGTGCAGTTTGATTGGAATGGATACGGGCTGGGTCCTTCTGCAGCAAGAGAGGAGAGCGTGTTTGTGCAGATAGACTCCAATGTGCAACCACCAATACAGCTGCCGCCACTATCTGAGCGTGCGTTGACGGAAGTGGTGGCTTGGTACTATGGCACAGAACGATTGTATTCAGTTGGTGCCAGTTTGGAAGAGTATCTAAATAATCAAGGACAGGATTATGGGATCACGCATGTTGGAACTGCTTATGTGCCCGCAGGGGATGGCAAGTGGCACCTGCTTAGTATCATGCTGCCTTTCTCTCGGTATACCTCTAATTGGGTTAATGAAGAGCCTATAGGGTACAACACAGAGTATATCTGTTCCAATCAAATAGAGAGGGTTTACATAGATATTAGAAACATTTTTTCGGCAGGACCGGGATCGTTTTACATTGGCGGGATTGCGTTGGTTCACTATAAAGAGGAAGAGTTTTAGTTAGGACGGCATCGGTGTTGCGCTGCCTTAGCTATGCAGTAGGGGTGTGGTCTCCGCGCCCCTACTTTCGAATAGATTGATAGTTAATTCCTGCAACCGCCCATCACCTGTTGCCACTGCTGGAGGGTGTCGATGTCGGTGCCGATTTCGGCGTAGGGGCAGATGATGGCGCGTCCGGGCACGCCGAGCAGCCGCTCCGCGCGACGCTCAACATCGCTGATGCTCAAAAAGCGGGGCGAGAGCCACTGCGCCAGCACAAAGCGCACCAGTATGCCCAGCCCCACAATCAGCGCGAGGCGCAACGGCTGCTTGCGAGCGGCATAGACCGCCTGCAGGCGCGGCAATTCGCGCAACGCCACCGAGCGCTGCGCCCAGAAGAGGTTGCCGCCCGTCAGCTCGCCCTCGCGCAACCGAACCGTCGTGCGCTTCATCTGGGGAAACCGCTCACGGCACACCTCCGCTGGCACCACCGCGTAGGTCAGCGCCGCCCCACTGCGCAGGCTCGCTTGCAGAAAGAACCGCACGCTCTCCGCCGTCAAAAAGGGCACATCGACCGTTACAAACAGCACCGATTCGGTCGGGCTGGCTTCCAGCCCGACGCGCACGCTCGCCATCAGACCGCCTTCAGGCGCAGGCAGCACCTCATAGCCCTCACCGGGCGGCACATCACCCACCACCAGAATATGCGCGATTTCCGGCACGCCCTTTAACGCGCGCAGCACCCGCCGATACATCGGCTCGCCCTCGATGGGCACCAGCGCGCGCGACTCCGCGCCGCTCGCTGCCCGCCACTGCTCATCGGTCGCCCCACCTGCCAGCACAATTGCCGTCGTCATTCCCCTCTCTTCTTCGCCCTCTTCGCGCTCAATCCTTTAAGGTACAATTACCGATTGAGCGGAGGTCGCGAATGGCGAACAACTATCGGGAGACGCTGAACCTGCCCAGGGAAGACCAGACCATTCCGATGCGGGCGAACCTGCCCGAGCAGGAGCCGCGCTGGCAGGCGTTCTGGCGCGAGATCGCGCTCTATGAGCGCATGCTGCAAAAGCCTGCCCCTAACGGCGACTTTATCCTGCACGACGGTCCGCCCTACTCCAACGGCGACATTCATATGGGGCACGCACTCAACAAGGTGCTGAAAGACATCATCGTGCGCTCGTACAGCATGCGCGGCTACCGCACGCCCTATGTGCCCGGCTGGGACAATCACGGCATGCCCATCGAGAACGCCGTCAGCCAGCGGTTTCTGCAGGAGGGCAAGACGCCCAGCAAGGTGGAGCTGCGCCAGGCGTGCCGCGACTACGCCTGGCACTTCGTGAAGGTGCAAAGGGAGCAGTTCAAACGGCTGGGGCTGGTCGGCGACTGGGAGCGCCCCTACCTCACGATGGATTATGCGTTCGAGGCGGGGCTGGTGCGCATCTTCGGCGAGCTGGTGCAACGCGGCTACATCTATCGCGACCTGCGCCCCACGCTCTGGTGCCCCACCTGCCAGACCGCGCTCGCCGAAGCCGAGGTGGAGTACGCGCTCAAAACCTCCGACGCCATCTATGTGCGGTTCCCCATCCTGCGCTCGAACCTGACCGGGCTATCGGGCGGAGATGCCTATGTGCTGATCTGGACCACCACGCCCTGGACGATTCCCGCCAACCTCGCGCTCGCGGTGCATCCCGATTTCGATTATGCGATTGTGAGCACCGATGGCGCCCGCTATCTGCTGGTCGACGCGCTTGTGCCAGCCGTGATGGAGACGCTCGGCATTCGCAACTATGCCGTCGAGCGCACGGTCAAAGGGCGCGAGCTGGTCGGCACAGTCGCCCGCCATCCCATCTTCGAGCGCGAATCGCCCGTTGTGCTGGCGGACTATGTGCTGGCGGAGGAGGGCACGGGCGTGGTGCATACCGCGCCCGGACACGGCGCGGAAGACTTCTACACGGGGCGCCAGTACGGGCTGCCGATTTTGTGCCCGGTGGATGAGCGGGGCGTGTTCACGGAGGAGGCGGGCGAGTTCGCCGGGCTGCCCATCGCGCCCGAAGGCAATCAGGCAGTGATTCAGCGCCTGCAGGCAAACGGGCACCTGCTGCACCACTCGCTCTATGAGCATAACTATCCGCACTGCTGGCGATGCGATTCGCCTCTGCTGTTTCGTGCCACCGTGCAGTGGTTTATGAGCATCGATCATAACGCTCATCGCGAGCGTGCGCTAATGGCGATCCGGCAGGTGCGCTGGATTCCGCCTGAGACCGAGTCGCGCATCACGGCGATGGTGCAGCACCGCCCCGACTGGTGCCTGAGCCGTCAGCGGGCGTGGGGCGTTGGAATCCCCGCCTTCTACTGTGAGGCGTGCGGCGAGGTGCTGCTGGAGCCGTCCCTGATCGAGCGCGTGGCGACCTTTATCGAGCGCGACGGCTCCGATGTGTGGTTCGATAAGCCCGCCGACTACTTCCTGCCCGAGGGCACGCGCTGCCCCCGCTGCAACGGCGCCACCTTCCGCAAGGAGAGCGATGTGCTGGATGTGTGGTTCGATTCGGGCAGCACGCATCGGCTGGTGCTGGAGACGCGCCCCGAACTGCGCTGGCCCGCCGACCTCTATATCGAAGGCTCCGACCAGCATCGCGGCTGGTTCAACTCCAGCCTGATGATTGCGATTGGCACTCGCGACGCCGCGCCCTATCGCGCCGTCATCACGCACGGCTTCGTGCTCGACGGCGAAGGGCGCAAGATGAGCAAGAGCGAGGGCAATGTGGTCGACCCGATGGAGATGGTGCAGCAGCTGGGCGCGGATGTGCTGCGCCTGTGGGTCGCCTCCACCGAATATTTCGAGGATGTGCGCCTCTCCAGCGAGATTCTGAAGTTCGTTGCCGACGCCTATCGCCAGATTCGCAACACCTTGCGCTTCATCGTGGGCAACCTCGCCGACTTTGACCCCGTTCGCGACGCCGTCCCTTACGCGCAGCTGCCGGAGCTGGATCGCTGGATGCTGGCTCGCCTGCAGGCGTATGTGCGCTATTGCCTGAACGCCTATGAGCGGTTCGAATATCACCTGTTCTATCACGAGACGCGCCGATTCTGCAATGTGGAGTTGAGCGCGTTCTATCTGGATGTGCTGAAGGATCGGCTCTACGCGAGCGCGGCGGACGACCCTGCCCGGCGGGCGGCGCAAACGGTGCTGCTGGAGATTGCGAGCGTGCTGACCCGCCTGCTCGCGCCAGTGTTGGTGCATACGATGGAAGAGGTCTGGCAGCGCCTGCCCATCCCGAACAAGCCTGTCAGCGTGCATCTTGCCGAGTTCCCGGCGGTGCGCGAGGAGTGGCTGGACAAGAGCCTGCTGGAACGCTGGGAACACCTTCTGGACCTGCGCGAGGCGGTCAACCGCGCGGTGGAGCAGGCGAAGAACGAGAAGCGGGTGCCGAACCCGCAATCGGCGCGTGTGCGCCTCTATGTGGGCGGCGAACTAACAGCCCTGTTGCAGAGCTACCCCACCGCGCCGACGCCCGATAACCTGCTGGCGCGCCTGTTCGGCGTCTCGCAGGCGGAAGTGTATCTCAGCGAAGGGGGACTGCGCATCGAGGTGGACGCCGCGCCGGGCAACAAGTGCGCCCGCTGCTGGCTCGTGCTGCCCGATGTCGGCACAAACGCGACCTATCCCGACCTGTGCAACCGATGTGTGCAGGTGGTGAGCCGTCGAGCATAGCGGGGGGCAGCCCTCACGGTGGCGAACAGCCCCCTCACCCGTACCCTCTCCCCCTGCAGGGGGAGAGGGCATCCCTTTGTCTGTGGTCGCCTCGCCAGCTGATTATTCTCTTCGCGCTGATCGCGGCGGTCTACGCGCTGCTGGTGCCGCCGTTCGAGCTGCCCGACGAGCCGGACCATCTCGCCTATGTGAACTTTCTGGCGGAACGGGTGGAGCTGCCGAACCAGTATGTGGCGGAGCGAGCCGTGCTGCGCGAGGGTCATCAGCCGCCGCTCTACTATGCGCTCTGTGCGCTGCTGGTGCGAGCCACTCAGCCCGACGCCCGCATCGATGTGCACCCCGTGCCCCATCGCCCACCCGACCCCGACGCCCCTGAACAGATCCCCATCTTCCGCCATGTGGACATGCCCATCTTTCCGACCGAAGCCGACCGTGCAGGCTTCTATCTCCTGCGCCTGCTGTCGGTGCTGATGGCAACGCTGAATGTGGCGGTGGCGTTTCGGTTTTTTGAGCGCGTGCTGCCGATGATGCCAGCCGACCAGAACGGCGGTCTTCCCGTGGCGGTTGCCCCTGTAGCGCTCCTGCTGCTTATCGGCTTGCCTCAGTTCGCCTTCATCAGCGGCGGCATCACCAACGATAATCTGGCGAACCTGCTGGCGACGCTGTGCCTCTATGGGTTCATTCGCCTGATTGAAAAGAAGGACGCGATGCCCGCACCCCTGTGGCTGCATGCAGGCGTGGGCGTCGCGCTGGGGCTGGGACTGCTCACGAAAAAGAGCCTGCTCGTGCTGCTGATCGGCTGGCTGCTGTTGATGGGCTGGTTGCTGTGGCGGGTGCACGGCTCGCGCCGACAGGTGCTGATGGGCGGGGCGCTCACCCTGTCGCTGGTAGCGCTCCTATCGGGCTGGTGGTTTATTCGCAACGCCATGCTGTATGGCGACCCGCTTGGCGAGGAGATGGAGCGGCGCACGCTGACCGCGCTGGTGCAGGAGCGCTCGCTCTTTTCGCGCTACTTTCTCATCAGCTTCTGGCGCGTGACGCTCTTTTCCGCGATAGGCATCTTCGGCTGGATGAATGTGCGGCTGCCCTTCTGGGTGTATGGGCTGGGCGTGCTGACGGTGCTGCTGGGGCTGCTGGGGCTGGCGCGTGGCTGGCGCCAGGCGCCTATCAGCGTGCGCTGGTGCCTGGTGTGGGCACTGCTCGGTGTGGCGGGACTGGTGTGGTATAACCTCACCTACACGCAGCCGCAGGGGCGCCTGCTGTTTCCCGTTTTGCCCGCTGGACTGGCGCTTATCGCCTGCGGTCTAACCCGATGGTTTGCACCCTCCCGCCTGCTTGCTGTCCTGACCGTGCTGGCGCTGCTGCTCCATCTCATCAGCTGGTGGAGCCTCTATGCCTTCTACTATCCTCCCGAACGCTATCCGCTGCTCCATCCATCCAGAGCGGGTATACTCCTGCAGAGGTGATGAGCGAGCGAGAGGAAGTGGTGGTGATGGACGCGGAGGATATGCGCCGTGCCATCACCCGAATCGCCCATGAGATTCTGGAGCGCAACAAGGGCGCGCGCGATCTGGTGGTGATTGGCATTCAGCGGCGCGGCGTGCCAGTTGCCCGACGGCTCGCGCTCGCGCTCTCCCAGATCGAAGGCACCGGCATCCCATGCGGCAGCGTCGACATCACCCCCTTCCGCGACGATATCCGCCCGCGCCCCACACCGCTAACCCGCAGCCAGACCGATGTGCCCTTCGATATTAACAACAAGCGCGTCATCCTGGTGGATGAGGTGATTCAAACGGGTCGAACGGTGCGCGCGGCGATGGACGCGATTATGAATCTGGGGCGCCCCGCCTGCATTCAGCTCGCCGTGCTGATCGATCGGGGGCACCGCGAGCTGCCCATCCGACCCGACTATGTGGGCAAGAACCTGCCGACCAGCCGCGTCGAGTTCGTGCGCGTGGAGCTGATGGAGCTGGAAGGGCGCGACCGCGTGGTGCTGCGCAAGTCGATAACCCCCAAAAACCCACTACGGGGCGATCCAGACAAGTGAATGGTCAAAGACCGACCAGCACCCCTCCGTGAGGTTGTCCCTGCAGGTAGGGTGAACGGAGCGATCGCCTCTGAGGGATTGAAATGGAAACACGGGCGTACACGCGCACAGCAGGGCAGATATAGAGCAGGTCGTGGGGCAGGTCGTCCGCGCTGAAGGGACGCGGGTCGTTTCGAAACGCGCGAACGAGCCGATAGTGCGCCTTGAGCACGGTCATGAATGCCCGATAATCGGCACGCCCGATTCGACGAACATCGCGCTCCTCAAAATCGCTGATGACCACATAGTCGGGCAGAGTGCGTTGCAGAGCGTCGGCATCCCACTCGGGTGGCGCAAGCGCGATCAACCGATACCGTCCCTGAAAGGCGTGCATTCGCGCCAGCCGTTCCTGCCACCTCAGCTCGCCCGTGTCAGGATAGAACGGCGGCGTGTAGAACCATGGCACCGTCGGGAAGCCGATCCTGCTGTTCGCGGGTGCATGGCTGTCGAACCATTTCACGGTTTGGTCTCGCGCGTCGGGGCGCAGCATGCAGGCGGTGAGCGCAGTTGTCCACGCGAGTTGCCACGCCAGCGCCAGCCCCGCAAGGGCGAAGATGAACCGCTGGTGCCCGGCGCTGACGGTTAGCCAGCCCAGCCCCATCGCCAGCACGGGATAGAGCGGAAAGGTGTAGCGCAGGAAACGCACCTCCGCGCTCCCAATCAGCACAAAGTAGGCGAGCGCGGCAATCAATCCGCCTGCCATCGCCCGGCAGCGCGCGCCCGCCAGCACCCAGCCCAGCACGCTGACCAGCAACGGCACCGCCCCGAAGCCGACCGTCAGGTTCGGACGGATATGGAACAGCCAGCCCAGCCCCGTCTGCGTGAAAATCGCACCATGCCCGCGCTGAACATGCAACAGTTCGTAGCGGAAGTCACGCCAGAACACCTGTGGCTCCGCCCACGCACCGGGGCAGACCAGCAGGAAGGTGCCGAGCGCGATACCCACCGCGCCCAGCGCACCACTGAACATGCGAGCGAGTGTCCACCGCTCCGCACGCGCCTTCAGCCCCAGGTTAGCCAGCGGCGCAAGCAGTATCAGCCCCGCGTTGTATTTGCAGCCTGCGGCGCAGCCCGACCAGAACGCGCCCCACAGCAGTGCCCGCATCGCCTGCGCGGGCTGATCGGACCCAATCAGGCGCACCGACGCCTGCAACGCCAGCGCCACAAAGAAGGTGGTCGGCACATCGACGGTCTGGAAACGCGAGTGGACAACAAAAGCGGGCGCGAGCGCCATCGCCAGCCCCGCAACCCAGCCGGCACGCGCGCTGGCAACCTGCATAAGCGTGCGGGCGACCACCAGCGCTGTGCCCGCGCCCATGAGGGCAACCAGCAGCCGTGCCCAGAAGTGCGCCTCCGCCCGCCAGCGCATCAGCTCCAGCGCCGTCGGTTCCGCCGATAACGACGGCAACACGCCCAGCGCGGTCAGCCAGTGCAGCCACACGCTCCACAAATAAAGGGTCAACGAGCCATAGTTGTAAAAATGGGGCAGCCAGTCGCCCGCGTAGGGGTTCAGATTGCCGTAGCTGACCGCCAGCACCAGCCACTCGTCGGGATGATACGAGAAGTGATGTTGCTCGTTGGGCAACCCCCAGCGGATGGCTATCAGTCGCACGCCGAGCGCTATCAGAAACAGCAGCCCGCCGATAAGCCACGCCCGCCACCGCTGCCGCTGCCCATCACCCTGATGTGCCGGCTCGCTCGCTTCCCGCCTCATCCAGCAATCCAGAAGCATACCCCGCAGGCAGGCGCGGCTGGGGCATCCCTCCCGGCATCGGGACAGGATTCAGCTGCCGTCGGGCGAAACAGGGAACACGATGCAGATAGCGTTCACGACCTTCACAGTGCAGAAGCGGTTTCCGCTGACCATCAGTCGGGGCACGACCGCGCAGACCACCAATGTGTGGGTGCGGATTCAGGCGGACGAGATCGAGGGCTGGGGCGAGGCGTCGCCCTTTTCGATTGGTGACCATCGCCAGCCGACCGAAAGCCTGCTTCAGGCGATGGAGCAGGCACGCGCACAGCTCGCCGACCTGCACCCTTTGCAGCGCCAGCAGGTGGAGATGCGCCTGCGCGAGATGGAACTCCCCTCCGCTGCCCGCGCCGCCATCGACATGGCGCTGCTCGACTGGCTGGGCAAACGCGCGGGGCTACCCCTGTGGCAGCTGATGGGGCTGGCACGCGAGCGAATCGTGCCCACCTCCGTGACGATTGGCATCAACCCGCCCGAAGTCGCCCGCCAGCGCGTGCGCGACTGGCTCCAGCTTACCCACGCCCGCGCCCTCAAAATCAAGATGGGCAACCCTGACGGCATCGAAGCGGATCAGGCGATGCTGGAAGCCATTCGCGACGAGCTGCGCACCCTGAACCAGCGTGTCGCGCTGCGAGTGGACGCGAACGGCGGCTGGAGCCTCGCCGACGCCCAGCGCATGGTTCGCTGGCTGGCGGAGCGCGGGGTGGAATATGTGGAGCAACCGCTCCGCCGCGGCGAGGAAGATGCCCTGCCCGAACTCTATCGCCACACGCCCATCCCGCTCTTTATCGATGAAAGCTGCTTCGACAGCCGCGATGTGGCACGCTTCGCCGACCGCGTTCACGGCATCAACATCAAGCTGATGAAGTGCGGGGGTATCACGGAGGCGGTGCGGATGGTGCATACGGCGCGTGCGCTCGGCTTGCAGGTGATGTACGGCTGCTACTCGGACAGCAGTCTTGCCATCAGCGCGGCGGCGCAGATTGCCCCACTCGCCGACCATCTTGATCTGGACAGCCACCTGAACCTGTTGAATGACCCGTTCGAAGGCGGGTCGCTGATAGATGGGCGCGTGCTGCCTTCGAACGCGCCAGGGCTGGGCGTGCAGCTGAAAGCGATGCTCAACGACGATGCTTGAGGGTCTCCGGGCGTGTGTGGGCAGTGAGGGCGTTGTGGGCGAAAGCGCTCGCTATGCCATCGGCGGGCACGAACCGTCCCTCGTGCTGGCGCCGCAAAGCGAGCAGGAAATCGTCGCCCTGATCGAGCATGCGAAGGGCTATCGGCTGCCGTTCGCAATTGCGGGCAGTGGCACGCACCTTGGCGCGATTCGTCCACCTGAACCCTACAGCTGGACGCTCTGCACCCTGCGTCTGAACCGATTGATCGACTATGCACCTGCCGATCTGGTCATCACGCTCGGTGCCGGGATGCGCCTGAGTGCGGCGCAGGCGATTCTGGGTCAGCACGGGCAGTACCTGCCGTGGAACCCGCCGCTGCCCGACGAGGCGACGATTGGCGGGATTGTGGCGAGCGGGCGCAGCGGCGCGTGGCGCTTCCGACACGGCACCCCGCGCGACCGCCTGTTAGCCCTGCGTGCCATCCGCGGCGACGGCATCCCCTTCAAAAGCGGCGCGAAGGTGGTCAAAAGCGTCGCGGGCTACGACCTCCATCGACTGATGTGCGGCAGCTGGGGCACGCTCGGCGTCATCACCGAGATCACGCTCAAGGTCGCGCCGTTGCCTCCCGCGCGTCAGGCGGTGCAACTTGCCATCCCCCGCTGGGATTCGGTCGAACCGACGCTCGCGCAGCTGATGCAGGCGCCCCTCCAGCCTGAACGACTCGATCTGGTGCGCATCCCATCGCTGACGGGTGTGGAGGCTCCGATTCTGCTGCTGGAGTTCGCTGGCTCGGAGGCGGGCGTCGCCTGGCAACTGCGCTGGCTGCAGGAGCAGGGTTTTGAAGCGAATCCTGCGCCCGCTGAGTGGCTGGAACGGCTGCGCGACTGGCTCGCCCCGCGCCAGCATCACCTGCTGCTCAAGCTGCTGATGCGCAGCAGTGAGGTCGCCGACTGGATGGCGCGATTATCGGCTGTTGAGGGTTGTGATCTCTATGCCCATGCGGGCAGCGGCGTGCTGTATGTCAGTTGTGAAGCGGACGAGCCAGCGAAGCAGGCGCTTCAGGCGTTGCAGGGCGCAGATGCGGGCGTTGGAACGCCGCGCTGGTACGCCCTGCAGATGCCTCCCTCTCTCCAGGAGGGCGAGCCGCCCACACCTCTGCACGCCGAACGCCGCTCGCCCCTCGCCCAGCGACTCAAAAACATCTTTGACCCTCACTCTCTTCTACCACCGTTTTGATTATCAATATCCAATTTTTCAAATGAAAAGTTTTCTCTTTGATATAGAATATGCTTTCTATAGATATCGAGAACAGCTGCACATGCCAGCCCCTCCATCGCACCAGCCAGCAAAAACCAGTCGGCTACCATGAAGCGATGCGCTCCTTGCCAGATAAAATAGAGCGACATCAACGACATCGACATCACACAGCTACAAAGATATAGCAAAAAAGAATTGTGTATATATAATCCAGAGAATATTACCGTAAAAATGATCAAAAACGAGAACAGATATTCGAGAAACTCACTTGCAGGGGGTGTAAGTGGGAGATGGTGCACCGGGGGTGAGCCTGATAACTGGAGCTGCTGATACACTGCAGCCGCCCGCTGATTAAGTTGTTCATTGACATGCATCTCATCCATACCGAAATAGATCGCTGTTACCAGAAGCGGAGTGTAGAGTAGCACCACGAGCATCAGGTAAAATTTTAGAACTCCGAATCTTTTAATTTTTATATTTTCAATATTTCTGAATATTGAAAATATAAAAATTAAAATTGATATGAAATATAATGCAATAAAACTATAATATATATGCGATGGTACATAGAGCGATAAACTGTACAGATAGCGTCCAAAGTAAGGTCCCAATCCCAACAGGGTTGACGCAAGCCAGACAGGACAGGCAAGCAGTAGGGCTATCCAAAACCTGCGCCATAAGTCGAGCCCGCGAATTGATTTCATGAGAAAACCTCCACTACTGGCTTTCGATTAAACCAGATGAAGGCAACAAATCCCCACAGGATGCCGATCAGGACGCTCGTTAGCACATCAGAGGGGTAATGCACGCCGCGATAGATACGGGACAGTCCCACCAGTGTCGCCATCAGCCAGCCGAGCCAGCCCAGCCAGCGATAGCGCGTGCCTCGCACCATCAGCCACAGCCAGCACGCCAGCGCGAACGCCGTCGCCGTGTGCCCCGACGGGAACGAGTTCGCATAGATGCGCTCATCGGGCGCCACCAGCACATCGGGCAGATTCGATGGACGCGGACGCGGAAACAGGTGCTTCAGAATCTGAACCGTCGCGCCGCTGCCCAGCCATGCCACAAAGCCAGGTAAAAACAGTCGCCGCCACCGATGCTGCCAGCGCACGCACAGCGTCGCCGTTAGCAACAGAATCAGCTGCACCCAGCCCAGCCCCAGCGCGGTGAAACCCCACATCAGCGGGCTGACCAGCGGGTGGTGCAGTCCGTGATTGATTGCGTAGAGAACCTGCCGATCCCACTCCTGCAGCCACTCCATCAGGGTGAACGAACCGATTGAGCGTGCCCGTCCGCAAAGCCGATGTTATTTACCTCTTTAATATGGCGGGGCGGGCTGGGCAGGCTGGTCACGGGGTCATGTGCGTTCCAGGCAAGATTGGAGGAGTCATATACCAGCGGCGTGTGTGCGGGGTTCGCAACGGCTGTTATCTTCTGGCGTGAGAGGCGCACATTCATCGCATAGCCGTAGCCCTGCCCATGCCGCACGGACGGGCAGCGATAGGTGTCTGGATCAGGCACATAGGGGCGGGTGAGATCGCCCCAGCGTGAGGCTTGCGGGAACCGCTCGCCATAATCGTTAGCGTACATCTGCTGGGCTGATACCAGCTGGCTCAGCTTCGACAGGCACCCGGTTCTGCGCGCCTGCTCGCGTGCCTGACTGAACACGGGGAACAGAATCGCGGGGCAGACGAAGCAGCTGGCAAGCAGGCAAAACCCCAGCCCGATGAGCATCACAATCAGCCACGCGGGCGTCCGCCGGGTCGGTTGCACGCTCATAGCGGGGTTATGATACCTGATAAGAGTCGGGCGGTTACTCTGCGATCCACGCGGGTTCGCTGATGAGCGAGCGCTGGCGTTGCAGGTAGTCGCGCACCACCTGTGCGATGCTGCGCCCTGTGCTGGAAGCGATTTGATCCTTGCTCCAGATTCGGAAGTAGCCGAGTGCGCCGCGCGCCAGCGGCGCGGTGGTCGCCACGCGGTAGGTGCGTTTCGGGTCGAGCTTCGCGCCCGCGATAATCACGCTGCGCACGCGCTTGCCCGGCTCCGCTTTCGGGTCGAAGCGCACCTCCGCGCCTGTGAGCTGCAGGAAGGCGTTGTTCTTCTGCGGGTAGAGTTCGACGGAGCGCTCCAGCGCCTGCAGGAGCTGCTCGCCCGTCAGGTTCAGCACTACCACCTCGTCGTCGGGATAGCGCAACGCCTTTAGCAGGGCATCGACGGGTTGCTGACCGGCGGGCAACTGCAGGCTCTCATCAAAAAAGGCGGCGCCCAGCATGGCTAAATCGGCGCCCGTTGCCGCGCGCAGGGCGTCCACCAGCGTCTGGGCAATCGGGTTCGCACCCTCACCCACATTCTCCATCGAGACCGCGCGCGACAGCTGAACCGTCTGGGCAGATGAGATGCCCAGTCCAAGCCCAGCTATCACCACTATCAGCCACAGTTTTCGCATATTGAACTCCCGACAGGCAACGCGCCTATCTGTTTATATGTTTATATCTACGACGGAGCGGCGTGAAGCGTTCCATCGCAGATAGGCTTCGATGAATCCGTCGATGTCGCCGTCCAGCACCGCCTGCGCGTTGCCCGTTTCGTAATCGGTGCGGTGGTCTTTCACCAGTGTGTAGGGGTGCAGCACATAGGAGCGGATCTGGTGTCCCCATTCGGCAGGCACGGTATCGCCTTTGAGCTGCTGGAGTTTCTGTTCCTGCTGGCGGCGGTAATACTCGGCGACGCGAGCAGCCAGCACTTTCATCGCGACGGCGCGGTTCTGATGTTGCGAGCGTTCGTTCTGGCAGCTGGCGGTGATGCCCGTCGGGATGTGGGTGATGCGCACCGCCGATTCGGTCTTGTTCACATGCTGTCCGCCATGCCCGCTTGCCCGATAGGTGTCGATGCGCAGGTCTTCAGGATTGAGCTGGATCGCGGTCTCTTCGATATCGGGCATCACTTCGACGAGGGCGAAGGTGGTGTGGCGTCGGCGATTGGCGTCGAACGGCGAGATTCGCACGAGGCGATGCACGCCATGCTCCGATTTGAGCAGTCCGTAGGCGTAGTCGCCTTCGATCAGCACGCCGACGCTGGCATAGCCGACGACGCTGCCGGGCGTCTCGTCCACGATTTCGGCGCGGAAGCCCTTGCGTTGCGCCCAGCGCAGGTACATGCGCAGCAGCATCTGCACCCAGTCGCACGCTTCCGTGCCGCCCGCGCCCGCGTCGATCTCCAGCAGGGCGTTATGGCGGTCGTACTCGCCGCTCAACAGGGTGAGCAGATCAAGCCGATCCACCTCGCGCTTGAGCGCTTCGACCTGCGCGGCAACCTCGCGGGCAGTCGCATCGTCGTACTCCATCTGGAGCAGGTTAAGCCACTCGTCGCATTCGCTAACGGTGGCGAGCAGTCGCTCATACGGTTCGATGCGGTTTTTCAGGCGGGCGATGGTCTGCATCGTCGCCTGCGCCCGCGCAGGGTTCGCCCAGAAGGTGGGGTCCTCGGTCTCGCGCTCCAGCCGCGCGAGTTCCGCCTTCAGATTGGCGATGTCAAAGATGCTCCCCGATCGCCTGCAGGCGTCGGCGAGCCTCCTGAAGCGATTCGCTGATGGTCCGCAAATCCAGCATTGTTCACTCCCTCAACGGTTAGCCAAGATGCCTTTTCACGCGCTCCTCGATCGCCCCTTTGGGCAACGCGCCCACAATCTGATCCACAATCAGCCCGTTCTTGAACAGCAACAGCGTCGGGATGCTCATAATCCCGTACCGGATCGCCAGCCCCTGTTCCTGATCGACATCCACCTTCAGCACCTTGAGCTTATCGGCATACTGGGTTGCCAGCTCTTCCACAATCGGCGCGATCAGGCGACACGGCGCACACCAGACCGCCCAGAAGTCGACCAGCACTGGTACAGGCGATTGCAACACTTCGGTTTCCCATTCGCGTTCTGTAACGGCTCTTGCTGCCATCGTTTTTCCCTCCAACGGGATTATACCCGATGAGTCGTCAACGCAAGCCTGTGAGCGTGATTCCGAACAGGAGCACGCCGGGCGTGCGTCGCCAGTAGAGGAACGGCTCGATGCAGTGGATGCGCCAGCCGAGAAAGAGCTGGATGTCATAGAGGTCGTTTCGTTCGGTGTCGTATTTGAGCAGGGCGCCCCAGCGCAGGTTGCCGATCAGCCCTTCGCCGCGCAGGGCAACTTCCTGGCGGGCGGCGATCTGATCCGACTGAAACGGCGTGCGTCCCTGCATGCGGGTGAGCGCGTAGCCGAGCATCAGCCCGAAGGTCTCGCCATGCTGATAGCGCAGTTCGAGCTGGGGACGCAGCCAGCTGAAAGAGCGGGTATCGCCGTAGCGCACATGGCTTGCCCACAGGTGCAGGTTCAGCTCCAGGGGCGACGGGCGCATCAGAGGCTGGAGCCATTCGGCTTCGAGGGCGAGCCGCTGCAGGGTGGGCGTGTGCTGGTTGTCCAGCCGCTCGCGCATGGAACCCCATCGCAGGCTGATACCGCCCAGCCCTGTGCCTGCAACGAAGCCCGTGCTGATGGCAAGCTCAAGTGGGCGGGAAACGCGCAGGTGGGCGTCGCGGGCGAACAGCGGGCGCACATCGGCACTGTGTTCCAGCCGCAGGGTGGTGACACGCTCGCGCAGAGCGTTCTGCTCGCGTTCCGGCGTGATGCGCAGGTTATACAGCGCGCTCGATTCGAGCCGCTGGCTCAACTCTGGCTCGGTCAGTACAGGCGCGTCGCCAGCAAGTGCGACGGCAAATGCCAGGCGCGTTTCTGGAACCGCCCGCGTATAAACCGCGCCGTTCAGCACGAGCAGCGACTGCGCACCGAGCGGCAACGCGAGCTGATAGCGGGCGCCCGCTCCTGTGTCGGGGCTATAGGTGGGGGTTGGCAGTTCCAGCGTCTCGCGTCGCTCGCGCAGGTTCAAACTGATGGTGGGAATGCTTAACAGGGTGCGTCCGCGCCAGCGCAGGCGCGCGTTATAGAGGCGCAGCCGCTGACCCCCGCGCAGGCTGGCACGCGCCGCCTCCACCGTGAAGTCAGGCGGCTCCCGATCGCAGGTGGTGGCGCGTATCGCCTGCGCCTCAAATCGCTGAAGGTCGCCTTCCAGTTGCTGCGCCCAGAGCCGAGCGGAAACTCTCTCCTGCTGGGGCCAGCCACGAGGCGCGCGTGAGGAATCAGGCAGAAACAGCACCGCCTGCACATCGGTGAACCGCCCGCGACGCGCCTCATAAAAATAGAGCAGGCTCTGACCGCGCAGGTAGCCTTCGGGCGCGAGCAGCTCAAATGGTTCATCGCCCTGCACGACCGCTTTCGCCGTGTCCAGCTGCAGCGCCTCCGTGCGCAGCTGACGCTCGCCGTAGAGCAGTTGCACCCTGCCGCGCAGCTCAAGTTGCAACGAGCCGTCCGACTGGCGCACCGCGCGCGAGTGGAGCGCCCGCAGGATGAGCGACTGACCCTGCGCCGCCCTGCTGGAGGAGAGGATTGGGTTAGCCCCCTCCCCCCTCTGGGGAGAGGGTTGGGGTGAGGGGTTGATCGCAGATGCAGGATAAAAAGCCCCCTCACCCGTACCCTCTCCCCCGATGGGGGAGAGGAGATTGGGACTCCCTCTCCCCGCTGGGGAGAGGGTTGGGGTGAGGGCAATCGCAAGCAGCAGGGCGGTGAGCATCAGCACCGCCCTCACCTCAGGCTTCCCAGGCGAACGGCTCCGCGTCGGTCAGCACCCGCGCGGTCTGAATCACCTCGCGCAGGTAGGGCGGGATCGCGAACATCGCGAAGTGGGTCCCCGGATCATAGTAGCGCAGCCCGACAACGCCGCGCATCTCCAGCCGCCGCGCCACCTCATCAGGGGTCAGCGCCAGCGGGTCATGCTTTTTGGACGCCAGCACGAAACCCCACGGCAGCATAAACGATGCGACGAACGACCAGTAGGGGCGCACAATCGGGAACACCTCCTGAAGCGTGCGCACGATACAGCCGTACAGGTAAGGGTAGAGCGGGTCGCCCGCGCCCGACTGAACCGTCAACACGCCCTCATCGGTCAGCGCGTCATAGACCATCTGATAAAACTCGCGCGTGAACAGATATTGCGACGGTCCCGCCTCCAGCGGGTCGGTCAAATCGGACACGATCACATCGAACTCGTTACGATATTGCGGGATGACCTTGCGTGCGTCATCAAAGATGAGCGTTGTGCGCGGGTCAGAGAATGAACCCTGGTGCCATTCGGGCATGTAGCGCTCGCAGTAGCGCACCAGCTCGTCATCGATGTCGACCATGATGGCTTTTTGCACGGTGCGATGGCGCAGCACCTCGCGCAGGGTTGCCCCCTCGCCCCCGCCCGCCACCAGCACGCGCTGCGGGTTCGGATGAGTCACCATACCAGGCTGCACCATCGGCTCATGGAACATATACTCGTCCAGTAATGCCGACTGGATTTTGTTATCTAAAAAGAGCGACTTGCCGTAGCCGGCTAACTCCACCAGCATCGCGTGCTGGAACTTCGTTTGCGCTATCTGATAGACCTGCTTCACGCGATAGGTGTACATTACGGCGTCGGTGTGCGTCTCCGATAGCAATAGCCCTCCGCAAACATGGTGTGCCGCTGCCATTTTCAGCCTCCGTTCAGCGATTGAGTTTTGCCAGTTCGGCTTTGAGCCGATCGATGTAGTCGATGCTGTAGGGGTCGACTTCGTTCAGGTAGGCGAGGTAGAGGCTCACGAAGTCGCCGAGGTAGGTGAGGGTGAGCAGGCGTTCGAGCAGGCTGTCGCCCTCTGCCCACACTTCGTGCCATTCGGCGGCATCGCCGACCAGCTGGCGCGTGACCTCGACGCGCGTGCGGGTCTGCGTGCTCTCGCTGGGGTCGCGCAGCACGACGATGCTGAAGTTGCGCGCCTGCCTGGGTGCACCCACCCAGCCCAGAATCTCGTTATGATTCAGCTCAGGGAAGGCGCTGGCGAAGGCGTGCTGTTTGGCGTTCTCGTTGAACTGCCCTTTCCAGCGGGTGGCGACAATCGCGCGATAGCCGCCCGAACCGTAGAGGATGGGCAGCTTGCCCTGCAGCGTGCTGGCTAACTGCTTGGCGGGGTTTTGCTCGTATGGAATTTCGGGCTGCCAGCGGTCGCGCGATTGGGTAAGGCGTTGCAGGGCGCGGGCGCGCGCCGTTTCGCCGTTTGGCAGCAGGTTCCACCGCTCGCACAGCACCAGCATTGGCAGGAACAGATAGCCCAGCGCGGTGCGTGGGGGTTGACCGCCGGGCACCGGCAGGTGGGGAACGCCGTCGCGCTGGGCGCGCGATTGCAGTTCGCCGCCGCTGGAGAGCGCGACGATCATCGCGCCCCGCTCGCGCGCCTCCGCATAGCACGCCAGTGTCTCCTCCGTGTTGCCCGAATAGCTGACCGCAAAGAGCAGCGTGTTCGCATCGACGCAGCGAGGCAGTTGATAATCACGCACGACCAGCACAGGATGGTTGCCTTCCGCTTCGAACACCGCCCGCAGGTAGTCGCCTCCGATGCCGGAGCCGCCCATACCGCTGACCACAATCAGGCGTGGCTCGCGGGGTAGTAGAGGCAGTGTCCATGCCTGTGCCAGCTCGATTGCCCGCTTGCACTGGGCGGGGAAATCGAGCGTGAGTGCCATCATGCCGTGCGGGTCCGCCGTGCGCAGTCGCCCCGTCTCATCGAGTGGGTGCGCCATCGGTGTGCCTCACTGGGCGATGTAGGGCAGCAGCGCCAGCTCCCGCGCCCGCTTGATGGCTAACGCCAGCTGACGCTGGCACTTCGCGCAGGTGCCTGTCTGACGCCGCGGCAGAATCTTGCCCCGATCGGAGATGTAGCGGCGCAGGCGCGCCACATCCTTGTAATCGATGGGCTTCCGCTCGATGCAGAAGGCGCACGCCTTGCGCTTGTAGCGCACGCGCCGCACCTTCGCACCTAACTCCAGCTCCTCATCCAGTTCCTTCTTCTCCAGCTCCAGCGGTTCGATTGCCATTCTTTAAACCTCCATTCGGATGTGGACTGCGGAAGCCCTGCTTCCGCAGTCCAGCTCTGGCGAGGTGAGATTGTACCCCGCCTGCAGGCAGGAACGGCTTGCCTCTTTCTGTGCCACGAAGTTCACGGCATTTCGGCGAAGGGGTCGCTCTCGACTTCGAAATCCTCGTCCAGTAGTTCTTCGGGGATTTCGATCTCCTCTTCAGGTTCGGGTTGGGTGGCGGGTGCAGGGCGTCGGGCGGCGGCGCCCTGCGCGGGTGCGACAGCGGCTGCCGACACAGGTCGCGCCGCATCGCCCGATTCGGCGGCTTCAAAACCTGCTTCGGGCGCCCCGGCGGCTGGGGTTACCTCCTCCTCGCGCGGGCGATCCAGCAGGCGCACGGTGTCCGCCACCACCTCGTACGCCTTGCGGCGGATGCCCTCCCGATCGGTGTAGGAGCGGCTCTGGAGGCGCCCCTCCACCAGCACCAGTCGCCCTTTGGTGGCATAGTTCGCCAGGAAGTCCGCCTGCTGGCGAAAGGCGACGAAGTCGAAAAAGTCCGCCACTTCCTCGCCGCCGCTGCGTCGGTTGACCGCGACCGTACACCGCACCAGCTCAACGCCATCGGGCGTGGTGCGCAGCTCCGGATCGCGGGTGAGGCGACCTATCAGAATGATGCGATTATAGTTCATCGTGTACCCCCTTATGTCTGCGCAAGGGCAGCCACCTCTTCCGGTTCGAGGCGGAAGATTCGGAAGCGCAGGATGCTCTCGGTGATGCCCAGCACGCGGCGCAGCTCCTCCGCCGCCGCGGGGGGACCTTCGAACCGAAACAGCAGATAGATGCC
Source organism: Armatimonadota bacterium (assembly GCA_037445735.1). Classification (GTDB taxonomy): domain Bacteria; phylum Armatimonadota; class Fimbriimonadia; order Fimbriimonadales; family GBS-DC; genus HRBIN15. The sequence goes on along the minus strand of JBBIJY010000009.1, from coordinate 17,355 downwards.
CTCGTTCACATGCTTGATTTCGTAGGCGAGCTTGCGCCGATCCCAGACACGCGCCTCCACCACGCGCGCGCCCTGATTCGCCAGCAGGGTGCGGAACCGCTCGAGGAGCGCGTCCACCGCACCTTGCTCCGTGTTGCCCGGCACAATCACCATCGCTTCGTAGAATCGCGGTTTGATCATTCGTACCCTCCTTCGGACCGTTTGGGACCCGCGCTGGGGTCAGAAGGGTCCGCTCTGTGCGCTCGATTATACCCCATCGTCCGTTTTCAACTCTTTGAGCAGTTGTTCGACCTGCTGGTGCATACGCGCCTGCGTGCGCGGGTCGGTTTCGAAGCTCACCACCAGCCAGTGTCCCTCGCGCGTGTTGGGCGGGAGCCATTCGAGGGGCACGAGCCACTCGAAGTAGTCGCCCTCGCGCCAGCGCAGGATCAGCACTGCCACACGCTCGCCACTTTCCAGCGTTTGCACCCTGTCTACAAAGGCGTGAATCATCCCGTTTACCTCCTCTGCTGCAGCCAGCTGCGCAGTTCGGGCAGCGGGCGCGTGTTAAGGATTCGCGCTGGGGTCAGCCATCCCCTCTGGGCAAGTCCGACCGTCAGCTCCATAAAGCGCAGGTCGCTAACGGTGTGGGCGTCGGTGCCGAGCGCGACGGTCGCGCCGCTTTCGTTCAGCAGGCGCACGAGCGGTGTGGGCGGGTCCATGCGGGTGTAGTAGCCGTTGACTTCGACGGCTTTGCCCAGCTCGGCGGCGCGGGCGAAGATGCGCTCCCAGTCGGCTTCGTTCGGCTCACGCTTACCGAAGCGTCGCCCTGTCGGGTGCGCCAGAATATGCACGGCGGGATGCTCCAGCGCGCGCAGCAGGCGGCGCGTCATCACCTCTGGCGGCTGACCGTGAGTGTGATGCACGCCCGCCACCACGATCTCCGCCTCATGCAGCAGCTCGTCAGGCGCATCGAGGCTGCCGTCGGCTTCAATATTGACCTCCAGCCCGTTCAGCAGGTAAGGTTTGCCCCCGAACCGCTCGTTGAGCTGCTCGATCTCGCGCTGGCGGCGGCGGAACACTTCGCGCAGTTCGCCATGCCAGAGCAGCATCTCCACATGGTCGGTCAGCGCGAGGTACTCGTAGCCAAGCGATTGGGCAGCGGTCATCAGCTGTTCGGTGGAGCTGCGCCCGTCCGACCATGGCGAGTGGGCTTGCAGGTCGCCGCGCACCTGTTCGAGCTGGATGAGCGCGGGCAGTGTGCCCTGTTCGGCGGCTTCCAGCTCGCCCTGGTCCTCGCGCAGGGTGGGCGGTATGTACGGTAGCCCCAGCGCGGCGTACATCTCTTCTTCGGTGAGGCTGGCGACGCGCTCCACACCGCGCCACACGCCGTACTCGTTCAGTTTCAAGCCCCGCTCGATCGCCCGCTCGCGCAGGCGGATCGAATGCTGTTTGGAACCCGTGATATAGAGCATGCCTGCGCCCCAGCTGTCGGGCGGCACAATCTTGAGATCCACCTGCAAGCCGTCGCTCAAAAACACCTGAGCGCGATTCTCGCCCCGCGAGAAGACCTCCGTCACGCCGGGCATCCGCACGAACGCCTCAATCACGACCTCGTTCTGCTCGCTGGCGACCAGATAGTCCAAATCGCCGACGGTCTCCTGCATACGGCGCACAGAGCCGCCCAGCAAAGCGTTCTGCACCCCAGGCAGCTGGCGCAGCCATTCCAGCCGCTCGCGCCCCAGCCACAGCACCGACCCCAGCGGACGCCGCACGCGCGACTTCTTAACTAAATCTAACAGATGCAGCAGGCGCTGGCGTTTCTGCTCGCCGAAGCCGGGCAGCTTCAGCACCTGCTGGCTCTCCAGCGCGCGTTGCAGGCTGGCTAAATCCTGCACGCCGAGCCGCTCCGTCAGCAGGCGGGCGGTCTTCGGACCGATGCCGGGCACCGCCATCACCTCCAGAATGCCCGCTGGCACCTGCGACAGCAGCTGCTGATGTTTGGGAATCGCGCCCGTCTCCAGATAGGCGATGATTTTCTCGGCGATTGCGCTGCCGATGCCCGGAATCGCCTCCAGCGCTTCGCGCCCCTGCTCGGCGAGGGTCTCGATGGGGGTCTGCATCGTCTCTAACAGGCGGGCTGCCTGACGATAGGCACGCGATTTGAACGGATTATCGCCCACATAGTCCGATAAGTCCGCCAGTTCATAGAACAGTCGTGCCACCTCGCTGTTCCGCACGCCACGATTCTACCTGATGGCGGGTATACTGCTTGCGATTGGAGGCAACAGCGATGACGATTAAGGAGCAACTGGACGCGATTGTGGAGCGATGGAACCTGCTGGAGCATCCGTTCTATCAGGCGTGGAGCGCGGGCACCCTGCCAGTGGAGTCGTTGCGCGACTATGCCCGCGAGTACGGCGCGTTCATCTGCGAGCTGCCGGCGGGCTGGCGCGTGCAGAACGATGCCGACACCGCCCATGAAGAGGAGGAGCATATCGAGCTGTGGGCGCAGTTCGCGACGGCGCTGGGCACCACGATTGGCGAGGCAGAGCGACCTGCGGTGCGCCAGTTGGTGCGCACCGCGCGCGAGCTGTTCGCCGAGCCAGCGACCGCGCTCGGCGCCCTCTATGCGTTCGAGGCGCAGCAGCCTGCCACCGCCCGGTCGAAGCTGGATGGGTTGATCCGCCACTACGACCTGCCCGACGGCGTGCGACCCTACTTTGAGGCGCACGCGGCGAACCATCACGAGGCGAAAAAAATACTGGAGCGGTTGAGCCAGCTCAGCCCCGAAGCGCAGGCGCGCGCGCTGACCGCCTGCGAGCAGATGGGGCGCGCCCTCTGGGACGCCCTCACCGACCTGACGCCCCCCACAGCGTGATCGGCACCCGGCGCGGTTTCATCATCGGCAGAATCGACCCACCAAATGGGCAGATTCTGCCCATCCAATGTTATGGATTGAAGGCAGCGGCGCTGGCGCGCAACTCGTGAGCCAGCGTCCGCAAGCGGCGGCGACTGACAGGCGTCAGCAGCAGCGCAGCGCCCACCAGGTAAAGCCACCCGCTCACCACAGGGGCTGTCAGCAAGCACAGCATCGCTACCGTCCAGACCGCCGCTATCTGATAGTTCGGTCGCCCGATATGCCGCACCATCCCCCAGTGCTTGATGACATAGGTCGGCACATGGGCAATCAGGTCGGCAATCAGATAGCCGTACAGTTTGTAAGCCGCTGGCAAAAGCCACACCATCGCTGAACCGAGCACCACGAGAACGCCGATATAGGCGAGATTCGCGTAGAGCATCAGGCGGTTCTGCTGGCGTACATAGAGCGCATTTCCCTGAATGGCGAACAGGGCGGATAGCAGCAGGCGTGTGCCCAGCAGGGTGAACGCGATCAGGATCACATGCGTGTCCCATTTGACGCCGAGCAGGGTGGGCAGCACGAGCGGCGCGATCAGGGTGAAGGCGGAAAGGGGCGCACCGAGCGCGAGCGTCTGGAGCTGCATCGCCTCGCTCACGGCGCGCGCCAGCCGCTGAAGATCATGCTGAACCCGCGCGAAGGTGGGCACCGAGAGCCGACCCGCCGCCTCCTGCGCGAAACTGAGCATGCTCACGAAGCGGTTCGCTATCGCCAGATAGCCGACCGCCTCCCTGCCAGCCAGCGGCAGCAGCACAAAGGCGGGCATCAGCTCGCGCAGGTTATAGACCCATCCCGACACCGCCTGACTGAAGCTGTAGCGCAACATCGGCGCCAGCAGTGCCCTGTGCCAGTGCCAGCGCGGGCGATAGCGCGCGGCAGCGAAGTAGCCCCCACCCTGGACGAGCTGACCGAGCCAGAAGCCTGCCACCAGCGCCCACACGCCATAGCCCACCAGCGCCAGCGGGATCGCGAGCAGATAGTAGCTCAGCTGCGCCCCAACCTCAATCAGCGCGACCCGCCGATAGTCCAGCTCCCGCTCCAGCAGCGCGGCAGGCACATAGCTGACCAGCGCGAGCGGCAGGCTCAGGCATACGGCGGTCGCCACCAGCGCGAACGGCTCCGTGCGCACCCAGCCCCGCTCCAGCAGCCAGAACGCACCTGCAGCCATCAGCATCAGACCCGTCCCGTACAGCAGCAGCCACCAGAACGCCTGATGGAACAGCGCGCGCGGGGCATCGCGCCGCTCCCGAATCAGATAGATGTGCGTGCCCATCAGCCCGACCGTCAGCAGGAAGTTGAACACGCCATACGCTGCGCTGTAGAGACCCTGCACGCCCGGACCCACGATGCGATTGATGAACAGCACGCCGAGGATGCCGAGCAGCACCGCGACGCCGCGCCGAACCAGCAGGTACACGCCCCCCCGCAGAACCTGCTGACGAGTCGGATCGGCTGGCTTCTCGCTCATCGGTGTGCCCGCCCGCATGATACCTGCCCGTTCAGGTAATCTCCTGATGATGACGCTGCGCGAGCTGCTTCTGCGCGTGCGGGAGCGTTTCAGCGACGCCGACACGGGCTGCAACGGACCGTGGCGCGTGCCGCAGACGCCCGTGCGCACCCGCGCCCACTGGCTGAATCTGCACGCGTGGGCATACCGCGAGACAGGTCAGCCCGCCTGCCGACACACCGTTCAGCAGCTTGCCGACTACCTCGTCAGCCCCGAAGCGTGCCCACACGGCTATGCGTTCCACTGCCTGCAGGGGCATCCCAGCCCTGGCAACGGTTTAATCGGGCAGGCGTGGGTGATGGAGGCGCTCATCACCGCCAGCGAGGTGCTGAAGGAGCCAGAATATCTTCAAATCGCAAGCCGACTGTTCTGGCAGCACGCCTTCTCGGACGAGTACGCGCTCTGGCATCGGCTGAATCTGGACGGCACGGTCGGCGCGGTTCACCCGACGCTCAATCAGCAGGTCTGGTTCGCCGCGATGGGGGCGCGGCTGGGCGATCCGAACGCCTGCCAGCGCGTGCGCCTGTTCCTTGACCGAATCGAGAGCCACCTGCACCTGCTTCGTGGCGGTCTGCTGGGCATGCACATTCGCCCCTTGCCCACCAACGCGCGACGGCAGAGGCTTGCCGGGCTGATGGGCTGGCTTCGGCAGGGCTGGCGCCGCGCACGCCTTGCCCTTCAGCGCAAAAATGCTCCCACTTTCGGCTATCACACGCTCTCGGTCGGCTATCACGCCTTCACGCTCTACGGCTTCGCTCTGCTCAAGGAGGCATTTCCCGACCATCCGCTATGGCGTTCGCCGCGCCTGACACAGGCGATAGAGTGGTGCCGCTCGGCGGCGCACAAGCGCGCCCTGCGACGCAACCCGTTCGCGATGGGTTATAACCCCGCGGGCTTCGAAGTGCCCTATGTGCTGAGCGTGTTCCTGTCCAACGACTCGCAGATTATCGGGGAGTCGCGCTGGTGGCTGCAGGAGCAGGTGCGGCGCCATTTCAATCCCGACACGGGTCGGTTCGATCGCGGCACGCCCGATGCCGCGACGCTCACCAGTCGCGCCTATGAAGCCACGCGCCTGCCGCCCGTGATGCTAGACATGGAAGTATAATACGGGCGATGGCACGCCCTCTGGTCTCGGTGATTACGCCTGCTTACAATGTGGCGCCCTACATCGGCGCGTGCATCGAATCGGTGCAGGCGCAGACGCTGACCGACTGGGAGATGATTATCGTGGACGACGCCTCCACCGATGAGACAGTCGCCGTCGTTGAGCGTTATCTGAGCGATGAGCGGATTCGGTTCCTGCGCAACGAGCAGAACATGGGGGCGGGCTACACGCGCAACCGCGCACTGGAGCATGCCCAGGGCGAATGGATTGCCGTGCTGGATTCGGACGACTGGTACGCTGAAGAGCGACTGGAGCGGCTGGTAGGGTTCGCCCAGCAGATGGGGGTGGAAATGGTCGCCGACCTCTCCACGATCATCACCGGGTCGGGCGAAGTGATTTACACCGCCTGGAGTACCTTCGGCAAGAACCCGCGCCACCCGCGCCGCTACAGCGTGGAGGAGGTCATCCGCTGTCATCCCTCGTTCAAGCCGCTGATCCGCGCCGATTTCGTTCGTCAGCATGCCATTCGCTATCCCGCGCACATTCGCCAGTCGCAGGATTACGCCTTTTATATGGAGATTTTGATTAAAGGCGCGCGGTTCGCACTGTTGCCAGAATCGCTCTATTTCCGTCGCCTGCATTCGAGCAGTATCACCGCCGTGCATGATCTCCGCTATGACCAGCTCTGGCTCTCGTGCGACTATCTCTGTCGCTTGCCTGAAGCGACTCCGCGCATTCGGCGGCTGCTGGTGCAGAGCTTTCGGCGCAGGAAGTCGCTCATCTGTTATCGGCAGTTTGTGCAGTTTATCAAGCGTCGGGCGTGGCGAGACGCATGGCGGGTGCTGTGTGAGGAGCCTTCGGTCGGCTGGCGACTGCTGCAGTTTCTGCCCGTGAATCTGTCCAGGTGGCTCTTTCGGTATGACCCGCTCGCCTCCACCACCTATAGCGGTGTTCCTGATCAGTCCAAAAGTGGTTAGGATAACCCCCTAACCATATGGCGCACCGTGGCTCGGATTTAGAGTTCTCCAAAAAATTTGTTTTAATATATCTGCACTGAAAATATAAGCTATCAATATTCCAATCAAAGTTAAAAGAAAAAGAGACGGTAATGGTGTAAAACCGAGCAGATCCGCGAGCGGGGAACAAGGTAGTCCGAGCGTGAGCAACCAGACGATCACGGATAGTCCCAATAACCAGTGGCTGGGTGGTGACTGGAAAAAGGGACGCCGGGTACGCACCACAAGCACCACCATCGAGGCGGAAAGTACCGACTCTACAAACCAACCTGTGCGGAACTCTTTTGCACCTGCCTGTAAAAACCAGAGTAGCACACCAAAGGTGAGATAATCAAAGAATGAGCTAAGCAATCCAAACACAAGCATAAAGTTTCGGATCAGGCGGACATCCCAGCGGCTTAGGTTAGCGAGAAGTTCTTCGTCGACCCGATCGGTCGCTATCGCCATTTCCGGCAGATCGGTCAGCAAGTTAGTCAGGAGGATCTGTTTCGGTAGCAGTGGCAAAAAGGGCAGGAAGAGCGAGGCGCCTGCCATGCTGAACATATTTCCAAAATTCGCGCTGGTTGCCATGAACACATATTTAAGCGTGTTGGCAAAGGTGCGTCGTCCTTCGCGGATGCCTTCTGCCAGCACGGATAGGTCTTTTTCCAGCAACACAATATCGGCGGCATCTTTGGCGACATCGGCTGCCGTGTCGACCGAGATGCCCACATCGGCAGCGTGCAGGGCAGGTGCATCGTTGATGCCATCGCCCAGATAGCCGACCGTATAGCCTGCCTTGCGTAACGCACGGATAATACGCTCCTTTTGATGGGGTTCGACCTCAGCAAACACATCAACGGCAGCTACGCGATGGAGCAGGGCTTCTTCCGCGAGCTGGCTCAACTCCTGTGCAGAAAGCACCTGCGCATTCGGATAGCCCAGTTGTGCCATCAAATGGCGGGCAACCACTGCATGGTCGCCGGTAATCACCTTTAACGCAACGCCCATCTGGCGCAGTTGAGTCAGTGTGGCAGCCGCCGTCGGCTTAAGCGTGTCCGTGAGCAAGACACACCCCAGAAAGGTCATCTGGCTCTCCAGGGATCGCTCGATACTGCCTGGAGGCTCGGAGAGTGGGCGAAGTGCAACACCCAGCACTCGATAGCCCTGCGCTAACCATTCGGCGGTGCATCGCTGGATAGCATCCCGCTGGCTTGCCAATGGCGCGACCGTTGTGCCCACCAGCACGGTCTCACAGACCGTTAGCACCTGTTCCAGAGCACCTTTGGTAATCAGCAACGCCTTGCACGCAGCAAACGGCGCGGGCAAAACTGATGGATCAATGCCTTTGTACTGCACCAGCACGCTCAATCGCTTGCGCACAAAATCATACGGGATTTCACCGAACCGCTCCCATTCCGACAGGTCTATCGCGGCAACTTTGCGGAGCGCATCATCGATGGGGTTAGCAAACCCCTGCTGCAAGCAGGCATTAAGTGCGGCGTAGTGTAGCACATGCTCATCGGCATTGCCCTCTGCATTCACAGCCGCCTGCACCTGAACCACGCCTTCTGTAAGCGTGCCTGTCTTATCCGAGCAAAGCACATTCATGCTACCCAGGTTTTCAATGGCAGCTAATCGCTTAACTAAAGTGCGTGCGCGAGCCATTTGAATAGCTCCGCGCGCTAGATTAACTGTGATGATAGCAGGAAGCAACTGCGGGGTAAGACCCACCGCCAGTGCTACGGCGAACAGGAACGAGTCCACAACAGGGCGGTGAAGATAAACATTGAAGGCGAAGATCAGCAGTACCAGTATCAGCGTGACCTCCAGCAGCAGGTTACCCAGTCGGCGCACGCCGCGCTCGAAATCGGTTTCTTCAGGACGCAGCCGGAGCCGCTGGGCGATTTGACCGAACTGTGTGCGTTCGCCGGTTTGAACCACCAGCATTGTGCCCATGCCACTGGCGACATAGCTGCCCATCCAGAGCGCATTCGTGCGCTGCCATAGAGGTGCCTCTGCTGATGAGGGCTGCGGGCTTTTTTCAACAGGGAAACTCTCACCCGTTAGCACCGCTTCGTTCACCATCAAGTTTTGCGCTATCAACACCACACCATCAGCCGGAATCAGGTCGCCAGTGTTGAGCTGCACAATGTCGCCAGGGACGAGCTGGTGAATGGGGATTGAGTGTGCCTGACCATCCCGGATAACTTCTGCCTGCACCTGTACTCGTGCCAGCAACTGCTGCATAGCGTTCGATGCCCTTGCCTCTTGCCAAAAACCCAGCAAGCCACTAATCAGCACGATGCACCCGATAATAAGCGTGTCGGTCCAATCGCCCAGTGCGCCCGACACAAGCGCGGCGCCTATTAAAATCAGCACGATGGGGTTGCTGAACTGCCGCAGAAGCAGAATGACCGTGCCTGCAGAGCGAGCCTGACCGATTATATTCGCCCCGTATAGCGCGAGCCGCTTTGCTGCCTCCGACTCGCTGAGACCTTCAGGGCGCGTGCCCAGCCGTTCGATGAGTTGCTGGGCAGGAAGCGACCAGAATGGGAACGGCATCTGCCCCGATCCTGATTGGCTAGCTTGCCGTGTGTACATGCAATCGGAGTTTACCTCCTATCACGAAGTGCCTGCGCCGATGCGAGCGTGAGCGCGTCAGCCGGTGCAGCATCGGGCGCGACCATTCGGGCGGCAATCAGTTTGACACCAGGCAGGGCAGCTACTTGCTCCCAACCATCACCGAATCGCCCAGCGACAACGAGAACGGGCTTCTGGCTCGCCACCGCTTGCCGCACCAGCTCGCCCACGCCTTTGCCCATCAGCGTCTGAGCATCGACCTGACCCTCGCCCGTGATGAGCAGATGGGCTTGCTCCAGCCGCTGCTGCCAGTTGACCCGCTCAAGCAGCCAGTCAATGCCCGACACCAGCGTCGCGTTGAAGAAGGCGATAAAGGTGGCAGGCAGTCCACCAGCCGCCCCCGCGCCAGGCAGGGTCGCTGCCTCGACACCCGTCTGACGGCGCAGCACGCTTGCGAGTTGCTCCATGCCCCGCTCCAGCAGGTCAACCTGATCGGGTGTGGCGCCCTTTTGAGGGGCGAACACCCGCGCGGTGCCCTGCTCGCCACAGAGTGGATTGCGCACATCGGCACATAAAATGAGCTGTTTCTCTTGCAGGGGCATCGGATCGGGCGGCACGATGCGCTCCAGCTTCAGCAGTCCCTGCCCACCGACAGGGATCGGAGCGCCGTCGGCTGAAAGCAACTGGAAACCCAGCGCTCTCAGCGCGCCTGTGCCCCCATCGGTGGTCGCGGTGCCGCCCAGCCCCAGCCAGACCGATTCAATCGGCGGGCGATCGACCGCCTTCAACAGGTCGCCGACGCCCTCCGTGCTTGCCTTTAGAGGATGCCGCTCATCGGGCTTGAGCAGGTGCAGCCCGCAGGCGGACGCCGATTCGATAATCGCGACGGTGCTCGCGATGAGATATTCCGCCTCAATAACCCTGCCCAGCGGATCGCGCACAGGGGTCCTGAGCCGTTGCGCCGTATCGCTGTAATGGAACGCCCACACCTCCAGCCAGCCCGTGCCGCCGTCAGCGATCGGGCACAGGTCCACTGTCGCGTGCGGATAGACCTTCAGCACGCCCGCCGCGATTGCCCTGCACGCCTGCAGGGGTGTGAGCGTGCCTTTGTAAGCTGTGGGGGCAATCAGCACTCGCATCGGCTACTCCAGCCGACCGCGCTCGCGGGCGTAGCGGGTGGCAATCGCCTCTAAAATGCCCTCGCGCGGCACTTCCGGCGGAACTATCAGCCCCAGCTTGCGCGTGAGGTGCTGATAAAGTTCGCTGGCAAGCTGCGCGCGCACATCGGGTGGGAACTGCTCGCGCCGCTCCAGAAAGGCTCGCAGTGCGCGATACTCGCTCGCGCTCATCGCCAGTACGGTTGGCACATAGCTCTCCAGCGGATGCGTGCCCGTACCTATCGCCGACAACGACTGCAGGGTGGGCAGCGCCACCCGACGCTCTTTAATCACGAAAGTGCCCGCCAGCATATCGCCCAGCCGCTGACCGTACGGATTGAAGAACGCCACCAGCCCCGCCACATTATAGCCCAGCAGGCAGAGGGGCAGCGCGTCCACCAGACGCACCAGCTCGCGCGTGAGGATTGCGCCAGGCGGAGCGGGCGTGCCGTCCAGCCGAATCACGCGCAAGCCGAACGCGCGCTTCGCCGGCGTCTGACCGTTCCACCAGATTTCAAACAGGATATAGTAGGCGAACCATGAGATGTAGGCGAAAAAGATGAGCGACGCCAGCGCCCAGCCCTCCCCAATCAGACTGATCAGATTAGTGACCACCCGCAAAGTGTCTTCCAGCAGCGTCAGCGTTAGCAGCACGACGGCGTTAATCAAAAGCACCAGCAGGTCGTCCAGCACGGCAGCCAGCGCGCGGGAACCCAGCCCCGCAATCTCGTAGCGTATCTCCACCTTTTCGGGACTCAGCAGCACATACTCGTACGGCATAGCGTCCTCCTATGGCGCCTGCTGGAGCCACTCATCCCAGCGGGTCGCCCGTGCCAGCGCCAGATTGCCGTAGCGCCCCAGATAGTCGCCCGCGCTAGGATAGTAAATCGACAGCCCGTGCGAGTTGCGCACCCGAAAGTTGTCCGCATGCGCCTCATAGATGATAGCCTCGCGCAACACTGCATGCAACGCATCGATTCGCGCCCCAATCTGCGCATCGCCTGTGTACTCTTTGATGAGCTGCGCCACATGCCAGAGGTCTTTATATTCTGGATAGGACGAATAGCTCTGGGCGTTCTCGCGCGCGTTGCGCAGCGCGTTCACATAGCGATTCCGCCGCTCTATCAGCGTTCCTGCAAGGTTGTCCAGCGCGGTCGCCACATTGTCCAGTTGGGCGGTATCCACTGCCGATTGGGTGATGTTGGTGTAGGCAGGGAAGTTTTGCTGATAGAAGCTCACGAACTGGCGCACCACATCTTTTGCCCACTCGGCGGGCGGGGTGTCGGAGTTGTTCATCAGCGCGAGCAGGATACGATGGTAGGGATAGCCCTCGCCGGGCGGGCTTTCCTCCGAGCCAGCGATATAGCGCGCCACATTGCGACACTCGTATGCCACCTCCAGCATCTGCATCAGGGAGGCGTCAAACAGCAGCACATCCATCGGCGGGTCGGCGGAGGTCGGGCGGATGGCAGTGGGCAGCTCCCATGTTTTGATGCTGGTGTTGTACTCGTCGTCAAAGGAGACGGCGCGGGTGGTGCGCGTGCGCCAGCCAGAGCCGTGGTTCCAGATAATCAGCGCGTAGCGGTCGGCAGGGTAGCGGGAGCGTGCCCAGCGAATAAAATCGCGAAGGGTCGCCGCGCTCCCCATATCCACGCCCTGACCCATATCCTCGATCAGCTGCGACTTAATCACCCGCAAATCGGTGTCATATTGAACCAGATAGCGGCGCGTGCCTGTCCAGCTGCCCTGTGGCGCGAAGGTCGCAATCCGCTTCCACTGCACCACAATCCGAATGTTGGCGTTGGTCATCACCGATTCCATCTGGTTCATGTTCAGCTCGCTGAACTCGTCCAGGTCGTTGGCGGCGTTCATGTAGACCATAACCGTCCATGTGAGGCTGCCGCGTCCGCCGGGCACGATACCGCGACTGGTGCGATTACAGCAGCTGGTCAGCAGGACCAGCAGGAGCGCGAGCGCGATTGCCTTGATGGTTCTCATCGTCTGCATCGGTTGCTCCTCCACTATACCTGTTTGCGGGGTGCGAGAGTTAGACGCGCGAGGCGTTCGGGTATAATCGGGTCGCTATGTACGGCAAGGGACTGTCGCGTCGGGAGTTTTTGCGAGCCTGCACCTTCGCGACTGGCTGGCTGCTGCTTGCTCCTGACGCGCCCGCGATTAACCGCACACTTAGCAGGAGGGATCGAACGATGGCGGAGATTCAGATTGTGGAGGTTGTGGCGAAGCCCTTACCCGAAAAGGTGTTCCAGACCGAAAAGTTCGGCATCTCGCGCAAAACGCACGAGGAACACTACAAGCTCTATCAGGGCTATGTGAACAAGACGAACGAGATTCGCAGGGCGCTGGCGGCGCTCACCTCCGAGGAGTTCTCCAGGGGCAATCAGACCTACAGCCTCATTCGGTCGCTGAAGGTGGACTACACCTTCGCGCTGGGTGGGGTGAAGAACCACGAGCTGTACTTTGAGAATCTGGGCGGTGGCGGCTCGGAGCCGAGCAGCGAGCTGCGCCAGGCGCTCGCCCGCTACTTCGGCTCGTTTGAGCGATGGGTCGAAGACCTCAAGGCGACAGGCATGGCGGCACGCGGCTGGGTGTGGCTCGCCTATGACCACGACGACGGCTCGCTGTTCAACTACATCGGCGACGCGCAGAACACCTTCCCCGTGTGGAACGCCACGCCCATCCTGGCGCTGGACACCTACGAGCATGCCTACTATCTGGACTTCCAGACAGCGCGGGCACGCTACCTCGATGCCTTTGTGCAGGCAATCGACTGGGATGTGGTGAACCGTCGCTACGAGCAGGCGGTTCGCATGTCGCGCCGTTAGGGAATATCTTTCACTCGCCGTTCTTTCAGCCCCTCTCCTCTGGCAGGGGAGAGGGGCTTTAATTTTGTGCCCCCTGTGCTGCAAACAAGTCGCAGGGAGAGCGACATCCTTTCGCGTCGTAATCAACCTGTGTGAGCATCGAATCGAGGTATAATTGTAATGAGGTGAGCTTGCCATGCGAGAGCGCACTTTGCGATGGTTCTGGGCGATGCTGCTGGTCGTGTTGCCTCTGATAGGGGGCGCCCAACTTCGCCCTGCCGTGCTGTGGCAACTGGGCAGCGGCGGAAATCCTTTCGCGATTTCTGTGAATGGCAATCGCCTGTTCACCCAGCTGGATAACTACCTTTACATCGCTGTTTGGGACCTCCCTGCTCAACGCCTTATCCGAACCATCTTTGTACCAGAAAATGCCCGTTACCGGGGACATCATCTTGAATCGCTCACTGCATCGGCTTCGCCAGATGGTAGTCGGGTAGGGATCAGCCTTTCCCAGCTGATTGAAGGCATCCGACTCGTCCGATTTAAAGTCATCGATGCGAACGCAGGTCTGGAGCTATGGCACCGCGATTTTGATCCCGACACGGTTGCTGAAGCTGGACTCTCCTGTTTTTCGCTGGATGGTCAGCAAGTGGCGCTGATGGTTGTTCGCAGCGATGGCGAGAATCGGCTGTTGCTGTTGCGAGCGTCCGATGGTCAGCTGCTGCAGGAATACCTGGTGCCATTTGGGGTTTCAGCTATGCGCTACCTGCCCAATGGGCGATTAATCGTGTCGGGCGTCGACTTGAACTGGCGCGTATGGATATGGGATGTGTTCAGTGAGGCGCCGCGTCCGGCGCAGAACCTGCCAGCTGGAGCGCGTGCCTTTATTCAGCGCCTCGCGCCAGATGGAACCTATCTGCTGGCTGCTGGTGATTACCCGCAGGACTGGTATGCCCTTTTTGAGGTGGCTACTGGACGCCTGATACGGTATGAACAGCCCGGTTTCCGAATAACAGATATCGAGTTCACCTCTGATGCCGACATCTGCCTGTTAGCGGGTTTTGAGCAAACTCCCCCCTATGCGGGAATCCTGCAGGTGCGTCGAATCTCCACTGGCTCCATCGAGCGCACAATTAGTCCAGAAGTTGTCGATTCTATTCTTGCCCATCCGTTGCGCCCGGAGGTTTTTGTGGGTGGATCGATCTGGAACTGGGCGACGGGTCAGCTGGTGGGCTATGTGGGCGGCGTGCGTTCGCTGCCTGCTCGCGTGCGTTTCTCGGCGGACAGCCAGCTGGTGCTGATTGAGGAGCGCGAGCAGGTGCGCCTGCATCGCGCGATTGATGGGCAGCTGCGCCTGCTATTGCCCCCGTTTGAGCGTGTGGCGCAAAGCGCCCTTTCGCCCGATGGGCGATTCGTGGCGGTGGCATCGTCGGAGGGGCTGTTCGTCTACACGGTTCCTGATGGCACGCTGGTGCTGACGCGCGCTGGTTCAGTAGAGGCGGTTGCCTTCTCGCCCGATGGACGCCTGATGGCATCGATGTCCCCCACCGAGACCCTGCTCTATTCGATGCCTGCAGCTACCCTCCTTCAGAGCCTGCCCGGTGACAGGGGTGCGCTGGTGTTCTCCCCCGACGGACGCCATCTGGTGGCAGGACACCGCATCTGGCAGTTGCCAGAAACCAATCTGGTAGCCATGCTCCACCCATCCACCACCATCGCTGCTTTCTCACCAGAGGGGCGCTGGATACTGAGCGGCAGCAGCGAAGAAACCTGCACAGAGTGGTACGGCTGTCATATGGAAGGTGACCTATCCCTCTGGCGAACGGACACCTGGCAGAATCCGGGCACTGTCAAGACGCTTGGTGGCGTTGAGAGCATCACCTTCCTGCCAAACAGCACGCAGGTGCTGGTCGGTCTGAACCAGTCGTGGAAGTGGATAGAAGGTGGTGTCGTGGATGGCGCGCTTATCATCTACCAGCTGCCTGACCTGCAACCATCGGTTTTGGCAGGCGGTGCGTTGCCCGCGGTCGCGCGTTCTGCCACCGGTCGCTATCTGTTCACCGCCCACCAGAACCTTGAGCAGGACCATGGGCGCGTATGGGCGCGCAACTGGCTCACGCTGTGGCGGGTCCAGTCAACAGAGGTTCAGCCCCGCATTCGCTATGAGGAGGGCGCCTTTCAGGAGGTGGGCACGCCGATAGAGGTCGATATCAGCCCCGACGAGCAGCTCATCGCCTGGGTGCGCGAGGAGGGCGTGGTGGTGATTGCTCGCAATCCGCTCTTTACGCCCTATGGGGATGTGAATGAGGATGGTTGTGTAGATGACGCCGACCTCCTGAGCGTGCTGATGGCGTTCGGTTCCGCCCAGCCCGATGCAGATGTCAACGGCGATGGCGTTGTGGATGACGCGGACCTGCTAACAGTGCTGTTCCACTTCGGCAGCGGGTGCTAACCCCGGAGTGGGCTTCTGGTATTACAGCACTCCGGTTTCGGGGTTCGGTGCGCCTTCGGCGAAGCGGGTGGGGCGCAACGGCGTGATGTCGAACGGCAGCGGCTGACCCAGTATCAGCGCGGCGACAATCTCGCCCAGCGCGGGCGCGTGCATCACACCATGCCCCGATGAGCCGTTGACCAGATAGAACCCGCGCAGTTCGGGCGCCTCACCCACAATCACATGGCGGTCAGGCGACATCTCGTACAGCCCTGCATAGCAGGCGGCGCGATCGATTGGTACCCCCTGCAGGCATGGCACACGCTGATGCGCTCGCGCCACCACTCTGGTCAGCCACGCCTCATCGAAGGTGGTCTCAAACGGGTGGCTGACGGGATGCTCGTCGGGCAGGAGCAGCAGAACGCGTCCGTCGCGCACGCGCAGGTGGAAGCCGTCCGTTACATCGATGCTCATCGGCATCGTGTCGGGCAGCAGAGCGGTCGGCACGGTGATTGCCACCTGCCGCTTGAGCGGTCGCACGGGCAGCTCAACGCCCGCCTGTTGCGCCACGACGCCTGCCCATGCGCCCGCGGCGTTCACGACCGCGCCTGCCGCGATGCGCTCGCCGTCGATCTGCACGCCCGCTACACGCTCGCCCGCGCGCCAGACGCGCGCTTCGCCCGCGCCATAGCGGAACTCCACACCGCTGCGCTCTGCCGCCTGCCGATAACCATGCAGAATGTTCATCGGCTGGGTGAAGCCGTCCAGCGGGCAGAAAGTTCCGCCTATCACATCATCGGTGAACAATGCGGGGTTCAGACGGCGGATATCGTCCACGCTGACCTCGTGCGATTCGTATAAGCCCGCCTCGCGCTGGGCGCGCAGCGCGCCCTGCAGGGTGGCAAGTTGCGCCTCGCTGCAGGCGACGAACAGATAGCCGTACGGTCGGTAGCCCGGATCAACGCCCGTCTCCTCACGGAAGCGAAGCAGCTTCTCGCGTGAGAGCAGCGACAGGCGCACATTGATGGGCGTGCTGAACTGGCAGCGGAACCCGCCAGTGGCGCGACCTGTGCTGCCCATACCTGGCTGTGGGGCGCGGTCAACCACCAGCACTTTGTGGCAGCCGTGCTGGCTCAGGTGATAGGCGACACTCGCGCCAATCACGCCGCCCCCAACGATGATCACCTCGTAGGTTGCGGGCATCGCGCTCTTAGTTTTACCCTGCCTGATGCTGGTGGATATACTTCTGGTGTGCGATGGGCGATTCTGGGATTATCGGCGATAGGGAGCGCGCTGGCGCATCCGCCGCTGGGCGGGTGGTGGCTGGCGCTGGTGGCGCCCGCGCCGCTGTTCGCCCTTCTGCCTAGCAAACGGGCGCGGACGGGCTTTCTGTACGGCTGGTGGTGGGGGTTTGTGTACGCGCTCATGCTGGGCTTCCCGCTGACCTATCTGGTGAACCTGCGCACGGGCAGCTGGTGGCTGAGCGCGGTCGGCTGGGTGGGCATCGCCGCGCTGAGCGCGCTGTTCTGGGGTCTGTTCGGATTGATGGCGGCGCGCATGCCTGCATCAGGATGGGGCTGGCTCGGCATGGCGGGGCTGTGGACACTATGCCAGTGGCTGCGCGGGCTGGGACCGTTCGCCTTCGTGTGGGGACATCTGTCGGCATCGCTCTATCGCGCGCCTGTGCTGATCCAGATTGCCGACCTGATGGGCGTGTGGGGGCTGGAGTTCCTGCTCGCGCTGGTGAACGCGCTGCTCGGCGCATGCTTTCTTAAAGCCCTCTCCCCCAGTGGGGGAGAGGGTACAGCTCAATTCAGCCCCTCTCCCCCTGCAGGGGGAGAGGGTAGGGGTGAGGG